>NZ_SCOT01000017.1 GCF_005502465.1 Sphingopyxis sp. L1A2A
GCCCCTCGCTGCGCGAGCGGTCCCCCTCCCCATCGCTTCGCGACAGGGAGGAACCCAATACGAAACGACCACCAAAAATCCTCCCTGTCGCGAAGCGATGGGGAGGGGGACCGCTCGCGCAGCGAGGGGCGGAGGGGCAAACACCTGTAAGACTTAGCGGTATTGTCTCCCACGACATTGGCTTCAGATGGGCTGGACGAGCGCTATTCAGAAGTCCAAGATCGAACTCATGCAAGGACATTGGATTGGATTTCTCGATGGATCAACACCGGGCCACGTAGTGGTTGATCTGGACGAGCTGGCAGACCGATTTATCGGCACCGCACTGTTTATTCCTTCTGATCAAACCTTACCGTCAACCGCCGCATTCATTGATACGGGGAGCAAATCTGATCAGGTATCGATCACCGCCCCAATTTTTGTGGTGGACGAACGAGATCGAAGTATAATTTCGCCAGCTGAATACATGGTCAATCATCCGGATCTTGTTCATGCAAGCGATGCGGAAATTAAGCTGTCTAATGGCGCAGATGGTTTATTAGTTTCTTACAAGACAACTTTTAACTCTCAAGAAATATCGCAAGCCAAGGGTTTGCTTTACGGTTCTCATTGTGGCGACAAATCTACCTACAACCCGTCAGAACATATCACTTGGGAGAAATTTAAAGCAAAGGTGTCAGAATTTTCTCCTGAGGAATATGTATGGAGAGGTCAGCCGGAGCCATGGGCGCTGCAAACTTCCTTCCATAGGACGGGTAGGGTCAATCTTGATCGATATATAAAAGAAGACGTGCCAAGACTAAGGTCAGCTCTGCTTCCGCATACTACAACATTTTTGCATATTGACTCAGCCTTAGTTACTGGCGGATTGTATAGCCTCGCTCAACATCACGGCTTTCCGACCCCCCTGCTGGATTGGACTTATTCACCCTACGTAGCTGCTTTTTTTGCCCTCCACTCGTTGCCCAAATCCCCTGACCGAAAAGATTCCGTCGCCCGAGTTTTTGCGTTTCACCGAAGCGCTTGGCCCCAAGACCCAAACGCAGTCACCCATCTGGCACTCGCACGTCCTCACGTAACGCTTCAAGATCTCGTACCCCTTGAAAACAAAAGGGCATTACCGCAGCAGGCACTTGCAATGGTGAGCACCGTTCCCAACATCGAGGCATTGATCCGTTTTCAAGAGAGGCAAAATAATCAAACATATCTGACGCCTTTTGATCTCCCATGGAGTGAAAGAGATGTTGCGATGCGTGACCTTAGAACGATGGGGATAACTTCTGCGACCATGTTCCCGGGAATTGACGGCACATGCAAAGAATTAAGAGACCGCTATTTCGATTAGCTCTTTCCTACATTTAACCCATATGGTTCACTCTCTCGGTTCCCCCAACCGAAAAGGACGAATCGATGGACGACACCGACGACTATCCCGCCTTCCTCCCCGCCCCCGCCAGCTACCACTGGACCCCCAAACTCCAGCGCGACTTTCTCGAAAGCCTCGCCACCACCGGGTCGGTGAAAATTTCGGCGGCCAAGGTCGGCATGTCGCCGTCCGCCGTCTATCAGCTCAAGCAACGGCCCGCGGGCGCCGCGTTCAAGCTGGGCTGCGCTGCGGCGGTGCTGATCGCGCGCGGGCGGCTGGTCGACGAGCTGCTCGACCGCGCGATCTGGGGCTATGACGAAACCGCCGAGTTGCTGCGCGAAGAGGGGCGCAGCTTTGCCAAGCGCCGCCGCCTCGATTCGCGCCTTGGCCTTGCGATGCTCGCGCGGCTCGACAAGATGGTCGAAACGCGGGCGCTCGCAGGGGAAGAGATGCTGGCGCAGGTTATCGCGGGCGACTGGCCGGGTTTCCTGTCGCTGTTCGATGTCGCCCAGGCGGCGGCCGACGGCACCGGGGCCGAAAACGCCCCCGAAAACGCCGCAGCCGAAGGCCATGCCGCCGCGCTCGCGCTCTGGCTCGCCGGCCGCGACAACCGCGCCAACCCGCTCGCCACGCTGTGGAAAGACAGTGCATTCGCGCGTGAAGTTGCGCAGTTTTCCGCTGATTCCGCCGCCGCCCCCGATCCCGTCCCTGATCCCGATGCGATGTGGGTGGGCGGGCCGACTCCCGAAGCCTTTGCCGCCCGGATGAGCGTGTGGACCGACCATGAAACGGGCGAGCGGCGCACCGATTTCCCGCCGCCCGACGGTTTCATCGGCATCGAGCAGGGGAAATTCGGCGACTTTAATTATGAACGCACCATCGATGCCGCCGAAGCCGAGGCATTCGCGGCGGTGTGCGAGGCCGACCTGGCGCCGGTGCGCCGGGCGGCCGAAGCCGCGCGCCGCGTCTTTTTCGGCCTGCCCGCCCCCGCCAATGATCGCGAGGGCAAGTCCGCGGGCGCAAAGACGCAGCAATCCGCCAGCGGCTAAATCCTCCCCATCGCTGCGCGACAGGGCGGACGATCATCGGCTCAATCCACCACCCAATAATCGGGCGCCCCACCGGGTTCATGCCCGCGGCGGCACACCACGGCGCCGTCGTGCAGCAATTCGGCCCACGCGCCGACCGGTTCGCGCGCCATCATCGCCAGCGCCGCGGCGACGTCGGTCGCCTCGAACGCGACGCGCTTTTCCACGCCGAACCACGCATCCTGGTAACGCAGGACAAAGGTGGTCATCGGCGGGCCAGGATCGGAATCGGGCTCGGGATTCGGCTCGGAATCGGCCGGGCGCGGCAGGCAATCGCAATCGCCGTCGGCGCGGCCATGCGGCGGTGGCAGGGGAATTTTCATGGGGGAAACCTTCGTTGGGGGGCGCGAAGGGGCAGTGCCGCGGGTCAGTTCGGCCAAGACCGCCGCCGGGGGCGAAAGAATTTGGTTGGCGATGCGTCTCCTCACCACGCAAACCCCCGAACCGCACCGGCCGTTGCAAAGGGGGCCGAAGTGACAATCCGGGAGAATATGAAATTCAACATCTTTTCATTGCCATAGACAGGCCGGGCGGCGGGTCGCCATTCGACGAGTGTCCGCCGCCCATCGACGAACGGTTCGCGTGCCATGCCAACCGGCGCAGGCCGCGCCGCGCGCCGCTGTCTTACAATTCATGCGCCGCATCCCCATATTGTTAGGATCGCGGCACCGCTTTGGATGCATCGCCGCGGCTGGGAGACATCATGCTTCCGCTTGCCCGCCCCCATATCTTTACAGGAGCCGCGCCCGATGACGTCCGACCCCAGCCAAGCCGAACAGCCCGACGCCGCCGCGACCGCGGCCCCGGCCCGCGCGCGCACCAACACTCATTTCCGCCGCAACCGCACCCCGCTCGCGCGCGATGACGCCAAGCGGCAGGGCGACATCAGCCAGCTCGCCTTTCTGACCATGGGGGGCCGCGACCCCGCGGTCGCCTTCCTCAACACTGACAATCCCGCGCTCGGCGGCCGCCCGCTGGCGGTCGCGACCGCCAGTGCCGAAGGTTATGAACAGGTCGCGACCGCGATCCGCGCCATGGCGCCCGGCGCCGACCCGCCATGAGCCGCGCGATGAACGTGTCGCTGGCCGAGGCCGAGGTCACCGCGCTGTGCCTGTCGGCGGGGGTCGCGATCAGCGCGATCGAACCGCTGCCCGCGGGCGGTACGCGCCTCGTCTGCGTCTCGCCGGTCGGCGCCGACAAGATGCGCAAAAAGCTCAAAAAAAGCCTGATCGACGGCGCCGTCACCCGCCACCGCTTTTACCGCGCGCCGGGGTCGGACGGGGGATATTAGGGGGCGGCTTTACGCCACTTCGGCCAGCGACTGCGGGGTTGCGAAACGCTGGCGATATTCATTGGGTGACAGGCCGATGATGCGATGGAACAATTTGCGGAACGCCGCGGCATCCTCATATCCGACGCCCCATGCGATCTGGTCGACGGTGCGGCGGGTGAATTCCAGCAACTCGCGCGCCTTGCCGACGCGCAGATGCTGGACATATTCGACTGGGGTCATGCCGGTGGCGGCCTTGAACCGGCGCTGGAAGGTGCGCTCCTCCATTCCCGCCTCGCTGGCCATGGCGGGAACCGCAACCGGCCCGGTACCGCGCGCCTGCAACCAGTGCTGGACGCGCAATATCGCCTCGTCGCCATGGGTCAGTCGGGGGGCAAAACTGGCGTAATTCCGCTGCTCCCGCCCGCCCGGGTCGATCAACAGGAAACGCGCGGTTTCCATCATCACCGTCGGCCCCAGCAACCGCTCGACGATCCGCAGGCCCAGGTCGGTCCAGGCCATCAACCCGCCGGCGGTGACGATGTCGCCATCGTCGATCACCATCCGGTCGACCTCCAGCCGCACATCGGGAAAGCGGGCCCTGAACTGCTCGGCAAAAAACCAGTGCGTCGTCGCCGGCCGCCCCGCTAGCAGCCCGGTGGCGGCCAAGGCAAAGGCGCCGCCGCAATTCGACGCCAGCACCGTGCCCTGGGCATGGCGGTCGAGCAGCCAGCGGGCATAGGGCTCGACCTCGCCGGGTTCGAGCAGCTTGTGCAAACTGCCCGGCGCGATCAGCACCGCCGGCGAATTGGCGGCGGGCTGGTCGGGGTGGCTGTCGTAACAGCGGGCAAAGCCGCCGCCGTCCAGCAACCGCCAATGGCTGGCGCGGATCGGCGGGCGGCCATGGTCGACGGCAAAGCGCCCGGCGATGTCGAACAGGTCGGTGATGCCGTGGACCATGCCGATCTGGCAATCGGGGTAGGTCATCATGCCGACCTCGATCAGCGGCATCGTCGCGGCGTCCGCCACCTTCAGCTTGGGCATATCGGCTCCCCGTCGTTTGGTTTGTCGGATTTGAACCGCATAATGTCGTGTCCGCCAATCCCATGCAAGCCCGGCGCGGCCTAAATGGGTGTCATCGGGACGGACACCCCGCCCCTCCAGACCGAAAGGAACCATGCCATGACCACGATCACCACCACCGACGGCACCCACATCTTCTACAAGGACTGGGGTCCGAAGGATGGCCAGCCGATCATCTTCTCCCACGGCTGGCCGCTCAGCGCCGACGCCTGGGACGCCCAGCTGGTCTATTTCGCCAATCAGGGTTTCCGCACCATCGCCCACGACCGCCGCAGCCATGGCCGTTCGGACCAGGTCTGGGAAAACAACAACATGGATCAGTACGCCGACGACCTCGGCGAGTTGATCGAACAGCTGGACCTGAAGGACGTCATCCTCGTCGGCCACTCGACCGGTGGCGGCGAAGTCACCCGCTACATCGGCCGCCACGGCACGGCGCGGGTCGCGAAGGTCGCGCTGATCGGCGCCGTGCCGCCGCTGATGCTCAAGACCGAAGCCAATCCGGGGGGCCTGCCGATCGACGTCTTCGACGGCATCCGCAAGGGCACCTTTGACAACCGGCCGCAGTTCTTCAAGGATCTGACCATGCCCTTCTACGGCTATAACCGCGACGGCGCGGTGGTCAGCGAAGCGGTGCGCGACGATTTTGTGCGGCAGGGCATGAACGGCGGCCTCAAAGGCCTGCTCGACAGCATCCGAGCCTTTTCGGAAAGCGACTTCAACGACGATCTGACGAAATTCGACGTCCCGACCCTCGTCCTCCACGGCGATGACGATCAGATCGTGCCGATCGGCGCTGCAGCGCTTTCGACCGTCAAGATCGTCAAACAGGCAGTGCTCAAAATCTACGAAGGCGCCGACCATGGCCTGACCGTCACCCACCAGGACCGCTTCAACGCCGACCTTCTGGATTTCATCAACAGCTGATACAGGGAGGGCGCGGTCCAACGAGGCCGCGCCTCCTCCTTCATCAAGGAGACGCATCATGACCAAGCAGAGCTTCCTCATCACCGGCGCATCGGACGGCATCGGCGCCGTCTATGCCGACCGGCTGGCCCGCCGCGGGCATAATCTGATCCTCGTCGCGCGCCGCGCCGACAAACTCGCCGCCCTCGCCGACCAGCTGCGCCGCGACACCGGCGTCGCGGTCGATGTTATCGCCGCCGATCTTGCCCAGCCCGACGACCTCGCCCGCGTCGAAGCGCGCCTCCGCGACGACGACACGATCACCGGCCTGATCAACAACGCCGGGATCGCGGGCGAAACCAGCTTTGCCCAGGCCGACCCCGCCTATCTCACCGGAATGATCGATCTCAACATCGTCGCGGTGACGCGGCTTTCGGCCGCCATCGCACCGCGGCTGGCGGCAAAGGGCGCAGGCGCAATCGTCAACATCACCTCGGTCACCGCGCTGATGCCTGACGGTTTCACCGCCGTTTATCCCGCCAGCAAAGCCTATGTCCTCGCTTTCACCGAAGCATTGCAGGTCGAGCTCGGCGCCCAAGGCGTGCGTGTCCAGGCGGTCCTGCCCGGCATCACCCGCACCCCGATCTGGGATGAGGCGCAGCTGGCGAATATCCCCGCCGACATGGTGATGGACGTGAACGACATGGTCGACGCGGCGCTCGCAGGTTTCGATGCGGGTGAGGTGGTTACCATCCCGGCGCTCCCCGACATGGCCGACTACGACGCCTATATCGCCGCCCGCGCGGCGCTTCGCCCCAACCTCTCGCGCTCGCGCGCCGCGCCGCGCTATCTGTAAAGGAGACGTGCCATGATCCTCGGTTTGACCATCCCGCAATTCACCGCGCTCCATGTGGCGATCAGCCTGGTCGGCATCGCGGCCGGCCTGATCGCCCTTCCCGCCTTCGCCCGGGGCCTTGTCCTGCCCCGCACGACCGGCATCTTCCTGTGGACGACCTTGCTCACCAGCCTGACGGGGTTTCTGTTCCCGATCGTCGCTTTCACCCCGGCGCTTGGCGTCGGCATTCTCTCGACGCTAATCCTGATCGTCGCCTTTGCCGCCTATTATCGGGGCAAGCTCGCCGGGCGCGCGGCAACCGCCTATGCGATCACCGCCACCCTCGCACTCTACCTCAACCTGTTCGTGCTGGTGGTGCAGTCGTTCCTGAAAGTCCCCGCGCTCAACGCGCTGGCCCCGACCGGAACCGAACCGCCCTTTGCCATCGCCCAGGGCGTGCTGCTCATCGCGTCGGCCGCGTTCGGCTACGCCGCATTCAAGGCGGCACGGCGTCGATCCACCGCAGCCTGACCGCCAGGGGCATCGCGGGCAAGGGCGGCGTCGGCCGCCTTTACCTGTTGCGACCTCGCCAACCCCTCTTGCACCACCTTCCGTTTACGTTAAGGTCAGTTGCAAACCGCTACCGGAGAGTGATTCATGGCCCTGCCCCCGATTTTCGACCGTCTGCGCCTGCCCGTCATCGGCTCGCCTTTGTTCATCGTGTCGGGACCGGAGCTCGTCATCGCCCAGTGCAAGGCGGGTGTCGTCGGCAGCTTCCCGGCGCTCAACGCGCGCCCGCAAACGTTGCTCGACGAATGGCTGCACCAGATCACCGAAGAGCTGGCGGCGTGGGACCGCGCCAATCCCGACCGGCTGTCGGCTCCTTACGCCGTCAACCAGATCGTCCATAAATCGAACGACCGGCTCGAACAGGACATCGCGACCTGCGCGAAATGGAAAGTGCCGATCACCATCACCTCGCTCGGCGCGCGCGAGGAACTCAACCAGGCGGTGCATGGCTGGGGCGGCATCACGCTGCACGACATCATCGACGACCGCTTTGCGCGCAAGGCGATCGAAAAGGGCGCCGACGGCCTGATCCCCGTTGCCGCGGGTGCGGGCGGCCACGCTGGCCGTCAGTCGCCGTTCGCGCTGGTCCAGGAAATCCGCGAATGGTTTGACGGCCCGATCGCTCTGTCGGGAGCGATCGGCCATGGTCGCTCGGTCTTGGCGGCGCAGGCATGCGGCGCCGACCTTGCCTATATCGGCAGCGCCTTCATCGCCACTGCAGAGGCCAACGCCGACGAGGGATATAAAAATGGCATCGTCGATGGCCGCGCTGGCGACATCGTCTATTCGAACCTGTTCACCGGGGTGCACGGCAATTACCTCCGCCAATCGATCGTTGCTGCGGGCATGGACCCCGACAATCTGCCGGAGGGCGATCTCAAGACGATGAACTTCGGCTCGGGCGGCAATACCAAGGTCAAGGCGTGGAAGGATATCTGGGGATCGGGTCAGGGCATCGGTCCGGTCAGCGCGGTCCGCCCCGTCGCCGAATTCGTCGCCGAACTCGAGGCACAATATCTTGCCGCGCGCCGCGAGCTGGAGGCAAAGGTCAGGCTGTAACGCCCCCGAACAGCCGCTCGATCGCGTCGTCCAGATAGGGGCGGTCGACGAACAGCCGCATCGGATCGCGGCGGTTGAGCCAGAACCCGGCGCCGTGCCGGTCGGTCAGCGCGCGGCGCGTCACATCCTGCAACAGGCGCAGCCGCATCACCGCGGTCCGCCGCGCGGTGCGCACGTCGGTCGGCGCGTGCAGCGCAAAATGTGCCCTGATCCGCTCGACCCGCGCCGTGACGACATCGCTATAGCCCCGATGCGGTCCGCGATGCAGCGCATGGCCCGACAGCAGTGCGGCCGGCTCGCTCGCGGGCAGCATCACCCCGTTGCGGCGGAAATGCTCCAATGCAAAACCTTCGCCCTGTAACTGGTCGAACATTGCTATCATCTGTCCCCGGTGCAGCAGGGCGATCGGAATGAGGTGGTGACGCTGGAACCCGGGTTGTGGCGGCGGCGCGCCCTGCCACCCGCGGCGCGGCATCAGTGATCGGTGCCGAACTCGACCACCACGGTCGATCGCTGACCACCCGCCGCCGTTTGCGGCAACAGGTCGATCCATTCGCCCGCTTCCAACCCACGCATCGTTCGCGTGCCGCGAACCGGGCCATTCAACATCATGTCGAGCGCCAAGCGTGACAGCCGCCGCACCATTTCGGCCACCGTCCAACCACCGGGTATCCGCGCCTCCAGCTCCTGCCCGGCAAATAACGCCAGCCCCCGCGTCCCCATGCTGGCGCCCGCTGCGTCCTCGCGGCGCCGGAAAGCGATCAGATGCAGCACCGGTGGCATCCCACTGGTCAGCATCTCGGCAATCGAACCCCGGAATTGCTGGGCGTCCGACCACAGCCGCGCCGGTGACCAAAAAATATGACTGGCATCGAACAGGTCGATCAGCAGCACCATCATCTTGAAGAACTCGCGCATCCGCGTCGGCGGTTCGGTTGACATCGCGGGATCGTCGTCGCTTTCGGGGACGAACATCCAGCAATGTCCACCCTGACGCCAGTCGCGCGGCAGGCTTGCGGCCAGCAGGCTGGTCGACGGGTGGTCGGGATCGGCGGCATCCAACGCGGCGTCGGCAGCGCGGCCGGCCAAAACCGACGCCGCACCGAACCGCAGGCGAAAACGCGGCGGGGCGATCAGAGCCCCTGCCCCGGACGGGCCATCATCGACCCGTTCCGGACGCAATCCCATATGGCGCAGTGCCGTTTCCAGCGCATCGGCGGACCCGCGCTGCATTGCGTCCCCGACAATCAGCGCGAAGGGTTCCGGCGGCACCGGCAGGATCAGAGCGTCACTGTTGCCCACATCCATATCGCTCGCCGACCTCCATCGGTTCGCGCTTGCATTGCAAGACTGGCGGCAATGTTCAAACGCTTAATCCAACATGTCGGTAAGTTAATATTCGCGAGCAGATCAGATCGCGACCTGGCTGCCCAATTCCACCACGCGGTTGGTCGGCAGGCGGAAATATTCCATCGCGCTTTCCGAATTGCGCAGCATCCACGCGAACAGCTTTTCGCGCCAGATCGGCATCCCGGGCTTGCTCGCCGCAATCAGCGTCTGGCGCGACAGGAAAAAACTCGTCTCCAGCATCTTGAACTCGCCGCCGCAACTCGTCACGCGCTTCAGCGCGTCGGGGACATCGACCGGCTGCATGAAACCATAATTCAGGATCAGGCGGTGGAACCCCTGCCCCAGATCCTCGAGCGCGCAGTGATTTTCCTCGCGCACGAACGGCACGTCGGCGACCTTGATCGTCAGCAGGATGATCCGCTGGTGCAGCACCTTGTTGTGCTTCAAATTGTGGAGCAGCGCGTGCGGCACGCCGTCTGAGCTCGACGTCATGAACACCGCGGTGCCCGGCACGCGGGTCGCGCTGTTCGCCGCCGATTTGACGAACACCGGGATCGGCATCGCGCCTTCGGCCATTTCCTGCTGCATCAGCTTGCGCCCGCGCGACCAGGTCGTCAGCAAGGTGAAGATGACAAGGCCGATCGCCAGCGGCACCCAGCCGCCATCGGGCACCTTGATCAGATTGGCGCCGAAATAGGCGATGTCGACGATGAAAAACACTGCCAGCACGGGCAGCGCCTTCCAAGCAGGCCATTTCCACAGCGTGAAGAGCACGACCGACAGCAGGCAGGTGTCGATGAACATCGCGCCGGTCACCGCGATGCCATAGGCGGCGGCCAGATTGCTCGACGATCCAAAGAACAGCACCAGGATGATCACCATGATCATCAGGAACCAGTTGACCACCGGGATATAAATCTGCCCCGCCGCCGACGCGCTGGTGTGCTCGACGCGAAGACGCGGGATGAAGCCCAGCTGGATCGCCTGCTGGGTCAGCGAGAAGGCGCCCGAGATCACCGCCTGGCTGGCAATGATCGTGGCGAGCAGCGCAAGGATGACGACCGGCACCTCAAGAAACTCAGGCATCATCTGAAAAAACGGGTCGGAAATCAGATCGGCGCGCGGCCCGGCTTCGGCAGCAAGCACCATTGCCCCTTGCCCCATATAGTTGAGCATCAGGGCCGGCAGCACAAAGGCGAGCCAACTCATCCCGATCGGTCCGCGCCCGAAATGGCCCATGTCGGCGTAAAGCGCCTCGGCGCCGGTGACCGCAAGCACCACGGCGCCCAGCGCAATAAACGCCGTAAACCCGTCGACGTAGAAGAACCGCAGCGCATTCACCGGATTGATCGTCTCGGCAATAATCCACGGATTATCAGCGATGTGCATGATCCCGAGCCCGGCCAGGGTGACGAAATACAGCAGCATGATCGGCCCGAACAAGGCCCCGACCTTGGCCGTGCCATAGGATTGAATCGCGAACAGTCCGATCAGGATGGCGAGCGCGATCGGCACGATATAGGGGGCAAAGCCCGGATCGATATACCGCAGCCCCTCGGTCGCCGAGAGCACCGACATCGCCGGGGTAATCATGCTGTCGCCATAAAAAAGCGCGGTTGCGAACACCCCGAGCAGGATGATCGGCCAGGTCCAGCGCTTCTCGCCCGACGACCGGCTGATCAGCGCGAGCAGCGCCAGGCTGCCGCCCTCGCCCTTGTTGTCGGCCTTCATGATCGTCATCACATATTTGAAGGTGACGACCAGCATCATCGACCAGAACACCAGGCTCAGCACGCCATAGATGTGCAGCCGGTCGGGTTCGATCGGGTGATGCCCGGCAAAGGTTTCGCGGAAAGCGTAGAGCGGACTCGTGCCGATGTCGCCGAACACGACGCCGACCGCGCCGACCGCCAGCTTCAGCTTGCCATCGCTGGCGTGGTCATGGCCGTAATGGCCGGCGTTGGCGGCAGTCGGCGCGGCCCTTTCGGCGCCGCCCGCCCCGGTTTGCGACTCAGCAGTCATCGCGAGCCTTTAGACGAGCGAGCGGGGTTGGAATAGCATCCATATCAGGGGGTTTGTCCCATCACGGGCGGCGACTGCGGCCCGAGCGCCTGCCGAAGCTGCGCCAGCCGCATTTCGAGGTCGGGGCGCCAGGGCGCATCGGCGGGACTGCGCGCGAGCAACTGGCTCCATACCGCCTCCGCACCCTTCAGATCGCCGCCCTGCGCCAGCGCCAGCCCGGCAAAAAACGGCGGTGCGGGGTGGGTCGGGTCGCGGCGCGCCGCCTCATCGAACGCCAGCGCCGCCGCCGGGGACATCATCCCGCCGCCATGCGCCGCCAGCGCATTGCCCAGCCCGACCCATAGGTCGACATTGTCGGGATATGTCTCGAGTCCCTTTTCCAGCGTTTGCGCCGCCAATTCGGTCTTGCCGGTGCGCGCGAAGCCGTCGGACATGCCCAGCCACTGCGCCGCAGGGCCAAAACGATCGGCCATACCCTGCCGCTGGTCGGTGAGTGCCTCGCCAAACCCCGCGGGCTCCTCGGGCGCGGCGACAGGCTTGCCCGGCAGCGCCGGGCTGCCCTGCAGCGCATAGCCAGCCAGCCCCAGCATGACCGCGGCGCCCGCCAGCGGCCGCGCCGCGGCGGGCAGCCTGCCCAGCACAAATATCGCAGCAATGGTCAGCAATGCCGCGAGCATGACCCACAGCCAGATCATGCGCCGTCCTCCGCATCGTCACTCGCGCCGCGGCGGAAGCGTCCGAACGCCAGCCAGCCGCCGAGCAGCAGAAAGAGCAGCGGCCCCAGCCACAGGAACGCCGTCGCACCGTCAAACGGAGGATCGTAACTCACCCAATTGCCATAGCGCGCGACAAGCCACGCCTTGATTTCGTCGGGACTTTCCCCCGCGGCGATCTTGCTGCGCACCTCGTGCCGCATGTCGCCCGCAAGCGGCGCATCGCTGTCGGCGATCGACTGGCCCTGACAGACCAGACAGCGCAGTTCCTCCATCAGCGCCTTCGCGCGCGCTTCCTTCGCCGGATCGCGCAGCTGTTCATAGGCGTAGGGCGCGGGCGGCAGGCGGTCCTGCGCCGCCAGCGGCACGGAAAACGCACCCAGCACGCAGAGCAGGCCGAGCATCAGCCTCACTTCATCGCCTCCAGCTTCGCCACGATTTCGGGCACCTGGTCGGCCAGGATCACGCCCTGAATCTGCTCGCGAATGATGCCCTTGCCGTCGATCAGGAACGTTTCGGGCACCCCCGACGAGCCGAGCGCGATCTGGACGCTACTCTGCATGTCCGATCCGATGCGGTCGAAGGGGTTGCCATATTCGCGCAGAAACATCGCGACATCCTCCGGCCGATCGCGGATCGCGATACCGTCGATCGGCACCCCCGCGGCTTTCAAGGCTTCCAGCTGCGGCGCCTCGGCGCGGCACGGGATGCACCAGCTGGCGAACACATTGACCAGCCGCGGCCGGCCGTCGGCCAGCTGGCTGCTCTTCAACCCTTCGACCCCGGCGGTCGCGGGCGGCAGGTCGAACAGCGGCATCGGCTTGTCGATCCACTGCGACTGGATCAGCGTCTCGGCGGGCGTGACCAGCCGGTAGATGAAGGCGCCGAACAGCAACCCCATGATCGCCAGCGGCACAAAGAGAACCCAGCGGTTGGTCATGGCGCAAAGCGCTCCTCTGATTTCCGGCGGCGCCGCGCACGCCAGATACCCAGCAGTTGCGCGCGGCCAAGCAGCGACAGCGCCGCACCCAGCGCGATCAGTCCGCCCCCAAGCCAGATCCACCACACCAACGGCTTCCACCACAGGCGGATCTGGTAGCGGTCGCGCGTCCCGTCGTCGCTGGTCACCGGTTGCCCCAGCACCGCATAGAGCTGCCCGCCCGGCCGCGTCAGCAGCGCCGCCTCGTTGGTTTCGGTCGGCGCGGTTCCCATCAGGCCGGGGAAGGTCCGCGCCTCGGGCCGCATCGTGAACGACGCCCCAGCCGAGGTCGTCGCGACCAAAGTCCCTTCGATCGCGGTATAGTTCGGCCCGGCGATGGGTTTGACCCCGACAAATTTGACCGCGAAATCGCCGACCTTCACCACGTCACCCGGCGCCGCAGCGACCAGCCGTTCCTTGATGAAGGCGCTTTCGGCGCCCATCCCCGCGAGGCAGACCGCGACGCCGAAATGCGCGATCACCATGCCCCAGGTCGGCAGCGGCGTGCGGCGGAGGTTGCGGCCCCACAGCGGCGCCAGGCTGGCGACCGCGACGACCCCGGCGACGGTCATGCCGAGCAGCGGCAATATCCCGACCTTCCCGCCAAACAGGATCAGCGCGAACAGCACCGCCGCCCCGGCAAAGATCGCCAGCGGCAGGCGCGACCACATCTTCTTGCCGTCGTCCCTGCGCCAGCCGAGCAGCGGTCCCGCGACCATCACCAGACACAGCGCCAGCGCCAGCGGCCCGGCGACGCGGTTGTAATAGGGCGGCCCGACCGAAATCTTCTCCCCCATCGCCTCGGCGACGATCGGATAGAGGGTGCCGAGCAGGACGAGCGCGAGGATCGTCGTCAGCAGCAAATTGTTGATCACCAGCGCGCCTTCGCGGCTGAGCAGCGCAAACTTCTTCCCCTCCGCCACGCTTCCCGCGCGCAAGGCGAACAGGGTCAGCGCGCCGCCGATATAGATCGCCATCAGGACGAGCAGAAACGTCCCGCGCTCGGGATCGACCGCAAAGCTATGCACGCTCGTCAGCAGCCCCGAGCGCACGATGAAGGTGCCGACCATCGACATCGAAAAGCCGATCACCGCCAGCATCACCGTCCACGCGCGCAACGCATTGCGCGTCGCTGTCACCGCGACCGAATGGAGCAAGGCGGCGCCTGCGAGCCAGGGGATCAGCGAGACATTCTCGACCGGATCCCAGAACCACCAGCCGCCCCAGCCGAGCTCATAATAGGCCCAGTAACTGCCCGCGGTGATCCCGATGGTCAGGAAGATCCAGCTGAACAACACCCACGGCCGCATCGCGCGGGCGAAGGCCGGGCCGATCTCGCGCGTGATCAGCGCGCCGACGGCAAAGCTGAACGCGACCGACAGTCCGACATAGCCGACGTAAAGCGTCGGCGGATGGAAGGCGAGCCCGATGTCCTGCAGCAGCGGATTGAGCCCCTGCCCGTCGGGCGGCGCCACCGGCAACCGGTTGAACGGGTTCGACGAAAAGATCAGAAAGGCGAAAAAGCCGAGCCCCAGCGCGGCCTGCGCGCTCAAGGTCGCGATCAGCGTATCTTCGCGCAACCGCTTTTCAAACAGCGCGATCAGCGCCCCCGACAGCGACAGGATCGTCAGCCACAACAGCATCGATCCTTCATGATTGCCCCAGGTTCCGGCGATCTTAAAGATCATCGGTTTCAGGCTGTTGCTGTTGCGCGCGACCAGCTCGACCGACATGTCTGAGCGTATGAACAGCGCGATCAGCAGGCCGAACGCGGTCGCGGTGAGCACCCCTTGCGCGACGCTCGCCGGGCGGACCAGCGCCGCCAGATCCTTGTGCCCGCCGCGCAGATACAGCGTGCCCGCGACGAGCGACAGGCAGGCGAGCGCCGCCGCGATCCAGAGGAGGGCGAGGCCGAGTTCGGCGATCATATAGCGTCGCCCCAGCGAAAGCTGGGGCCGCTGGAAGCCTTGCCCGGCCACGCTGCGTAAACCGCCAGCGATCCCAGCTTTCGCTGGGATGACGGCAAAGGAAAACCGCTCACGCTTTCGGTGCCTTCATATTCTTCGGCATCTCGCCCATCTGCGGCGGCATATAGCGTTCGTCATGCTTGGCCAGGATACGGTCGGCGACAAACGTCCCGTCGGCGCGCATGCGGCCGTCGGCGACCATGCCCGATTCCTCGCCGAACAGGTCGGGGACGATGCCGGTATATTCGACCGGTACCGACGCCTTGCCATCGGTCGCGACGAAGCGGATCGTCAGGCCGTCGCTCTGGCGCTTGATGCTGCCCGCGGCGACCATGCCGCCCAGCCGCATCGCTTCGCCGACGCTAGCCTTGCCACCCGCGATTTCCATCGGCGTGCGGAAATAGGCCGCCTCATCGCGCAGCGCGCTCGCCGCGAGCACACCCGCGCCCGCGACGCCGGCCAGCGCGACCAGCGCCAGCACCAGCCGCTGATGCTTCGCCTTCATTTGCGGTCCCGCCGCAGCGCGTCGCTGCGCCGCTCGGCCTTCGCCATCGCGCGCCAGCTCGACCACAGCACCGCGCCGGTCAGCAGCGCCGTCAGCGCGTAAGCCGCCGCCACATAGGCCCATTGGCCGCTGCCGCTGATCACCCCCGTCACGCTCAACTCTCCTCGTCGTCGGCCAGCCGTCGCAGCCGCGCCGCGACGCGGTTGTCGGCGATGATCCGCCGCATCCGCATCAGGACAATAGCGCCGAATAACAGCGAAAAACCCAGCAAGGTCAAGCCCAACGGCCACAGCAGCGCATTGTCGATGCTCGACCCGCGCAGCGTGATGCTCGGCCCCTGATGCAGGCTGTTCCACCACACGACGCTGCGGTTGATGATCGGAATATTGATCGCGCCGACCAGCGCATAGATCGCCGCGCCGCGCGACAATGACCCGCCGCCGCGCCGTTCGCCGTCGCCGTTGGTCAGCGCGATAAAGCCCGCATAAAGGAACAGCAGGACCAGCATCGACGTCATCCGCCCATCCCATTCCCACCAAGTGCCCCACGTCGGCTTGCCCCAGATCGATCCGGTGGCGAGGCACAGCGCGGTGAACAGCATCCCCGGCACCGCAATCGCCCGCGCCGCAATCCCCGACAATGGGTGGCGCCAGACGAGCTGGATCAGTCCGGCGATCGCCAGCGACGTCCACCCGCCCATGCCGAGCCAGGCGGCGGGGACATGAATATAGAGGATCCGCGCCGTCTCGCCCTGCTTATAGTCGCCCGGCACTTGCGTCACCCCGGCCCACGCGCCCACCAGCACGAGCAGCAGGCCGACGCCGAGCAGCCATGGCGTCAGCGGCCTGGCAATCGCCAGAAAACGGGTCGGATTCGCATAAGCGTGCATCGGTCCGCGTCCTTAGGGGAGCCCGGCGTGGGGGTCCAGCAATTTGCCCGATGCGACCCCGGCGGCGCTTGTCTTGCCTGCTGAATGAGCAAGGTCAAGCCCACCGCGACAAGTTGCTGGCGTTGCCTTCAACACGCCCCTCAATCCCGTTCGTGTCGAGCGAAGTCGAGACACCCATCGATCGTGCAAGCCCTCACGGTGTCTCGACTTCGCTCGACACGAACGGCAACAGAAGCCGGTGACCCGTTGACGTACAGATAAATCACCCCTCCGGCCGCGTCCAGATCCAGCTGCCACCGACCGCCGCGGCGATAATCGGCACCATCATCCACGGCCACGGCGCGAACAGCAACGCCAGCACGATACTGAACGCAAAGGCGGCGCTCGCTGCAATCTTGCCCTTGCGGCTGATCGCACCTTTTTCGCGCCACGCCAGAATGTGGTGGCCAAAGGTCGGATGGTTCAGCAGCCACGCCTCAAGCCGCGGCGACGAGCGTGCAAAGCAGAAGGCGGCGAGGATGACAAACGGCACCGTCGGCAACAGCGGCAGGAACGCCCCGATCGCGCCCAGCGCGAGCGACGCCCAGCCGCCGACCAAAAACAAATGCCGCTTCATTGGCGGTGGCTTAGCGGAATTGACGACGCGCGCCAGCCCTGCTGCTGGCGCGTGGTCGCTCTGGATTGCTTCGTCGCTTCGCTCCTCGCAATGACGAAGCATTTTAACTCTTCGTCATTGCGAGCGAAGCGAAGCAATCCAGAGCGTCACACCAGGACGGCCCAGGCCGTCGAGATTACCCCCGCCCGATCAGCTTCTGCGCCATGCGGTCGGCCACCGCCGATGCCGGGGTGCCGCTCGCCTTGCTCTCGGCCCAGATTTCGGCGAGCCGCCCGGGGATCAGGTGGATGCGGCTCTCGACTTCTTCGCGGCTCCCGTGCCCCAGATACTCCAGCGCGACGTTGATGATGCCGCCGGCGTTGATCACATAATCGGGGGCATAAACGATCCCGCGGTCGTGGATGCGCTGGCCATCGGCGGCGGTCGATAGCTGATTGTTCGCACCGCCAGCGACGATCGGCACGCGCAGCTTTTCGATGCTGCGCTCGGTCAGGATCGCGCCCAGCGCGTTGGGGCTGAGCACATCGGCCTCGATCTCCATGATCGCTGCCGAATCGGCCAGGTCGGCGCCGAGTTCGTCGGCCAGCGCCTTTGCGCGCGCCAGATTGACGTCGGCCAGGGTCAGCTTCGCGCCTTCCGCCGCCAGCCGCCGCGCGACGCCGCCGCCGACGCTGCCGACGCCCTGGACCGCGATGCGCACGCCTGCGGCGCTGTCGGTACCCAGTCCCTGCAGGATCGCCGCCTTGATGCCCAGATAGACGCCGAGCGCGGTCAGCGGACCGGGGTCACCGCCCGCCGCGCCGCTCGCCACGGGAAGCCCGCTGACATGCTTGGTGTGCTTGGCGATCTGGACCATATCGGCGTCGGTGATGCCGACATCCTCGGCGGTCACATAAGCGCCGCCCAGCGATTCGACCGAACGCCCGAACGCCGCGAGCAGTTCGGGGGTCTTCGCCGCGCCCTCGTCGGCCAGGATCACGCCCTTGCCGCCGCCCATCGGCAGCCCCGCCATCGCATTTTTATAGCTCATGCCGCGCGACAGGCGCAGCGCATCGGTGATCGCCGCCGCGCGCTGCGGATAGTGCCAGTAGCGCACGCCGCCGGCGCCGGGGCCAAGGTGCGTCGAATGGACCGCGATGACCGCCGTCAGCCCGCTGGCGCGGTCGCGGAACATGTGAACATGCTCATGATCGTCGAAATCGGCGAAATCCCAGACTGCGGACATGGACTCAATCCTCGCGTTAAAAAATTACGTCATAGCGTAATAATCAGACGCGAGCGCAGAGTCACGCCGAAACGCTGCCCGAACGATTGTCCCGGGATCATGGGGCGGAAAATGGGGCGACCAACGGGGCTCGAACCCGCGACCTCCGGTACCACAAACCGGCGCTCTAACCAACTGAGCTATGGTCGCCACACACATGGGCGAGGGCGCAAGAAGCGGCCTCGACAGCGCGCGGCGAATAGGCGCGCACCGCCCCGTTCGTCAAGCATTGTTCGCACGCGCATCCCTGCTAAAACGCGCGCCATGGCCGCAAATGATCCTGTCGACATGGCGACGTCGGGCGCCGATCGCGCCGCGGCGCGACTCGCCGCGGTTCCCGGCATCCGCCGCGCGCCGACGCCGAAGCTCGAACAGTTCATGCTATCGGGCTTTCTCGATGCCGAAACCTGTGCCGCGCTGGTCGCACAAATCGACCGCGACGTGCGGCCATCGACGATCGCCGATCCGAACGGCGACACCGCCTTTCGCACCAGCACGACCTGCGACCTCGACCACCGCGACCCGCTGGTCATCGCGGTCAACAACCGGCTCCACGACCTCACCGGCATCCCGCCCCAATATGGCGAGCCGATGCAGGGCCAGCGGTACGACGTCGGGCAGGAGTTCAAGGCGCACACCGATTATTTCGACCCGCATGGCGCCGACTGGGAAACCTATTGCGCGATCCCGGGGCAGCGCAGCTGGACGCTGATGATTTACCTGAACGAACCGGGCGCGGGCGGCGCGACGCGCTTCCTCGCCACCGGCAAGCTCCACCAGCCCGAAATGGGCAAGCTGCTCGCCTGGAACAATGTCCGCCCCGACGGCACCACCAACCCCGACACGCTCCACCACGGGATGAAGGTGCGCAAGGGGCGGAAATATATCATCACCAAATGGTTCCGCGAACGGCCGTGGCCGTGGGCGGAGGGGGAGTTGGGATAGCATCGTCAGGATTTTCCCTTCCCCCTCGATGGGGGAAGGATACGCAGCCTTATCGCGCAGCGATTAGGCGGAGTTGGATGGGGGTGACGGCGCGTCCTTGCGCCACAGTTTCAGGCCGAGAACGCACCCCCACCGCTGCGACTAGCGAACAAGTTCGCAAGTCTCGCTGCCTCCCCCATCAAAGGGGGAGGGAATTTACCGCACCAACCGATACTGAAAATTCAGCGTCAGCGTATTTGAAACGCGCCCCGGCTCGACCGGGGTCGCCTTGCCCGCCGCGTCCATCGCCTGCATCCGCACCATCGGCATCGGTGGGTTGGGGCCAAAACTGCCGCCTTCGCTCAGCGACACCAGCTCGGCGCCGCGGAAACCGGCGAGCCGCGCATAGTCGGCCGCCTTCGCTTCGGCGGCCTTGATCGCGGCGCCGCGCGCGCCGGCCAGCTGCGCGTCGGGATCTTTCATCGCGAACGACGGCCCGTCGATGTTGGTGCCGCCCGCCGCAACCAGCGCATCGAGCAGCGGACCGATGTCGTCGATCTTCGACGTCGTCGCGCGGACCGTGTTCGACACCTGATAGCCCAGAAAGCGCGGCGGCTGGCCGTTGCCCTGGTTGTTATAATCATATTGCGGCGACAGGCTGATCCCGCTCGTCTGGATGTCCTCGGCCTTGATCCCGCGCGCCTTGGCTGCGGCGATCAGCTTGTCCATCGCCGCGGCGTTCAGCCGCATCGCCTCGACCGCGGTCGGCGCGGTCGTGGTCACCCCAGCGCCGACACTCGCCTGATCGGGGCGCGAGCGCACTTCCTCGCTGACGCTGAAACTCAAAATCGGTCCCTGCGTCGTTGCTGCGGTCACCGTCGAACCTCCCTGCTGCGCGAGCGCAGGCGTTGCCGCCATCAGCGCCAGTCCGGTTGCCATAACGGCGAACAATTGCTTCGTCATTTCATTCTCCTGTTGGCCGAACCCCGGCCATTTCCGATTTCCAGCCCGTAACGCAGACGGACTGAACCCGTTCCGGCCTTTGCGCGGACGGCGCTTGCATGATGCTGAATGGATCGGTAGCGCGCCGTTCATCATGGCAGCTCCCATTCTTTCTTATGAAGGCCTCGGCCTTGTGCAGGGCAGCGGCTGGCTGTTCCAGGATCTCGACATCTATGTCGGCGAGCGTGACCGGCTGGCGCTGATCGGGCGCAACGGCGCGGGCAAGACGACGCTGCTCAAGCTGCTCGCGGGCCAGATCGACGCCGACAAAGGCAAGCGGGTGATCGTTCCCGGGACGCACGTCGTGATGCTCGAACAGGAACCCGACTTCGCGCCATTTGCGACGCTGATGGATTTTGCGCTCGCGGCGCCCGAAGCCCCCGAAGAATTTGAAGTCGCCGCGATCGCCGACCAGCTCGGCATCGACATGAGCCGCACCGCCGCCAGCGCCTCGGGCGGCGAGCGCCGCCGCGCCGCGCTGGCCCGCGCGCTCGCGCAAAACCCCGACGTGCTGCTGCTCGACGAACCGACCAACCACCTCGATCTCGCGGCAATCGACTGGCTCGAATCCTGGCTCGCGCGTTACACCGGCGCGTTTGTGGCGATCAGCCACGACCGTACCTTTCTTACCCGCCTGACGCGCCAGACGCTGTGGCTCGACCGCGGCAGCATCCGCCGCAAGGAAATCGGCTTCGGCGGTTTCGAGGAATGGAGCGACGCGATCGCCGCCGAGGAAGCGCGCGCCGCGCAGCGGCTCGATTCGAAACTGCGGCTCGAAGCGCACTGGCTCGAACGCGGCGTCACCGCGCGCCGCAAGCGCAACCAGGGCCGGCTGGAAAAGCTGAAGGAAATGCGCGCCACCCGCGCCGCGATGATCGGCGGCCCCGGCGTCGCCAAGCTCGGCCTCGCCAACGACGACGTCCGCTCGAAGTCCGTCATCGTTGCCGAGGGTGTGTCGAAAAGCTTCGGCGACCGCACGATCATCAAGAATTTCGATTTCCGCGTTCAGCGCGGCGACCGCATCGGCATCGTCGGCGCCAACGGCGCGGGCAAGTCGACCCTGCTCAAACTGCTCACCGGCGAGATCGAGCCCGACGAGGGCAGCATCACCCTCGCCCCGACGCTCGACGGCATCATCATCGACCAGCAGCGCAGCCTGATGTCGCCCGACAAGACCGTGCGCGACATTCTCGCCGACGGCGGCGACTGGGTCGAGGTGCGCGGGGTCAAAAAGCATATCCAGGGTTATCTCAAGGAGTTCCTGTTCGATCCCGGCGTGATGGAGGCCAGCGTCGGCGCGCTGTCGGGCGGCGAACGCTCGCGATTGTTGCTCGCGCGCGAATTCGCCCGCGAATCGAACCTGCTCGTGCTCGACGAGCCGACCAACGACCTCGACCTCGAAACGCTCGACCTGCTGCAGGAAGTCATCGCCGATTACGCCGGCACCGTGCTGCTGGTCAGCCATGACCGCGACTTCCTCGACCGCACCGTCACCGTAACGCTCGGCCTCGACGGCACCGGCAAGGTCGACATTGTCGCGGGCGGCTATGCCGACTGGGAAGCGAAGCGGGTCAAGCCGAACAGCGTCAAAACCAAGGCGTCAACCGCCGCCGCCCCGCCCCCGCCGACCGCGCGCAAAAAGCTGAGCTACAAGGATCAGCGCGATTACGACCTGCTGCCGGGCCGGATCGAGGCGATCGAGACGGAGATGGCAGCGGCGGAAACGGAATTGTCCGACGGCAGTCTGTTCGCGCGCGACCATGCAAAATTCACCGCGCTGACGGGCAAGCTGGAGACGCTGCGCGAAGAAAAGGCGGCGGCGGAAGATCGCTGGCTGGAGCTGGCCGAAGAGGTTGAGGCGCTCCAATAAGTCGGCTCGGTTTACCAAGGCCGATGACGGCTGCTTTGGGGTGGTTAGCGGACGCCTTCTGGCTTCGTCATCCCGGACTTGATCCGGGATCCATCCGCCCTCGCAGCATAGCGCGGCGCAAGGGGGGATGGACCCCGGATCAAGTCCGGGGTGACGAAATTGTAGGTCTGCAATTGGTCGTTTCCGGTCGTACACACCGACTATCCCACCCCATAAAACCGCGCCAACCGATCCAGCGCCAGCCCCAGCACCAGCTTCCCCGACCGCGTCGGCCACCCCAGCCCCTTCTCTGCCCCGGCAATCCCCTCACCCGCACAAATCACCCGCCAGCAGATGTCGGCCAGACCCGGCCCCGCCGCATCGAGCGCCGCATGAAAACGCCGGTGCGCGTCGATGCGCGCCAGCGAAGCATCCGCCGCGCGCGCGCCGCCGCGGCTCTTCGCGGGCGGCGCCGCGTCCCAGCGCATTGTCACCCGCGCCGCCAGCCCGGCGCGCTCATAATCGGCGCGCAGCCGTTCGCCCGCGCCGAGTTGCGCCTGCGTCAAATGGCCGCGCGCCGCCAGCCAGGCAATCGGGCTCTCGGCCATATTGATCGTTACATGCCGCATCGTCTGCGGGCCGGTCTTGCCGGGGTCGATATGATCGTCGGGGTGCAGACGGGTGGCAAGCTGGCGTGCGATCATTCCAATCTCCTCGGGCAGAAGACAGACCTTGACACTGGAATATTTTGTAGGAAAGAAGAAACCGATTTGGTTATTTGAGGGTTTTGCGATGATCAACAGCATCCGCTCGGTTCGCCGCGCCAAGGGCCTGACGCTCGAAGAGGTCGGTGCGCGCTGCGATCCGCCGACCACCGCGCAGACGATCGGCCGCCTCGAAACCGGGACGCGCACGCTGTCGCTCGGCTGGATGAACCGCATCGCCGCGGCGCTCGGGGTCGATGCCGCCGACCTAGTGCAATTGCCGCAGGATACCCAGCTCACCATCACGGCGCATCTCGGCGCCGATGGCGCGCAGGCGCCGACGCGGGTCGAACAGGCGCTGACCGCGCGCCCGGGTGAGGACATGGTCGCGGTGCGCGTCACCTCATCAATCGGCGATTATCGCGCCGGCGACGAAATCTGGTGCCGCCGCATCGCGGGCGACTGGACGGGCGCGCTCAACCGCGACCTGCTCGTTCCGCGCCCCGCCGGGCGCTTTTTCTTCGCACGGCTGCTCAACGTCGATGGCGAGAAATTGCACCTGCTGCCGCTCGGCGCCGGGGGGCGGCAACAGATCGTCAGCAACCCGCCATGGGCGGCGGTCGCGGTGCGGCTGATCCGCACGCTCTGAGTGACCGACGCTCCGCCCCTGCGCGTCGTGTCGATCGCCACGCTGTTCCCCGACGCGGCGCGGCCCAACTTCGGGCTGTTCGTCGAAAAGAGCCTGCGCGCGCTCGCCGCACAGCCGGGAATCGACCTCACCGTCGTCGCGCCCGTCGGCCTGCCACCCTTCCCGCTCTCGCTGCACCCACGCTATCGCAAGCTGCGCGACCTGCCGCGGACCGAAAGCTGGCACGGCCTCACCGTCCACCGCCCGCGCTTCGCGCTGATCCCGCGTCTCGGCGCCCGCCTCAACCCGGCGATGGTCGCGCGCGCCGTGCTGTCGGCGGTGCCCGGCCACACATTCGACGTCGTTGACGCGCAATTCTTCTACCCAGACGGCCCCGCCGCGATGCGCGTCGCCGCCGCGCTCGGCCTCCCCTTCTCGGTTAAGGCGCGCGGCGCCGACATCAGCCATTTCGGCCATGACCCGGCAACCGCGCCGCAGCTGATCAAGGCCGCCGACAAGGCGGCGGGCCTGCTCGCTGTGTCGGACGCGATGCACCGCGACATGGCGGCGATCGGCATCGATCCCGCCAAGATCGCAGTCCACTACACCGGCATCGACACCGCCCGCTTTGCCCCCGGCGACCGCGCCGCCGCGCGCGCCGCGCTGGGCATCGGCGACGCGCCGATGATCCTGACCGTCGGCGCGCTCATCCCCCGCAAGGGTCAGGCGCTTGTGATCGAAGCGCTCCCCGCGCTGCCCGGCGTCCAGTATTGGCTCGCCGGGGCGGGCGAAGCCGAAGACCGCTACCGCGCGCTGGCGCAGCGACTTGGCGTCGAGCCGCGTGTTCGGTTCATGGGTCCGGTCGCCAACGCCGACCTGCCGCAGCTTTATCGCGCCGCCGACGCGGTGGTTATGCCGTCGGTCAGCGAAGGCCTCGCCAATGCCTGGGTCGAGGCGCTCGCCTGCGGCACCCCGATCGTCATCAGCGATGCCGGCGGCGCCGCCGAACTGGTCACCTCACCCGTCGCGGGCCGCATCGTCCAGCGCACGCCTGACGCGATTGCAACTGCGGTGCAGGCGATCCTCGCCAACCCGCCCGCGGCGCCCGACGTCGCCGCCAGCCTGGGCGGCCGCTTCGACTGGGATCGCAACGGCCGCGAACTCGCAGCGCATCTGCGCCGCTGTGCAAAACCGTCAGGAAAAAATGAACCGCAGCCCTGAACCTGTCGAAGGGCGCCTCTCAGGATAAGCGCCCTTCGACAGGCTCAGGGCTACGGTAACTCCAATCCTTGGATCAGATTAAACGACCGCGCCGTCGTCCTTGCGTTCGACCCGCTCGCCGCCGTCCATGCCTGCGCTGGTGCGCGGGATAAAGCTGTCGGGTCCGACCTTCAGCCAGACGAGCACCGGGGTCGACATCAACACCGACGAATAGCCCCCGATGAACACGCCGAACAACATCGCAGCGGTAAAGCCGAAAATCACGTCGGGGCCAAAGATCAACAGCACGCCCAGCGCGAGCAGCATCGCCAGAGTGGTCATCACCGTGCGCGACAGCGTTTCGTTGATGCTGAGATTGAGGAGCGGAACAATCTCCATCTTGCGGTATTTTTTCAGATTTTCGCGGATGCGGTCATAGACGACGATCGTATCGTTGAGCGAATAGCCGACGATCGTCAGCAAGGCCGCGACGCTGTTCAGGTCGAACTGCATCTGCGTCACCGCGAACAGGCCGAACGTCAACGACACCTCGTGGAACAGGCGGCCTAGCGCGCCGACGCCGAACTGCCATTCAAAGCGGATCCAGATATAGATCGAAATGCCGATGATCGCGAGGCCCAGGCTGATCGCGCCGGTGCGGATCAACTCGCCCGACACCTTGCCCGACACGGTTTCCACCGAACCGGCCTTCGCGGTCGGAAAGGCTTTCTGGATACCCGTTACCAGTTGCTGTCCGGCGCGCTCGGCGGCAGACTTGTCGCCTTCGGGCAGCGCAGTACGGATCGACACAGCCTTGTCGGATCCGAACTGCTGGATCGTCGCTTCGCCCAGGCCGATGTTGCCGACCTTTTCGCGAATTTCGTCGATCGGCGGCATGTCCTGCGTGAATTCGACCCGCACCGACTGGCCGCCGACAAAATCGACGCCGAGATTGAGGCCTTTGGTCGCGACCAGCGCGATCGACACCACGACCAGGAAAAAGCTCATGAAGGACGCGAGTTTCCGCCACTTCAGAAAATCGATATTGGTGTCGTCGGGGACGAGTTTGAGCAAGCGCATCGTTTCGCTCCCTTAAATGTTGATCGACGTCGGACGCTTGGTCCGCAGCCAGTGGGCGACGAACATCCGCGTGACAGTGACGGCGGTAAAGACGCTGGTGACGATGCCGATGGTCAGCACCACGGCGAACCCCTTGATCGGGCCGGAGCCGAACCAGAACATCAGCGCCGCGGCGATCACGTTGGTGACGTTGGCGTCGAAAATCGCGCGGCTGGCTTCGGAATAGCCCAGCTCGACGGCTTGGAAAACCTTTCGCCCGCGCTTCAATTCTTCGCGTATTCGCTCGTTGATCAGCACGTTGGCGTCGACCGCCGCGCCGATCGTCAGCACGAAACCGGCGATGCCCGGCAAGGTCAGCGTCGCGTTGAACGCCGCCATGATCGCGATGATCAGGAACACGTTAAAGAACAGCGCGATATTGGCATAAACGCCAAAGCGGCCATAGACGATGATCATCAGCGTCAGCACCGCGGCGGTCGCGATGATGCCCGCGATCGCGCCCTTGCGGATCGAATCGGCGCCCAGTTCGGGGGTCACGGTGCGTTCCTCGACCACCGCCATCTTCACCGGCAACGCGCCCGATCGCAGCGAAATCGCCAGCGCATTGGCGCTCGCGACCGAAAAGCTGCCCGAAATCTGCGCCGTGCCGCCCAGGATCGGTTCGTTGATCGACGGCGCCGACAACACTTTGCCATCCAGCACCATCGCAAAGCGTTTACCGACATTCTGCGCGGTTACCTTGGCAAAGGTGCTCGATCCGCCCGAATCGAAACTGATCGAAACGACCGGCTCGTTCGACTGCGCGTCATAGCTTTGGCGCGCGTTGATCAGCTGCTCGCCGCTGATCATCACCTGACGGCGCAGCACCTCAAACGACGCGCCGCTGCCCTCACCCTCGGCATAAGGGACGATCTCGCTGCCCACCGGCACGCGGCCCGCGGCGGCTTCGGCGGGGTCGGCGTTGGGGTCGACCATGCGGAATTCCAGCCGCGCGGTCTTGCCGATCAATTCTTTCAGCGCCGCCGGATCCTGGAGGCCCGGCACCTGGACAACGACGCGATCATTGCCTTCGCGGATGATCGTCGGTTCGCGGGTGCCCAGGTCGTTGACGCGCTTGTCGATGATGTCGCGCGCCGAATCCATCGCGTCGGCAACCGCCTGCGTCTGTCCGGCGCTGGTCGGGGTCATCACGATCCGCGTGGTGTCGATGATGTCGATGTTCCAGTCGCGCTGGCCGGTCATCGCGGCGCCCTGCGTCTGGCTGAACAACCGGTCGCGCGCGTCGTCGAGCTGCGCCTGATCGCGGACGAGAAAGCTGATCTTGCCGCCCGCGACCGACAACTCGCCGATCGCGATGTCGTCGTCGGGGCCGCGCTCGCCGCGCATCGCGGTGCGCACGGTCTTTTCCATGCTGGTCAACTGGGTTTTCCGCAGGTCGTCAATGTCGGCCTCGAGCAGCAAATGGCTGCCACCGGCCAGATCGAGACCCAGATTGACCTTGGCCTGCAGGAATGATGGCAGGCTGTTCAGCGTCTTTTCGGGCAGAAAGCTGGGGATGGAAAAGAGGATACCGAGCATCAGGATGATGCTGATGCTGATGGTTTTCCAGCGCGGGAAATCGAGCATGGTCTATGGGTCCGATAGCATGCGCGGGGCGGCGGCGACGCCGGCCCCGCCGCGTCAGTCGTTGGCGGGCTTGGCGCCGGGCTGCATCACGTCGGCCAGGGTCGATTTGACGACCTTGATCTTGACGCCCTGCGCGATTTCGACGTCGGCGAAATCATCGTCGACGCGCGTGACCTTGCCGACGATGCCGCCGCCGGTCACCACCTGATCGCGCGGCTTCACCGCGGCGATCTTGTTGCGATGCTCCTTGGCGCGCACCTGCTGCGGGCGGATCAGGAAGAACCAGAACACGACAAAGATCAGCAGATAGGGCACCAGCATCAGGAAGCCGGCGGCCCCGCCGCCCGATCCGGCCGCCTGGGTCAGAAGCAATTGCGTCGACATGGGTGAAAAACTTTCCGTTTGAAAACACAGCCTGTCCCCAACGGAACCGGCGCGTATGAATGGCGCGGCGCCTATCATGCAGGGGCGTTGCGCGCAACCGGTCGCTGCGCCGCCCCCTCGTCAGGCGCCGACGAAATGGGGAGGATGGCGACAAGGTCAAGGGCGCGGCGCGCTCGGCGCGCTTTGCGGCCATCGCGACCTGATGCTTTGCTCAGGAGAGCCTTGCATCCCCCGCCAAGCCGCGCTAGGGGCCTCGCCTGCCCAGCAGGGCCGGTCGGGACGTAGCGCAGCCTGGTAGCGCATCACACTGGGGGTGTGGGGGTCGGAGGTTCGAATCCTCTCGTCCCGACCAATTTTCTTCTGAATTCTTCACCCTGCCCGGGGCAGGTTTGCGGCGACAGCCTGACGGCTGCCGCCGCGCCCGCGTCAGTTCGCTTCCGGCGGCGGCGCCGAAGCGCGCGCCTTGCGCATCGTGTCCAGTTCGGCCTTGTCGATCGCACCATCGCCATTGGCATCGACGTGCTTGATAAAAGCGGCAACCTTTTCCGGCGACGCCAATGTCGGATCGCCCTGCCGCTGCGCACGCATTTCGGCCATTTTGGTGACTTCGGCCTTGTCGAGCTTGCCGTCGCCATTGGCGTCAATCATCGCGAACATCCGGCCACCATCCTGTGGCGGCTGGGCGGCGGACGCGATCGGCAACGCCAGCCCAAATGCGGCCGCAGCCATCGTCAATTTCTTCATTGCATGTCCTTTTGTCGTGTTTGGCGAATTCGCCGAAACGCCCCGCCCGGACATGGCAGGTCGCGTGTCGCAAAACTATGGCATCAGGCTCGGTTCGTCACGGTTTCAGCACCACCTTCCCCACCACCTCGCGCCGCTCCAGCATGGCGAAGCCGGTGCGCCACTCGGCCAGGTCGAGCGCGGCATGGACATGCGGGCGAATCTCCCCCGCTGCCGCCAGCGCGTCGATCGCCGCGACATTCTCGGCGCCGCGCTCGGGAAACCGCCGCCCATACTCGCCCGCGCGCACCCCGACGACCGCAAAGCCCTTGATCAGCGGCAGGTTGACCGACACCGTGGGGATCCGCCCCGACGCGAAGCCGATGACCAGCAACCGCCCGCCGAATGCAATGCACCGCGTCGATTCGTCGAATATGTCGCCGCCAACCGGATCAAAGATCACATCGGCCCCCGCCCCGCCCGTCAGGTCCTTCACCTGCTCGCGGAATCGGGCTTCGGAATCGATCACTGCATCGGGCGCATAGCACCGCGCCACCGCCTCGCGCTTGGCGGCGCTGCTCGCTGCCGCGATCACCCGCGCGCCCAGCGCCTTGGCCAGATCGACCGCCGCCAGCCCGACGCCGCCCGCCGCGCCATGCACCAGCACCCATTCGCCCGGCGCGACCCGCGCACAGCGGACCAGCGCGACATAGGCGGTGAGGTACGCGACCGGGTAGGCCGCCGCCTCTTCCCACGACAGCCGCGCGGGCCTGGCGCGCAGCGCCGCCGCCGGCGCGACGCAATATTCGGCCATCGCGCCAAACCGGTTGCCGCCGACCACCGCGTCACCGACCTGCCAGCCAACAACCCCTTCGCCCAGCGCATCGACCTCGCCCGCAAACTCCAGCCCCGAAACAAACGGCAGCGCGGGCTTCAACTGATAGTCGCCGCGCGTCATCAGCAGGTCAGGGAAATTCACCGCCGCCGCGCGTACGCGCACCCGCACCTCGCCCGGGCCCGGCTGCGGCACCGGCAGATCCGTTACCGCGGCCCCCGCATGATCGGGCAGCAACGCGCTCACCTGCAACGCCCGCATCGCGAAAACCCTTTCCTACAATATTCCAATATGGTTCGTTTTGACGATCCAACAAACCAAAGGAGCGACTCATGCCCAGATCCGATTGCCCAAGCGTCGATGCCGACGCGCTGATCGATGCCGTCATCGACCGCGAAGGCCGATATGTAAACCACCCTGCCGACCGCGGTGGCCCAACCTGCTGGGGAATTACCGAGGCGGTGGCCCGCGCCCAGGGCTATGACGGCGCCATGCGTGACCTGCCGCGCACAGAAGCCGCAACCATCTATCGCCGCCTCTATTGGTTGCGTCCGGGTTTCGACAAGGTCGCGTTGCGCGCCCCGGCGATCGCCGCCGAATTGTTCGACACCGGCGTCAACATGGGCACCGGCACCGCCGCCGGGTTTCTGCAACGCGCGCTCAACGCGCTCAACCGCGCCGCGCGCGACTATCCCGACATCGCCGTCGATCGCGACATTGGCGCGCGCACCCTGTCGGCGCTCGACGCTTTTCTGCGCGCGCGCGGCGTCGGCGGCGAAACCGTGCTGCTGCGCGCGATGGAGGCGCTGCAAGGCGAACGCTACATCGCGCTCGCCGAGCGCCGCCCCAGCCAGGAAGCGTTTCTCTACGGCTGGCTCGCCAACCGCATCGGCCAGCCCTGATCCCGGAAAAACATGTGAATCGCGAGTGAAGTTGTGAGGATTCTCTAGCAAAAAGGAAAATCGATATGAGCATCATCGAAGGCCTGATCGGCCCGATCGCCAAGCTGATCGACAAGATCATCCCCGACCCCGAAGCGCGCGACCGCGCCAAGCTCGAACTGCTCAAGATGGAGGGCAGCCAGGAGATGGAGGCGATCCGCACCCGGATGACCGCGATCGTCGCCGAGGCGAACAGCGCCGACCCGTGGACCAGCCGCGCGCGGCCGAGCTTCCTCTATGTCATGTATGCGCTGCTGCTGTGGGCGATCCCGATGGGTCTGATCGCCGCGGCACGGCCCGACATGGCCAAGGGGATAGCCGACGGCATGAACGCCTATCTCGCGGGGATTCCCGAGCCGCTCTACGCGCTGTTTGGGACGGGGTATCTGGGTTACACCGCGGCGCGGGCGTGGGGGAAGGCGAAGGGGGTCGAAAGCTAGTTCCGCTCCTAAAATCCGTTCGTGTCGAGCGAAGTCGAGACACCTATCGGGGTGGCGCCCGACCGAGGGGCATCTCGACTTCGCTCGATGCGAACGGATTTAGGAGGCCGTGCCCTCCACCACCCGCGCCAAATTCGCCAACGATGAATTCAGGCCTTCAAGGTGATCCTTCGCCGAAATCCCCGGCGGCACATGATGCGCGTCGATCGTCACCAGCGTGCCGCCGCCTTGCCGCGACAGATACCAGTGCATCGCCATCGTCCCCGAAAAGCGCGGATCGTCGGAGACGAATTCGACCTCCCACACGATCAGGCGGCCGTCGTCGAGCGTCGGAATATAGACCTCGACGACATCGCTATCATCGTCGCTCTTGGTCTCGACGTCGGCATCGTCAAAGGTCAGCCGCATCAGAAAGCCGCCGCCCGAGCGCAAATCGACATGCTCGAATTCGCCGGTCGCGCCCTCGGGCGGCAACCATTGCGCCAGCTTCGCCTCGCTAGTGAAGGCCGAAAAGACGTCGACCAGCGGCGCCGCGATCAGCCGTTCGGCATGATCGGTACGCCGCGTCTTCTTGGTCGGTTTCAAACGAGCGCGGCTTTGACCGCGGCCACCGCCGCATCGGCCGCGCCGCCGTCGGGACCGCCGCCTTGCGCCATGTCGGGCCGCCCGCCGCCGCCCTGTCCGCCGAGCGCCGCAACCGCGAGCTTGACGAGATCGACGGCGTTATGGGCCACGCCCTCGGTCACCCCGACCGCGACCGAAGCGCGCCCGTCGTTGACCGCGACCAGCATCGCGACGCCGCTGCCGACCTGCTTCTTCAGCCCGTCGACCGTGCCGCGCAGTTCCTTGGGATCGAGCCCGTCGACGACCTGCGCGATGAACGCGGTATCGCCCACCTGCTCGACCGCCAGGCCGCTCGCGCCGCCGCCGCCCATGGCCAAGGCCTTCTTCGCATCGGCCAGCTCGCGCTCGGCCTTTTTGAGCGCCTCGGCCAGCTGCGCGACGCGCGCCGGGACGTCGTCGGGCGAGGTCTTGAGCGCCGCGGCCGCGGCCTTCAGCGCCTCGTCGCGGCCATTCAGCCACTGGCGCGCGGCATCGCCGGTCAGCGCCTCGATACGCCGCACGCCCGAAGACACCGCGCTTTCGCTGATGATCTTGAACAAGGCGATGTCGCCCAGCGCGCGGACGTGCGTGCCGCCACAAAGCTCGACCGAATAATGATTGTCGGTCGCCCTGCCCATGCTCAGCACGCGCACTTCATCGCCATATTTCTCGCCGAACAGCGCCAGCGCGCCCGCCGCGACGGCGTCGTCCGGGGTCATCAGCCGCGTCGTCACCGCCTCGTTGCCACGGATCTGCGCGTTCACGTCGGCCTCGACATCGGCAATCTCTTCAGGCGTCAGCGCCTTGGGATGCGAGAAGTCGAAGCGGAAGCGGTCCTCGGCCACCAGACTGCCCTTCTGCGTCACATGCCCGCCGAGGCGATTGCGCAAGGCGGCGTGCAGCAAATGCGTCGCGCTGTGGTTGGCGCGGATGCGGTCGCGGCGCTCGGCATCGACGGTCAGCTGCACCGTATCGCCGACCTTCAGCGTCCCCGCCTCCAGCTTCGCCTGATGCGCGTGCAGCCGCCCCAGCGGCTTGCCGGTGTCGCTGATCGACGCCTTCGCACCGCTCAGCGTCGCGATCGTGCCGCTGTCGCCCATCTGGCCGCCGCTTTCGCCGTAAAAGGGTGTCTGGTTGGTCAGAACGACCAGCTCGTCGCCCGCCTTGCCCTCGTCCACCTGCACGCCGTCCTTGACCAGCGCAATCACCTGGCCTTCGCCGACGGTCGAGCCATAGCCGGTGAATTCGGTACTGCCGTTCGTTTCGGCCAGGTCGAACCAGATCTCTTCCGACGCCTTTTGCCCGCTGCCCTTCCACGCCGCGCGCGCCGCCGCCTTCTGCTGCGCCATCGCCGCGTCGAAACCCGCACGATCGACCGCGATGTCCTGCGTGCGCAGCGCATCCTCGGTCAGGTCGTAGGGGAAACCGAACGTGTCGTAGAGCTTGAACGCGACCTCGCCGGGCAGGGTCGCCCCCGCACCCATGCCGACCGTTGCCTCGTCGAGCAGCCGCAGCCCCTTGTCGAGCGTCTGGCGGAACTTGGTTTCCTCGCGCTCCAATGTCTCGGCGATCAGCGGCTGGGCGCGGATCAGCTCGGGATAGGCGGCGCCCATCTCGGCGGTCAGCGACGGCAACAGCCGGTACATCAGCGGATCCTTGGCGCCGAGCAGATGCGCGTGCCGCATCGCGCGGCGCATGATCCGGCGCAGCACATAACCGCGCCCCTCGTTCGACGGCAGCACTCCGTCGGCGACGAGGAAGCTCGACGCGCGGAGATGGTCGGCGATCACGCGGTGGCTCGCCTGCGTCGCGCCCTCGGCCGGAACCCCGGTCAGGTCGACCGACGCCGCGATCAGCGCCTTGAACGTGTCGGTGTCATAATTGTCGTGGACGCCCTGCAGCACCGCAGCGACGCGCTCCAGCCCCATGCCGGTGTCGATACTGGGGCGCGGCAGGTCGACGCGGTCGCCGGGACCGCGCTGGTCATATTGCATGAACACCAGGTTCCAGATTTCGACGAAACGGTCGCCGTCTTCCTCGGGCGATCCCGGCGGGCCGCCCCAGATATGGTCGCCATGGTCGTAAAAGATTTCGCTGCACGGCCCGCACGGCCCGGTGTCGCCCATCGACCAGAAATTGTCGTTGGTCGCGATGCGAATGATCCGCTCTTCGGGCAGCCCCGCGATCTTCTTCCACAGGTCGAACGCTTCGTCGTCGGTGTGATAGACGGTGACCGTCAGCCGTTCGGGCGCCAGCCCCCAGGTCTTGGTGATCAGGTTCCACGCATGATGGATCGCCTGTTCCTTGAAATAATCACCGAACGAAAAATTGCCCAGCATTTCAAAGAAGGTGTGGTGCCGCGCGGTGAAGCCGACATTGTCGAGGTCATTATGCTTGCCGCCCGCACGGACGCATTTCTGCGACGAGGCCGCGGTGCTGTACGGCCGCTTTTCGAGGCCCGTGAAGACATTCTTGAACGGCACCATCCCGGCGTTGACGAACATCAACGTCGGGTCGTTGTACGGCACCAGCGGCGCCGACGGCTCGATATGGTGCCCGGTGCCCCCGAAATAGTCGAGGAACGAGCGGCGAATGTCGTTGGTCGATGTCATGCGCGCGAATTAGGGATTTTGCGGGCATGCGACAAGCCGCTTCGTGTCGATGACGATCAACGCTGCAATCGATCAGAAAGCGGTGGCGATCCCCTTGCCCAGATAGCAGGGCAATTGTCGCAGCACGTCGGCCTTTGGCACCCCATCCTCGATCAGCGCGGCGGGGACTTCGGAGGTGTCGGTGCGCACGACGGTCCAGTCGGCACCCGGCGCAGTGCGGTGGACCGCGACATAGCCGCAATCCATCGTCCCATCCTTGCGATCGCCGCGAAAATCAAAGGCGGCGTAGAGCCCCGGCGGCTGCCCGGCGGGGTCGGCATACCAGCTGACGCGCAGCACGCGGAGCGTGCCGTCGGCCCACAATGTGGTCCGCTTGCGCAGGTTCATTTCCCATTCGAGCCGCGGGTTCGCCGCCTGGAACGACAGCCGCAGCATCGCGTAAGCGCTGGCATAATCGCGCTTCGCCAGCGCCATCGTATAGACGGCAAAGCGGCCCATCGCGGCGCTTTCGTCGGCCGCCGCCACGGTGAACGCGGCGCCGTCGGCGCCCGTCGCGATCCGCTCGACCTCCGGCCCGAGCGGCGGCACCTGCGCCGCCGCTGCGCTGGCGATCAGCCCCAGCGCGGCGAGCGGCAACCAGCGCCGCTGGTCAATAGCCATAATAAGCGCCGCCCTTTTCGCGCGCACGCTGCCAGGCGGGGCGCGCATGGCACGCGTTCACAAAGGCCGCGAGCTTGGGATAGCGCGGCGCCATGCCCTGCATGATCGCGATCTCGGCCGGGAAGCTCAGCATGATGTCCGCCGCCGACAGGCTGTCGCCGATGAAGTGACCATTGTCGCCGACACGGCTTTCCATATAGGCGAAATGCGCGTCGAGTTGCTGGTTGATCCGCGGTTCGAGCGGCGCCGCCGCCTCGCCCAGCCGCGCGGTGTAGATGCGCAGCAGGATCGGGGTCATCGCCGACCCTTCGGCAAAATGCAGCCATTCGAGGTGGCTGATATGGTCGTCGCTGCCGCGCTCGGGCACCAGATGCCCGCCGCCGTGCCGTTCGCACAGATATTCGGTGATCGCCCCCGATTCGATGATCACGCGGTCGCCATCGGAAATTACCGGCGATTTGCCGAGCGGATGGACCGCGATCAGTTCGGGCGGCGCGAGGTTGGTCGTCGCGTCGCGGTCATAATATTTGACCTCATAGGACGCGCCGATTTCTTCGAGCAGCCACAATATGCGCTGCGACCGGCTGTTGTTCAGATGGTGGACGATCAGGGTCATGATGCTCTCCTCAAGGGGTCAGTTCTTATAAGGGCCGTTGCGATCGATCAGCGCCGTGAGTTCGCGAACGAGCTTCGCGCCGAGGATCGCGGTGACATCGCCGATATCGCGGCCGGGATGATGCTCGACAATGTCGGCGCCGACGATCGGCGCGGTCTGCTTGTGCAGCACCGCCAGAACTTCGCGCACCGTCAGCCCGCCGGGCTCGGGATGCGCGACGCCGGGCGCCGCCGACGGGTCGAGGCCGTCGAGGTCGATCGAGATGTAGAGCGGGCCGTCGAGGACCGGGACGCGATCGGGGGTGAAATCGGCCATCGGAATGATCTCGACGCCGAAGCGCGCCGCCTGTTCGCGGCAATGGTTGGTGAGCGTGCGGATGCCGACCTGCACCAGTCGCTTGGCATGGCCGGCCTCGCAGATGCGGGCAAAGGGCGAAGCGTGGCTGCGCGGATTGCCCCCGAAATCGTCGTAGAGATCGGGGTGGGCGTCGAAATGGAGGATGCTCACCGGCCCGAAACAGGTCGCCGCGGCCTCGACGAGCGGGAAGGTCACCGCATGATCGCCGCCGACCGCCAACGGCACCTCGCCATCCTCCTGCAGCATCACGACGTGGCGCCGGATCGCGGCATCGTCCTGCGCAGTGTTTTCGGTCAGCGGCAGATCGCCATCATCGGTGAATACGATGTCGGTGCCAATCTCGGCGCCGAGTTCACTCGCCATATTGCCGCGGTCGCTGAACAGCGCCGCGCGGATCGCCGCGGGTCCGGCGGCCGCGCCCCGTTCGAAGCTGCTGTTGATATCGGTGGGCAGGCCAAAGAGGCGGATCGCAGGCATGGTTCGCTTGTAGCCGTTGGCAAAGCACGCGCAAGGCACGGCGAAAGGGACCGCGATGGTGAGACAGGATAACGGCGCCGACGTGCAGGAGGCCCGGTCGACAGCCGTCCTTCCCACCCCCGTTCGCATCGAGCGAAGACGAGATGCCCCGCAGAGCCGCGCATGGCCGATGGGTGTCTCGACTTCGCTCGACACGAGCGGGAACGAATGACGTCCGCCAACGACCGTTCATTGCCATATGCCATATCGTCATCCCGGACTTGATCCGGGATCCATACGCCCTCTAAGTCGCGGGCGGTGCATGGCCTCATGGACCCCGGATCAAGTCCGGGGTGACGAGCGTATGAGGTCCGCTCCCTACCCCACATCGGACTTTCGCTACCGATATGGCGACAAATGACCGGAACCGACCAATTGCAGACCTCTGAACTGCCGAGTAGATTCATCCGATGAAACTGCCTTGGCGAAAAGCGAAACCCATTCTCGAAGCTCAAATTGTGCTCGCAGCCGATGTCATCGCTGAGATGTGGGATGCCGGGAAAGACGCACAGGTAGCTGTCTTGAGGCGGAGCGGATTTGATGAAGGCCAAGCAAGAAGATTGCTGGCGTTTCTACCGCTAGCTTTCAGCCGACCGATCTTGGAGGAATTGGGGGTGGTCGATTTCGATCCGAACGTAACCGCGAGCGGGCCGGATGGAACATTTTTGAATGCGAAACTGATGCGGCAACCCGAATATGTTCAAGGTCTGAAAATCGCTCGTGATCACCGTAACAAAGGCGTGATGGATCACGAGGTTTACAAACTGATTGCTTCTAGCAGCGCCGATCTCAATGCGGTGGATGACGCGCTAAACGAGGGGGTAGACGTTACAGGCGCAACAATCGCAACTTCGCTTTTGGACACCAAAATTGCATTTCACCTCATTCGGTAGGCGAGTCCGCTTCCCACCACAAAGTCGCCGTCTCCAGCAATACCGGAAAAACCGCCACAGCACAAAAGGTCAACGGCCGGCGGGTCCACCTGCGGGGAGAGGGGAGTGCAGGTGCAAGGGGCTGAAGACCCGCCGCCGTTTCCCGGTCGGCCCGCCAATGCGAGCCGACCGGATCGGGATCAATTGTCGTCGTCGCCTTCATCGTCGGGGCCGACCATCATTTCTTCGGCCACCGCGTCGGTGCGGCTGCGGATGGCGGCTTCGAGCCGGTCCATCAATTCCGGATTGTCCTTGAGGAAGGTCTTCGCATTTTCCCGGCCCTGCCCGATGCGGATCGAATCATAGCTGAACCAGGCGCCCGATTTCTCGACGATCCCGGCCTTGACGCCCAGATCGAGGATCTCGCCGATCTTGGAAATGCCCTGCCCGTACATGATGTCGAATTCGACCTGTTTGAACGGCGGCGCGACTTTGTTCTTCACCACCTTGACCTTGGTCGTGTTGCCAACGATCTCGTCGCCATTCTTGATCTGGCCGGTACGGCGGATGTCGAGGCGGACCGAGGCGTAGAATTTCAGCGCGTTGCCGCCGGTCGTGGTTTCGGGGTTGCCGTACATCACGCCGATTTTCATGCGCAGCTGGTTGATGAAGATCACCATGCAGCGCGAGCGACTGATCGAACCGGTCAGCTTGCGCAGCGACTGCGACATCAGACGCGCCTGCAGGCCGACATGGGTGTCGCCCATCTCACCCTCGATTTCCGCGCGCGGGACCAGCGCGGCGACCGAGTCGACGACCAGCACGTCGATCGCGTTCGAGCGCACCAGCGTGTCGACGATTTCGAGTGCCTGTTCGCCGGTGTCGGGCTGCGAGATGATCAGTTCGTCGATATTGACGCCAAGCTTGCGTGCATAAACCGGGTCGAGCGCATGTTCGGCATCGACAAAGGCAACGGTGCCACCGCCCTTTTGCGCTTCGGCAAGGACGTGCAGCGCGAGCGTGGTCTTGCCCGAGCTTTCGGGACCATAGATTTCGATAACGCGGCCGCGCGGCAGGCCGCCGACGCCGAGCGCGATGTCGAGGCCGAGCGAACCGGTCGAGATCGCCTCGACCTGCATCGCTTCCTTCGAGCCCAATTTCATCACCGAGCCTTTGCCAAAGGCGCGATCGATCTGCGCGAGCGCGGCGTCGAGCGCCTTCTGCCTGTCCGTGTTGTTCACTGATTTCCCCGATTCGACGAGTGACAATTGTCCGGCCATGACCGTCCCTTTCCTGCTCTAAAGCGAAGGCAGAGCCATCGCAACGCCCGACCGATGTACGACATTTGTTCTTAGAGAACAAGATAGGAACACAAAAGAATTTCGCGCGATTGAAAGCGGCGCTATTGCGACGAAAATTCGGCCAGAGCGGCCTCGATATCGCTGATCCGGAAGGGTTTGGCGACCAGCGTGCGGTGCGCATGCGCCGCGGGCAAAATATCACCGCCGCCCGAGGTAAAGGCAAAGGGAATGTCTCGCTCGGCCAGCGCATCCGCGACCGGCCAGCCCTTTTCATCGCCGAGGTTGATATCGACGAGCGCGCCGCCGAGCGATTCGGCCGCGATGATCGCGAGCGCCTCGTCCATGCTCGCCGCTTGCGCGGGTTCGGGCAGCCCGAGCGCGTCGAACATGTCGGCGAGCATCATGCCGATCAGCACATCGTCCTCGACGAGCAGGATGCGGGGGCCGTCAGCCATTTTTCACCCGGTGCGCGGCGTCGTCGAGCGCCGCCGATGTCGCCTCGGCCAATTGCGCGACCGAAAAGGGTTTGGGCAGAAACGCGACATCGTCGATGTTGATCGACTGGCGCAATTGTTCCTCGGCATAGCCCGACATGAACAGCACCGGCAGGTCGGGCCGCTTGGCGCGCAGCGCGCGCACCATTGCGGGACCGTCCATCGTCGGCATCACGACGTCGCTGATGATCAGGTCAACCTCGGCCATCTGGGCAAAGCGTTCGAGCCCTTCCTCGCCCTGCGACGCAGTGACGACCGTATAGCCCGCGCGGGTCAGCGCGCGTTCGGCTACCGCGCGCACCATGTCCTCGTCCTCGACCAGCAGGATGGTGCCGGTGCCCCACTGGCTTTTCTTGGGCTTGGCGGGCGGCGGCACCACGACCGGCGTGTCGCTGCCGACGCGGTGGACGGGCAGATAGATGGCAAAGCTCGTTCCCTGCCCCGGCTTGCTGTCGGCAAAAATATACCCCGCCGATTGCTTGATGATGCCGTAAACCGTGGACAAGCCGAGGCCGGTTCCCTTGCCGACATCCTTGGTGGTGAAAAAAGGTTCGAAAATCTTGGGCAGCACGTCGGCGGCGATGCCGGTGCCGGTGTCGCTGACTTTGAGCGCGCAATAATCGGCGGGGGGCATGAATTCATTGCCCATCTGGCGCACGTCGGCGGCGGATACCGGATAGGTCTCGATCGTCAGCGTCCCGCCGCCCGGCATCGCATCGCGCGCGTTGACCGCCAAGTTGATGATCACCTGTTCCAACTGGCCGGGATCGGCGCGCACCGCGCCCAGCCCGCGGCCATGATGGACCGCCAGCTGGACGGTTTCGCCGATCAGCCGCTTGAGCAAGTGCGATACCTCTGAAATCACATCGGGCAACTGCAGAATTTGCGGCCGCAGCGTCTGCTGGCGCGAAAAGGCGAGCAATTGCCGCGTCAGGCTGGCGGCGCGGTTGGCGTTGCTGCGGATCTGCTGAATATCGTCATAGTCGCTGTCGCCGGGGGTATGGCGCATCAGCATCAGGTCGCACGCGCCGAGCACCGCGGTAAGAATGTTGTTGAAATCATGCGCGACGCCGCCGGCCAGCTGGCCGACCGCCTGCATTTTCGATGCCTGCGCGACCTGGCGCTTCAGCCGCGATTCCTCGCTCGAATCCTTCAGGCTGAGCAGCACTGCCGCCTCGCCCAGTCCGCGCACCCCGACAACGCGCATCGACACCGGATCGCCGCTCTGCCCCGCCAGCCGGATAGACAGGTCGCCGCCGACCTGCTGGCCGCTGCTGTGGCGGCGGATCATGTCGGCGAGGGCACCCTTGTCCTCGCCGACCACGATGTCGCCGGGATAGCGCGGCATCTTGCCGTCCCCCAGGTTGGCGGCGCGAACGAAGGCGCGGTTCATATACAGGAAGCGCCCGTCACGATCGACCATCGCCAGCCCGAACGGCAACAGCGACAGCAGGGTTTCGACATAGGTCTGCGCGGTGCCGCGGTCGGCCGGGCCCATTTCCTCGTCGAGCAGCGCGAGCAGCACCGGGGCATTGCCGTCGGCCGGAGCAAGCGGAATCTGCAGCATCCGCACCGGGGTCGCGCGATCGCCCTCGCGCGCGAAATAGAGCGCGCCGCCGTCGTCGATGCGCAGCATCGGCGCGACATCGCGGCCAGCATAATGACCGGCGTCATCCTCGCCAAGCGCGCGGAGCAGAAACGCCTGATTGGCGACCCGTAGCCGTCCTTCAGTGTTGACCAGCGCCGCCATCACCCCGGCGTGGCCCAGGGTGCGACCCGCGGGGCCATCGAGGTGGCGGGTTACTTCCGAAGCGAGGTCGAGCCGTTCGAGCGCCGAAAAGCGCCAGACCAGATAATCCTCTGCCTGACCGGTGCGCGTGACATGGGCGCGAAGTTGCAGCGGGCCGACCGCGAGGTCGTCAGCGCGCCCCTCGCCGTCGCGCCAGGCAATGCGCCCGGCATTCTTCAGGACATCGGCACCGCGGCCTTCGAGCGGCAAGCCGGGCGGTGTCACGAAGCCGCCCATCCAGGTGCCGAACAGGTCGTTGGCGCACACCATGCGCCCGGCCCGGTCGGTGACCGCGATCGCGACATCATCGTGATTGACCGCCTGGCGCAGCATCGTCCAGTCGGGCAGCACCGCTTCGCCCGCGACGGCGGCCGGAAACAACCGCCGGGCGAGCAAGACGCCGCCCGCCGCGACCGCAAGCCCGGCCAGAAAGCCCGCAGCGAGGATCGTGTCGCGCGTCGCCCAGAACAACAGTGCCGCCGACAGCAGCGCCAGCCCGCCGAGCAGGCCCATATCGACCCGCGACAGGCCCGGCGGCACCGAAAGCGGGCCGACGGAACCCGCCCCCCTGCCGATATCGGGATCAGCGGAAGGCAGGATCGTCGCGGTCAATGACAGTCTTTCTTATCGGCGCATCACCAGATGCGAACACGGTCTTTCGGCGCCAGATACAGCTTCTGGCCTTCCTTGATCTGATACGCCTTATACCACGGGTCAAGGTTGCGCGAGACCCAAGTCCGCTGGATCGAGGGCGAATGCGGATCGGTGGTGATCCGCTGCGACAAATTCTGGTCGCGATAGTTGCGCCGCCACACCTGCGCCCAGCCCAGGAAGAAGCGCTGATCGCCGGTCAGCCCGCCCAGCACGGGTGCTTCCTTGCCGCCCAGCGACGCCTTGTACGCGTCATAGGCGACGGTCAGGCCCGCCAGATCGCCGATATTCTCACCCAGCGTAAAGGTGCCGTCGAGCTTTTCGCCAGGCAGCACTTCATAGGCGTCATATTGCGCGATCAGCGCCTTGCCCGCCGCTTCGAACGCCGCGACGTCGGCGGGGGTCCACCAATCGGCAAGCTTGCCGGTCTCGTCATATTTCGCGCCCTGATCGTCAAAGTGATGGCTGATCTCATGGCCGATCACCGCGCCGATACCGCCATAGTTGATCGCCGGGTCGGCGTGCGGGTCGAAAAAGGGCGGCTGGAGGATCGCGGCGGGGAACACGATCTCGTTCATGCCGAAATTGGCATAGGCGTTGACCGTCATCGGGGTCATTCCCCACTCCCAACGGCGGATCGGCCCGCCCAGGCGGCTGATATTGTCGTCGTGCGCGAACTGGTTCGACCGCAGCGCGTTGCCGAACAGATCGTCCGCCTTGATCTCGAGCTTGCTGTAATCCTTCCAGCGATCGGGATAGCCGATCTTGGTGGTGAAATTGGCCAGCTTCTGCTTCGCCTTGACCTTGGTTTCGGGCTGCATCCATGCCAGCCCGTCGATGCGGCGGCCCATCGCGGCAAGGACGTTCTTGACCAGTTCGTCCATCGCCGCCTTGGTTTCGGGCGGGAAATATTTCGCGACATAGTCCTGGCCGACGGCCTCACCCAGATTGCCGGTGGTGAAATCGACCGCGCGCTTCCAGCGTTCCTGCATCTGCGGCGTTCCCGACAAGGCGGTGCCATAGAAGGAGAAGCTTTCCTGCGCGAACTTCTCGGGCAGCACGCCCGAAAAGCCGTCGAGGCTGCGCACGAGCAATGCGTCGCGGATCACCGCGATCGGCGCGTCGGCGAGCAGCTTGGCTTCGCCGATGAAGGCGCTCGGCTGCGACACCAGCAGCACATCTTCCTTGACGCCCAGGCCGCGGATGAAGGTCGCCCAGTCGAACCCGGGCGCCGCCGCGGCCAGTTCGGCGATCGTCATTTTGTTATAGGCCTTGGTCGCGTCGCTGCTGTCGTTCTTGTCCCAATGAACGGTCGCGATCTGCTTTTCGAAATCATAGATCGCCTTGGCGCGCGCCGCGGCATTGGTCTCGCCCGCCAGCGTCAGGACATTCTCCAGATGCTTCAAATATGCGCCCTGCAGCTTGGCGTTGCGCTCATTGTCCTTCAGGTAGAAATCGCGGTCGGGCATGCCGATGCCGCCCTGGAACATCGTGTAGATGTACACGTCGGGGTTCTTGTCGTCCTGGCCGACAAAACCGCCAAAGAAATGCTGCACACCGCTGCGGTCGGCCTCGGCGAGCAGCGCAGCAAGGCCGGGCTTGTCGACGGCGCGGATCTTGGCGAGCCACGGCTGAATCGGTGCCAGCCCTTTCGCTTCGACCGCCGGGGCATCGAGATAGGCAGCGTAGTTGCGGCCGATCATGCTGTTGGGATCGCCCTTGGCCGCGTCGAGGATTTCGCGGGTGCGCTGCTGCGACAAGTCGCCGAGCGCGGTGAACATGCCATAGTTCGACTTGTCGGCGGGGATCTGGGTGTTCTTGGCCCAGGTGCCATTGGCATAGCCGTAGAAATCGTCGCCCGGCTGCACCGCGGTGTCCATGCCCGCGGTGTCGAAGCCGAAGGTGCCGAGTTCGGGCTTGGCCGCGGTTTCGGCGGCGGGCGCGGGTGCAGCCTTTTCCTTGGCGGCGGCCGGCACGGCGGTCATTAGCACAGCGCCCAGCGCGGCGGTCGCCATCAGGCGCGAAGAAACATGCAAAAGAGTCATGATAGTCCCCAGTTTTCAAATCGAAGCAAAGATGCGCGGCGGCGTTGCCGCGCACGCGATTGCGATGGGATAGCTATACGACGGCGCGCGCGCCGTTCAACCGGCGGGGGTGTCGCTGGTCGATGCCTCATGTCGTTGGTCGCGCGCCCGCTGCAATTTGCGGCGCCAGCGCAGCCGGATCCAATTGTCCCAGAAAATCGAGGCGAGCACATAGCCGATCGCGGCCGACGCCAGCGAAATAACGAACAGCCCGGCGAGCATCGCGGGCGCGGCGTCCGAAAACACCCAGCGCGCCCATTCGCCCGCCGAGGCGCCATGCTCGATCATCGATGAAAAGGTCGCGCTGTTCGCCTGGAGCCCGAACAACCAGTCGCCGAGCCACACCGATGCGATGATGATAAACGGCGTCGTCACCGGGTTGGAAAGGAACGTCATCGCGGCGCCGATCGGGATATTCGCGCGCACCGGCAGCGCGAGCAGCGCGACGCCCAATATCTGGATGCCCGGGATCAGGAAAAAAATGCCGACGAACAGCCCGAGCGCGGTGCCGCGCGGCACCGACGTGCGGGTAAAGCGCCACAAATGGCTGTGCGCGACGCGGTGCGCGAAGGGTTTGACGAAGCGGCTCGCGAGCAGTTCCTCGCGCGTCGGCGAATTGCGGCGGATCCAGTTCATCACCGCCGCCTTGTCCTTGGGTTTGCCGCCGCTCACCCGCGTTCTTTCATCAGCCGCTGCTTGTCGCGCTTCCAGTCGCGTTCCTTGATCGACTCCCGCTTGTCATGCGCCTTCTTGCCCTTGGCGAGCGCGAGTTCGACCTTCGCGCGGCCGCGGCTGTTGAAATAGACGCTCAGCGGAACCAGCGTCATGCCCTGCCGCGCGACGCCGGCGTACATCTTGTTGATCTCGCGGCCGCTCAGCAGCAGCTTGCGCGGGCGTTTGGGCTCGTGATTGTGGCGGTTGCCGTGGCTGAATTCGGGGATGTTGCTGTTGATCAGCCAGACCTCATTGCCCTTTACCTCGGCATAGCTCTCGGCAATCGTGCCTTCGCCGAAACGCAGCGATTTGACCTCGGTCCCCTGCAGCGCGATCCCGGCCTCGAACACCTGTTCGATGGCAAAGTCGAACCGCGCGCGCCGGTTCTCGGCAACGATCTTTTTCTTGTCGAATTCGGCGGCGGACTGCGGACGGGCCATGGGATAACCTAAATCACTCCTGCCGCGGACAGCGCGGCATCGACGGCGGCGCGCGAAGCTGCGTCTGCCGGGATAATAGGTAGGCGCACTTCGGGCGAAAACCAGTCGTGGACACGCGACAGCGCATATTTCACCGGCCCCGGCGAGGTGTCGGAGAACATCGCCTGATGCAGGTCGAACAGGCGATCGTGCAGCACCAGCGCCCGCGTCCAGTCGGCCGCCGCACAGGCAGCGGCGAAATCGGCGCACAGCCGCGGCGCGACATTCGCGGTGACCGAGATGCAACCGACGCCACCCATCACCGCATGCGGCAGCCACAGATCGTCGTTGCCGCTCAATTGGCAGAAATCGGTTCCGGCACCCGCGCGGTGAATCGTCACCCGCGCCAGATCGCCGCTCGCGTCCTTGATCGCAATGACCGAGGGGATTTCGGCGAGCTTGCACATCGTTTCGGCGCTGACGTCGGCCATGGTGCGACTAGGCACGTTATAGACCACGATCGGCAGGTCGCTGGCGTCGGCCAGCGCTTGAAAATGCGCGATCATGCCATTCTGGCTAGGCTTGTTGTAATAGGGAGCAACCACCAGCGCCGCCGCGGCGCCGGCGGCTTGCGCGTGGCGCATGTGGCGGATGGCGGTCGCGGTGTCGTTCGACCCACACCCGGCGATCACCGGGACGCGCCCCGCCGCCGCCTGGATACAGCTGTCGATGACCTGATAATGTTCGTCGAACCCCAGTGTCGGGCTTTCGCCTGTCGTGCCGCAGGGGACCAGCGCGCTGGTGCCTTCGTGGATCTGCCAATCGACCAGCCGCGCGAAGGCCGAGGCGTCGAACGCCCCATCGCGAAATGGCGTCACTAAGGCGGGAATCGACCCCGAAAACATGCCCCGCTCCTTTACAAAAACCCGGGCCAGCCGGTAGAGTCCCGACGGCGCGCCGCTAATGGACGTCTATTCAGCGCCCCGCAAGGAGTTTGGCATTACCATGGACGGCATGATCACGCTGCCCCGTATCTCCCGTCTGGCACTGGCCGCGGCCCTGCTTCTTCCCACCATGGCCCATGCCAGCGAACTCACCCCCGAACAGATGGCGTGGTATCGCGCCCAGATGGGGCTGGCCTCGACATCGGGGCCGCCGCCGGCGACGAACTCGGTCGGCGACGCGGTGATGGAATGGCGGCGGCTGACCGCCAACAGCGGCGCCTCGTTCGACCAGCTGTCGCGCTTTCTGATGACCAATCGCGGCTGGCCCGACGCCGACAAGATGCGCGTTCGCGCCGAAAAATCGATCGCCATCGACAGCTTCGACCCCGCACGCACCCTCGCTTATTTTCAGGCCTATCCGCCGCAAACACCCAGTGGCCACCTGCGCCATGCGATGGCGCTGAACGCTTCGGGCCGCCGCGACGACGCCCATGCCGCGGTGCGCCGGGCGTGGACGAGCGGACCGCTCGACGATTATGAAGCCAGCCGTGCGCTCAGCCTGTTCCCGGGCGCGCTGTCGGTCGCCGACCATGACGCGCGGATGGACCGCTTGCTCTGGTCGGGCGCCACCGCCGCCGCCAGCCGCCAGCTCGCTTATACATCGCCCGAGCGGCGCAGCGTCTTTGCCGCGCGCCTGGCGATGCGCAGCAGCTCGGTCGATGCGGCGTTTCAGGCATCGGCCGCCGAAGCCGCCAACCCGTCGCTGACCCGCAGCGATGCCGGATACATCACCGACAAGGCGACCTGGCTGCGGCAGACCGGCCGCGTCGGCGAAGCGCGCGCGCTGCTCGCGGCGCCGCGCGCCCTCGCCAAGGCGCCGACCGATCCCGAAGAATGGATCGAGACGCTGTTGACCAATGCCCGTCAGGCCGACAGCGCAGGCGACAAGCTCACCGCCTATAATATTGCGCGGCAATTGAACGACAGCTTTCCGCCGGGCACCGTGATCCGCGAAACCCCGCTCAGCGTGCGCGACGATTACACGTCGCTGGCGTGGCTGGCAGGGCAACTCGCCTACAAGGACCTCCGCCGCCCCGCCGAGGCAGTGGCGCTGTACCGCGCCTATGGGGAAGCGGCGCGATCAGCGCAGACGCGCACCAAGGGCTTTTACTGGGCGGGCCGCGCCGCGCTCGCGGCGGGCGACCGCTCGACGGCGAACACCCATTTCGCCGACGCTGCACAGCATTACGACCAATTCTACGGCCAGCTGGCGCTCGAACGGCTGAGCCGTCCCCAGCCGCGCCCGACGCCCAATCCGACGATCCAGGTCAGCAGCAACGACAAGCGCGCGTTCGACGACGACCGGCTGGTCCGCGCCGCGCGCGCGCTGGGCGAGATCGGCGCGTGGCGCGAACAATCGCTGTTCCTGCGTGCGCTGGCGCAAAAGGCGACGTCGCCCGCCGACCATGTCCTGGCCGGACAATTGGCATCGCAGATCGGGCGCCCCGACCTCGGCGTCATGATCGGCCGCAGCGCGCAGGCGAACAGCCTCGACGCGGTCGAGGTTGCAGGTTTCCCGACGGTGCGCGTGCCCGCGGGGCATGAAGGAAATTGGACCTTTATCCACGCGATCACCCGGCAGGAAAGCCAGTTCGATCGCGCCGCCATCAGCCATGCCGGGGCGCGCGGGATGATGCAGTTGATGCCCGGCACCGCGAACGAGGTCGCCGGCAAACTCGGACTGTCGTATAACCGCGACCTGCTGACCACCGACACCAATTACAACATGATGTTGGGGTCGACCTATTTCCAGCAGATGCTGCGCTATTTCGGCGGCAGCTATCCGCTCGCGGTCGCGGCGTATAACGCCGGGCCGGGCAATGTGAACAAATGGCTGCGCGCCAATGGCGACCCGCGCACCGGATCGATCGAAATGATCGACTGGATCGAGGCGATCCCGATCTTTGAAACGAAGAATTATGTCCAGCGCGTGCTCGAAAATGCGGTCGTTTACGACACGCTGCAGCAAGGCAAGACGCTGCCGCAGGCACCGCTCAGCTTCTACCTCGGCAAGCGCACCCCCGGATAAGTCCGCGTGGCGGGGGAACGCAGCAATATCATCAGCCCCGCCGGCTTTGCCGCGCTGCGCGCCGAATATGACGCGCTGCTGGGCGACGAGCGACCCAAGCTGGTCGAGGTGATCAGCTGGGCGGCGGGCAATGGCGACCGCAGCGAGAATGGAGACTATATCTATGGTCGCAAGCGACTGCGCGAGATCGACCGGCGGCTGTCGTTCCTGGCGCGGCGGATGAAGGCGGCGCGCGTCGTCGACCCCGCACAGCAACCCGACAAGAGCCGGATCTGGTTCGGCGCCACCATCGAACTTGCCGACGACGATGACGCGCGGCGCACCGTCACGCTGGTCGGCGACGACGAAGCAGAAGCGGGCGACGGCCGGATCGGCTGGAACAGCCCGCTCGCCCGCGCACTGCGCGGCGCCGCGATCGGCGATTTGCGCGTCGTGCAGCTCCCGTCGGGACCGAAAGAGTGGGAGGTAATGGCGGTTAGCTATTCCTGACCAGTCACTCGCCAATCCCCGCAATCAGATCGCGTTGATCCGTGCGCAATTCGGGCAGATCGCGCGCCAGCCTGGCCCAATGTGCCGCTTCCTTCGCGTCGGCGGTCACTCCAATCCCCTTCGCATAAGCATCGGCCAAGATCGCACGCGACCCCGCAAAACCCGCGCGCGCCGCAACGCCGCAATCCTCGATCGCGCCCGCCAGCGTCTTCGCTGCAAAATGCGCCTCGCACAGCCAGTGATTGCCCTCGGGATTGCCCGCCGCCGCGATGGTGCGCAGCCGCGCGAGGTTCGCGATGCGGGTATCGGCGAAATAGGTCAGCGCAAAGATTGCCGCCGGATGCCCTTTTTCGGCCGCTTCGGCATAGAGCGCCTGCGAGCGGGCGAAATCGGCAGGTCCGAAGGTGCCCGCCGCGAGACGATAGGCGAGATGCGTTTTCGCCTTCGAAAATCCGGCGCTCGATGCCGCGACATACAGGTCATAGGCCAGGCGGGTGTTGTCGGGGGAAGGATAGTTCTCAAGCAAGAGATACGCGAGCTCCTGACGCCCGGCCGGAAAACCCTGTCGCGCAGATTTTTCGAGATATTGGCGCGCGCGCCACACTTCGCGCTTCACCCCGACGCCGAGCGAGAACATATAGCCTGCCAGGTGCTGGGCGAGCGGGTCGCCGCTCTCGGCAAGCGCGACGATCCTGGCTGCGCCGTGTCGCGACAAGACGTCGGCAATCAAGATCGGTTCATCCTCGATCGCCAGTCGATCAAGGGAAATGTCGGAGAGTTCAGGCGAGATGCGGCCGCGCCAGAGGTTGGCGGCGGGGTCGGGAGCGGGCGCCGCCCCGCGCGCCGCATCATAGGTGGGCGCGCGGGGTGCCAGCGGTGGTGGCGGCGGCGCGGACCAGTTGAACCGCGCGGGCGGCGACGCGGGCACCTCGGGCGGCGCAACCAGATAATAATCGTCGAACCAGCTGCCATAATGAAACGGCTGCTGCGGACCCAGGGCCATGCCGTGGGTGCGTTTATACACTTCACGCGACACGATTTTGAAATAGTCGGATATTTCCAGACCGGGAATGCCCAGTTCCTTGACCACCGCCGCCGCGAACGGGCTGACCGGCGATCCGACCGGCGCAAAGTCAAGCGCGGGCCGCCCCTTCGCGGTCGAATAGAAGACCGCCCCCTGCCCGATGTCGAGCAGCCCGAGCGGTGCCGACGCCGCGTCACCCCCCGCGACATTGACGTCCTCGATCCGCACGACCGGTTCGGCGGTGCGGCAGGCATCGACGAACAGCAGCGTGAAGGCGCCCGCCGGCACCACGCGCTTCACGGCGGCTTCGATCGACAAATAGCGTTTTTCGACGTCGGCGCGGCGCGTCGCGGGCGGAGCCTCCATCGGCACCAGCCAGTTGCGCCCGCCATATTCAAAGCCGTGTCCGGCATAATAGATAATCACCGACTTCGCGCCCGCCGCATCCGCCGCAAAGCGGGTCAGCGCCGCGTCGAGCGTCGGCATGTCGGCATTGCGCACGATGCGCGGCGAAATCCCCGCCTTTGCAAAGGCGATGCAGACATAATCAATGTCGTTGACCGCGTTTTTCAGCGACGGCCATTCCCAGTCATTATAGGCGCTGTTGCCGATCAGCAGCGCGACCCGCTCGCCCTCCAGCGGCGCGGTGCCGCACCCGTCCAAGGGTTGGGCGGCCACCATGGGAGCGGCAAAAAACATCCCGAGCAGCGCCACCCAAAATGCCCCGATGCGCGCTCGCTTCGCCATGCCTACCCCCATGTAGCGCCGTTGGGCGCCCGCATAAAAATGGCGGAATTCTGCGCAACTTCACACTGAAATCGCATTGTCCCGCATCCCCCGACCCGTCGGCAAGACGGTAGGTGACCGGCGCCGGGTAGGAAAGCGGAAACTAGTGTCAGGGCTGCAGCAGTGCCGGGATGATCCAGATCGCCGACATCACGATCACCACCGCGATCAGCGAGAAAGCAAGAACATAGCGGACATTGTGACCCTTGACGCCGCCGCTCGCCTCGGTCTCCGTCACTTCGACATGGTCATCGACGACTTTCATGGTGCATTTCCCTTCCAAATCGTCCGCTTGTAACGCGGCCCTGGCACGGGCGGTTCCGCGCGGCGCCGGGGAGAGAGGTGCCAGAGGGTCTGTAAGCCGGGTTCTGTCCACCCCGTTGCCGGGGATGGGCGATCATTCCTCTAGGCGAACGGTTACCCGAACGCTCAAGCAGTCAACCCGGACGGCTGGGCCGGAACCAGCCCTGGATTGCTCCGCACCGTCCCTATTCGACCTTGCTCCCGGTGGGGTTTGCCGTGCCGCGCCTGTTACCAGCCGCGCGGTGCGCTCTTACCGCACCCTTTCACCTTTCGCCGGGCCGAAGCCTTGGCGGTTTGCTCTCTGTGGCACTTTCCCTGAACCGGTCCGAAGACCGGCCCGCCGGACGTTATCCGGCACCGTGATTTCCGTGGAGCCCGGACTTTCCTCCCCCGGCAGGATACCCCACCGGCGGCGATCGCCCGACCCTCTGGCGGATGCGAGTATAGCGCGAAAGGATAAGCAATACGAGCGATTGTAAGGAGGACCGGTTTGGGGTGGAAAGCGGCCGTTTGCTATCCCACCTTCGTCATCCCAGACTTGATCCGGGATCTATAGCTGCGCCGTCGTCATGTAGCCCGGATCAAGTCCGGGATGACGATGAAAGGACGGGCAAGTTTTGGTCATTGACGGTCAGGCCGCTTTGGGTGGAATGCCGACATCGGCAACGGCGCGCAAGCGATGCACTGGTGCCATTTGGCGCTCGTTCGCAGGGCCATGGTCGTGGTAACCGTGCCGACCCGCTCTGGAGCCGTCGATTATGGATTTGGGTATCAAAGCAGCCTTTGCCAGCGAAATGGCCGCCGCGCGGGCTGCGGAGGCGGCGGGCGATATGGCGCTGGCCAAACACTATCTGGAGCGGGCCCATGTCCTGGGCCAGCGCTGGTATGCCGCGCATGTGCAGACGCATTTTCATATGTTGCGGCTCGCGCTCAAGCAATCGGATGCCAAGGAAGCGCGCGGACAGCTCGTCAGACTGATCGGTGCCGGTCCCTTCCACCTTGCGGGCTGGGTTCCGGTCGGCAACACGGGCGGGGCCGATGTTTCGGCAACACGGCCGATGCCGATACCGGCGGACTTGCAGGTCTATCTTGAGGGTCATTCGCTGCGCAACGGTTTGATCCTGCGTGGCGTTTTGGTCGCTGTGCTGGCCGCCGCCTATCTGCTTTTTATGCGATGAACGGGCCAATGGTTCAGGACCGCGCGCCGGGGTCGTTCGTGTCCGGCTTCGGCCGCAACCCGCCGTTCAATTCCCCTCGGGCTGCGGCAACAGCAGCGCGAGCAGGATCGCGCGGCACTCACCGCAGATCGTGCCATCGATCAGTTCGGGTCGAAACCGCCGCTGGAACGCCACCGTCGCCGCAAACCCGTCGGTCACGTCATACCCAAAGCGTTCGAGCGCCAGCAGGAAACCGGCGTCGGTCCACAGCGGATCGGTCAGTTTTTTGGTCGGGCGCGGCAGCGCGAGGCGGCGGCGAGCGAGCTCGTCCCACGGGAACAGCTCGCCCGGATCCTGCTTGCGCGTCGGCGCGATGTCCGAATGGCCGACGACATTGCCGCGGGTGACCGCGTACCGGTCCTTGATGATGTGGACCAGCCGGACGACCGAGGCGATTTGGGGATCGGGGAATGGGACATAGCCCCATTCATGCCCCGGATTGACGATCTCGATCCCGACGCTGGCCGAATTGATGTCGCTGATCCCGCGCCAGTGCGCCTTGCCGGCGTGCCAGGCGCGCTTGTCCTCGGGCACCATATGGGTGATCTGGCCGTCCTCGCTGACGACATAATGTGCCGACACCTTCGCATCGGGATTGGCAAGCCAATCAATGGCTTCGGCACCGTCCTTCATGCCGGTATAGTGCAGCACGATCATCGAGATGGGCAGCGCGCGATCGTCGAAATTGGGAGACCAGCGTTCGATAAAATCGCTCATGCGTTCGGGAGACCCGTCCTGTGCTTGCCAAGCCGTCGATTGCGCCAGTGGCGCGCAAAAAGCAAGGACAGGCTCTAGGCCGCCGCGCGCCGCACCTGCTGATCGGCAGGCTCGTAAAGGCCGCGCAGCCGCGGGCTGGCGACGAACTGATCGGTTTGCCCCAGCACCGTCTCGCCCGCCCCGAGCACGAGGAAACTCTGCGGTGCGGCCATCGCGCGCAGCCGCGCAAAGGCTTTCTCGCGCATCGGCGCCGAGAAATAGAGGAGCAGGTTGCGGCAGAAAATCAGGTCGGCCGAACTCGCCAGTGGCGGCCGGTCGGTGAGCATGTTCTGCACCGAAAAATCGATGCGGCGGCGCAGATCGGCCTTGGCCAGCCAGCCGCCCTCGGTCTGATCGAACCAGCGCACCATCCGCTGCACCGGCAGGCCGCGCTGGATTTCAAACTGACTGTACAGACCGACCCGGGCGCGGCCGATCGCGTGATAGCTGACGTCGGTGCCGACGATATCGACCTGCCAGTCGGCCCATTTCTCGCCCTGTTCGGCGATCAGCATCGCTAGCGAATAGGCTTCCTGCCCGGTCGAGACACCGCAATGCCAGATCGTCAGCCGCCGCCGCAACTTGTTGATCTCACGCAATTGATCCAGAACTTTGGCAGCAATGTCGTCGAACAAGCTGTATTCACGATAGAAAAAGGTTTCGTTGTTGAGCATCGCATCGACCGTATCGTCGAGCAACAGGCGGCTGTTCGAGGTGACCAGCGCCGCCACCAGCGCGTCGAGGTCGCCGATCCCATGCCGCTGCATCACCGGTTTCAGCGACATTTCGATGCGCCAGATGCGGCTGGGCGACAGGGTCTGCCCGGTCCGCGATTCGAGCACGCCCATCAGGACGCGATAGGCCGACTCGCTGGCGCTGCCGCCCATCATGGCTTGCGCCGCCCCGGCAGAAAGCTGCCGAGCATCAGCGCGATCGCGTCGGGGTTCAGCGTCGCGGCGGCAATGCCCGCCTTGGCAACAGCGCCGGGCATCCCCCAGATCACGCAGCTTTCGGGCGCCTGAGCAAAGATCGTGCCGCCCGCTTCCTTCAGCCGCGCGGCCCCGATCACGCCGTCGCGGCCCATGCCGCTGAGGATCACGGCGACGCCGCCCTTGCCGTATACTTCGGCAACCGAATCGAGCATCGGGTCGGCGGACGGGCAACAGCCATTGTCTACGACGCGGTTGTCTAGCACGATTTCATGGCGGCGGCCGGCTGCAACAACGAGCAGATGGGCATCGCCGGGCGCCAGATAGATATGGCCGCGTTCGACCGTCATCCCGGCGGCGGCAACGCAGACGCGGCGCGATGTCATCGTCGCAATCTGCCGGGCATAAAATTCCATGAAGGCATCGGGCAGATGCTGGGTCAGCAGGATCGGCGCGGTGATCCGCGGATCGAGATTGGCGAGGAAATTGGTGAAAGCGGGAATTCCTCCGGTCGACGCCGCCACCGCGATGCACTCGATCGGCTGATCGCTGTCGATCGCGAGCGCGGTCGGCGCGGGCGCGCGGCGCTCGGCGGCGGAGATCGGCGCCGGAAAATCCTGCTGATGGCCCAGCGTCATGATGCGGTCGGTCAGCACCTCGGCAAAGCGGCCCGAAAAACTGCCGCGGCCAGGTTTGGCCAGCGTGTCGCTGGCGCCCAGCGCAAGGGCTTCGATCGCCGCCGGACCGCCCTCGACGCAATTTGACGAGAGGATCAGGACGCGCGCCTTGGCGGCGCGTTTCAGGATGTGCGGCAAGGCGTCGATGCCGTTCATCCCCGGCATTTCGATGTCGAGCACGACGACATCGACGGGTTCGCGCGCGAGAAACGCAAGCGCGTCCTGTGCCGACGCGACCGATGCACAGATTTGTAGCCCCGCGCGCTGGTCGATAATGCGTTCGAGGATGCTGCGGACGACCAGGCTGTCATCGACCAGCATGACCCGTACCGTCCGCGCCGATGGTTCCGGATCGGGAATCAGGGGTTGGGGACGCGCCATCGCCATCGCCTTATGCAATGCCGACGAGCTGCAATTTTCCTTCCAGCGTTTCGCGATCGAACGGCTTCATCACATATTCGTCGGCGCCGGCTTCGATCGCGGCGCGGATATGGTCGATGCTGTTTTCCGTGGTGCAGAACACGACCCGCGGCCGTTCTTCATGGCCATAATCGAGATCGTTGAACGCGCCGAGAAACTCCATGCCGCTCATCACCGGCATGTTCCAGTCGAGCAGGATCACGTCAGGGCGGTTGGCACGGCAAAAGGTCAGCGCCTCCTGCCCATCGGCCGCCTCTTCGACGGCAAAGGACATGCTTTCAAGGATATGGCGCGCGACCTTGCGAATGACTTTGCTGTCATCGACGACCAGACAAGATTTCAACATTAATACCTCCGCAACCCCAGATTTCACGCCACGCTAGTTTGAAGGAGTGTCCAGCCCGTTAATTCATGCCGCTTTCATCACTGGCAGCGTGACAAAATGCGACGGATCGACAACGAGCAGCGAAGCCCCCTGATGTTCGATCATCGCGTCAGCGACCCGGGCCCATCCCGGCAGCAATTTTCCGGCGACGCGGGTTTCGGGTGCCTCGATGAAACAGACATCCTCGATCGCGTCGGCGAGCAGCGCATAGCCATGGTCGGCAACATCGACGACGATCACCCGCTGCCCGGCGGCAACCGGCACCGCGGGCAGGCCGACGACGACATGCGGATCGATCAGCGTGAAGACGCGGCTGCGCAAAGCAAACAGCCCTGCGACGTGCGGCGGTGCACCGGGGACTTCCACCGGAATGCCGACGGTCACCACCGAATTGATCGCATGGCTGCGCAAGGCGACGCGCGTGTCGGCAATGCGAGCGATCAGATAGAGTTTTTCCATCATGTGCGGCCACCCCCAACCCGACGCGCCAACGCGTCGAGCAGCGCCTGGCGGTCATAGCGATAGACGGTGTCATCCTCCGGCCCGGCCGCCGCGATCGATGCGCGGAGGCGGATCACCGGCACATCGTCGCTGGGATGCGCGCCAGCCCCGCCGTCTTCGGTCAGGTACAGCATCACGTCGGGCGCTTCGTCCACGGCCTCATCGCCCAATGCGACACGGTAACCGGCATTGCGCAGGATCGGCGCGAGGAAGTTTTCGCCCCACCCGTCATGGTCGTCGGCCAGGCGGCACAGCGGCTGGTTCGGAACGGCGCCGCTGTTCGCGGCTGCATATTGCTGCATCAGCCAGAAGGGATCGATCAATTCGACCGGATCGCCGCCGATCAGCACGACGCCCGCGATCAGCCCCGGCGCCGCCGACGGCTGAACCGCATCGGGCAGCCGGACGATGTCGATGACTTCGGCGATCGGATAACAGAGGACCGATTGACCGTCGTGGAGGCGCAGCAGTTTTAAAGGTCCCGACGTGTCGGGCAGCTTTGCGGCGTGGACCGCGAAAATATCGTCGCCGACCTGCGCCTGCACCCGGCCCGCGCTTTCGAACAGCGCGGTCGCAGGGACTTCTTCGACCCGTTCGATCACCGACAGCCTGACCCCGCGGATGCGGCCGTTCATGTCGCGGAACAACAGCAGCTGCACGGCGTTACGCGCCGCGATCGCCTGCGCTTCGGCCTCGGCCATCCGGTCGTGGCTCCGCCCCGCCTCGGTCGCGTCGATTGCCGCGGCGGCGAGCAGGCCTTGCACGTCGAGCAGCAACACCGGGCGGCCGTTGTCGGGCAGCGTGGTTCCGGCATAAAGGCCGGTCGCCATGATCATCGGTGCCGCGGGCTTGATCACCAGTTCCTCATGGTCGTGGATCGCCGCGACGCTCAGCGCATAGCTTTGTCCCTGCCCCGGCCGGACGATCACCAGCGCGCGGTCGTCGATGTCTTCGCTCTCGTCGCTGTGGCGACCAAGCACCGATTCAAGCCGCAACAGCGGATATTGTTCGCCGCGCACCGTCGCCAGTTCGCCGCCGCCGACGCGATCGATCCGCACCGTGTCACCATTTTCGAGCAGGATTTCGCGTACTGCGCCGCGCGGGATCGCAAAATACTGCCCCGCCGCCCGGACCATCAGCCCCGAAATGATCGTCAGCGTCATCGGCACGCGGAGCAGGATGGTCAGCCCCCGGCCTTCATCATTGCGCAGTTCAACGACGCCGCCGATCTTTTCGACATTCGCCTTGACGATGTCCATGCCGACCCCGCGCCCCGAAACCGCGGTGATCTTTGCCGCGGTCGAAAAGCCGGGACGAAAGATGAGTTCGAGCTTTTCCTTCGGCGACAGCGCGCGCGCTTCGGCGGCGGTGATGGCGCGCGATGCAATCGCCTTTGCCACCAGCGCGTCGGGCGCCATGCCGCGGCCATCGTCGCGGATTTCGATTTCGATCTGGTTGCCCGACTGGCGCGCCGAGACCGCGATGGTCGCGGTGATATCCTTGCCCGCGGCGACGCGGTGCTCGAGCGTTTCGATGCCGTGGTCGATCGCGTTGCGCACGATGTGGATCAACGGATCGCGGATATTCTCCATCATTTCGCGATCAAGCTCGACTTCACCGCCGCTGGTCTGGAACGCGATTTTCTTGCCCAGATCCTGGGCCAGGTCGCGGACGATGCGCGGCAACGGCGCGAACAGCTTGTCGATGCGCTGCATTCGCATCTGACTGACCGACTGCCGCATCCCGGCGATCGAATCCGACAGGCGGTCGAACGACGCGATCACGGTGGGGCTGGCGCCCGATTCGCGAAGCATCCGGGCAAATTCATTGCGCGCCAGCACAATGTCGGTGACCCCGGTCATCACGCTGTCGAGTAATGGCAGCGGCACCCGGATCGAGCGCCAGCTTTGCAATTCGCCCTGAAAATCATCGTCGCGGCGCAGCGGCACCCCAGCGACCTCATATCCAACATCGGTCGGTGCGCTCTGCCCGGCGAGCGCATCGACAACGTCGCGATCGTCACCCGCGGGCTCGACCGCGTTCTGGCCCAATGCGGCGCAAAGCGTGGTCAGGCGGTCGACAATGCCAAGCACGCCGGTGACGAGCGCGGCATTGGCGGGGCGATTGCCACGCCGCACCTGATCAAGCGCGTCTTCGGCGGCGTGCGCCAGCGCGGTGACCCGCGGCAATGACAGGAAGCCCGAACTGCCCTTGATCGTGTGGACAAGGCGGAAAATCGCGTCAAGCTGGGCGCGATCGGCGGGATCGGCTTCCCACGCGACGATCGCCCCCCCCGCTTCGGCAAGGATTTCTGCCGTTTCGGCCAAAAAGTCGTTCAGCAGATCGTCCATCACGGTACCGGTGCGCCCCAGAAACTGAAGCTGCACCATGGCGGACAATGGTTAAGGAGGGTTTTACCGGCTGGTCCTGCGGGCGGAAATAATGCGCCCAACCCTATCTCCGTCATTCCCGCGAAAGCCGAACCCGGCGAACGACTGTTGCGCGCCGAGTTCCAGCTTTCGCGGGAATGACGAAGTTTGGGATTAACGCCCGCTGAGCACCGCCCCGAGCGACCGCCCTCACCCGGCGTGGTATTATGTCGACTCTTGGTCAAATAGGCCTACGCTCCGCACGCAGAGGCTTTCCTGCGACCCGGAAAGTCGATGGGGCTTCCTTTGGTCACGACCGCAGAGGATGAAAGGGCTCCGCCGCTTTGTGGGGCCTTTTTGCCGTGCCTTGTCTCACTGGCGGGATTCCCGTCGGCGCGGGAATAACGGAGGTCCGTTCAACGCCCCCTGAGAACCGCCCCAACCAGCAGCGAGGTCGGGGTTTCGCGCGCCAGCATCACGGTGCCGCCATTCTGCGCCGCGACCGCCTGCACCAGCACGGCGGGTGCGGTGCGCGAGGTCATGGCGGTGGCGCCTTCGCCGTCGCGCAATATGGTTTCGACATCGGCGTCGAGGAAGATCCGTTCGGCCTCGACGTGGAGGGCGATCTCAATCGCCCCATCCGGATTGCCGCCGTGCTTTTCGCAACCGACGTCGAGCCGTCCACCGCGCACCAGCGCATCGACGAGCAGCAGCGACAGGTTAAGGATGATCTTGACCGCCGGCTTGGGCAGCGGGTCGCTGCCGATCATCCAGTTGAAGTCGATCGCGCGGTCGCCGATGATGCCCTGGATCGCCGATTTCGCCTCGTCGGCCGGCACGAGTTCACCGAACCCGCCCGCCGATCCAAAGGCCAGCCGAAAGAATTTCAGCTTGTTCGCCGACGTCCGCGCGCTTTGTTCGAGCAGTTCAAAACAGCGTTCGCGCATCGCGGGGTCTTTTTCGTCGGCGAGCAGTTCGAGGCCATTGGCAAAGGCGCCGACCGGGCTGAGCAGATCGTGGCACAGGCGCGAGGCCAGCATGGAGGCGAAATCGACGCGGTCGTCGGACATGGATTGGTTAACTCCCCGCAAGCCGGACGTTTCCGGCTTGCGGATGCTCCCTAAGGCACGGACCCTGTCCAGAGCAAGGACGATCCCTACACTTTGTCGTCCCGGCGAAGGGTGTTCAGAGGCACGTGACTCTGAAACACGATCTCGCCCTTTCGTATCTCCGCACCGGCGAGATCCCGGCCTCCGCCGGGATAACGAATTGGAGGGTTGGGCCGATTGCGAAGCCTTCCCCGTCCCCTTGAAATTCCGCCGTCAATTTCCACATCGAGATCAATGCAGGGGGATGATGATATTTTGACCGTGGCGCTGGATACCAGCGCGGCTGGACTGCGTCTGGACCGCGCGCTGGCCGAGGCGCTGCCCAGCCTGTCGCGCGAGCGCGTGAAAAGCCTGATCAAGGGCGGCCGCGTTGCCAATGCCGTCGGCACGATCCTGTGGGATCCGTCGGCGAAGGCGCCGGCGCCGATCACGCTGGAAGTGCGCGTCCCCGCCGCGACCCCGGCGCATAATGTCGCGCAAGATATGGGGCTGGTGATCGCGTTCGAGGACGAGCATCTGATCGTCATCGACAAGCCCGCGGGCATGGTCGTCCACCCCGCCGCGGGCAATCTCGACGGGACGATGGTCAACGCGCTGCTCCATCATTGCGCGGGGCAGCTGTCGGGGATCGGCGGCGTCGCGCGGCCGGGGATCGTCCACCGTATCGACAAGGATACCAGCGGGCTGATCGTCGCCGCGAAGCACGACCGCGCGCACGAAGGGCTGGCCAAGCAGTTCGCCGCGCACAGCATCGACCGCCGCTATATCGCGATCGCCACCGGGCGCCCGATGCCCGCCAGCGGCACGGTCGATGCCGCGCTGGGCCGGTCGAACACCAATCGCAAAAAAATGGCGGTGGTTGCCGAGGGTCGCGGCAAGCGCGCCGTAACCCATTATCGGACGATCGAGCCGTTGCGGCACGCCAGCCTGATCGAATGTCGGCTGGAAACCGGGCGGACGCATCAGGTGCGCGTCCATATGGCACATATCGGCCATCCGTTGGTCGGCGACCCGGTCTATGGACGCGTCAGAAAGCCGCTGTCCGAGGTGCTGAAAGCACGGAATTTCGCGCGGCAGGCATTGCACGCCGCCCATTTGGGCTTTATTCATCCGGTGACCGGTAACAACATCGCGCTCGACAGCGAAATCCCCCCGGACATGCGGGAACTGATCGACGAATTGCGCGTTTAGGTTTCGATTAAAAATCTATCTCGACCGCTGGCAGCAACCGCGGCATATTCTGACTCAAGATATCAAAGGGAAGACGCTCTCCAATGGCTAAAAGCAATGTTCCGGCCACGGTTCCAGCGCTTGGCGGCGAAGCCAGCCTGAATCGCTATCTGTCGGAAATCCGCAAATTCCCCCTGCTGACCCCCGAGCAGGAATATATGCTCGCCCGGCGTTTTCAGGAGCATGGCGACAATGAAGCTGCGGCGCAGCTCGTCACCTCGCACCTGCGGCTCGTGGCGAAAATCGCCATGGGCTACCGCGGCTATGGCCTGCCGGTCAGCGAGCTGATCAGCGAAGGCAATATCGGCCTGATGCAAGGGGTGAAGAAATTCGACCCCGAACGCGGCTTTCGCCTCGCAACCTATGCGATGTGGTGGATCCGCGCATCGATCCAGGAATTCATTCTGCGGTCGTGGAGCCTGGTCAAAATGGGCACCACCGCGGCGCAGAAGAAGCTGTTCTTCAACCTTCGCCGGATGAAGAACAACCTCGAAGCGTTCGAGGACGGTGACCTGAGCCCCGAACATGTCGCCAAGATCGCCACCGATCTGGGCGTGACCGAGGATGAGGTCGTCAGCATGAACCGCCGCATGGCGATGGGCGGCGACACCTCGCTGAACGTCCCGATGGGCGAGGATGGCGACAGCCAGTGGCAGGATCTGCTGGGCGACGAAGGGCCGTTGCAGGACGAACGCGTCGCCGAGGCGCAGGAACGCGACGTGCGCCATTCGCTGCTGAGCGAAGCGCTCGAAACGCTGAACGAGCGCGAACGCCACATCCTGACCGAACGCCGGCTGACCGACGATCCCAAGACACTGGAAGACCTGAGCCAGGTTTACGACGTCAGCCGCGAGCGCGTCCGCCAGATCGAGGTGCGCGCGTTTGAAAAGCTGCAAAAGGCGATGCTGAAGCTGGCCGGCGACCGGCGCCTCATCAACGCCTGAGCCACGGGCGCGGCGGCTGTTCCCGTCCGATAATCCGCGCGCGTGGAGCGCGGTCATTTTGTCGGGCTGGGCGCTGCTGGCGTTAGCGCAGGCGTTGCAGGGCAATTTTGTCGCGGCCTATCGCGGCGCGCCGCAGCCTTGGTGGCCGACCGTGGGCTATACCGCGGCAATCTATTCGATCTGGGCGCTGCTGAGCTGGCCGATCATCGGCGCGGTGATCGCCATCGAGCGCCGTATACGCCGCGTCTGGGTCCGCATTGCCGCCTATCTGCTGCTGTGGCCGGTCGTGGTCGGCGCGCATGTCCTGTTCTTCGCGCTCGTCTATTGGCCGGTCTATCGCAGCGAGACTGTCGCGACGCGCTGGGACATGACGTCGATCATGTTTGTGCGCAATCTCGACACCAACAGCTTGCTGTATCTGGCACTGGTCGCGCTGACGATCGCCTGGCTGCGCTGGCCGCGGCGGCAGGCGCTGCGCGCCGAACGGGCGGCGGCGCCCACGGGGGATGCGCTGATCGTGCGCAACCGCGGCGCCGTCCACCGCATCCCCTTCACGACGATCGACTGGATTGGCGCGGCGGGCGATTATGCCGAGATCCACAGTGAGCGGCGCGCCCATCTGATCGAGGAATCGCTGACCTCGCTGGCGCAGCGGCTGCCCGCCGAACAGTTCGCGCGGATCCACCGCGGCGCACTGATCCGCCTCGATCGGGTGCGCGAAATCGAACCGATCGGGCGCGGCGATGCCCATGTCCGGCTGGTGAGCGGCGCGGAACTGCGTTTGAGCCGACGTTATCGCGCCAATCTGGCCGCACTGCTCGCGCCCCGGTCGTCGCCCGCCGAACCGGCGCAATAATCCCGCCCACAGATCGGCGCTCGATTGCGCGCGGCGATCGGCGCCAAAGCGCGGACCCGTTTCCTTGCTGGAGGTCCGCCGATGTTGTTCGCCTTGCTTGCCGCCCTATCCGCCCCGCCCGCCTGCGCGCCGATCCGGCGCATCACGCCAACGGGGTCGATCCGCGCCAATCGCGCGCCGTCCGCCGCGGCGCAGAGGTCGATCGCGGCAACCGCCAGCGGCTGCGC
>NZ_SCOT01000018.1 GCF_005502465.1 Sphingopyxis sp. L1A2A
GTGGGAGGGCGGGTTGCCCGGAACCGCGCAGGGGCTGGCGTGCCACAGCATGCGCGGCAGCCATGTCGCGCTGATGGCGACCGCCCGGCAAAGCGACAAGGGGTTGCAGGTCGAACAATTGGTCGCGGTCGTCGACGCCGGGCGCCTCGTCAATCCGGCGGTCGCGCGGCAACAGATTGAGGGCGGGCTGATCTTTGGCCTGGCCGCCGCGGTCGGGGCGACCACCGATTATGCGGGCGGGGTGGCGACGGCGCGCAAGCTGGGCCAACTCGGCCTGCCGCGGCTGTCGCAAACCCCGCAGATTTTGGTCGAGTTTGTCGACAGCGACCGCGAACCGGGCGGTTTGGGCGAGATCGCGGTGCCCGTCGTCGCGCCCGCGATCGCCAATGCGATGTTCGCCGCGACCGGCCGCCGCATCCGCCGCCTGCCGCTTTCGGGGCAACCGCTTTGACCCTGCCCCCCGATCATCCGCCCGTCGCGGCGCCGGGTATCGGCGTGCTGCTCGTCAATCTGGGCACCCCCGACGCGCCCGATGCGCCGTCGGTGCGGCGCTATCTGGCCGAATTCCTGTCCGACCGCCGCGTTGTCGAGATCCCGCAAATATTGTGGCAGCCGATCCTGCGCGGCATCATCCTGACCACCCGGCCCAAAAAATCGGCGCATGCTTATGCGCAGGTGTGGACCGAAGAAGGATCGCCGCTGGCCGCGATCACCCGCGCGCAAAGCGCGGCGTTGCAGCCGCTGTTCGGCGATACGGTGCGGGTCGCTTATGCGATGCGTTACGGCAAACCCGCGATCGGCCCGGCGATCGATGCGCTGTTCGCCGCGGGGTGCCAGCGCATCCTGATCGCGCCGATGTATCCGCAATATTGCGCCGCGACGACCGCGACGGTGGTCGATGCGGTCGGCGCCCATCTGGCCCGGCTGCGCTGGCAACCGGCGGTCCGCTACCTGCCGCCCTATCACGACGATGCCGCTTATATCGGCGCGCTGAGGGCGTCGGTCGAGGCGGGGCTGGCGGCGCTCGATTTCACCCCCGACGTGCTGCTCGCCAGCTTCCACGGCATGCCCGAACGCACGCTGCATCTGGGCGACCCCTATCATTGCCAGTGCCGCAAGACGGCGCGGTTGCTGGCCGACGCGCTGGGCCGCCCGGTCGAGGTGGCGTTCCAGTCGCGCTTTGGCCGCGCCAAATGGCTTGAACCGGCGACCGACACCCAGCTCGAAGCCTTTGGCAAAGCGGGCCAGAGCGTCGCGATTTTTGCGCCGGGCTTTGCCGCCGACTGCCTGGAAACGCTCGAAGAGCTGGCGATCCGCGGCCAGGAACAGTTCGAGGGCGCGGGCGGCGGACGCTTCGCTTATCTGCCGTGCCTGAACGCCGAGGCGCCGGGCATGGCGATGCTGGAGACGCTGATGCGCCGCGAGCTGGCGGGCTGGCTTTAATCTCCCACGCTTACCAACTGTTTAGGTCCATGCGCTAGATTGCTCCGGTGCGGCACCGAAACGGTCCGGTCGCGGCCACTTTGGAGATACGCCATGAACGAGGTCCAATCGGCAGCATTGATGCTGGCCGGGGTCACGCTGGCCTTTGTGGCGGTCGTCTTTGCCATGTGGTGGCGCCGCCGCCCGCGCACCGTTCCTGCCGCGCCGCGCGCTCCCCGCGCACCGGGTGAAAGCCGGATGCCGAAACTTTCGCGCAAGGCAAAGGTCGAGGCCGAACCGGTCGAAATCTCCGCATCGCGGCTGGCGCGGGTGAGCGGCAAGGCGCCGCTCGAACCGCAAGCCGAGACCGACTATGATTACCGGCCGATACCCGCCGCCGATGGCGAACCGGCCGCGATCGAGGCGACGCTGGGCGCCATGGCCTCTGAGGTGGAAGACGAAGCGCATCGGATCGAACAGAGCGCGGTTGAGGCGGTCACGCTGCGCCTGGTGCCCCAGATCCCGCCGCGCGATGCGATTTCAACCAACAGCTGGATCGGCGGACGGCCGCGCTTGCCCAGCGGTATGGACTGGCCGCAGATCGACGGCGAACCCGCCGATTTCCTGGCCCAGATCGACTGCGCCAGCCTGCCGCCGGCGCTGTGGGACGGGCTGGGGCCGCGCGACGGCGCGCTCGCTTTTTTCATCCATCGCCGCGGCTATCATATGCACGTCGTCCACCTGCGCGATACCGATGCGGCGGTATCGCCGCCGCTGGCGCTCGACGATCCCGATGGCTGGTTCGGGCCGCATGGCGGCCTGCGCTTTGGCGACCTCGAGCCCTTTGCGGTGCGCGCCTTTCCCGAATGGCCGGTCGATCTGGTCGCGGTGCGGCCCGGCGATGCCGATCCGCGGATCGCGGCCGATCCGAACGAACCCGGCGCGACGCTATATGACCGCAGCTATGACATCGCCGACCCCGCCTTTCATCCGTTCGACTGGGGCAGCATGACCGCGCTGGCCGCGCTGCTGGAAATGCGGCTCGACCGGCTGACCACCGAAGCGGTGCCGCCACCGGGCGCGAGCGCCGAGGCGATCGTCGAACTGGAACAGCGTGCCGCGATCAACCGCGAGGCGCACACCCGCGCCGACGAGATCATCGCCATCATCCACGACAGCGCCGCGAAAGAAGCCTTTTCGGCCAGCGACGCGACTGCGGTGATGGCGGCGCTGCACGCGATCCATTGGGCGAAGGCGGTGCACCGCATCGACCCCGAAACCGGCGCCGAAACGCACCAAATAATCACCCTGCCGCTGACGACGCACCGCAGCGACGCCAATTTGTGGGTCCATGATTATCAGACGATCCTGTTCGACCGCGCCAAGCACGCCTGGTGCGCCAATCCGGACAGTCTGTCGGCGCCGATGCGCGCCTTTTACGAGCCCTATTGGCGCGACCTGGCGGCGCGCGAAATGGCGGCGATCGGGCATGAACCGTTCCGCTATGTCCATGATTTTGATGAGGAGCGCGACGCCGTGCTGCTCGAACTGCCGACCAGCGGGCTGATGAGCCGGATGTTCGGCGATGGCGACAATCTGGTGATCACGATCGACAAGGCCGACTTGGCCGTCGGCGACTTTTCAAAGCTGCGCGTCCAAGTGAGCAACTAGCCGCCTGAATAGCTTTGCGATTGACGTTTCGGTAAACTTGCGGCGCCCCGCACCGCGCCCTAGTCTGGCGCAATAATTGTGTGGGAGAGCTTGATTCATGGCACGCGTAGCAATCGTCACCGGCGGCAGCCGGGGCATCGGGGAGGCGATCAGCCTGAAATTGCAGGAGCAGGGCGTCACCGTCATCGCCAATTATGGCGGCAATGACGAGAAGGCGAAGGCCTTTACCGACCGCACCGGCATCGCGGCGATGAAATGGGACGTCGGCGACCATCAGGCATGCCTCGACAGCTGCGCCCGTATCGCCGAGGAATTCGGCCCCGTCGACATCGTCGTCAACAATGCCGGCATCACCCGCGACGGCACCCTCGCCCGCATGAGCTATGGCGATTGGGACGATGTGATGCGCGTCAATCTGGGCGGCTGTTTCAACATGGCCAAAGCGACCTTTGGCGGCATGATCGAGCGCGGCTGGGGCCGCATCGTCAACATCGGGTCGATCAACGGCCAGGCCGGCCAATATGGCCAGGTCAATTATGCCGCGGCGAAATCGGGCATCCACGGTTTCACCAAGGCGCTGGCGCAGGAAGGCGCCAAAAAGGGCGTCACCGTCAACGCGATCGCACCGGGCTATATCGACACCGACATGGTCGCCGCAGTGCCGCCGCAGGTACTGGAAAAGATCGTCGCCAAGATTCCCGTCGGGCGTCTGGGCCAGGCCGACGAAATCGCGCGCGGCGTGGCGTTTCTGTGCAGCGAGGACGCAGGGTTCGTGACCGGATCGACGATGTCGATCAATGGCGGGCAGCATATGTATTGACGGTGGCAGGCGCGTAACCAAGGCGTTCGCTTAGCGAACGACAAGGTTAGGCGCCGGTGCCGCGAAGCGGCAGCCACCGGCACGGCCAGCGGGGCGGCAATCCCGAAGGATCGCCGAACCCGTCTGACGTCATAGCGGCGGCTTTGCCGCCGCCATTCAGGGCGCCATCCAATACGAAAAACCGTTCGTGTCGAGCGCAGTCGAGACACGCCGAGAGATAGCGCCAAGCCAAGACGTGTCTCGACTTCGCTCGACACGAACGGGAAGAGAGGGCGGATCAGATTTCCGATCCGTTCCGCCCCCTATTCGATCGTTACCCCCACCACGCGCCAGGCACCGCCCTCGCGCACCAGCGACAGCGTCTCGATCGCTCCCACCTTGTTCGCATAATCGGTGCGGAACTTGACCATCTGATAGCCATAGGGCGGCGCGGGCACCGACTCTTCGGTCACCAGCACCCGCGATTTCACCGCCCCCAGCGGCAGTTGCACCTGCTGCGCCACCCGCGTCCAGGTCTCGACCGTATTGAGCGCCTTGAACGATGCCCCCGTCGCCGCCCAGCTGCCGTTCCAGTCGCCTTTTTCGACCAGCGCGAGCCAGTCGCGCGCTGCGGCGACCGCGGCGCTTTCGGCCTGTGCGGTCGCGGGCGGCTTGGGGGGCGTATCGGCGTCCCCGGACATCGCGGCAAAGGCCAGCAAGGCAAGACTGAATGACATGATGATCGCTCCTGCAACCCAGCCGGACGGCCGCACCATGCGGCGCGCGTCGGCGGGTAGAGCAAGCTGTTCCATGCCGGAGGGGGCTGTGGCTTCCCCCAAAGCCTTGTCCCCCGATATTTCGGGGTGCCGCGCCTCGATCTCGCGCAGCTGCCGCGCCGCTTCGCGGCTGCTCGACGCCGACAGCTTGCGCCGCGCATCGCGCAGGCGTTCGTTGATCGTATGCACCGACAGTCCCAGATGGCGCGCCATCGATTTCGCGTCATGGCCATCAACCAGCAGCCGCAATGTCTGCTTTTCCTTTTCGGTGAGGGCCTGAAATCCTGATGTCATGGGCTTGCCTATGTTCGCGCCGGACCGCGCCATGGTGTACGGAGCGCCCGAACGGCTAGCTACCCCAAATAAATCGTACCTGCCTTGCCAACGCTGGCGGCGGCGGGGCACGCGGCGTGAGCGGCTTTGCGGTTGCCGGTCAAGTCGCTACACCGGCCGCATGACCGAAGCCGCCCCGCCTCTCGCCGCCGCCCAGCACGATCTTTCGCGCGCTTACGCCGGCGGGGCGCCGGGCGTCTTTGTCTCGGGCCTTGTCTGGCTGGTCGCGGGCGCGATATGGCATTTTCACGGCATCACCGCCGCCTTTGCCGCGCTGTTTTTTGGCGGCATGGCGATCCACCCGCTCGGCGTTCTGATCGAGCGCATCGCCTTCCGTGCGCCCAAGGCCACCATCGGCAAGCCGCTCGAAACGCTGGCGATCGAAGCGACGATCCTGCTGTTCGTCGGCATCATGATCGCCTGGGTGTTGCTCGTGCGCGCGCCCGACCTGGCGATTCCGGTGTTCGCGGCGATTGTCGGCGCGCGCTATTTCCTGTTTCGCACTCTGTATGGCGAGATCGCCTATTGGGTGCTGGGCGCCGCGATGCTGCTGGTTGCCGGACTGGCGCTGTTCGGCCTTGGCCTTCCGCTCAACCTCGGCTTTCTGGTCGGCGCCATCGAGTTGGCGGCAGCGCCGTGGATCCTGCACCGCTGGCGCGCACGCGCTTGAGCGCGCCGCTGCATCCCCCGGTCAAACGGTCGGTGACCATCGCGGGTCACCCGACGTCGATCAGCCTGGAACCGATGTTCTGGGACGCGCTGGAGGCTGAAGCGGCGCGGCAGGCGCTGCCCGTCAACGCGCTCGTCGCGCGGATCGATGTCGAGCGGATGGAGGCGGATGACCCACCAAACCTGACCTCGGCGATCCGGCAATGGCTGTGGCGGGGGCGCCCGGCGGGCTAGATGGCGGCGTAAACCGCATGTCCGAACGCCGCGCCCTGGTCGGGGGCGTGGTGCAGGAACAATGACGGTTCGATCAGTTCGAGTTCCATGATGTGCAGCGTGCCCGCTGCGTCGCCGACCATGTCGACGCGGGCATAGACCGGTGGCGCCGGGGCGGCGGCCAGCGCTGCAGCAGCGAGCGCCTGCGCCGCGTCGCTGGCTTCCCATGGAGTTTCACGCCCGCCGAATTGTTCCTGGACGCGGAAGTCGCCCGCCGCGGGGCGTTTGACGATCGCGTGGCTGAATTGGCCGGCGAAGAAGAACAGCGAAAATTCGCCCGCGGTCAGGATGCCCGGCATCAACGGCTGGACGAGGCGGCGCTGGCCGCGCGCATCGGCGGGGATTGCGCCGCCCGGCGCGATGCGGTGGGTGCCGTCAGCGCCGCCCGAGATCGCGGGTTTGATGACAATTTCGTCGGCGCCGAGTTGCGCCCGCGCGTCGGCTAGGCTGGCATCGTCGAGCGCCGCGACCTCGATCGTCGGCACCACCGCGATACCCTTGGCGGCGAGTTCGGATAGATACGCCTTGTCGCTGTTCCAGCGTAGCACCGGCACCGGATTGACGACGGGCAGCGCGTCGGCTTCCAGCCGGTCGAGCAGCGCGTACCAGGCTGCGACATCGCGCTGATAGCCCCAAGCGAAGAGCGGCAAGATCAGGTCATAGCCCGACAGGTCGCCGGGGTCGGTCCACATGCGCTGCTCGACGATCAGCCCGGCGCCGCTCAGCGCTGCTGCCTTGCGGGCAAAAGCGGGCTGCCAGTTTTCGTAATAATCAGGCGCGGGGACAAGGATCGCGACGCGGGGTTGGAAGGGCATGGATTTCGATCGCCTTCTTCAATCCGTCATTGCGAGGAGCGTAGCGACGAAGCAATCTCCAGTTGTCGATATCGCGCGACACCGAGGGCTGGAGATTGCTTCGCTTCGCTCGCAATGACGAAGATGTTTACCGCCCCAGCAACCCGCGCGCCTGCCCCGCAATATGCGACAGCATCGCGCCGTTCGGGTTCGGGATCGTCCGCGCGCGCTCGACCGTCGCACGGAACTGCGCGACGCGCGCGGCGTGCTCGGTCAGCCATTTGGTCACCGCGGCGTCGAGATCGCCTTTCGGCAACCCGGCCAGGAACGTCAGCCGCATCTGCTGGAAATCGCGCGCCAGGCTGTTGACCAGCAGGCGTTCCCACGGATCGGCGGGGCTCATATGCGCCGCCAGCGTCTGCGCCCAGTCGAGCCCGAGCGCCTCGCCCAGATGGGTGAAGGCGTGGGTCACCGCGACCTCGTCGTCGCCGCGCCGTTCGGCGAGGTCGACGATGCCGATCGCGCCGTCGGTCTTGAACAGCTGGACCACCGCGGCGGTCAGCGTTTCGGGGGCGCCGGCGTCGAGCAATTGCTGGGTCAGCATGTCCCACTGACGCTTGACCGAGGGGCTGAGCAGCGCATCGACCCCGGTCATCAGGCGGTCGACCCCGGGTTCGAGCCGCGCGACCACCGGTCCGGCCTGCGCCAGCGCCTGCGTCACGCGGAGCAGGTCGGCCATCTGCGAGGTCATCGCCGATGCGGCCTGGCTGAACAGCGACAGGCGCACGCTTTCATCGATCCTGGCCGCGTCGAGCGCGTCCCAGATCGCGGGCATGGCGAGCAGCCGTTCGACCGCGACGAACGCCGCGGCGATGTCGCCGAGCGCGCAGCCCTCTTCCTCGACCAGCTCGAACGGATGGACGATGCCCATGCGGTTGATGATGCGGTTCGCCAGCTTGGTCGCGATGATTTCGCGGCGCAGCTGATGATCGGCGATCGCGGCCGCAAAATCGCGCTGCATTTCGGCCGGGAAGGCCGCGGCAAGATCGCTGGCCAGCGCCGGATCGTCCGGCAGGCTGCTGTCCTCGATCGCGTCCTGCAACGCGAGCTTTGCCGTCGATAACAGCACCGCGAGTTCGGGACGGGTCAGCCCGCGGCCTTCGGCGGCGCGGCGCAGCAATTCGTCGTTCGCCGCCAGCCCTTCGACCTTGCGGTCGAGGCGGCCGGTGGTCTCGAACGTCTCCATCAACCGGACATAGGAGGCGACCGCCGCCGACCCGCCCTGTTCGGCGATCGACAGCGCCAGCGCCTGCAGCCGGTTGTCCTCGAGCACCAGCGCCGAGACATCGTCGGTCATCCGCACCAGCAGCGCATCGCGCGCATCCTGCGTGAGGCGGCCTTCGGCCATCTCGCGGTTGAGCGCGATCTTGATATTGACCTCGTTATCCGAACAATCGACCCCGGCGCTGTTGTCGATGAAGTCGGTGTTGATCCGCCCGCCGCGGGCCGAGAAAGCGATGCGCGCCGCCTGGGTGGTGCCCAGGTTGGCGCCCTCGCCCACCGCGCGGACGCGCAGTTCCTCGGCATCGACGCGCAGCGCGTCGTTGGCGGGATCGCCAACCTCGGCATTGTTCTGACTCGCGGCCTTTACATAGGTGCCGATGCCGCCGAACCACAGCAGGTCGGCGGGTGCCTTCAGAATCGCCGAGATCAGCGCGCCGGGGTCGATTTCGGACACCGACAGGCCGAGCAGCGCCTGCACTTCAGGGGACAGCGGGATGCTTTTCTGGCTGCGCGGGAAGATGCCACCGCCCTTCGAGATCAGCTTGGCGTTATAATCCGCCCAGGATGAGCGCGGCATGTTGAACATCCGCTCGCGTTCCTTCCAGCTTTTCGCCGGATCGGGATTGGGGTCGAGGAAGATGTGGCGGTGGTCGAACGCCGCGACCAGCTGGATCGCCTTGGACAGCAACATGCCGTTGCCGAACACGTCGCCCGACATGTCGCCGCAGCCGACGACGCGGATCGTGTCGGCCTGCACATCGACGCCCATTTCGGCGAAATGACGCTGGACCGACAGCCACGCGCCCTTGGCGGTGATCCCCATCGCCTTATGGTCATAGCCTTTCGACCCGCCACTGGCGAACGCATCGCCGAGCCAGAAGTCACGCTCCATCGCTAGGCGGTTGGCGACGTCGGAGAAGGTCGCGGTACCCTTGTCGGCGGCAACGACAAAATAAGGATCGTCGCCGTCGTGGATCACGACGCCCTTCGGATGCACGACCTGACCCGCGACCAGATTGTCGGTGATCGACAGCAAGGAGCGGATGAAGATGCGGTAACATTCGGTACCCTCGGCGAACCACGCATCGCGGTCGAGCGACTGGTCGGGCAGCGCCTTGGGATAGAAGCCGCCCTTGGCGCCGGTCGGCACGATGACGGCATTTTTGACGCGCTGCGCCTTCATCAGGCCGAGGATTTCGGTGCGGAAGTCGTCGCGGCGATCGGACCAGCGCAGCCCGCCGCGCGCGACCGGACCGGCGCGCAGGTGGATACCCTCGACCCGCGGGGAATAGACCCACACTTCGCGCCACGGCAGCGGCTTGGGCAGGCCGGGGACGAGGCTGGAATCGATCTTGAACGCCAGTGCTTCGGCGGCCGCGGGGGCAAAGGCGTTGGTGCGCAAGGTCGCGCCGATCACCGCGTGGAAGAGGCGGAGGATACGATCCTCGTCGATCGATTTGATATCGGCAAAGCCCGTAAGGATGTCGGCTTCCAGCGCGTCGGCGCGTTTGGCATCACGGCCCTTGGGATCGTGCAGCGCGCTGAACCGCTCGATCAGCGCCGCGGTCAGCGCCGGAGCGTGGCGCAGTGCGCTGACGACGGTGTCCATGCCATAAGCCGATCCGCCCTGGCGCAAATAGCGGAACCAGGCGCGCAGCCAGACGATCGCGCGCGGGTCGGTCTGGTTGGTGAGCACCAGTTCGTTGAACGCGTCATTTTCGGCGCGGCCGTCGAGCACCGCGGCAATCGCGCCTTCGAGCACTTCGGCATAGGGCAACAGCGCCAATTCATCGACCGACGCGGGCAGGCGCAGCGTGAAATCATGGATGACGATCGGCACCTCGTCATCACTCTCCATCCCCGGGGCGCGGCCGTGGCCGAGCGCGGTCGGGATTTCCTCGAGCACCTCAAACCCGAAATGTTCGAGCGCGGGAACGACGTCGGAGAGCGCAAGCGGGCCGACTGCGCTGTACACTTTCAGCCGCAGCCGGTCGTCGCCGTCGAGGCTCTTTTTCGCCAGCCGGACGCTGCGCGGATTGTCGGCGTCGAGATCGCGCAGCCGCAAGATGTCGCGCGCCGCTTCTTCGGGATTGTAGAGGTTGCGATAGTTGGGCGGAAAGGTCGGCGCAAAGCGCGCCGCGAGCGCCGCCGCGCGCCCCGGATCGCCGCGCTTGGCCAGCGCCGCCTCGACCTCGGGCTGCCAGCCGCGCACCATCTGTTCGAGCTGGGCATTGAGCGCGTCGGTGTCAGGCACGACCCCGCCGCTGCGCAGATCGAGCGTATAGCGCAGCAACGCCGCGCCGCCGTCCTCGAGTACCATCGTCCAGCCGATGACCCCGGCTTTGGCGGCGCGCACCAGCATCGCCTCGACCGCGATGCGGCGGCCGGTCGACACCTCGTCGCGCGGCAGCCAGACGAACACGAACAGATGACGGCCGAGCGCGCTGCGCACCGTCACCAGTTTCGGCCGCGGGCGGTCGGTGATCGACATCGAGGTGAGCACCAGTGCTTCGAGCGACGCGGCATCGAAAGCGATGAGCAAATCGTGCGGCAGCGCGGTCAGCGCGTGGGCGAGCGCCTTGCCCGCGTGGCCGGTGGGATCAAAGCTGAATTTGGTCATCAGCGCGTCGAGCTGGGCGCGCAGCACCGGCACCTTGTCGGGGCGCGCCGACAGCGCCGCGCTGGTCCACAGCCCGGCGTGGATCGACAGGCGATCGACCTTTTTGCCCTTCATTTCGGGCACGATGACCAGATCGAGCAGCACGCGGCGATGGACCGCCGAGAGCCGGTTCGATTTGATCAGCAGCGGGGCCTGACCGCCCCCATCGAACCATGCGAACGCCGCGTCGAGCGCGGCAGGGGACAAGAGCTGGCTCTCGCCGCTTTCGCTGACCCCCAGCGGCTCCTGGACCTTGCCGTCGCGCGTCCGCCATTCATGGCCGAGCTGGGTCATCGCCCCGCCCTCGAACCAGCGCAGCAGTTCGGCAGCCTCGCCCTCGACGCGCATCGCGGCATCGGCGAGCATCGCGGCGCGCATCGCGCGCCAGTCGCGCACCGCGGCGCGCACGTCGCGCAGCGCCGCTTCGAGTGCGTCGATCAGGCGGCGGCGGGCGCGCGCATCGCCGCGCTCAAGCTCCATATAAATCACCGACTCGCGATCCGGCCCCTCGCCCGCGGCCAACAGATGGCCGCTGGCATCGCGCTTCACCGCGACGACGGGGTGGAGGATGCGGTGGACTGCCAGTCCCTGCGCGGCGACGATCTGCGACGTCGAATCGACCAGGAAAGGCATGTCGTCGTTGACGATGACCAGCCGCATGCGGCGGTCGGTGCCGTCGGCCGCCATCGGTTCGAGCAGCAGCGACGGGGTTTCGGCGTCGCGATCGAGCGAGGCGCGCCCCGCGAACTGGCTGGCATCGGCCAGCGCCGTTTTGTCCATATCGTCGCCTTCGCCGGGCAGCGCGCTGCCGTGCAGCGCCGCCAGATAGGCGGCGGCGATTTTGGCGGGGACTTTGGCGGTGGCGGTGGTTGGCGTGTCCGTTTCCGGCGTGGCGGACGAATTTTGAGGCATAAAGTGCAGCATCCCGAACCAAAAAATGGGGATCCCTGCCGACGATCGGCGGGGGCCCGTTCGCTCGCCACCCTATGCGCCTGTGACGCGCGCGGCTCAAGGCCTCGTTCGCGCGCCCGCGTTAAAATATTTCAATTTTTGGATCGACTGTTGCGTGAACGCTCTCAGCCGCCGGTAATCGGCACCGCCTTCTTCGCCAGCCGGGCGATCAGCGCCGGATCATCCGCCGCCTTGGCGACGATCCCGATATGCCCGCCTGGCATCGCGCGCGCGATCAGCACGACGAATTCGGCGTCGCCGGCGTCATGCTCGAGGATGATCGCCGGATGCGCGGCGCGCAGCGCGGCCAGCGTGTCATCGACCTGGGCGGCCGCTTCGCCCGCGGGCTTGCGGCGCGCGCGGGCGTCCTTGACCAGCCCCTTGAGCCCGCCGGGATAGCGGTCGAGATAGGCGGCGAGTTCGCCGCGGCCGACGCCTTCATCCTTGGCATGACCGAGCACGCAGGCATATTCGGCAAGGCGCGTCTTGTCGTAGGTGGCGCCGAACACCAGTTTCACCACCGGCGTCATCGGCGCGCGGTCCTGCACCGCCAGCCCGGCATCGTCGAGCAGCGTGGCAAAGGCGTCGGGTTGCTGCTCGGCGACCAGCGCGAAATCCCATGCCTTGGCGACTGCCTGATACAGCGCGCCGCGGCTGCGGCTGTCGGCGGCGATCGCGCGTTCGGCGGTTTCGCGCGCGAGCGCCAGCCAGTCGGCGAGTTCGGCATCGGCGCCGGGGTCGGCGGCGGGCATGTCATCGTCGTCGGCTGCGGCAACCATCGGCACGTCGGCGCTGTCGACCAGCGCGGCAAAGCCGGGGCTCGCATCGCCGTCGACATCGTCGTCAAGATGTTCGCTATCGGGGCCGTCGGCCCACACCGGCACCGGCGCGGTCAGCGGCGCGGCGCTGCGCAGCGCCTGTTCGACCGACAGCTGCAATTCGGCGGCCTGATCGGCGGGCGCCGCTTCCTTCCAATTGATCACCCCCATGATGAAGTCGATCGTGTCGTCGTCGGACGAGAAGGGCAACAGGATGCCGCGGTACATGATCGTCGTGCCGCGATCATTGACGAATTCGGCCTCGAACCCGATCGGGGCGCGGTTGGCGATGATCTGGAGATAATGGTCGGTCAGCCGCGACAGCAGCGACCGGCCCGGAATCTGGCTGATATAATGGACATCCTCGTCGATCTGCGATTCGGCGCGCAGCCGGTCGCCAAGGAACGCAATACCGGGGTTTTCGACCCCGGCGGTGAAATCGAGCAGCACCGAGTGCGACCCGAAATCGGCGCCCTCCAGATCAAGATCCTCGACCGACGGATACGCGCGGTCGGCGAGCAGCGACGCCCAATAATTATAGGCGCGCACCTGCATCCGCCGTTCATCGACACCGACCGACGCGGGCGCATCGATCGCCCCGTCTTCCTGGTCGTGGCTGCCCGAAAGCAGTCCGCGCATGCTGTCCATCATTTATCCCCAGCCATAAACATCGGCCGAAGTCATGCACCAGAACTGGTAAAAGCCGCGTAAACGATGACGACAATGCCGCCGATCAGCGCCCCATCCGGTCGGGTCTATTTCCCCGGATGGAGCCGGATTGCCGCGCCGCCGCCGGGGGCGAGCCACAGCTTGTAGGAATCGCCCTTTTTCACCTTGATCGTCTCATAGGCGATCTTGTGCCGCGCTTCGGTGAGGTACGTGGCGCCTTCGCCGTCCTTGTAGATCGTCGCGGTATAGGTCTTGCCCGCATCGAGGAAGTCGAAACCCAGCGTCAGCGTGCGTTCGGTGCCGTCGTTGACCCCGCCAACATACCAGTCGGCGCTGTTCCGGTCCTTGCGCGCAAAGATCGCATAATCGCCAACCTCGCCCGCGATCAGGCGGCTGTCGGCCCAGTCGGCGGGGACGATTTTGATGAATTCCAGCTCACGCGGGTGCGCTTCCAGATTCTCGATGAAATCGGCCGCCATCTGGATCGGCGAATAAATGGCGAGATAGAGGCCGAGCTGTTTCGCGAGGGTCGAGGCGTGCGGCCGCCCCTCGCCGCCGACCAGGCTGAGCACCCCCGGCGTATAATCCATCGGCCCCGACAGCATGCGCGTGTAGACCAGCGTCGGTTCATGGTCGGGACCGCCGTTCGCAAAGGCGCTCCAGCTGTTATATTCCATCCCGCGCGCCCCCTCGCGCGCGACCCAATTGGGATAAGTACGGCGCAGCCCCGTGTCCTTGACCGGCTCGTGCGGATTGACCGCGACCTTATATTTCGCCGCGGTCTCGACGACTTTCAGATGATGCTGCACCTGGCGCTGGCCATCGTGCCACTCCATGCGCGTTTCGCCCGGGGCGTCGCCCGGGGCGATGATGCCGCCGGCGTCGGCGACATAGCCGGTCTTGACCGCCTGAACCCCCAGATCGCCATAGAGCTTCATCGCGTCTTCGAGCTGGGCTTCATAAACCGCGATGTTGCCGCCGGTTTCGTGATGGCCGATCAGCGTGACGCCCTTTTTGCGCGCATGGTCGGTCACCGCCTTCAGGTCGAAATCGGGATAGGCCTGGGTAAAGCTATAGGCGTCGCCGTGGCCGAACCAATTGCTGTCCCAGCCCTTGTTCCAGCCTTCGACCAGCACCCCGCCGAACCCATGCTTGGCGGCGAAGTCGATATATTGCTTGGTCCGGGCGGTCGTCGCGCCATGCTTCGGCCCCTCGGCCCAGCTCCAGTCGCCGCGGATCATCCCCCACCAGATGCCGATATATTTCATCGGCTTGACCCAGCTGACGTCGCCGAGCTTGTTGGGTTCGTTGAGGTTGAGCTCGAGGTCGCTTTCGACCAGCCCCGCGGCATCGTCAGTGATGCGGATCGTGCGCCAGGGAGTGTTGAACGGCAACTCGCGGATGACGCGCGGGCCGCGCGACGAGGGCGACAGCGTCGAGCGGAACAGCCGCCCCTCGGCGCGTTTCAGCCACATCCCCGAATAGTCGACCAGCGCCGCTTCGTGGAACGCCAGATGGGTGCCGTCGTCGAGCCGCATCGTCATCGGCGTGTGCGCGGTGGCGACCGCATCGATCGGCGTCTTTTGATAAATCTGTTCGTAGCGGTTCCACTCGCCGGCGGTGATCCACCAGGCGGTGCCGGGCGCCGCGATGTCGAATTCGGTAACCTCGTCGATGATCTTCGCGGTCTTCAGCCCCGCCTGTTCGGGCAGCTCATAGCGAAAGCCGATGCCGTCGTCGAACAGCCGGAAACGGACGTTGAGCGCATGTCCGCCCCAGCTTTCATGCTGACGAAACCGCACCAGCATTTCATTGTGGTGATCGCGCACAAAGCGCCGCTCGCCCCACGGCAATTCCCATTGGCCGTCGGCGCTGACCTTTTCCGCGCCCTCGATCGCAAAGCCGCGTTGCAGGCCGACGCGGTCGGCCATCAGAAAGCCGAGCTTCGACGGCGCGATCAACAGTTTGCCCTTGCGCGACAGCGACCAGGTCGGGCGCTGATCGGTGTCGGTCGACACCGTAAGCACCAGGCTGCCATCGGGTGAGGTCGCGGTCTGCGACGGGCGGGCATCCTGCGCCAGCGCGGCGGCCGGGGTGGCCGCAGCGAGCAGCGCGGCGGTGGCGATCAGGGTCCGCATCAATATGTTCCTTCGATTTCAAGCCAGAGGGCGCCGCACGGCGGCAAGATTGTCGGATCGGCGCCGTTGAGCGCGAGCAGCACCACGCCGTCGGCGCCATGCGCCGCCAGATCGATCGCTTTGCCGCCCAGGTTGAACAGGCAGCGCAGATGCTGGTTCCCCGCGATGCGGTCGAAACCGAGCAGATCGCCCGCGGCGACCCAGCGGGCATCGCGGCCGAGGCGCAGCGCCGGATGCGCGGCGCGCAGCGCGACGAGCCGCCGCGTCAGGTTGAGCAGCGAGCGGTCATCGTCCTGCTGGCGATCAACCGCCAGTTCGCGGTGCGCGGGCCCCAGCGGCAGCCACGGATCGGCGGCGGAGAAACCGGCATGTTCCTCGCCCGCCGCCCAGGGCAACGGGGTACGGGCACCGTCGCGCGACAGGGTGAGCGGCCAGTTTTTGCGCGCCTCGGGATCCTTGACCAGTTCAAACGGAATTTCGACCTGATCGAGCCCGAGTTCCTCGCCATTATAGAGGATGATATTGCCGCGCAGCGCGCACAGCAGCGCCATCTTCATGCGCGCAAAGGCGGCGGGATCGACGCCATCGGGGGTCCAGCGCGACACCGCGCGCGGCGCGTCGTGATTCTCGAACGCCCAGCTGGGCCAGCCGATGCCCGGCGCGTCGGGCCATTGCTGCGCCGCTTCGCGCACCAGTTGCGGGGTCAGCCGGTCGGCATAGAGGAAGTCAAAGCCATAGGCGCTATTGAGCCGGTTCACGCCCGCGGTGAACAGCTTCATCTCGCGCACCGCATCGTCGCCGCCGACTTCGGCGACCGTGAAGCTGCCGTCATATTGATCGGTCAGCGCCCGGATGCGTTCGAGGAACAGCGGAATGTCGGGGTGCGACTGGTTATAGATTTTCTGCTGGAAATCGAACGGCCGGGTGCGGACCTTGTTCGACGGCGGCGCCGGCGGATTGTCGCGCATTTCGGGATCGTGCATCGCGAAATTGATTGCATCGATGCGAAAGCCGTCGACGCCGCGGTCGAGCCAGAAGCGCACCACATCGAGCAGCGCATCCTGTACGGCGCGATTATGCACGTTGAGCTGCGGCTGGGTGCCGAGGAAATTGTGCATATAATATTGGCCGCGCCGCGCGTCCCACGTCCACGCCGGGCCGCCGAACACCGATTGCCAGTTGGTGGGCGGCGACCCGTCCGCCTTGGCATCGGCCCAGACATACCAGTCGGCCCGGGCATTGTCCTTGCTCGCGCGGCTGGCGGCGAACCAGGCATGCTGGTCGGAGGTGTGCGCGAACACCAGGTCGGTGGTGACCTTTAGCCCCAGTGCGTGGGCGCGGGCGACCAGCGCATCGAAATCGGCGAGGTTGCCGAAGATCGGGTCGACCCCGCAATAATCGGCGATGTCATAACCGAAATCATCCATCGGCGAGGGGTAGAAGGGCGACAGCCAGATCGCATCGACCCCCAGCGAGGCGATGTAATCGAGCCGCGCGGTGATGCCCGCCAGGTCGCCGATGCCGTCGCCGTTGGAATCGGCAAAGCTGCGCGGATAGACCTGATAGATCGCCGCGCCCTTCCACCATGGCGGCACGGCGCTGGTCACAGGCTGGTTTTGGACAAGAGAGGGATTGGTCGTCACGCTGGGGTTCCGGTTATTCGCTGGCCTGGCAGATGATGGTGCCAAAGGGAGGAAGGGAGAAAGACAGGCTGCCCGGTGCCGCAGCGGCGGCCGGGCAGTCGCCATGGAGCGCGGTAAAGACCGTGCTTTTCATATCGATGGCAATCGTCGCCGACAATTGCGTTGCAGACGTATTATAGGCCAGCACGACCTCGCGCCCCGACGCCGGGTCAAAGCGCGAAATCGCGAGCAGCCCGGGCTTGTCGGAAAAGGCGCGCACCTTGGTGGCGCCGCGCATCAGCGCCGGGGTCTTGCGGCGAATGTCGGCGAGCGCGGCGATGTGGCGATAGAGCGGGTGCGCGGGGTCGAAATTCGCGGTCGCGGTGGTCGCATTGGTGCCGACCAGATCATTGTCGTTATAGACCGCGACCCTTGACGCGAACATATTTTCGCGCGCCAGCTGGTCATTGCCGTCGGACACAAACCCCTGTTCGTCGCCATAATAGATCGTCGGCACCCCGCGCAGCGTCAGCATCAAACTGTGTCCGAGCATCACGCGTTGCAGCAGCTCGGCATCGCTCGCGCCCGGGTTCGCCGTCTTCACGAACATCGCGAAGCGCCCCATGTCATGGTTGCCGAGGAAGGTCGGCAGCTGGAGCGCGGCTTCGGCGCCGCCCTTGTAGAGCACATCGCCGTCGAACAGCCGCGCGAACTGGTCGGTGCCCTTGGTGCCGCTGACCGTATCGATCGCAGCGCGGGCAAAGCCGAAGTCGAGCACCGCCGGAAGGTCGGCGGTGTGGGTATAAGCGGCGAGCGCGCCGGGATCGACCGCGTCGATATAGACCTCGCCAAAGATGTGGAAGTTCGGAATGCCGCGCGCCGCCGCGCGCGCCTGCATCGCGGGGACGAACGCCTGCCAGAATTCGGGGTTCACATGCTTGGCGGTGTCAATACGAAAGCCGTCGATGCCGAATTCGTCGATCCAGCGGCCGTAGATGTCGATGAACCCCTGCACGACGCGAGGGTTTTCGGTCGCAAGGTCGTCGAGCCCCGAAAAGTCGCCATAGAGCGCCGATTCGCCGACCCAATCGCTGTTGCCACGGTTGTGATAATAGGTCGGGTCGTTGAGCCACGCCGGAACCTTCACCGCCGCCTCGTCCTGCGGCACGACCGGGGTGTAGGCAAAAGCCGGGTCGGTTAGCTTCGCCCAATTCTCCGGCGCCGCGACATGGTCGCCCGCAAAGCCCGGATTGATCGCCGGTCCGCTCAGCCCGCCGCGCCGCGAAAAGGGATAATCGGCGAGGCTGCGGTACCGAAAGCCTTCGGCCTCGCCTTCCTGGTAACGGATCACGTCGGCGGTGTGGTTGGTGATGATGTCCATATAGACCTTCATCCCGCGCGCGTGTGCGGCATCGACGAAGGCCTTGAATTCGGCGTTGCTGCCGAAATGCGGATCGACGCGGGTAAAATCGGTCACCCAATAGCCGTGATAGCCCGCGCTCTCGTCGCCCTTTGGCCCCTGCACCGGCTTGTTCTTGAACACCGGCGCAAACCAGATCGCGGTCGCGCCCAGCCCCTGAATATAGTCGAGCCGCCTGGTCAGCCCCGCGAGGTCGCCGCCGTGATAGAAGCCCTTGGCGGTCGGATCATAGCCCGTTGCCAGCCGGTCGCCCTTCAGCCCGCCCTTGTCGTTCGCGGCGTCACCGTTCTCGAACCGGTCGGGGAGGACAAAATAGATGACCTCGTCACTCGCGGGCCGGGCGCGCACCGCGGCTTCGTCGGCGACGGCAGGCAGCGGCGCGAGCAACAGCGCCAGTGGGGCAAAATAGCGGATCATGCGGCGACTCCAGCAGTGGGGCGGGTGGCGGCGAGGAAGCGGTCATAGCTTTCCATTTCAGCGACTTCGCGGTCGATCATCAGCGCAATGCCCGCCATATATTGCGCCAGTTCCTGCTCGCCGATGCCGCCCGCCAGCGGGTGCCAGCGCCGCGGTTCGATGCCCTGCCCGACCAGCACCTGTAGCCAGCCCGATTCGGTGAACAATTCCTCATGCTCGCGGAAAATCAGCCCCTGCGCGCGGAACAGTTCGATCTTTGCCGCCAGCGTATCGGGGATCGGCATCGCCGCGCGATCGCGCCAATAGGCGGTGTCGCGGCGCTCGGTGGCCTTGAAATGGAGGATGATGAAATCGCGGATGCGCTCCCATTCGAAATCGCTCTGGCGGTTGAACTCGGCGGCGACGGCGGGGTCGCTCGCCCCCGCGGGGAGCATCTTGAGCAGCCGCGAGATGCCCGCCTGAACCAGATGGATGCTGGTCGATTCGAGCGGTTCCATGAACCCGCTGGCGAGGCCGAGCGCGACGACATTGCGGTTCCACATCCGGCGCCGTTTGCCGCTGGTGAAGCGCAGCCGGTTCGGTTCGGCCTGCGGCGCGCCGTCGAGATGGGCGAGCAGGGTCGCGAGCGCGTCGTCGTCGGAAATATGGTCCGAACAATAGACATAGCCGTTGCCGATGCGGTGCTGGAGCGGGATGCGCCATTGCCAGCCGGCATCGCGCGCGGTCGCGCCGGTCCACGGCAGTTGCGGCGTGTCGCCATGCGCGCAGGGGACCGCGACGGCGCGATCATTGGCCAGCCAGCGCGACCAGTCGTCATAACCGGTTGCGAGCGCACCTTCGATCAGCAGGCCGCGAAAGCCCGAACAGTCGATGAAGAAATCGCCGTCGATGGCGCGGCCGTCGGCAAGCGTCACCCCCGCGACATCGCCGCTTTCGCCGTCGAGGCGGACATCGGCGACCCGCCCCTCGATGCGTTCGACCCCGGTCGCCTCGGCACGGCGGCGCAGATAGGCAGCGTAGAGCCCGGCGTCGAAGTGAAAGGCATAGGGCATTTCATGGAGGTGCGGCGAGGTGCGCGGCGCCCCGCGCTGCATCCGCCGCGCAATGGCGGCGCGTTCGTTGAGCGAATAATGGTCGAGGCTTTGCGCCGCGCCCAGGCTGCGCGCGCGCAGCCAGTAATGCTGGAATTCGAGCAGCCCGAGCCCGCGCCCGATCGCGCCAAAGGCATGCATGTAGCGATGCCCGGGGCGCGTCCAGCCGCTGAATTCGATGCCGAGCTTGATCGTGCCCTGCGTCGCGGTGAGGAATTCATCCTCGTCGATGCCGAGCGCCTGATTGAACAGCCGGATCTGCGGGATCGTCGCCTCGCCAACCCCGACGGTGCCGATGTCGTCCGATTCGACCAGCTGCAGCGACCAGTCCTGCGGCAGGAAGCGGCGCAGGCAAGCGGCGGCCATCCAGCCCGCCGTTCCGCCACCGATGATGATCAATCGCATGTCGGCCATCTGATCTACCTCTGCCTCGCCATGCAACAAAACTGTCGGGGCGGCGCGACCCGGCCGCCCCGACAAGGGGGAGGGTTCAGAATTTGAACGAGGCACCCGCAAGGTAGCGGCGGCCATAGGTCTGGTAATCGATCACCGCGCGCGCATCGCGCGGATCGTCGGTCACGAACGGTTCGTTGGTCAGGTTCTGGCCCTGGACAAACACCGACAGACCTTCGAGCGCGCTGCCCGGCTGGAAATCATAGCCAAGCTGCGCGTCGATGATCGTTTCGGCGCGCGCCCGGCGGCGCACCCGCTGGCCGCCGAAACCCGACAGCTCGCCGATGAAGCTCGACCGGTAGCGCGCGCTGACGCGCGCGTTGACGCCCCATTTTTCGAAATAGGCAGTGCCGTTGGCGACCCATTTGGAATAGCCGGGGATGTCTTCGGCCGGCGCGCCGGGGTTCGGACGGATCTTGGTCTTGGTATAGGATACGCCGCCGGTGACGCCAAAGCCGTCGAGCGCCGCGGTGAAGGTGCTGAACGGCAGCGACCCGGCCAGTTCGGCGCCATAGAGCTTGCCGCCTTCGCCGTTGATCGGCGCGTTCACGGTGCCCATGTAATTGACGATGATCGGCAGCCCGCCCGCGTCGTTGCCCGGCGCCTGGATCGGATAGCCGGTGAAGTCGAACGGGATCGCCTGATTATAGATGTAGCTCTTGAGATCCTTGTAGAACAACTGCGCCGCAATATAGCCCGACGAACCGAAATATTTCTCCAGCGTCAGATCGGCAGCATTGGCGCGCCATGGGCGCAGGTCAGGATTGCCCGAATCGCCGCGCACCACCGCGCAGGTCCGCCCCGCCGGGCACACGATGCCACCCGGATCGCCGATCGTCGTGCCATAGCTCAAGGTCGCGCGCAGGTCGTCGAGCCGCGGCCGGACGATTTCGCGCGCCACGCTGACGCGGACCACGAAGTCGCTGGCGGTGCGCAGCGACAGGTTCAGGCTGGGCAGCACATCGATATAGTCGGTGCTTTCGCGGCGCGGGATGCCCTGGATATTCGGCGAGCCGTTGGGGTTGGTGCCGGCAAAGGTTGCGCTGGCGCCGTTCGAATTCTGGTCGGTGAAGATCGCCTGCACCCCGACATTGCCGGTCAGCACCGACGACCCCAGTTCCTGATCGATATTCGCCTGGAGATAGGTGGTCATCTGCTTTTCGGCGACGTTGTACGCCTTGACTACCACGTCGCCATAAGGGTTGGGTACCAGCTGGTAGATGCCCGCGGCGAGCAGGTCGCGCGGATCATAGCTGATCACCGGACCCAGCCCCAGATAGGTCAGATCGGTCGTGCCGCGACGGAACTGCGTCGGCACCGGCAGGCTGGTCAGCCCGTCGGTGTTGGCGGTCAGGCCGACAAAGGCTTCGTCGGGGGTCAGCTGTTTGGTGCGGGTGGTGTAATTGACCCCGAACTGCACCGATTTCAGAAAGCCCTCCATCTCGCGTTCGATCTCGACGCGATACTGCCACAGCTCATCCTCGATGATGCGGTTATTGTAATAGCCGTCCTGGCCGCCGCGGATGCGCCCGCCGTTGACCCCGGTCTGGTCGCCGCCCCAGCCGAGCGGGCTGGTCAGCTGAATGAGGTTGTAATCGCCATAGTTCAGCGTCGGACGGAAAAAGGTGCCGTCGATGTCGCTGGTGAACCCGATGCTGTCCCGCGCGCCGACCCCGGCGCCGCGGCCGGTGCCCGAATTGCTTTCGAGGATCAGTTCGTTGCGGTCGGTTTTCGACATGCTGATGTCGGCATAGGCGTTCCAGCCGTCGTCGCCCTGCCAGCGGTTGTTCCAGCCGAAGCTGTACAGCTTGGCATTGCGTTCGAACACGTCGTTGCGCACCACCCCCTCGACATTGGTGAAGGTGCCGGCGCGGGCAAAGACGAATTCACCGCTGTCGTCGACGTCGGTGATGTTCACCCCGGCGCCGCCAAAGGCGAGCGGCAATTCGATGCCGCGCTTGATCTGATCGTCGCTGAAATCCGAATAGAAGGCGTCGAAGGTCGAGGTGAAATTGGGGGTCGGCGCCCATTCCAGCGTGCCCTGCAAGCCGAGGCGCTTCAGCCGGGTCGAGGTGGCGTAGGATTTCGAGCCGCCGAGCACGACCGGGCTGGCGAGGGTGCCGTTGCCGGCATAGCCCCAGGCGTTGAATTCCTGGATCTGATAGGGTTCGTCGAGATAGCTGGCCGACAGCGCAACGCCGAGCGTGTCATTGGCGAACTGGTCGACGAAGGTGCCATTAACCCGGTAGCCATATTTTTTCGAGTCGACGTTCAACCGGCCGATTTCGGCCCAGGTGCCGCGGCCGCCGATCGACAAGACGCGCTTGCCATATTCGAGCGGGCGGATCGTCTTGAGGTCGACGGTGCCCGACAGGCCCTGGCCGACGATCGACGCCATCGGTGATTTGTACACGAGCACCTGATTGACGACTTCGGACGGATACTGGTCATATTCGACCGCGCGGTTGTCGCCGGTCGAGGTCTGTTCGCGGCCGTTGAGCAATGTCGTCGAGAAATCCGGGGCAAAGCCGCGGATCGAGATGGCGTTCGAGCGGCCCGAGACCCGCTGCGACGTCAGGCCCGGCAGGCGCGCGATCGATTCGGCGATCGACGCATCGGGCAGCTTGCCGATGTCCTCGGCCGAGATCGATTCGACGACCTGGTCGCGGGTTTTCTTGGCGTTCACCGCGCTTTGCAGGCTGGCGCGAAAGCCGGTGACGACGATCGCGTCTTCGGCGCCTTCCTCGGCAGCGGGATCGGCGACGGGCGCGGTGTCGGCGTCCTGCGCCAGCGCGGCGCCCGGCAACAATGCGGTCAAGGCGACGCCGAGCGCGATGGCGCTGGCCCCGCGGCGAAGACTGGTCGATTTGGTCATGCTAAACTCCCCTGCAGCGACGGGGCGGTTTGGCCAGGCGACGGCAAAAGGGGGCGGCAATCGTGCCGCGCGGCATCCTCTCTTCGACGCATGGGTTTTCCCATCGCGGCCCAGCAATTGGAGCCATTCGGCGGACACGGCCATAGGGTATACGTATACGCATATTATGCGGACGCGCTGCCTGTCGCCGAAATGTCACGATTCCGGCGGGTTGCACCGGTACATTCGCGGCGATCAAATTCTTGGCAGTGACCGGACCACTCGCTAGGTTCGCGCCAGCAGCGACCCGCGACAAGGCCGCCGCACCAGGGAGATTTGCATGGGGCGTCAGCCCTCGGCCAAACCGACGAGTTTCGACATCGCCTATCTGGCGGGGGTGTCGCAGCCCACCGTGTCGCGCGCGCTGCGCGGCAGCAAATCGGTCAGCGCCGCGACCCGCGCCAACATCGAACGCATCGCGCGCGAACTCAACTACACCGTCGACAAAAACGCATCGAGCCTGCGGTCACAGCGCACCCATACGCTCGCGTTGCTGTTCTTCGAGGATCCAACCCCCGACGAATCGATGATCAACCCGTTCTTCCTGTCGATGCTGGGGTCGATCACCCGCGAATGTGCGCTGCGCGGCTATGATTTGCTGATCAGTTTCCAGCAGATGCACAATGACTGGCACGTTGCCTATCAGGACAGCCACCGGTCCGACGGGATCATCCTGCTCGGCTATGGCGATTACCAGCTTTACCTCACCAAGCTGGAGCATCTGGTCGAGATGGGGACGAAGTTCGTGCGCTGGGGGTCGGTGTCCGACGATGGCATCGGGCTGACCGTCGGATCGGACAATGTCGGCGCGGGCGAACAGGCGGGCGCGCATCTGATCGCGATCGGGCGGCGGCGGATCGCTTTTCTGGGCGATGCATCGGACCATGCGCCCGAGTTTCAGGACCGCTACACCGGGCTTTGCCGCGCGATGCGGCAGGCGGATGTCGAACCCGACCCGGCGCTGCAACGCGACGCGGTGTCGTCGGAAGATTCGGGCTATGCCGCCGCAAAATCGCTGCTCGCCAGCGGCAAGCCGTTCGACGCGATCTTTGCCGCGAGCGACCTGATCGCGATCGGCGCGATGCGCGCGCTGGCCGAAGCGGGGCTGCGCCTGCCGCAGGATGTCGCGATCATCGGCTTCGACGACATTCCCTCGGCCAGCCTGACCTCGCCGACGCTGACCACGGTGATGCAGGATATGAAGGGCGCCGGGACGCTGCTCGTCGATGCGCTGCTGGCGCGGATCGACGACCGTCCGGTCGAACGCACGATGCTGCCCGCGCGGCTGATCAAGCGGCAGAGTACGGCGGTTTAACCACCAGATCCTCCCCGTCGCGCAGCGATGGGGAGGTGGCAGCCCGAAGGGCTGACGGAGGGGCTTGTGGCGCGACGTCGCGGCCCCTCCACCACTCATCTGCGATGAGCGGTCCCCCTCCCCATGGCTTCGCCACAGGGAGGATTGGGAGGAACGTATTCGTATACTTAGGCGCGGCGCGCTTGCCCTCCCCCACCCGCGCTGCAATCCTCCGCGCCGACAAGAGCCGCCAATGCGGCCATGGGGAGAGACATATGGATAAGCCGCGGCAGGGCTTTGCCGGCCTTTGGAACATCAGCTTCGGCTTTTTCGGCATCCAGATCGGCTTTGCGCTGCAAAATGCCAATATGAGCCGCATCTTTCAGTCGCTGGGCGAGGATATCGAAAAACTGCCCGGGCTGTGGGTCGCGGCGCCGCTGACCGGATTGCTTGTCCAGCCGATCATCGGCCATCTGAGCGACAAGACCTGGCTTGGCCGGCTCGGGCGCCGCCGCCCTTATTTTCTCGCCGGCGCGATTCTCGCCGCGATTGCCTTGTTCGTGATGCCCGAAAGCCCGGCAATCTGGTTTGCGGCGATGATGCTGTGGATTCTCGACGCCTCGCTCAACATCTCGATGGAACCGTTCCGCGCCTTTGTCGGCGACATGCTGCGCCGCGACCAGCATAGCGCGGGCTATGCGGTGCAGACCGCGTTCATCGGTGCGGGGGCGGTCGTCGGGTCGCTGTTCCCGACGCTGATGGAGGCGATGGGGGTCGCCAATGTCGCGCCGCCGGGGCAGATTCCCGACACGGTCAAATATGCCTTTTGGTTCGGCGGCCTCGCGCTGTTCCTGTCGGTGCTGTGGACGATCGTCACGACGCGCGAATATGACCCCGCCGAAATGGCAGCCTTTGCCGAGCGCGATGCGGCGGCCGAAACCCCCGTGATCCGCGCCCTTGCCTCGCACAGCTATGCGGCCAGCCTGCTCTGGATCGCCGCGGGCGGGGCGGTCGTCGCGATCCAAATGCAGTTCGCGCTGCTGCGCGAGGTGCTGCTGCTTGGCGCGCTGCTGATCGGCTATGGCCTCGCCAGCATGCTCGCCATCGCCCTCGCCCGCGGCGGCAATGACAAGAATATGCTGTCGAGCATCGTCGGCGATTTCGCGGGTATGCCGCCGCTGATGAAGCGCCTCGCGCTGGTGCAATTCTTCAGCTGGTCGGCGCTGTTCATCATGTGGATCAACACGACGCCGGTGGTCACCCAATATCATTATGGCACCACCGACCCGGCGTCGGCGGCGTATCAGACGGGCGCAAACTGGGTCGGCGAGCTGTTCGCGATCTATAACGGCGTCGCCGCGATCGCGGCACTCACCTTGCTGCCGTGGCTGTCGGCGCGGATCGGGCAGGCGCGCACCCACATCGCCGGGCTGGTCTGCGGCGCGATCGGCTTTGGCAGCTTTTTCCTGCTGCGCGATCCGACCCAGCTGATCGTCAGCGAGATTTTCATCGGCATCTTCTGGGCGTCGGTGCTGGCGATGCCCTATGCGATGCTCGCCTCCAGTCTGCCGCAGGCCAAGCTCGGCATTTACATGGGGCTGTTCAACGTCTTTGTCGTCGTGCCGCAATTGCTCGTCGCGACGATCATGGGATCGATCATGCAGGCCTTTTTCCCCGGCGAGCCGATCTTTACCATGGCGTTTGCGGCGGCGACGCTGTTGCTCGCGGCGCTCGCGATGCTGCGCGTCGTGCCGCTGATGCCCAAGGGCGGACTGGCCGCCTAGCTCGACCAGCCGCCCGCGAGGGCGCGGAACAGCGCGATCTGGCGGCGCGAAATCTGGCCGTCCTGCGCCGCGAGCACCGCTTCGGCCTCGGCAAAGGTGCGTTCGGCGTCGAGCCATTCGAGCGAATCCGAGGCGCCCTCCTGCCGTTTGACGCGCACGATGCGCGCCGCACGCTCGGCCTGATCGCGCGCGGCGCGGAGCGCCTGCCGCTGTTCGAGGGCGCGCGCGTAGGACGACAGCGCGGTTTCGGTTTCCTCGAGCGCGCGCAGCACGGTGCCGTCGAATTCGGCGAGCGACGCCTGCGTATCCGCCTCCGCCGCTGCGATCCGTGCCCGCGCCGGTTCCTGATTGGGGAAGGCCCAATTGAGCAACGGCCCGAGCAGCCAGCGGATCGGCCCGCCGCCGAACACATCGCCAAGGCCCGATCCGGTCGACCCGGCTGACCCGCCGAGCGCGATGCGCGGATATAGGTCGGCGGTCGCGACGCCGATGCGCGCGGTATCGGCGGCAAGGCGGCGCTCGGCGGCGCGAATGTCGGGGCGGCGCTTCAGCAGCGCCGCCCCATCACCGACCGGGATGGGGTCGGTGATTTCGAGGCTGATGTTGCGGTCCGCCGCGATGGCGGGGAGCGCCGCGGGGGCACGACCGGTCAGAGTCGCGAGGCGGAACAAAGCCGCCTGCCGCTCGGCCTCGATGGAGGGAATGTCCGCCGACCGCTGGTCGCGCAGCGTCGTGATGCGCGCGAGGTCGAGCCCCGTCGCCATCCCGACGTCCTTGCGCCGCTGGGTCAGCGTCACCTGCTGGTCGAGCAGGCCGACGATACGCCGCGCGACGTCGAGCCGGGCGGTGCCCGACGATGCGTCGGCATAGGCCTGGGTGGTGTCGGCGGCGACGATCACCCGCACCGCATCGGCGTTGGCTTCGGCGGCGGCGGTATCGCCGCGCGCCGCCTCGACCGAGCGGCTGACACGGCCGAACAGGTCGACTTCGTAGGAAATGTTCACTCCGACATCCACCACCCAACCCTCGCGATCGGCGCCGGGCAGGCGTTGGCCCTCGGGGCTGCGACCGTAATTGGCGCCGGCACCGATCTGGCCCTGCGGCAAGCGGTCGGCGCGCGCGCCGCGCAAGGACGCGCGGGCCCGCGCGATATTCGCCACCGCGACGCGGACGTCGGTGTTGCTGGCAAGCGCGTCGGCGACGAGCCCGTCGAGGACGGGATCGTCATAGAGCCGCCACCAGTCGGCTGCGACCGGCGCGAGGGTCACCGCGGGGCTGTTTGCCGAGATGAACGGGCCGGTGGCGACGGGTGCCGATGCCGATTGCGGCGCCTTGTAATTGGGGCCGACGGCGCAGGCGGCGAGCGCGAGGGCCGAGGCGGCGGTGAGGATATTGCGAAGGGTCATGATCTTGTTCCTTATTCCGCCGGGACCGGCAGCGCCGTCCCATGATCGTCCGACCCGCGCCGCGCGCGCCGCTCGGCCGACCAAAGGCTGAGCGAACGGGCGACGACGTAGAAGGTCGGGGTGAAGATGAGGCCGAACGCCGTCACGCCCAGCATGCCGAAGAAGACCGCGGTGCCGAGCGCCTGGCGCAGCTCCGCGCCTGCTCCGCTTGCGATCAACAGCGGCACGGCGCCGAGGATGAAGGCAAAGCTGGTCATCAGGATCGGGCGCAGACGGTCGCGCGCGGCACGCACCGCGGCCTCGATCGGCGACAACCCATCTTCCTCCTCGGCCTGCTTGGCGAATTCGACGATCAGGATCGCGTTCTTCGCCGCGAGCGCGATGAGCACGACGAGCCCGATCTGCGTCAGCACATTATTGTCCATGCCGCGCAAATTCACCCCGATCATCGCCGCGAGCAGACACATCGGCACGATGAAGATGATCGCCAGCGGCAGCATCAGGCTTTCATATTGCGCCGCCAGCACGAGGAAGACGAAGACCACCGCGAGCGCGAAGACGATCCCTGCGGTGTTCGCCGCCGCCTTTTGCTGGAAGGCGATGCCGGTCCATTCGGTGCCGTAGCCCGCGGGCAGCGTTTCGCTCGCCAGCTTTTCCATCGTCGTCAGCGCCGCGCCCGACGACGCGCCCGGCGCGGTGTCGCCGTCAATCTCGACCGCGGGGAACAGATTGTAGCGCGTCACGCGGTACGGCCCCGTGCGATCCTCGAAATTGGCAACCGACCCGATCGGCACCATCGCGCCGCTGTTCGACCGCGTTTGCAGGTTCGCAATATCGGGCACGGTCTGGCGATAGGGGGCGTCGGCCTGTGCGGTGACGCGGTAGGTGCGGCCGAGCAGGTTGAAATCGTTGACGAACGCCGAGCCGAGATAGACCTGGAGCGTCTCGAACACGCGCTCGGGCGGGACGCCGAGCATATTCGCCTTGGCCCGGTCGATGTCCGCATAGACGCGCGGGTTGGTCGCGTCGAAAAAGGTGAAGACATTGGCGAGACCCGGGGTCTGGTTCGCCTTGCCGATCAGATTGTTCGTCTCGTTCGCGAGCGCGGCATAGCCGTTCCCGCCGCGGTCCTGGACGATCATCCGGTATCCGCCCGCCGAGCCGATGCCCTGGATCAGCGGCGGCGGGATGATGACGATCTGCGCCTCGGTGATGTCGGCGGTGTTGGCGCGCGCCTGGTTGATGATGTCGTCGAGCTTGACGCCGAGCCTCGCACGCTCCTCGAACGATTTGAGCGGGAAATACGCGGCGGCCGAGTTCGGCGCGAGCGTCTGTGACGGGCCGTCGAAGCCCGCGAGCATCACCGAGCCGAGGACACCCTCGACCGGCAGCACCCGACCGGCGACCTTTTTGAGCACTGCGTCGGTGCGCTCGACCGACGCGCCGGCGGGCAGCTTGGCGACGACGAGGAAATAGCCCTGATCCTGGGCCGGGATGAAGCCGGTCGGCGTCGCCCAGAACAGCCCCGCGGTCGCAGCGATCAGCGCGGCATAGGTGACCATCATCTTTTTCGGCGCCCGCACCAGCCGGTCGGTCAGCCGCGCATAGCCATCGCTCATCCGTTCAAAATTGCGGTTGAAGCTGTCGCCGGCGCGGCGGACGAACCGCATCCCGCGGCCCTCGTTCTGCGGCGCCGCATGCGGCTTGAGCAGGATCGCCGCCAGCGCGGGCGACAGGGTGAGCGACAGGATCAGCGAGATGATCGTTGCGGTCGAAATCGTCACCGCAAACTGTTGATAGAAGGCGCCCGAGAGGCCGGTCAGGAACAGGGTCGGCACGAACACCGCGCAGAGCACGAGCACGATCGCGACCAGCGCCCCCGACACTTCGTCCATCGAGGTGCGCGCCGCTTCGAGCGCCGACATCCCGCGTTCGAGGTTGCGCTCGACATTCTCGACGACGACGATCGCGTCATCGACGACGATGCCGATCGCCAGTACCAGCCCGAACAGCGAGAGGTTGTTGAGGCTGTAGCCGAACGCCGCGAGCACCACGAAGGTGCCGATCAGCGACACCGGGATCGCCAGCACCGGAATGATCGCCGCGCGCCATTTCTGCAGGAACACCAGGATGACGATGACCACCAGAATCACCGCCTCGATCAGCGTTTCCATCACCGCGTCGATCGACTGCGCGATGAATTCGGTGGGGTTATAGATGACGCGATACTCGAGGCCCTTGGGGAAGGTTTTCGACGACGACGCCATTTCGGCCTCGACCGCTTCGGCGGCGGCGAGCGCGTTCGATCCGGGACGCTGGAACACCGCCATGATGACGGTCGGGTCACCCGAGAGATAGGTGTTGCTGTTGTAATCCGACGCGCCGAGCTCGACCCGCGCGACGTCGGCCACGCGGACCTGGCGCCCATCGGCATCGCTGCGGATGACGATATTGGCAAAATCCTTGGGATCGGTCAGGCGGCCCTGCGTTTCGACGTTGAGCTGGAAATCGCTGCCTCCCGCATAGGGCGGCTGGCCGAGCGTGCCCGCCGCGACCTGGACATTCTCCCGCCGCAGCGCGGCGACGATCTCGCCCGCGGTCAGGTCGAGCGCCGCGGCGCGGCCGGGGTCGATCCACACCCGCATCGCATAGTCGCGCGCCCCGAACAGGCGGACGTCGCCGACGCCGTCGATACGGCTGAGCCGGTCACGCAGCTGGGTCAGCGCATAGTTGGAGATATAGGCGCGATCGAGCGACTTGTCGGGCGACACCAGGTTGACGACCATCAGGAAGTCGGGCGACGTCTTGCGCGTCACCACGCCCAGCCGCTGCACCGTTTCGGGCAGCCGAGGGGTCGCGATGGCGACGCGGTTCTGCACCAGCACCTGCGCGGCGTCGAGGTCGGTGCCGATCTTGAAGGTCACGGTGATCGTGACATTGCCGTCGCCGGTCGACTGGCTGCTCATATAGAGCATGTTGTCGACGCCGTTGATTTCCTGCTCGATCGGCGCCGCCACCGTGTCGGCGACGGTTTCCGCCGACGCGCCGGGGTAATTGGCCGAGACGGTCACCGTCGGCGGGACGATGTCGGGATATTGCGAGACGGGCAGGCCGATATAGGCGACCGCGCCGACGATGGTGATGATGACGGCGAGCACCGCGGCAAAGATCGGCCGGTCGATGAAAAAGCGGGATAGGCGCATGGGAAAGCCCCTGTCTGGAAATCGAAACGGAGTCGGAACCTCAATCCCCCGCGTCATCCCGGCGAAGGCCGGGATCTCGACGTTGAGGACGGACGCGCCGTTGAGATCCCGGCCTCCGCCGGGATGACGAATTTACTTATTTGGCAAAGGTCGCCTGCGCCGACACCGGCTCGGCCGCAGCCGCCGCGCCCTGCTTCGGCGTCGTCGCAGCGATCTTGCCCGCCCGGGTCACCGCCTTGGTGCCCGGCCGCGCGAACTGGTGTCCGGTGATGACGACCTGATCGGTCGGGGTCAGCCCCGACCGGATGACGCGCAGGCCATCGACTTCGGGACCGATCTCGACCGGCTTGGCCGCAACCATGCCGTCCTTGCCGACGACATAGACGATCTTGCGCGCCTGATCGGTCTGCACCGCGGCGGCGGGGATCAGCAGCGCGCGCGCCGTCTGTCCGGTCGACAGGCGCATGTTGCCGAACATGCCGGGGGTCAGGAACATTTCGGGGTTGGCGAAGCGGGCGCGGGCGCGGATCGTGCCCGAACGCGGGTCGAGGCCGTTGTCGGTAAAGTCGAGCTGCCCTTTCCAGCGATAATCGCCTTCGTCCTGCAGGCGGACCTCGACGGTCGCGCCCTGTTCGGCGGCGGCGCGCTTGGCCTTCAGGAACAGCGCTTCGGAGCCCTGGAAGCTGAAGTAGATCGGGTCCATCGCGTTGATCGTCGTCAGCAGCGTGCCGCCGGCGTCGCCCGCCGACACCAGGTTGCCCGCATCGATCTGACGGTCCGAAATGCGGCCGCCCATCGGGGCGCGGACGACGGTGAATTCGACATCGAGCGAACGCGCCGCGATGCGCGCGTCGGCACCGGCGAGCGCCGCCGAGGCGGCGTTGACGCGGGCGCGGAGGCGGTCGATCTCGCTCTGCGATACCGCTTCGACCTCGACAAGGCGGCCGGCGCGGTCGAGTTCGAGCCGCGCGAGCGCCAGATCGCTGCGTGCACTGGCGGCCGCGGCGCGCGCTTCGGCGAGCGCGGCGCGATAGGGGCGCGGATCGATGGTGAAGAGCGGCTGGCCCTGGCGGACGATCTGGCCGTCGGTGAAGTGGATGGCGGTGATCGCGCCCGATACGCGCGGGCGCACTTCGACCGCCTTCGACGCCTCGAAACGGCCGATATAATCGTCCCACAACGTCACATCGCGCGCGATCGGCGCGGCGACGGTCAGCACCGGCGCGGGCGCCGCGGCGGCCGGCGGGGCGCCGTCGCGCAGCAACCACCAGGCGCCGATCACCAATATGATGATCGCCGCGATCCATCCGGCGCGGCGGCCGCGGGCGGGCCGCAGCAAGCTCTTGAGTTCACGGCGGACCGTCGCATCGGCGGGGTCGAGCTTTTCGATTGGGGTGTGGACGGTCATCGGGGGTGCCCTCTTCTCTTCATGCAATTCGGTCGGCTGCGCACGGGACACAGCGGTTCACAGCACCGGAAGCAGGCTTCCGGTGGGGGGTATTCAAACAATCCTCATGGCGGGACGGCCCTCTGCGAAGAGGACGGCCGCCCGTCCGGCCGCCCGCACCAAAAAATGCGCGAGCGCCGGTCCCTGTTCTATCTTGCCGGCAAACGCCGTCAGGCGCCCGACCGGAGCAAGGCCCGCTCCCGGGATAATATTCGATGCTGGGGGTTCCGGCCGCCGCATGATCATTGTCACGCGGTGGCCGGCCCGGGGGGAGAACCTATCTTTGTATACTGAGTGGTATATAAGTCATGTTGCGCTGCGTCAAGCGCATTGTGTACCGGGCAGTAAAAATAATTCTATCAGCGCCCCGGCCACAGCTTCAGGCTGGTTTCGACCAGTCGCTCCAACTCGGCGCGCGAGGCGCCCGAACCTGCCTGCACCGCCATGCCCTGGTTCACCGCGATCAGGAACTGGGCCAGCCCATCAGGGTCAGTGTCGGCCGGAAAATCGCCCTCGGCCTTGGCGCGCGCGAATCGGTCGAGCATCGCACGCTTGGCCGCCGCGCCGCGTTCGACCACGGCTTCGCGAATACATTCGGCTTCGGCACCGCAGGCCACCGAACTGATCACGCCCAGGCACCCATTCGGATTGTCGGGGCAAGTGTACATGTCGAGCGCGCCATACATCAAACGTTCGGCGACCCCGCGCGCGGTCGGCGCCTCGAGCGCGGCGCGCATATAATCGGCCTTTTCGCGCTCATACAGGTCGAGCGCCTTGTTAAAGAGCGCTTCCTTGTTGCCAAACGCGGCATAGAGGCTGGGCTTGGTAATCCCCATCGCATCGGTCAGGTCGGCCATCGATGCGCCTTCATAGCCTTTCGACCAGAACACGCGCAGCGCCGCAGCCAACGCAGCATCGACGCAAAATTCGCGCGGCCGGCCTTTGGTGGCAGTGGGAGCTTCGATTTCCATAACGGCTGGTATATAAGTTAAGCGGTGACGAATGTCCAGTGGCGCCGGGCGTGACCCCGAGCGGGGTGGCCTGATCTTGGCGCGAACGAAAAAGGGGAGAGCGTCGCGGCCCTCCCCTTTTGCTCATTCGCGCTGCATCAGCGGGTCTTGAAGCGGACGCCGACGCGGAAGCTGCGGCCCAGCAGGTCCGAATAGGTACTGTTGGCCGCGAGTCCGGTTTCGGGCAGCAGGATCGGATCGTCGTTGAGCAGGTTGGTGACGTTGAAGAAGAACTCGCCCCGCGCGTCACCACCGGCCGAGAATTTCTGCGTCAGGTTAAGGTCGACGTAGAAGGCGCCCTTGATGCGGTTGCTGTCATAGGTGGGGGCGTTGACCGTCGAGGTCGGGCAGCCCGTCTGACATTCGATGCCGTTGGCGACATATTTGCCCGCGCTGACGCCGCGGCCAACTGCCGTGATGCTGAAATCATCGGCATCATAGGACGCGCTGACGCGGTAAATCCATTTCGGCGTGCTGGACTGACCGCCATTCACCCCGGTCGAATCCACGACCACCGTGCCCGGCACGCCGTTGTCCAAGCGGTTTTCCAGATAACGGGTGGCGAGGCCGCGCAGCGTGAACGCACCAGCGTTGCCAACTGGCAGGCGATAGGAGGCATCGAAATCGATCCCGCGGAGTTTCTGGCTCGCCGCGTTGAACGGCTGCGTCCGGATGATCAGATATGGCCGCGCCGGATCCTGGGTGCGGGCGGGGTCGGTGGTGATGGCGTCGCAGAACGCCTGCTCGCCCAGGAAACACAGATTGACGATCTGCTGCGCGCTGAACGAGCCGATCCCGCTATCCACCTCGATGTCGAAATAGTCGACCGCCAGGTTAAAGCCCGGCAGGAAGGTCGGCGTGAAGACCGCACCGACATTCCACTGATCGGCCTTTTCCGGCGCCAGCGCCGTATTGCCGGTCGCGAAACCCGAATAGCTGTAGCCCGACTGCACGGGCTGGCCCGGCGGCACGAACGACGGACTGGTGCCGGCGGCAAAGCCGGGGTTGCTGACCGCATCGCTGTTGGCGGTGCCCGCCTGGAACAGATCGTTGAGGTTGGGCGCGCGGATGTCGCGCGACCGGGTCACGCGAATGCGAATATCGTCGATCGGCTGCCAGGTCGCGCCCGCTTTCCAGGTCGTGACATAACCCGCGGTCGAATAATCGGTCGCCCGCACCGCGCCGTTGAACTCGAGCCCGAAGCCGAGCGGGACCACGGTTTCGAAATAGGCTTCCTTGACGTTGTACGACCCGAAGCTGGGCAGATAATTGCCCACCGACCAGCGATTGGTGGCGCCGGTCACGTTGCCGTTGGTAATGATCGGCACCGGCTGGAATTCGTCGGGGACAAACCCGCTGACCTCTTCCTTGCGATATTCGGCGCCGATCGCGACGCTGACATCGCCGGCCCAGGTCGCGAACGGCGTGGCCGAGAAGTTCGCGCCGACCACCGTTTGTTCGATCACCTGGTCGCGATACGGATCGCCCAGCACATAGTCGATCGCCGCCGGGTTGGCGACGCCCAGACCCAGACGGTTGAGCGGCACGCACGCGGCGTCGTTGTTGGCCGGATTGGCATCGACGTTGATCAGGCACTGGATCGACCCGGCGGGAAAACCGCTGCCGGCGGGGGCAAAGGCCGCGTCGCGCGCGGCGTTGATGCGCGCGACATTCTGAATGTCGCGCAGCTGCTCGCGGAGCTCAGCGCGGCCATATTGGCCAAATATGTCCCAGCGCGCGGTGTTGCCGAACGCATCGAACTCGCCCTGCGCGCCGACCAGATACCGCTGCACCTTGCGCTTGTTGTCGATCCCGCGGCCCGGCAGATCGGCCGAGGTCGTGGCAATGGTGACGCTGGTGATACCCTGCAGCCGGTCCGCGCCCAGCGCGTTGAGCAGGAAGGCGTTGCAGGTGATCGGCACCGGCGTCTGGGTACAGCCCGTTGCATTGAGCTGGATGCCGGTCTGCAGGTTCGGACCGGCGTTAAACCGTACCTTCTGCTGATTGTACGCGGCTTCCGCGAACAATTCGATGCCGTCGGTGACTTCAAAGCTGACGCGGCCGAATACCCCGTAGCGGTCATCCTCTGGGTCCAGGCCGATGCGGCGGCCCGAATCATTGACCTGCCATGATCCGCCTTGGGTCAGCGTCGGCGCGGCGGTGCCGGTCGGCGACGGGAACGTCAGCGGCCCATAGATGAACTGGTTGATCGCGCCGCCTTCGGTGAAATACAGCCCGCGCAGCCGGTTGGCGACGCCGCCCGCCGAATTGGTGATGAGGCTGCCCGGCGCCGAGTTCGCCGCTCCGACCTGGCGGCGGATCAGGAACTGCGGCCCGCCGCTGGTCGGGGTATAGGCCGGATCCTGGATGCGGACGAAGCCGGTGGCGTTCCAGTCGCGATCGACCTGGAAGATGCCGTCGCGATGCGCGATCTCGCCGCTCAGCAGGACGTGGCCGCGCCCGCCCGCAAACGCCATCCCACCCGCGATGCTGGCCGAATAGTTGAAACCGTCGCCTTCCTGGGTGATGCCGCTGTCGGCTTCGATCTTCAGCCCCTCATATTTGTTGTTGAGGATGAAGTTGACCACCCCCGCGACCGCATCCGAGCCATAAGCCGCAGAGGCGCCGCCGGTCACTACCTCGACGCTCGAGATCAAGGCTTGCGGAACGGTGTTGATGTCGACCAGCCCGGTGATCGTCGAACCTACCGAGCGCCGGCCGTTGACCAGGATCAGCGTGCGTTCGGCGCCCAGATTTCGAAGGTTGAGGGCGTTGATGCCCGCCTGTCCGCTCGAAATATTGAGGCGCGAGTTGGACGGACGGGTCGAGCCGGCGAGCGACGGCAGCGTGTTGACGAAATCGGCGATGTTGTTCGACGGCGAGCTGTTTTCGATCTCGGTTTCGCTCAGCACCGTCAGCGGCGTCGGCGCTTGGAACCCGTCGCGCACGATGCGCGAACCGGTAACGACGATCTGGTCGGCGTCGGCGGCTTCGACGGTGTCGGCAGGCGCCGCCGTCTCCTGCGCCAGCGCCGGGGCGCTGTGAACAAGCGCCAGCGCGGTCATCGCCGCGCCGAAGTTGCGTTTGCCGCCCAGCGACCGGCGAATTCGTCCAAGATCACGCATGTTATCCGTCCCCTTATGTTGCCCAAGGGCCAAGCCGCGCATCGTTCGATGCGTGTTCCGGTGCTGGTGCTCCGGCTTGGCTAGCCCCGCTTTGTCCCGCCTGACCGCGCGGCGGGCTCGTGGCTCCGCCTGCTTATATTTTATGATATCCCTCGTACCGATCCGGCCATCGCCGTGTTCAAGGCGCGCGGACAGCCGGTTCCGTGACGGCGAGGTTACAGGGTGGTTACGGTCGGTCAACCGCTTCGCGATGACCCTGACGATATGGACCTATAGCCGCAAGGCATGGCGCGATCGAACGCGGCCCGGCCCGATGCGGATAGCTTGTAGTTATAGGGGGGGACCCGCTTGCTATGGGGTCGCGCCACCGCGCTACGATAGGGTCGGGTTTCGTCACTTTCGTCCCTTCATCTGGAGGCCTTGTTGATCCATCGCCGCGCGTTCCTGCTTGCTTCCGCTGCGCTTGTCGCGATGCCCGGAAGCCTTCTCGCGAAACCCCGGGTCAAGGGCGGCACGCGCACCGTCAGACTGTCGGGCGCACGGGCGCCGGTCGAGATCATCGAGGACGAACTGGGCGTTCCCCACGTCCGCGCCGCATCGCGGCATGATGCGTTTTTTGGGCAGGGCTATCTGGTCGCGCGCGACCGATTGTTCCAGATCGACATGGACCGCCGCCGCGAGATGGGGCGGATGGCCGAAGCCTTTGGTCCGCGCTTTGTCGCCGCTGACCGCGCGGCGCGGCTGTTCCTGTACCGCGGCGATATCGATGCCGAGCTGGCGGCGCTGCCCCCCGACGTGCTCGATTGCGCGCGCGGCTATGTCGCCGGGGTCAACGCGCGGATCGCCGAACTGGCGGCCGATCCCGCGGGATTGCCGCTGGAATATGGCATATTGGGGATCAGCCCGCTGCGCTGGGACGTGCGCGATCTGGTGCGCGGGCGCGGCATCGGCATGGGCGACGCCGATGACGAGGTGCGCCGCGCGCAGTTGCAGGCGCGCGGCCTGCTCGACGCCGAGCAGCTGATGGCGCCGCTGCGCCCCGTTTGGTCGTTCAACATGCCCGACGGACTCGACGTCGCGGCGGTCAGCGAGGCCGATCTGGGCGTATTGGATCCCGCCGCGCGGCCGGTGCCGTTCGACGCGATTCAAGAGGCGTCGCTCGACCCCGAAGTGCGCGGCGCCGACCGCTTTGCGCTGGGCAGCAACGCGTGGACCATTTCGCCATCGCGCAGCGCGACCGGGCGGCCGATCCTGGCCAATGATCCGCATCTGGGCATTGGCAGCGCCAGCCCGCGCCATATGTGCCACCTGTCGGCACCGGGGCTCGACGTCATCGGTGCCGGCGCGCCGGGGCTACCCGGGATCATGCAGGGGCACACCGATCGTTTCGCCTTTGGCCGTACCAATTTCCACATCGACCAGACCGACCTGTTCATCCTGCGCACCAAAGAGGGTGACCCCGGCCAATATTGGCACAAGGGTGCGTGGCGGGCGTTCGAGACGTTCGAGGACGAGATTGTCGTCAAGGGCGCGCCGCCCGAACGCGTGACTTTGCGCTATGCCGATGGTCGCCCGATCGTGTCGCAGGACGCGGCGCGCAGCCGCGCGGTCGCCTTTGCCACGGTCAGCATGTTGCCGGGCGCCAATATGAAATTCGCGATCATCGCGATCAATCTGGCGACCGACTGGGCGTCGCTGCGGCAGGCTTTCAAACTCCACGTGTCGCCGACCAACCTTCATTATGCCGACATCGACGGCAATACCGGGTGGCAGACAATCGGCTTTACCCCCCGCCGTCCCAAGCATGACGGGCTGTTCCCCGCGCCCGGCGACGGCGATTTCGACTGGACGGGACTGCTGCCGATCGAGGATATGCCGCACGTCTATAACCCGCCCGAAGGCTGGTTCGCGTCGGCGAACCAGATGAACCTGCCGGTCGGTTATCCCTATCGCGAGCGGGTCATCAGCTTCAACTGGAGCGATCCCTATCGCTACGACCGCGTCGCCGAGGTGCTGCGCGCTCAGAACAAGCACCGGATTGCCGACAGCATCGCGCTGCAGCACGACGTCCAGTCGCTGCCCGCGCGCGCGCTGCTGAAACTGCTTCCCGCCACGCTGTCGGTCGAGGCCGCGCCCGCTGCCGCGCTGCTGCGGCGCTGGGATTGCGGGATCGAAGCCGACAGCGCGGCGGCGCTGTTGTTCGAAATGGTGATGGTGGCGCTGTCGGCCGACTTCCGCGACCGGGTGGTCCCCGCGGCGGCAAAAGATCTGATCCCGACCGTCAACCTGTCCGAAATGCTCCGCATCCTTGGCGCGCCCGACAAGCGGCTGGGCGACGATCCCGCGGCGGCGCGCGACGCACTGATCGACCGCGCGCTGGCCGCCGGGTGGGCAAAGGCGGTCGAACTGGGCGGCGGCGATCCGGCCAAATGGCAGTGGGGCGATCTGCACCGGGTGACCATCGCGCATCCGCTGGCATCGTCGATCCCGGCGATCGCGGCGGCCTTTCCCAAAATCGAGGGCGGCCGGTCGGGCGGCGACGGGACGACGCCGATGGCGCGCGGCTTCAATTCGCGACGCGGATTCAACGTGTCGCATGGCGCGAGCTATTTGTTCGTCGCCGATGTCGGCGCGTGGGACAACAGCCGTTTCCTGCTGCTGCCCGGCCAGTCGGCCGACCCGCGCTCGCCGCGCTACCGCGATTTTTATCCCAAGTGGCTGGCGGGTGCGATGCAGCCGCTCTGGTTCAGCAGGGCGGCGGTGGACCGACATGCGGTAGGGCGGACGATGTTGGCGCCTGCGAAGGGTTGATCGCCCCTCCCCTCAACCGTTCGCCCTGAGCTTGTCAAAGGGCTGTTCTTGCTTTCGACCTCGAAGAAAAAGAACGGTGCCTCGACAAGCTCAGCACAAACGGCTTTTGGGGTCGCGCTAACTCTCTAAAGCGCCTCAGCAATCGCCACCAGCGCGCGGTCGACCGCGGCGGTGGCCTGGCTGTCGGTGCCGTCGGGCATGTCGTTGGCCAGCACCGAAAAGATCAGCGTCCGCCCGCTACGCGTCGTCAGATACCCCGACAGCGCCCGCGAGGCGTTGAGCGATCCGGTCTTGGCAAATAATTTTCCTGCGAGAATCGTGCCTTTGAAGCGGTTCTGCAGAGTGCCGTCGCGCCCGGCGATCGGCAGCGTTTCGCGCCACGCTATGCTCCACGGCTGGCGGGCGATCCAGCTGAGCAAGCCGACCGCAGCGCGCGGCGAGATGCGGTTGTAGCTTGACATACCCGACCCATCCGAAAAGTCGTAGCTGGCCTCGGCCACGCCCGCCTGTGTCATGAGCTGCCGAACCGCCGCCTGCCCGTCGGCGATCGAGCCGCTGCCAGATTGGCGCGCGACGCGGCGCAGCATCAGTTCGCTGTGCAGATTCTGGCTCTCCTTGTTGATCCGCACCATATTTTCGGCGAGCGGCGGCGCGGGCAGTTCGGCGAGCATCGCGGGTTCGGCGGGCAGGCTGACCGGCGCGCCCTTGCGGACCTTTGGATCGTCGGTGGCAGTCAGCGGCCGGTGGCGGACCTCGACCGCGCCATCGACGCGCACCCCGCGCGCGCGGAGCAGTTCGGCGAGGCGCCACGCCGCATAATGCGCCGGATCATCGATGCCATAACGCAAGGTCAGCGGCGCGGCTTCGGCGCCGACCGTCCCGGTCAGGCGCAGGACGCGGCTGTTGGGCATGCGATCGGCCTCGATCGCCTCTTCCTTGCCCGCGACCGTCGTGACCCGATTTTCGATGCTGTAGTAGCCGGAGGTCTGGATCGTCGGCGCGGCGCCGACCGCGCCCGGCGCCAGTTTCACCACCAGCTCATTATCGTCGAGCGTCAGCGCCGAATTGCCGGTGCCATAGCGCGAGACGATATTGTTCCAGCTCATCCCCGGGCTCCAGCGCTCGTCGGGGAACCAGCGGTCGTCGCCGATAATGCTGCGGACCTGGCGAGTCCGGGCGGCCACCGCGTCGGCGAGGGTCTGCAGGCAATTGGCCTTGCAGTCGGCGGCGCTCGACAGGAACGGATCGCCGCGGCCGTGGAGGATGACGTCGATCGTGCCGTCGGCACCTGTTTCGAGGCGGACGCCGGTGCCTTTGGCCGCCTGCTGGAGCAACGGCAGCTGGGCATAGCCGATCGCGGTGGTGAACATCTTGGTGTTCGAGGCGGGGATGAAGCGCTGATCGGGCGCGATCGACAGCAGGATTTCGCCTTCGAGCGTGGTGACGAGCAGGCCGAAGCGCGACCCCGCCGGCCCCTCGGCCAGTTTCTGCTCGACGGTGGTCAGCAGCGGGACGGGCATGGGATCGGTCGGCGCGCGGGCATGGGCCGGGGCGATCAGCAGCGCCAAGGCAAGGACGGGTGCAAGCGATTTGAGCGAAGTTTTCATGGTATCTCCCGTGCGTCCCACGCCTTGATCAGTGCTTCGCCGACGGCGGGGCGGAGCGCCGCGATGCCGCTGTCGGCGTGGCGGGTCGGATGGACCCGGTTGGTCAGCAGCGCCCAGCCAAGGCCGCGCTCGAAATCGATCCAGAGGCCGGTGCCGGTGAAGCCGGTGTGGCCGATGGTGTCGGCTGAGCAGGCGTCCCCGCCATGCCAGCCGGCGAAGGCGCGTTCCCAGCCGCAGGTGCGGTGGCGTTCGTCGGCGCTGCGGACCTCGGCCAGCATCGCGGGCGACAGCAGCGCGCCGTCCAGCATCGCGCGGGCAAAGCCGAGCACGCCGTCGATGGTGCCAAACAGCCCGGCGTGCCCCGGCGCGCCGCCGAGCGCGAAGGCATTTTCGTCGTGGACCTCGCCTTGCATCACACGCCCGCGCCAGCGGCAGTCTTCGGTGGCGACCGCGGGGCCGGGGGGCGGACCAAAGCTGAGCCCGTCGCCGAGCGGCCAGGCCGACAGCGGCGCGCCGGTCAGACGCTCGATCGCGATGCCGAGCAGGATGAAATTGATGTCCGAATAGACCGGCGGGCCGTGGCGCCATTCGCGTTGCAGGACAAAGGCGCGCAGCCGCGCGGGGTCGTCGCCATAGGTATAGATCGGCTCGACCGCGGGCAGGAAGGTGCGGTGCATCAGGCAGTCGCGGAAGGTCAGGCGGCGCTCGGCGGCGTTCGCGACGTCATATTGGCGGAGGTCCGGGATCGCGTCGGTCAGCGGCCGGTCGAGGTCGAGGCGGCCTTCTTCGGCGAGTTTCAGGATCATCGGGGTGGTCGCGATCACCTTACTGAGCGAAGCGAGGTCGAACCAGTGGGTCCGGGTCAGCTCTTCGCGTTCGGGGACAAGCGCCGCCATGCCGGCGAAGCGCACCGCGCTCTGGCCATCGATCGAAACAATACCCAGCGCGGCGCCGGGAATCCGCCCGGCCTCGACCGCTGCCGCCACCGGCTGAAAGGCGGCGTCGATCATGGCCGATCGTCCGCCCGGGCCTTCGCCCGCCCGATCAGCGGCAGGAACAATATCGCCGCCAGGCTGATCACGCCCGAGGCCAAAAAGAACAGATCGAAGCCATTATATCCCGCCGCGTCGAGCCGCCCGACCACCGTGCCGCCCGCCCCCGACAATAATCGCGGCAACAGGAAGGCGAAGCCCGACAGAAAGGCATATTGCGCCCCCGGATAGCGCGGGTTCACCAGCATCGACAGGTAAACGACAAAGATGGCGCCGGCCATGCCATTGCCGAACTGATCGGCGGCGGTCGCGATATAAAGCAGGGTCTGGTCGTGCGGCTGATGCGCGAGCCAGACGAAGCCGAAATTGCCGAACGCCGCAAATAGCGCCCCGATCGTCAAGGTGATGCCGAAACGCCAGCGGGTCGTCATCCATCCGCCCAAGCCCACGCCGACGATACTGGCGGCCAAGGCCACCACGCCGTCGGCCCAGCCGATCTCGGTCTTGGTATAGCCGATCCCAAGGATCATCGGCTTGGACAGATTGAGCGCCAGCACGTCGCCCATGCGATAGATGGACACAAATGCCATCAACGCGATGGCGAGACCGCCGTAGCGCCAGAAGAAATCCACATAGGGGCCGAGCGCCGCCGAAGCGCGCAGCCGAGAATCGGGCGCGGCGTCGCGGATGCGCGGCAGCATCGCGGCCATCGCGAGAAAGGGCAGCATCGCAATGCCGAGCACCCACGGCGTGACATTCGTCTTGGCGCTGATGCCGATATTTGCGGCTGCGCCGAGCAAGAACCAGCCGACCGCCGCGACCAAAGCGGCAAGCGCGAGCAGGGTCACCGCGCTCGCGATCAATCCGCCCGCCAGCGCGGCTGAGCGACCACGGTCGCCGCGCCGTTCGGGCGGGAGCGCCGCGAGGATCGGCAGGGGGACAAAGGCGGCCACCGCGATCAACAAATAGGCGGCGGTCCAGCCGGGCATGATGCCCAGGGAATGCAGGGTCGGCGCCAGGCTGCCGCTGACATCCGCGAACAACAGTGCCCCGCTGCCCGCCGCAACCATCGCAGTGCGATACCCCCACAGATTCGCGGCCGCGAGCGGACCCTGCAACGCAGGCGTCGGTCCAAGCTCGACCCGCCACGCGTCGGCGGCGACCTCCAGCGTCGTGGTCCAGAAAGCGAGCAGCACGGCAAACAATGCGGTCAACGCCAGGCTATCGTCGGCCGACGTGAACGCCATCGCCAACATCGCGGTCACGATGCCGAGCTGCGACAACATGACCCAACCGCGCCTTTTTCCCCAGAAGCGCGTAAAGCCCGGCACCGCATAGCGGTCGAGCAATGGTGCCCACAGGAATTTGAAGGTCGGCAACAATTGGACCCAGGCGAAAAAGCCGATGATCGCCAGCGCGACACCATGATCGGTCAGCCGCACCGCCAGCACGGTCGAGAACATGTAAAAGGGCAGGCCGGCGGAAAAGCCGAGCAGCAGATACAGGGCGCGGACGCGTCGCTGCCCCGACCTGGCGTCGCTATCGCTCGCAAATGCTGCCGCCGGAGCCTCGGCATTTAATGCCGTTGCGGTCATTTGCCAGCCTCCGGCTCAATCGCCTTTTCCCAGCGCGCGACGACCGTCGTGACGGTCAGATTGGCACTGGCGCTTGCCACGGTGCGCGTCATGTCGAGCAGGCGGTCGAAAGGCAGGATGAAGCCAACGACAAGCGCGGTCTGCTCCGGGGTGATGCCGACCGACGACAGCACCGCCGCGAGCATGAACAGCGACGCCGACGGGATCGGTGCGGTGCCGAACGCGGCGAGCGCACCGGTCAACAGGATGATCGCGAGCATCGACAAATCCGGGCTGACGCCGATCGCCTGCAGGCTGAAAATGCTGAGCAGCCCGACGTACATAGCGGTGCCGTCCTTGCCGATGCTCGCGCCGATCGGCAGCACGGTCTTGGCAACCCCGGGGGTGATCCGCAAATCATCAAGCGCGATGCGCAGCGCGACGGGCAGCGTCGCCGCCGACGATGCGGTCGAAAAGGCGACCGCGAGCGCGTCGACGATCGTGCGGTAAAAGTGCAGCACCGGCTGGCGCGCGGCAAAGGCGATCAGCGGCAGATGGACGAGCAGGATCTGGAGGATCACCCCCGCGGCGACCGCGACCGCCAGCCAGCCGATGTTGGCGAACACCGCGACGCCATTGTCGGCGACCGCCTTGGCGATCAGCGCGAGCACGCCAAAGGGGGTCAATTCCATGACGATCCGCACCAGGTGGAACAGCACCTGCCCCGCCGATTGCAGCAGGTTCGCCATCGGGCGCCCCTGTTCGCCCGCCAGGATGACGCCAAAGCCGAACAGCATCGAAAAGAAGATGATCGCCAGCATGTCGCCATCGACCAGCGCCTGAACGATATTGACGGGAATAATGCCGACCAGCTGATCATGCAGCGATTTCGCTTCGCCCAGCGCATGCGGGACGGCGCTGCCCAGCGCGGCGCCGGCGCCCGGCTGGATCAGCAGGCCGACGGCGATGCCGATCGACACCGCGCAAAAGGTCGTGAAGGCGAACAGGCCGATCGTGCGCGCGCCGACCGAGCCGAGCTTGCGCGGGTCGGCGAGCGCGGTGACCCCCGACGCGATGCTGATGAACACGATCGGGACGACGAGCATCCGGATCAGGCGGACGAACAATTCGCCGATAATCGTCAGCGCCGATGCCGCTGCGGGCCAGGCGAGGCCCAGCGCGACGCCGATCACCATGGCACCCAAGACCCGTTGCCACAGCGGCACCGCGAACCAGCGGCGAAAAAATCCTGTCATCGGCCCTGTTGCCCCGATCGTGTCAAATCCCGCCCCAAAAGCCGGGCTGCGGCGGCGACAGCACGCCCATTGCGCCGCTGACCCCGTCGGCGCGATCCTCGGCAAGCCAGAGCGGTCCGTCAAGGTCGGCGAAAGCACTGTTCGCCGCAATCGCCCAAGCGGGGGCGATCGACAGCGACGAACAGATCATGCAGCCCGTCATCACCCCCAACCCGCGCGCCCGCGCCGTGGCCGCCAGCTCGAGCGCCCCGGTCAGCCCGCCGGTCTTGTCGAGCTTGATATTCACCACGCCATAGCCGCCGGGCAGCGTGTCCAGATCGGCGGCGACATGCACCGATTCATCGGCGGCGATCGGGATCGCCGAATGGAAACCGGCGAGGTCGCGGTCGGCATCGGCGGGCAGCGGCTGTTCGAGCAGGTCGATGCGCAGATCGGTCATCAGCCCCTGCAGGCCGCGCACCTCGTCGATCGTCCAGCTTTCGTTCGGATCGACGATCATTTTCGGTTTGGGGGCCGCGGCCCGCACCGCGTCGAGCAAGGCGGCAGGGTCGTTGCGGTCAACCTTGACCTTGAGCAGCGGCGCGTCGGCAAGCGCGGCGGCGGCGCGCGCCATATTTTCAGGGGTATCGAGGCTGATCGTCATTGCGGTGACGATCGGGCGCAGCGGGCGGTCGAGATCGAGCGCCGTCGCCAGATCACGACCCGCCAGTTGCAGTTCGAGATCCCAGAGCGCGCAATCGATCGCGTTGCGCGCGGCACTGGTGGGCATCCGCGCGAGCAGGTCCTGCCGGCCCAGCCCCTGTTCGAGTGCGCCGCGCATCGCCTCGATGGCGGCGATCGCGCTGGCGATGCTCTCGCCATAGCGCGGATAGGGGACGCCCTCGCCGCGGCCGGTCATCCCGTCCTGACCGATGGTGACGGTCACAACCTCGGCCGCGGTCTTGACCCCGCGCGAGATGCGAAAGGGCGTATGCAGCGGAAACGTCTCGGCAAAGACGGTCAGGGTGCGGGGCATCGCCGGTCGGTCAGGCTGTTGCGGCGGCGGCGGCGGGCGAATGGGCAGCGGCGCCGAGCAGCCGGTCGAGGATGGCCTCGACCCCGAAACGATAAGGATCGCTGGTCGGCAGGCCGAATTCGGCCTCGGTCGCGGTGCACAGCGCGCGCGCGTCATCCTCCGCCATCGCCGAGGTGTTGAGCGCGATGCCGACGACGCGCACCTCGGCGTTGGTCAGTCGCGCCACGCGCAGATTGGCCTCCAGCGTTTCGGATATGCCGGGCAGCGGATAGTGCGGCAGGCCGCGCATATGCGGGCGCACCGGATCGTGGCACAGGACCAGCGCGTCCGGCTGCGCGCCGTGCAGCAGCCCCGTCGACACCCCGGCGAACGAGGGGTGATAGAGCGAGCCCTGTCCCTCGATCAGATCCCAGCCATCGTCGCTGCGCGCCGGCGAAATCTGTTCGATCGCGCCCGAAATGAAATCGGCGACCACCGCATCGAGCGGCACGCCGTCGCCCGCGATCAGGATGCCGGTCTGGCCGGTGGCGCGGAAATCGGCGGCGATCCCGCGCTTGGCGAGCGCGCTGGCGAGGCAGAGCGTCGTGTACATCTTGCCGACCGAACAATCGGTGCCGACGGTCAGCAACCGCTTGCCCGCGCGCGGTTTGCCGTTGCCGATCGGGATGTCGGGGCGGGGGTCGCGCACGTCGTGAAGCTTGCGCCCCAGCCGCGCCGCTACGGCAATCAGCCGCGGTTCGGCGTTCAGCCGGTGGTGCAGCCCCGACGCGACGTCGAGCCCGGCCTCCATCGCGGCCAGCGCGTCGAGCACCAGATCCTCGCCCAGCTTGCCGCCGGCATTGGCGATGCCCAGCACCAGGGTGCGGGCGCCCGCCTTATAGGCCGCGGCAAAATCCATGCGCGGCAGGTGCAGGGTCAGCGGGCAATCGTCGTGGCGATATTCGCCGATGCAGATGTCGGGCCGGAACACCGCGAGCCCGCGCGAGGTCTTGATGTCGGCGGGGTCGGTCGAATGGCCGAGGTAGAGAAGATAAGGCGTTTCGATCATGGCTCGGGGCAACCTGCGGTACGATGAAGGGGCCAACTCTACCTCTACCTGTCGCAATGCCCCAATATCCTGCGCCTCATATGCTATAGCCTGATGCTATAATCCTTCGATCACCGTCGAGAGTTCGGCGAGGAACGCCGACGCGGTTCGCGATGGCGGGCGGTTCTGCAGATAGACCGCATTGATGTCGAAGGTGATCGCAGGCTGTAGCGGCCGACTCGCCAGTCCGGGAGACAGCGCGGCGTGGGCGGTGAAATTGTCGACAATCGCCATGCCGACCCCGGCGCTCACCAGCGCCGCGGCGACATAATAGGTGCGCGCCGACACCACTTCGTCAAGCTCGACCTCCAGCCGGCTGAGCTCGCTCGACAGCATTCGGCCGATCGGGCCGCCCTGGACCGGGCTGATGAACTTTTGCCCGCGCAGCTCGTCGAGATGCAGGCGCGGCGGCGCGGCGGGCATATCCTGTTCGCGGTAGATCACCACCAGCTCGCCCTCGCCGATCACCTGATGCGCGACGGGAGCCGACAGCGGCACTTCAAAACTGATCGCGATATCGGTTTCGCGTTCATAGAGTTTGCGGACCATTTCGTCATGATGCAGCGTCTGCAGGTCGAACATGATATCCTCATGCTCGCCCAGAAAGCGCGCGACCGCTTCGGGGATGGCGCCGAGGCCGAGCGAGGGCAGCGCCGAAATGCGCAGCAGCCCCCCGCGCCCATGACGCAGATTCTGGCACGCCTGGCGCAGCGAACGCACCCGGTCCTGAATATCCGAAACCTCGGCGAACAGCGTGTGCGCGTCCTGCGTCGGGATCAGCCGTCCCTTCGAGCGTTCGAACAGGGTCAGCCCGATCGAGCGTTCGGCGTGGCGCAGCACCTTGGTCACCGACGGCTGCGACACGTTGAGCGAGCGCGCCGCGGCACTGACCGTGCCGTGCAGGAAGACCGCGTGAAAGATCTCGATCTGGCGCAGATTCATGTCGTACTTGTCCCAGGCTGCGGGTATCGGGCTGCGAATGGCCCATCGCGTGGCCTTATGCCATTGGGTTATAGGGGCTGCAACTCCCCCCTCTGGACGCGGGGCGCCTGTTCGGGACATCCTTGGCGCCGGAAACCGACGGGCGGGCGCTTTGTGCTGTTCGCCATGGGTCGCAATCAAGGATCATGCCGATGCCATCGACTGTCTCGTTCCCGGTTCGCCGGACCATCGGCGCGCTGGCGGCGGCGGCGGCGCTGCTCAGCGTGGCCGGAGCCATGGCGCGCGCGGACGAGGCGGTCGATGTCATCATCCGCGGCGGGACGATCCATGACGGCAGTACCGGCAAGCCGGTCATTGGCGATGTCGCGATCCGCGGCGACCGGATCGTCGCTGTCGGTCGCCCGGGGCGTTATACAGCGGCGCGCATCATCGACGCAAAGGGGATGATTGTCGCGCCGGGCTTCATCGACCCACACACCCACGCCGACAGTTTCCTCCGCTCGCCTGACGCGGTGGTGCGTGTCAACGCCGCTTGGCTGCACCAGGGGGTGACTACGGTGATGATCGGGGTCGACGGCTATGGCACCCCCGATGTCGCCGCTGATAGCGGCAAACTGGCGGGGTCGGGGATCGGCACCAATATCGTGCCGTTCGTCGGGTTCGGCCCGGTGCGGCAGCGGGTGCTGGGTCAGGATGCGCGCGCGCCGAGCGCGGCGGAGCTGGGCGCGATGCAGGCGCTGGTCGCCAAAGGCATGTGCGAAGGCGCGGTGGGGCTGTCCACCGGGCTGTTCTATGCGCCGCAAAGTTTCGCCACCACCGACGAGGTCGTGGCGGTGGCGCGCGAGGCGGCGATCCGCGGCGGGCTTTACGACACCCACCAGCGCGACGAATCCAGCTACAGCATCGGCCTGCTCGGGTCGGTGGACGAGGCGATAGCGATCGGGCGGCGCGCCGGGATGCCGGTGCATTTCGCGCATCTGAAAGCGCTGGGGGTCGATGTCCACGGCCAGGCCGGCGCGGTGATCGCCGCGATCGATGCGGCGCGCCGGGCGGGGGTGGATGTGACCGCCGACCAATATCCGTGGCTGGCATCGGGATCGAGCCTCGACGCGTCGCTGTTGCCGCGCTGGGCGGTCGATGGCGGCGGCGCGGCGTTGCTGAAGCGGCTGGACGATCCCGCCACGCTGGCGCGGATTCGCGCCGAGATGCAGGACAATCTGCGGCGACGCGGCGGGCCGGGCGCGTTGCTGTTGATCGCCGAGGGCTTTCCCTGGAGCGGCAAGACACTCGCGGCAGTAGCGGACGAATGGAAGCTCGACAGCCGCGATGCGGCGCTGCGGATCATTCGGCAGGGTATCGCGGCGCCGGGCGCGAAGGTCGGCGGCACCGCGGTCGCGTCGTTCAACATGGCGCAGGCCGACGTCGACCTGCTGATGCAGCAACCGTGGATGGTGACGGCGTCCGACGGATCGGACGGCCACCCCCGCATGTTCGCGACCTTTCCCGAAAAATATGCGCGCTATGTCCGCGACCGCAAGGTCATCGGCCTGCCGACCTTCATCCGCCAGTCGACCGGGCGCACCGCCGATATCTACAAGCTCGACCGGCGCGGTTACCTGCGTCCGGGCTATTTTGCCGACGTTCTCGTATTCGATCCGGCCGCCTATGCGCCGCGCGCCGACTATGTGCGGCCGCGCGAGTTGAGCGTCGGGGTGCGGCAGCTGTTCGTCAACGGCGCGCTGGCGCTTGATGACGGCCGCGCAACGGGGGTCGCGGCGGGACGGGCGCTGCTGCGACCGCGTCCGCCGGGCTGTGCCGGGCCGTGACCCGCGACCGGCGCCCCATCGCCCCGACCGGCCGCCCTATTTGACCGGGCGGCAATCCTTCAGCCACACCAGCGACATGCCATAGTCGAGCCGGTCGAAGGTGCCGGTCAGCTCGACATGTTTGCCGGGTTTGAGCTGTAACGCGTAAACGCCCTGCCCTTTGGCCAGCAAGCAGTTGACGTTGAAGCCCGCCGACGCGCGCCCGGGAACGATGTCGGTCAGCACATTGGACAGCAGTTTCCATTCGACGCGGTACGTGTCGCCGACCGGGCCGATATAGGCGACGGGTCCGTAGAGGGTGAACGCCCGGTTCTGGTAGCGCAACTGTGCGGCAGCGTTGTTCTTGTCGGCCTGCCCGGTGATGTCCTGCGAAAAGCGCAGGACGCTCATGCGGACAGGGGCGCCGGGCGCGCTGGTCGCACCCAGCCCCTTGGCGGCGAGCGCCTCTCCCGCCTTGCCGCCCTTCAGCTGCGCCAGGATGCCGCACATTTCAGCCTTGGCCGCCGCGTCGGGGATCGCCATTCCCCCGCGCAGCTTGGCTTCCATGCGAACGGTGCCCGCGGCGTCGGCAGCGATCTCGATCGGGAAGGGCCGTGACTTGCCGGTCGCGGGTGGTTCGATCAGCATCGCGCCGCCCGCGGGCTCGGCGGCGAGGATCGCATAGCCTTTGGCGGCGACGATGCCGTTGAGCTGCCCGACCGCGCTCGCCATGCTCATGTTGGGCACGGTCGTGGTCGCAACGAAGCGCAGCCCGGTGACCGGATTGCCCTTTTTGACGAAACTCTCTTCGCAGGTTGCGGCTTGCGCCGTCCCGGCACCCAGAAACAGGCCAGCGGCCGCCAGAATGACACGCTTCACTCGATTTGCCCTTCCTTGCATCAAAGGCAAATATCATCGCTACCCCGGCGCGCCGATGCCACCGCAAAAATGTACCGGGTATCTCGCCAGCAAATGCCGGCACGGTTCAGCGATACATGTCGGTGCGCAAATGGATGCCGTGCTCGATCCAGACTTTCAGCGCGCACAGCATCTGCGACCAGCCCTGGCAATTGCCATAGCTCGCGCCGAGCGCGCCCTGATTCTCGCGCCAGCCCTCTTCGGCGATCTCGACCAGCGTCCGGCCGTCGTCGAGGCCCTTGAAACTCATCGTCACGCGCGTGCGATAGTCCGCATCCTTGGGCTCACTGCCTTCGACATTGTGCGCCTCGCCTTCGCTCGCCTGCCATTCGAGCACGATCTTCTCGTCCGCCATAACCTCGATGACATAGACCGGAAACGCACCCGGAAAATCGTGGAAGTCCCATGTCACCGTCGCGCCGTTCTCGAGCCGCCCCTTTGCGCCGCCCGTGGTGAAATAGTTCGACAGTTTCGCGGGGTCTGCGACCGCCTCGAACACCTCATGCACCGGCTTCGCGATCCGTGCCGCGACTCGAAATTTCAATTCCATCGACACTCTCCGCTTGCTTCTCGGCCATTATGTTATATATTTATAACATGTCAATCCACGACGAATATGACAAGATTTTCAAGGCGCTGGCGTCACACATCCGCCGCCAAATCCTCGACAATCTTCGCGATCAGCCGCTGACCACGGGCACGCTGTGCGGCAACTTTGTGCATCTCGATCGCTGCACCATCATGCAACATCTCAAAGTGCTGGAGGACGCCGGGCTGATCATCGCCGAACGCCGCGGCCGCACCCGCTGGAACCACCTCAACGCGATGCCGATCCAGGACATCCACGACCGCTGGATCGGCCCGCACGCTGCCGCCGCGAGCGCCAAGCTCGCTCGATTAAAACAGTCGGTCGAAACGCGTCAGCCCGTACCGAACAGCTGAGCGTGGCGATCGGCGGCGCGGCGCCACAGCCGCTGAACTTCGGGCAGCTCCATCGCGAAAATCTCGCGCCCGACCCCCGCCATTTCATCGGCCGATTCCAGCAGGCGCGTCGTTTTCCCGGCGGGTGTCAGCTGGGTGAGCACCCGGCCGCGCAGCGTCCAATGGGTGTCGCCGCGGCGCTGCTGGACTACCAGATTCTGGACGAACGGCGACCAGTCTTCGCGCGCGAGCGCCGATCGCATCGCAGCCAAGACGCCCTCGTCCGCTGCCCCGGTGGTGAAATCGAAGCCGAAGGGCGCGCCGTCGCCGACAATTTCGTCGAAGGTCCAGCGATCGCCACCAACCTGCGCCAGATGGATCGCATAGGGGCCGTCGACGCCCGTCCCCGGCGCGATCGCGACCGGCGCGGTGATCGACCCGCCGAAACCGACATCGACCAGATAGGGCCGGTCGAGATCGACCCGCAGGCAGAGGTGATTGCCCGGTCGGTCGGCGGCATCGCCGCCGCGCCGGACATCGCCGCTCAACCGAGTGACGGCATAACCCAGATCGGCGAGCAGGACGCCGAACAGCGTGTTGACCTCGTAACACCAGCCGCCGCGTTCCCGGTTCACCACCTTGTCGAAGATGGCATCGACGCTCTCCGGCGGAACGAGCCCGAGTTGGACATCGAGGTTTTCAAACGGAACGCGGTCCAGATGCGCGCGCACCAGCACGCCCAGCGCCGCCAGATCGGCCCGGACCGGCGCCACCGCACCGATCCGGGAAAGATAGCGTGTCCGATCGAAACCGGCCGGCGCGGACGCTGGGCTCACCACCCTTGCGGTTTGCCCTTATTCTGGGCGTCGAGCCATGTTTTCAGCGGCGCGAAATAATCGGCCATCGCCTTGCCCGACATTTCGCGGTTGCCGGTGAAGGCTTCGAGCGCGTCGGGCCATGGTTTCGACGCCCCCATTTCGAGCATCGCGTTCAGCCTCGCGCCGACCTCCTTGTTGCCATAGAAGGAACAGCGGTGAAGCGGCCCGGTCCAGCCTGCCTGCTTGCACGCCGCCTCGTAAAACTGGAACTGCAGGATGCGCGCGAGGAAATAGCGGGTGTAGGGGGTGTTGCCGGGGATGTGATATTTCGCGCCCGCGTCGAACGCGCCGGCGGGCCGCGCGCCCGGCGGGACGATGCCCTGATATTGGGTGCGCAATTGGGTCCATGCCGTGTTGTAGTCGGCGGGCTTGATCGTGCCGTCGAAGACGCCCCAGCGCCAGCGATCGACGAGCAGACCGAAGGGCAGAAAGGCGACCTTGTCCATCGCCTGGCGCAGCAGCAGCCCGATGTCCTTGTCGGCGCTCGGCACCTTCGCCTTGTCGAGCAAGCCGATGTCGACCAGATATTGCGGGGTGATCGACAGCGCGACGAAATCGCCGATCGCTTCGTGGAAACCGTCGTTGGCGCCGTTCAGATAGAGGAACGGCTGCTTGTTATAGGCGCGCTGGTAATAATTGTGGCCCAGCTCGTGGTGGATGGTGGTGAAGTCGTCGGCATTCACCTTGATGCACATCTTGATGCGGATATCGTCCTTGTTGTCGATATCCCACGCCGAGGCGTGGCACACGACTTCGCGGTCGGCGGGCTTGGTGAACATGCTCCGTTTCCAGAAGGTTTCGGGCAGCACCGCCATGCCGAGCGACGAGTAGAAATTCTCGCCCGCCTTGACCATGTCGAGCGGCGATTTGCCCTGCGCGGTCAGCAGTTCGCCGACATCATAGCCGAGGTCGCCCGACCCCGCAGGGGCGACGAGCGGGTAGATATTGCCCCATTCCTGCGCCCACATATTGCCGAGCAGATCGGCGCGGATCGGGCCGGTCTTGGGCTGCACCGCATCGCCGTATTTCTCGTTCAGCTTCCAGCGCGTATAGGTGTGGAGCGCCATGTAGAGCGGCTTCACTTCCTGCCACAGGCGCTCGGTCGTCTTGGCGAAATCCTCGGGCGACATGTCATAGCCCGACCGCCACATCGCGCCGGTGTTGGCAAAACCCAGCTCCTTGGCGCCTTCGTTCGCGATGCCCACCATGCGGGCATAATCATCCTTCATCGGCGCGCCGACATTGTCGTGCCAGCTGGTCCACATTTCGGCGAGCTCGGCGGGCGTCCGGTCGATATTGCCCATCTGCTCCTCGATGTCGGAGCCCGAAATTTCCTTGCCGCCGAGCGTCCCGCGGCCCTTGCCATATTGCGACTGCAGGTCGGTCGCGATCTGGTTGAGTTCGGTCGCGGCGCCGGGCTTGGTCGGCGCGGGCAGGACGAGGCCGGTGCGCAGGATATCGAGCTTGCGCCGGGTGTCGGCGCTGAGCCCCGCAACATCCTTATATTTCGCGGCTTCGAGGGCATATTTGACCGATTTTTCGGTCCCGACGGCGTTGATCCGCGCCGCCATCGCATCGGTGTCTTCGGTCAGATAGGTGCTGTTGACCCAGTTCACCTGGCTTGCCTCGACCGTATAGTCGAACAGATCCTTTTCAGCAGCAGCGATAAAGGCGTCGGCGTCGGCGGCGGTGGGCTTCGCCGCCTTTGCGGTCGATGCCGCGGGCTTCTGCTCCGCCGCCACGGCGGGGCCGGCGACGGCGAGCGACAGGGCAAGCGAAAGGCTTGAAATCATGACTTTCATGGGGTGGATCCTCTGGAATGATCGGACGGCGCTCTGCGGCGCGATGATCGAAACTTGGACCGCGTCGGCGGCGCGGTCAAGCGGTCAGGAACGCCGCCATTGCCTCACCCAGCTCGGGCTGGGTCACGCTCGACATATGGGTGCCGGGGATCGTCGCGAGCCGGGCATCGGCGAGCGCCGCGACGAGATCGGGCGCCGAGCCATTGTCCTGATCCTGCTCGCCGCACACGACGAGCACCGGCATCGTCAGCGCGGCGAGCGCCTCGGGCGGGGTGTCGGTGAAGCTGTCGAGCAAATGCCCCGCAGCGATGCGGTCGACCTTCATCGTCTTCATGAACTGGATCGACAGCCAGGTGTCGTCGCCGCGCTTCGCTGTTTCATACTCGGCGATCGCCCGCTTGAAGAACTGCCCGCGCCGCTGCCAACCGGCCAGCCCGGCGAGGCCCATGCCGCCGAGGATCAACCGGTGCGGCTTCATGCCCGCGACAACCGCGCGCACGCTGGTCCGCGCGCCGAGCGAAAAGCCGCCGAGATCGAAGTCGGTCAGCGCAAAATGCGCGACCAGATCCTCAAGGTCGCGCACCAGCACGTCGGGCGGGTAATATTCCTCCTCGTGCGGCGCGTCGCTTGATCCGTGGACGCGCAGGTCGGGCATGATGACGCGGTAGCCCTCGGCAGCGATCCGCGCCGAGGTGCCGAACTTGATCCAGTTGACCTCGCCGCTCGAGAACAGACCGTGGAGAAGGATCAGCGGCCGGCCCTCGCCGATTTCGCGCCACGCCAGCCGCACGCCGTCGCGCGCCTCGAAAAATTGGGGTTCGATCGTCATGCCCCGGCTATGCCCCTGCGGCGACCGCTTGGGCAAGGATGTTCAGCGCGGTCGCAGCCCCTTTTGCTCCATCCGCCACTTCGCCATCTCGATCCGGTCCTGCCCGAAGAAGGGCTCGCCCTCGAACACCAACGTCGGCACCCCCCAATGGCCGGCCATCTCCAGTGCGATTTGGTTGGCCGCGATTTCATTGTCGAGCGTCTGGGCGTCTTTTTCGGCCTCGGCGTCGAGCTCGGCGAGATCGAGTCCGGCGCGCTGTGCCGCGCCCGCCAGATGATCGCCGAGATGCCAGTCGCGCGCGCCGCCCCAGATCAGCTGCGCGGTCTCGTGTGCGAACGCCAGGCTCTTGCCGCGGCGCGACGCCGCCTGACCGAGCCGGGTGAGGCGATAGATATAGGGCTGCTCGGCGGCGATCTCGCGTGTCATCATGTCCTGCACGATGGGATCGGGGCGCGGCGGGCCGAACGGGATGCCGTGGAACTGCGCGACGCGGATCATGTCGCGCATCGTGTAGCTGAGCCAATTGGGGTGGTTGCGATCGAAAAAATCGGGCTGGCGGATCGCGAGCGGATAGACGGGGCGGAGGTTGATCGCCAGGTCGTGGCTGGCCGCGAGCGCGCGATAACGGGCGATAGCCAGATAGCTGTACGGCGAGCGGAAGGACCAGAAAAGGTCGGCGGTCAATGTCATCGCTCTATCCTGCCCAAAAAGCCGGTCAACGCAAGCAGTGTAAAGAAAATTTACACCATATTCGAGATTGTTGGCAACAGGATCAGGCGGTTGAACATAGTAGCATCTGCTATTATATTACATGCCATGAGTGAAACGATCGGATTCCTGCTCAACGATTCGGCGCGGCTGTTCCGCCGCGCGTTCAACGCGCGCACCCGCGACACCGGCATCACCGCACTGCAATGGCGGCTGATCACCTATCTGCGCCGTCACGAGGGGATAAGGCAGGGGCCGCTGGCCGAGCTGATCGAGGTCGAGCCGATCACCCTGTCGCGGATGATCGACCGGCTGGTCGAGGCCGATCTGGTCGAACGCCGCGCCGACCCGACCGACCGCCGCGCCTGGCTGCTGTATCTGACCCCGCGCACCGGCGACCTGCTGAACGCCATGCGCGCCGACATCGACGCGATGACCGCCGAAGCGACCGAGGGGCTGAGCGCCGCCGAACGCGACCAGCTGGTCGCGCTGGTCGAGCGCGTCCGCGCCAATTTGTCGCGCCGTATCTGCCAGAAAGAAGGGGCCGCCGCCTGATGGACCAGCTGTCCCCCGCCCGCCCCGCGTCCGACGATGCAAAAGCAGCGCCCAAGGCCGATCCGCTGCCGCCCGCCAGCGCGACGGTTGCGGCGGACGCGCAGGACGCGCCGAAGTGGCGCACCCGCTTGCTGATGTTCGGCCTGCCCGCGGTCCTGATCGCGGCGGGCGGCTGGTACTGGCTGACCAGCGGCGGGTCGGTGTCGACCGACAACGCCTATGTCCAGATGGACAAGGTGTCGGTCGCCGCCGAAGTGGGTGGCCGGATCACCGAAGTCGCCGTGCGCGACGGCCAGCAGGTGGCGGCGGGGCAATTGCTGTTCCGCATCGACGGCGAAGCCTATGCGCTGAGCGTGGCGCAGGCGACCGCGGCGATCGACGCTGCCGAGGTCGAGGTCGGCAATCTGTCGGCCAGCGCCAACACCTCGACCGTCGACATTGCCGCGGCGCGCGAGGATGTATCGTTCGCCGAGGTCAATTTCGCGCGGCAGGCGGCGCTGATGGAGAAGGGTTTCACCACCAAAGCCGCCTATGATGCGTCACGCCACGCGGTCGCGCAGGCGCGCGAGCGGGTGCGGCAGGCCGAGGCGGCGGCGATCGAGGCGCGCACCAAGCTGGCCGCGGGTCCGGCGAGCGGGGTCAACCCGCAGGTCGAAGCGGCGCGCGTCCAGCGGTCGCAAGCGCAGGTCAATCTCGCCCGCACCACCGTCCGCGCGCCGAGCGCGGGGCGCGTCGCGCAATCGGACCGGTTGCAGATCGGCCAGATGATGGTCGCGGGTCTGCCCGCGGTCACCTTGGTCGATACCGCGCATCCGTGGGTCGAGGCGAATTTCAAGGAAACCGACCTTGCCGACATGCGCGTCGGCCAGCGCGCCGAGGTGAGCTTCGATGCCTATCCGGGGCTGAAAGTGCGCGGCCATGTGCTGACCATCGGCGCGGGGACGGGCAGCGAGTTTTCGGTGCTGCCGGCGCAGAATGCGACGGGCAACTGGGTCAAGGTGACGCAGCGGGTACCGGTGCGGATCGCGTTCGACGAAAAGCCGGCGCGCGAGATGATCGCCGGGCTGTCGGCGGACGTGCGGGTGTTTACGAAGTAGCCCGATGCGCGATCTTCCCCTCCCTTCGTCATTCCCGCGAAAGCGGGAACCCAGCGAGCAGCCGTCGCTACTGGGTTCCCGCTTTCGCGGGAATGACGAAGTTTTTTCCGACTGATCATGGCCTCCCGCTCCCTCCCCGGCCGCCCTGCCGCCACTGCGCTGCCCGCCGATGACAGCGTCCCGCTGCACGCGCGCGTCCGCCATCGCGGCCTGCTGACCGTCGCGGTCATGGGCGCGTCGATCATGCAGATCCTCGACACGACGATCGCCAATGTCGCCATCCCGCATATGCAATCGGCCCTGGGCGCGACGAGCGAGACGGTGACCTGGGTGCTGACCAGCTACATCCTGGCGAGCGCGGTCGCGATGCCGATCACCGGCTGGCTGGCCGACCGCATCGGCCGCCGCGAGCTGTTTCTGGGCGCGATCTTTGGCTTCATCCTGGCGTCGATGGCGTGCGGCGCGGCGCAGTCGCTCGAACAGATGGTCGCTTTCCGCTTCCTGCAGGGGGTTTGCGCCGCGTTCATCGCGCCGTTGTCGCAATCGGTGATGCTCGACATCAACCCGCCCGAACGCCACGCGCGCGCGATGTCGATCTGGGGCATGGGGATCATGATCGGGCCGATTTTGGGACCGGTGCTGGGCGGCTGGCTGACCGAACAGGCGAGCTGGCGCTGGGTATTTTACGTCAACCTGCCGTTCGGGGTGCTGACGCTGGCGATGATGTGGGCGCTGTTGCCCGCGACGCGCCGGACCGACCGGCGTTTCGACCTGTTCGGTTTCTCGATGCTCGCGCTGGGGCTTGCGGCGCTCCAGCTGATGCTCGACCGCGGCGCGCATGCCGACTGGTTCGACAGCATCGAAATCTGGATCGAATGCGGCGTCGCGGTCGCGTGCCTGTGGATGTTCGTGGTGCATATGTTCACCGCGCGCGCGCCGCTGTTCAGCCGCGCGATGCTGGCCGACCGCAATCTGGTCACCGCGATGGGGTTCATGGTCGTGGTCGGGGTGGTGATGTTTGCGTCGATGGCGCTGCTGCCGCCGATGCTGCAGACTCTGTTCGGCTGGCCGGTGATCGATACCGGGCTGGTGCTGGCGGTGCGCGGGATCGGCATCCTGATGAGCATGTGGGTCGCGGGGCAATTGCTGGGCAAGATCGACGCGCGCTGGATGGTCGGTGCCGGGCTGGCCATCGCCGCTTACTCGCTGTGGCAGATGAGCCACTGGTCGCTGGCGATGGGGATGGAGCCGGTGATCATCAGCGGGCTGGTGCAGGGGCTGGGCATGGGGCTGATCTTCATCCCGCTCAACACGATGGCGTTCGCGACAATCCAGCCGCAGTTCCGCACCGACGGGTCGAGCCTGCTCAATCTGTTCCGCAGCCTGGGCGCCTCGATCGGCATCTCGATCGTCACCACGCTGCTCGGGTCGAACATCCAGACCAGCCACGAGGATCTGGCGGCGCATGTCACCAACAGCTCGGTCACCCTGCTCGACCCGTCAACCGCCGACCGTTTCGGCATCGCGGGCGACACCGCGCTGGCGATGGTCAATGCCGAGATCAACCGGCAGGCGGCGATGGTCGCCTATATCGACGATTTCTGGGTGATGATGTGGGTGACACTGGCGGCGGTGCCGCTGGTCCTGTTGCTGCGGCCGCCGAAGCCGGGTGGGCCGGTCGCGACGGCGGCGGATATGGGGCATTAGGGGTAGTGATGGCTTTGGGTTGGATTTAAGACGTTCCCCTCCCTTTCAGGGAGGGGTTAGGGGTGGGTGCGAGCGCTAGCGAGCCGAGGCAGAGCGCCGCCTTCGGCGGCCACCCACCCCCGACCCCT
>NZ_SCOT01000019.1 GCF_005502465.1 Sphingopyxis sp. L1A2A
AGATGTGTAGAAGCGACAGTCGCAGCACAGCTCGCCGCGCACGAACGGATCGCTGCTCGTCGCCGGATCGCACAGCCATTCGAACGCGAGGGCATGGAGCGAATCGCCCGCCAGCACCGCGGTCGCCTCGTCGAATGCCTTGTGCACCGTCGGTTTGCCGCGGCGCAGATCGTCATCGTCCATGCACGGCAAATCGTCGTGGATCAGCGAATAGACGTGCATCGCCTCGACCGCCGCACCGACCCGCAGGCTGAGCCCGCGATCGACGTGGAACAGATCGCCCGCGGCGCGAACGAGCAGCGGGCGGAGCCGCTTGCCGCCGGCAATCGCGGCGTGGCGCATCGCTTCGTAAAGCGGCGCGCGCGCGTCGCTTGGCACCGGCAGCAGCTGGTCGAACAGCCGGTCGATCCCCGCCATCACCTCGGACTGGGTGCTCAGCAACAGCTGCGTGGTGCGCGAAAGATCGTCGCTCGTCGACGCCATGACCGCTCAGCTTTCGCCGAAGGGGGTGGTTCCCGTCGGCCGCCCGTCGGCGCCGAGGCTGACTTGTTCGATGCGCGCCTGCGCCGCGGCGAGCCGCGCTTCGCAATGCCCGCGCAGCGCATGGCCGCGTTCATAGAGCGCCACCGATTCCTCCAGGCTGACATCGCCGCTCTCCAGCCGCCGCACGATCGTTTCCAGCTCGCCCATCGCGGCTTCGAACGAAAGCGCGGTGATGGCAGGGTCGGGGGCGGGCGCGGCAGCGATTTCGGGGGTGTCCGTCATCGCCATGCTTTGGCCCTTTCGCCCCCCAATGGTCAAGTGCGGTCAGCTTGACGTCATACCGTGTGCGCCTAGGCTGATGTCATGCATTCGCCCCTGACAATCGTCGGACGGTCGCCATGAAAGTCCAGCCATGACCCTGCAAACCATCGCCGCCTACCTCGCCACCGCCGTCATCTTTGGCGTCCTCGACGCGCTGTGGCTCCGCACGATGGTGACCAAAGTCTATCGCCCCGAAATCGGCGCCTTGCTGATGGACGGCTGGCGCCCCGCCCCGGCGCTGATCTTTTACGCGCTCTATATGCTGGGCATCCAGATATTTGCGGTCGCCCCCGCGCTGGCCGCGGGCAAATGGCAGGTCGCGGCGCCGTGGGGCGCGATGTTCGGCTTTTTCTGCTACATGACCTATGACCTCACCAACCATGCGACGATGAAAATCTGGTCGACCAAGGTGACGCTGCTCGACATCGCCTGGGGCACAGCCGCGACGGGTGTCGCCGCGGGCGCCGCGGCGTGGCTGGTGCTGACCTTGCTGCCGCGCGGCGCATAACCCCTTTCAATTCCGACAATTACGATTCCGCTTTTTGCAATTGCCGCGCGGCGCGCGACCACTCATGCTGCACCGCACAAGAGAGAGGGGCGTAAAGGCAAGTTTTGTTCTGACAAACAAGGACTTGCATCATGAAAAATTTCTTCCTCCCCATCATCGCGCTGCTCGCGCTTACTCCCGCCGTCGCCCACGCCGAGGAACCCGCAACGCAGCGGTTTGAGCATAAGGGCAGCAGCTACAGCTATACCGTGACCCAGGTCGGCGACGTCCGCGTCATCAGCGGCGTCGAAGAACGCACCGGCAAACCGTTCACGCTGCGCGTCGGCCCCCGCCGCGTCCGCGGCACCGTGGGATCGCAGCAGGTCAGCTTCCCGCTGCGCGACGTCGAGCCGCTGACCAAGCCCACGACCACCCTCGCCGCGCGCTGACCCCAATCCGACCGCAGACCCCATGGTGCTTTTCGCATCATGGGGTCTGTTCGTTTTGCGCGCACATCGCTAAAGGCGCGCCATGACTCAGACCGCAACCGCGCCCGCCTCCGTCATCACCCCCCAGGTCGTTGCCGACCATGGCCTGTCGCCGGAAGAATATGAGCGCGTCCGGCACGCGCTCGGGCGCGAACCGAACATCGTCGAACTCGGCATCTTCTCGGTCATGTGGTCCGAACATTGCAGCTATAAAAGCTCGCGCCTCCACCTTAAAAAACTGCCGACCGAAGCGCCGTGGGTGATCTGCGGCCCCGGCGAGAACGCCGGCGTGATCGACATCGGCGAAGGCGAAGGGGGCAAGAAACTCGCCGCGATCTTCAAGATGGAGAGCCACAACCATCCGTCGTACATCGAACCCTATCAGGGTGCGGCGACCGGGGTCGGGGGCATCCTGCGCGACGTCTTCACCATGGGCGCGCGACCCGTCGCGAACCTCAACGCGCTGCGCTTCGGCCGTCCCGATCATCCGAAGATGAAGCACCTCATCTCGGGCGTCGTCCACGGCATCGGCGGTTATGGCAATTGCGTCGGCGTGCCCACGGTCGGCGGCGAGGTCAATTTTCACAAGGCGTATGACGGCAATATCCTGGTCAACGCGATGACCGTCGGCGTCGCCGAACAGGACAAGATCTTCTATTCGGCCGCATCGGGCGTCGGCAATCCGATCGTCTATGTCGGATCGAAAACCGGCCGCGACGGCATCCACGGCGCGACGATGGCGTCGGCGGATTTCGGCGAAGATGCCGAGGAAAAGCGCCCGACGGTCCAGGTCGGCGACCCCTTCACCGAAAAATTGCTGATCGAGGCGTGCTTGGAGCTGATGGCGTCTGACGCGATCGTCGCGATCCAGGACATGGGCGCCGCGGGGCTGACCAGCTCGTCGGTCGAAATGGCGTCGAAGGGCGGCGTCGGGCTCCACCTCAAGATGGACGATGTGCCGCAGCGCGAAACCGGCATGACCGCCTATGAAATGATGCTGTCCGAATCGCAGGAACGCATGCTGATGGTGCTGAAGCCCGGCCGCGAAGATTTCGCTGCCGCGATCTTCCACAAATGGGAACTCGATTTCGCGGTCATCGGGACCGTCACCGACACCGGCCGCATGATACTCGAACATCATGGCGAGATCGTCTGCGACATCCCGCTCGCCCCGCTCGCCGACGACGCGCCGCTCTATGACCGGCCGCATGTGCCGACCCCGAAGCAGGCGGAACTTACCAACGTCCCTGAGACGAAGGACGTCGCCGCCGACCTGAAGGCCTTGATGGGCACCCCCGACATCGCTTCGCGCCGCTGGATCTGGGAGCAGTATGACAGCCAGGTCGGCGCCGACACGGTGCAGACCGGCGGCGACGCTGCGCTCGTCCGCATCCACGGCACCAACCGCGCGCTCGCGATGTCGACCGACTGCACCCCGCGCTATTGCTACGCCGACCCGGTCGAGGGCGGCAAGCAGGCGGTCGCCGAAACCTGGCGCAACATCAGCGCGGTCGGCGCGACCCCGCTCGCGATCACCAACTGCCTCAACTTCGCCAACCCGCAGCGTCCCGAAATCATGGGCCAGATCGTCGGCTGTCTCGACGGCATGGCGCAGGCGTGCCGCGCGCTCGACTATCCGATCGTGTCGGGCAACGTCAGCCTGTATAACGAGAGCAAGGCGACCGGCGGCGGCAGCGCGATCCTGCCGACCCCGGCGATCGGCGGCGTCGGGGTGATCGAAGACCTGAACAAGGCGGTAGGCATCGGTTTCAAGCGCACCGGCGACATCGTGCTCGCGGTCGGCGAGCGCGCCGGCCATCTCGGCCAGTCAGTGTGGCTGCGCGAAATCCACGGCCGCGAAGAAGGCCCGCCGCCGCCGGTGAACCTCCGCTGCGAAAAGCGCACCGGCGACTTCATCCGCGGCGCGATCAACGCCGGCTGGATCACCGCGTGCCACGACGTGTCGGACGGCGGCATGGCGGTAACGCTCGCCGAAATGGCGCTGAAGTCGAACATCGGCGTGCTGGTCAGCGAAGAACAGCCCTTCGGCGTCGCCGAAAGCTTCTTCGGCGAGGACCAAGGGTTGTATCTGGTCACCGTGTGCGACACCTGCCTCGCCGACTTCCTCGACGCCGCCGGCCGCGCCGACGTGCCGGTCGATCCGGTGGGCCGCACGATCAAGGACCGCATCGTGTTTGAACTCGAGGGCAGCGATCATCAGGTGACGCTCGCCGAACTGCGCGAGGCGCATGAAGGGTTCTTCCCGACGCTGATGGGCGCCGACGCGGCGCTGGCTTGATATTTCCCACCCCGTCATCCCGGCGAAGGCCGGGATCTCGCCGGTGCGGCAAAACGCGACGATGAGATCCCGGCCTTCGCCGGGATGACGGAGGTATTGGCGTCATGAGCATCCATGTCGGCATCGGCGGCTGGACCTTCGAGCCGTGGCGCGGCCCCTTCTATCCCGCCGGGCTCGCGCAGAAGCGCGAACTCGAATATGCCGGGCAGCACCTCACCGGCATCGAAATCAACGGCACCTATTATGGCAGCCAAAAGCCCGAGAGTTTTGCCAATTGGGCGGCGGCGGTCCCCGACGGGTTCCAATTTAGCGTCAAGGCGTCACGCTTCACCACCAACCGCAAAATCCTTGCCGAGGGCGCCGGATCGATCGAGAAATTCCTGACGCAGGGGCTGACGCGGCTCGGCGACCGGCTCGGCCCGATCCACTGGCAGTTCATGGCGACGAAGAAATTCGACCGCGACGATTTTGCGGCTTTTCTCGATTTGCTGCCCGAGACGCAGGACGGCCTGCCGCTGCGCCACGCAATCGAGGTGCGCCACGAAAGTTTCCGCGACCAGGCGTTCATCGACATGCTGCGCGCGCGGAACATGGCGATCGTCTTTGCCGACAGCGACGTATTCCCGTGCATTGACGAGCAGACCGCCGACTTCACCTATGCCCGGTTGCAGCGCAGCCAGGAGGATGTCGCAACCGGCTATGACGACACGGCGCTCGATGCATGGGCCGGGCAGGCCCGCGATTGGGCCAAAGGCGACCGCGATGTGTTCATCTTCTTCATTTCGGGCGCCAAGATCCGCAATCCGGTTGCGGCACAGGCGCTGATCGCGAAGCTAAAATAGATCCTCCCTGTCGCGTAGCGATGGGGAGGGGACCGCCGCGAAGCGGTGGTGGAGGGGCGGCGACGGTGGCGCTATAGCCCCTCCGTCAGTCCTTCGGACTGCCACCTCCCCATGGCTTCGCCACAGAGAGGATTTAATTCAAGCCGCAACCGCTTGTTGCGACGCAAGGAAGTTGTACGGATCGATGCCGCGGCTGCGGTACGCGCGGTGCGCTTCCTGATACAGCGTCGGCTCGCCAATCCCCAGCCGCGCCCGCGCCGCGTCGAGCGGTTCGGCGAGCAGCGCGCGGATATCCTGTTCGATGATCGCCTGCGCCGCCTTGCCGTGGCGCTGGCCCTGGCGGATCGCGCCGAACACCGGGGCATCGGCTTTCACGCCGCGCTTCACTTCATATCCGCCCGCATAGGCGATGAAGAAATTGCCATAATTGCCGGTCTGGCCATAGGTGAAGCCGAGCACGCACTGTTCGCCGAGCGCGTCGCGGCCATAGCCGGTCAGGATGTGGAACAGGTCGTGCGTGTCGCGCAGGCGATTGGCATACCATTGCACCTGATCGTCGAATTTGGGGCGGCCCATCTTGTCGGCTTCGGCGACGAGGCCCGCGGCCGACAGGCCCTCACGGCGCATGAAGGTGACATAGGCGTGGCCGACGCTGCCTTCGGGCAGTTTATCGATCCACGCATGATCGTCGAGCAGGTCGGGCAGATAGGGTTCGCTCGCCATCAACTGGCGGCCCTTGTCGCTTTCGACGAAGGCGCGCGCATCATCCATGAACCCCTTGCGCGGCAGGCTTTCAAAGATGTGGAACACCTGCTCGGTGTCTTCCTTGTCCTTGATGAGCTTGCGGAAATGCGCGAACGCCTTGAACGGGCGAAACGTCGGCAGCTTGCGGTCAGGGTGGGAGAAGATGGTTGGGGTCATGGCTGGTCTCGTGCGAATCTGTTGATGATGGTCAGATAGCATTACTGACACAGATGTCAATAGTGTGTTAATCGCTGGACCAACGCCAAGCCCAGCTGTTATAGCATCATAATACAGCGGAGGGCGTATGAACGAAGACAGCGGCGACCGGACCGAACGGCTCATCACCCTCGACGCCATGCGCGGCTTTGCCGTGATGGGCATATTGGCGATGAACATCGTCGCCTTTGCGATGCCCGAAATGGCCTATGTCTCGCCGCGCGCCTATGGCGGCGAAACGGCGTCCGACCTTGCCGCCTGGGGGTTCGGCTTTCTGTTGTTCGACGGCAAGATGCGCGGATTATTCTCGATCCTGTTCGGGGCGAGCCTGCTGCTGATCAGCGACCGCGCCGAAGCCGCCGGACAAAATCCGCGATCGGTCCATTATCGCCGCATGGCGTGGCTCGCGGTGTTTGGGCTCTGCCATTATTTCTTCATCTGGTGGGGCGACATCCTGTTCCTCTATGCGGCGGTCGGCTGCGTCGCCTTTCGTTTCCGCAAATGGGAAGCGCGGCGGCTGATCAAATGGGCGCTCGGGCTGTTCACGCTCGGTGTCGTCTTGACGTCGCTGTTCTTTGGCGCCCAGCTGGCGGTCGCCAGCGCCGCAGACGATCCCGCATCGCCGATGGCCGAGGCGGGTCAGGGTGTGCGCGACGAATATGCCAAGATTGACGGCGAGGTTACCGCCGAGTTGGTGCTGTTCCGCGGGCCTTATCTGCCGATCCTCGATGAGCGGCTGGACAACGCCGCCAACCCGCTGATCATGGTGCTGATGTCGTTCCTCGAAACGCTGCCGCTGATGCTGCTCGGCATGGCGCTGTTCCGCAATGGCTTCCTGACCGGAGCTTGGAGCAGCGGCGATTATCGGCGGACCGCGCTGCGCTGGCTACCGCCGGGGCTGGTGTTGACCGCGCTGGTCGGCTGGCTCCAGTGGCGCGCCGATTTCGACTATATCGTCGCGGTCAATGCCTTCATGGCGTGGGCGGCGCCGGGTCGCTTGATGATGACAATCGCCTATGCCGCCTTGCTCGTTCTGGTGATCCGCGGCGCCGCGGGCAGCGCCCTGATCGCGCGCGTCGCGGCGGCAGGGCGCGCGGCCTTTTCCAATTATCTGGGCACCAGCATCGTGATGACGACGGTCTTTTACGGCTATGGGCTGGGGCTGTTCGGCGACGTCGGTCGCTGGACGCTCTATCTGCTGTGCCTGGGCATGTGGGCGCTCATGCTGCTGTGGTCAAAGCCCTGGCTCGACCGTTTTCGCTATGGACCGCTCGAATGGTTGTGGCGGAGCCTCGCGCGCGGCGCGGTGCAACCGATGCGGAAAGCCTCGCCTGCTCAGTAACCGACGGCGCGACCGAACCCGGCCGGGCGGCGCTGGACGAGCGGATTGGCCTCGCGCTCGAGCGCGCTCAGCGTTTCCTCGAACAGCCGCCGCAGTTCGACGACGCGCGGCAGATATTCTTCGGGGCTGATCTGGCTCTCGACGCAGTGGCGCGCGAACATTTCGATATCTTCGGCGACCGCGCCGAGTTTTTCGCCGCCAAACTGGCGCGCTTCGCTTTTCAGCGTGTGGGCGGGCATCACGAGTCCGCGCGCGTCACGGGCGCGCATGGCCTCTTCGATCGCCGCCACCGATTTGGTGCCGTCTTCGCGAAAATAGCCCAGAATCCGTACAAACGCGGCGCCCAGCTGGGCGCGCGTGGCGCGGAATTCATCCCAATCGACCAGGATTTCGTCCAATTTCGTGTCCCTTGGTGTGCAACGTCGGTCGTGGTCCCGCCCAACACATGCCCAATTTGGGTAAAAAAGACGTTACGACGTCGGGCGCTTCTCACCAAAGCCGCCCCAATTTGGGTCAGCGGCGGCGCACGCGCCAGCGGCCCGCGTCATCCGCCGCGGTTTCAGCCTCGACCAACCAGCCATGCTCGGTGGCCAGCGCCGTAACTTCGCGCCCCGCGTGCGGATCGTCGGCGATCAATAGCACGTCGGCGGCATCGCGCATCGCGCGCGCCAGCCGCAGCGCGGGCCAGGGGCAACGCATCCCGCGCGCGTCGACGACCAGCGTCGCCCTCCCCTCAGCTTGGGTCATTCGTCATAGGGATTGCGCGAATTGCGGAAGTTGAGCCGCACCGGCACGCCCTGGAACCCCAATTCCTTGCGCATGCCGTTGACCAGATAGCGTTCATAGCTGCCGGGCAGGCTATCGGTGCGAGTGCCAAAGACGACAAAGGTCGGCGGCCGGGTGCGCGCCTGGGTGATGTAGCGCAGCTTGATCCGCTTGCCGCCGGGCGCGGGCGGCGGGTTGGCATCGACCGCGCGTTCAAACCAGCGATTGAGCGCCGATGTCGACACCCGGTTGGTCCAGATCGCGCGCTGTTCAAACGCCACCCGCACCAGCGTGTCGATCCCTTTGCCCGTCGCGCCCGAAATGGTCAGCACCGGCACGCCCTTGACCTGGCTCAGCCCGTCCTCGAGCGCGGCGCGGACGCCGTTGAACAGCGACGACGGCTCCTCGGCGACATCCCATTTGTTCAGCGCGACGATCAGCGCGCGGCCTTCTTGCAGTACCCGGTCGGCGATGTGGAGGTCCTGCGACTCGAGCCCCTTGGTCGCGTCGAGCAACAGCACGACAACCTCGGCGAAATCGACCGCGTGCAGCGCATCGGCGACCGACAGTTTCTCCAGCTTGTCCTGCACCTTGGCGCGCTTGCGCATCCCGGCGGTGTCGAACAGCTGGATTTCGTGGGTCTCGCCGTCGTCTTCCCATTTCCAGTCGACGCGGATCGAATCGCGTGTGATCCCGGCTTCGGGCCCGGTGATCAGACGGTCCTCGCCGATCATGCGGTTGATCAGCGTCGATTTGCCCGCGTTCGGACGGCCGACGATCGCCAGCTTCATCGGGCCGAGCGGCGCGTCCTCGTCATCATCGCTGGCGGCGGCAACGTCCTTTTCGATCTCGTCGAACGGCTCGACGATCGGACGCAACAGGTCGAACAGGTCGACCATCCCGTCGCCATGCTCGGCGCTGAGCGCGACCGGGCTGTCAAAGCCGAGCGAATAGGATTCCATCAGGCCGTTTTCGCCCTGTTTCCCTTCCGCCTTGTTGACCACCAATATGATCGGCGTGTCCTCGCTGCGCAGCCAGCGCGCGATTTCCTCGTCCAGCGGCACGACCCCGGCGCGGCCGTCGATCATGAACAGCGCGGCATCGGCCTCGCGCACCGCCTTTTCGGTTTGCACCCGCATCCGGCCGGGCAGCGTCGCGGCGTCTTGATCCTCGAACCCTGCGGTGTCGACGATGCGGAACTCCAGCCCGAGCAGATTGGCGTCGCCCTCGCGGCGGTCGCGGGTCACCCCGGGCTGGTCATCGACCAGCGCCAGCCGCTTGCCGACCAGCCGGTTGAACAGCGTCGATTTGCCCACATTCGGGCGGCCGACAATGGCTATCGTCGCGAATCGCGACATCTTACTTTATCCCTGTTGTTGCGCCGGGCCGCCCCGGCCCGGGCGCTGGTTCAGCGCCAGGCCGTGATCTGCCCGTCGTCCGCCAAAATATACAAAATATTGTTCGCCACCACCGGTGCCTGCGACAGCGGCGATTTGAATTCGGTCGATCCGAGCAGCGAACCATCGGTCGGCGAATATTCCGCCATGATCCCCTCGCTGTTGACCGCGATCAGGCGGCCACCCGCCAGGATCGGTCCGGTCCAGCGGATCGGATCCTTTTTCTTCTTTTCGGTTTCGACGCGGAAGCGCGCGAGCTGCTGGAGCCAGCGCACCTTGCCCGACGTGCGCGCCACGCACAGCAATTTGCCGTCGTCGGTCATCGCATAGACCCATTCGCCGACCACATAGGGGGTCGAAATCCCGGCGATCGAGATTTCCCAGCTGCGCTGACCGGTGAGCAGTTCATAGCTCGCCATGCGGCCGCCCTGGCCCAGCGCAAAGACGCGGCCGTTATCGACCACCGGATCGGCATCGACGTCGGTTAGGGTCGACACCGAAAGCGCCATCGACGTGCGCGCCAGCGCGTCTTCCCACAGGTCGCGGCCGTTTTCGTAACGATAGGCCTGAACCTCGCCCGACGAGAAGCCGGCGACGATCGTCCCCTGCCCCGCCGCGGGCGACGCCGCGCCGAACACGCTGCCGGGTTCGAGCGACGCCGTCGCCTGCCACAGCACCGCGCCATTGGCAGCGTTGAGCGCAATGATCTGGTTGTCCTGGCTGATCACATAGACGCCGCCAAAGGCAATCGTCGGCGACCCGCGCAGCGGACCCGCGGGCTTGACCTTCCAGATCACCGATCCGTCGGCGACATTCAGCGCCGCGACATCGCCCGCGCCGCTGGTCGCATAGACCACCGATCCATCGACCCCGGCGCCACCGCCGAACAGCGAATCCTTGAAATCCTTGCCGGTGCTGCCGATTGCGGTGCGCCACAGCGGCGCGCCGGTATCGGCGGCGAGCGCGGTGACCACAGCCTCGGTATCGACGGCGAACAGGCGGTTGTCGGCGATCACCGGCGACGCGGCGAGCCGCTGCTTATTGGTGCTGCCCGCGATATTGGCCTGCCACAGCTTGCTGCGCGTCGCGCCCAGCGCCGGGTGGCCCATGGATTTCGATGCATTGCCGCCCGACTGCGCCCAGGCGGCGTTAACCGCGGGCTCGGGCAGGACGACGGCGATCGCGGCGGTGGCCGGATCGACCTTGATGCTGTTGTCGTTCGACAGGATCGATACGCGATCGCCGATCGTCGGCGTCTTGGGGCCGCCGTCGCCCTTGAACACGCCGCAACCCGCCAGCGGCAGCGCCAGCAGCGCGACAAAAATTCCGTAATGCGTTTTGCGCATATTATTTGGCTTCCTCAACTGGGGCGACGGTCGCTGCCGGGGGCGCGACATTGCCCTTCTGGTCCTTTGCGGCGCTGTCGGCGGCGCGATCGGCGACCGCATCGACGCCCAGCATACCTGCCATCTGGACCGACCGCGACTGCAGCGATTTGGTCACGTCGGGCAGTTTGGCGATCCGGCCATAGAGCGCCCCGGCCTGGTCATATTGGCCAAGCTGATAATGGGCGGTTGCCGACAGTTCGGCGGCGCTGGCGAACCAGCTCGACGCCGGATCCTTGGCATCGATCAGCGGCTTCATCCGCGCGATCACGACTGCGGGTTTCAGATTGTCATATTCGAACGCGGTCTGGCGGATCAGCGCCAGATCGCGCAGCGCCTTGTCCAGCTTGGGGTCGGCAGCAATCGTCGCCATCAGCGCCGCGGCGGCCTTCAGGTCGCCGGCCTGCGCTTTGATATTCGCCTGCTGCATAACCGCCACGGCGCGATAAGCGGGATCGCCCCCGGCCGCCAGCTTTTCGAGTTCGGTGGCGGCGGCGCGCGGCTGGTTGGTGCCCAGTTTCTCGAACGCCGCGATCAGCTCCTCGGCCTGTTCGCCGCGCGCGACATCCTGGCGGTGGCTCCAGTACAGATAGCCGCCGAACGCCAGCAACCCCGCCAGCACTGCGCCGATGATCCAGCGGCCATAGCGCTGCATGATCGTGTCCAGCCGGTCCTTGCGAACGGCTTCGTCAACCTCTTGCAACAGCGCGGCATCGTTGGTCGGGCTCAGGGCCAATCAAACCTCCATTTGTCATTCATGGCTCTGGGGCCGCGGCTTCCTTAGCGACGGTGCGGAAAAAGGCCAAGCGATTCACTTGGCCTCGATCCATACCGCACGCTGTCTCAGCCTGCGTAGATCTGATCCTCGGTCGGGAATGAACGGGACCTGACCTGATCGGCATAGTCCTTGACCGCGCCGGTGACGACATCGGCCATATCGCCGTAGCGTTTCACGAACTTCGGTACACGTTCAAACATGCCCAGCATGTCCTCGGTCACCAGCACCTGGCCGTCGCATTGCGCCGACGCCCCGATACCGATCGTCGGACAAGCGACCTTGTTCGTGACCTCGATCGCGATCGATTCGAGCACGCCTTCGATCACCAGCGAAAAGGCGCCGGCCTGCGCGACCGCGATCGAATCCTCGACGATCGCTTTCGCTTCTTCGTCGCTCTTGCCGCGCACGCCATAGCCGCCGAGAATGTTCACCGCTTGCGGGGTCAGCCCGACATGCCCCATCACCGGGATGCCGCGCTGGGTCAGAAATTCGATCGTCGGGGCGAGCGCGCGCCCGCCCTCCAGCTTCACCGCCGCGGCGCCGGTTTCCTTGAGCAGCCGCGCGGCGTTGGTAAACGCCTGTTCCTGGCTCGCTTCATAGCTGCCGAACGGCATGTCGACGATGACCGCGGCATGATAGCTGCCGCGCACCACCGCGGCGCCGTGCAGCGCCATCATTTCCATCGTGACCCCGACCGTATGCGGCAGCCCGTAGATCACCTGCCCCAGCGAATCGCCGACCAGCAGCATGTCGCAATGCGGGTCGAGCAGCTGCGCCATGCGAACGGTATAAGCGGTCAGCATGACGATCGGCTCGCCGCCCTTGCGCTGGCGGATACGCGGCACGGTCAGCCGCTTCATCGGCTGCGGCGTCGGATTCGCGCGGCTGGTCGAGGTGTCGAAGGTGAGCGTTTTGGGCAGGGTGGACATGGGGCGGGGGCTTAGCGGCTAAACGGCGTCGGCAAAAGCGCCAAGCGGCTCGATGCAAAATTCATTTGACACGATGTTAGAAATATTCGACATAAAGTGCATAACGAGTAACACCGGAGATTGCAGATGTCGTTCAACGAGAAAATCCACTGGGCTGCGTTCGTGGCCATCGTCAGCGCCTTTGGCTGGTATTTCCTTTCCTACCCCTGGCAAATCGTTGGTCGCCGCGCGGGGGTGGCTGCGGCGGCGGATATGCTGTTGCCGGTCACGGTCATCATCATCGGCGCGATGTCACTGACGGCGGCCTTTTTCGCCATTCGGGCGCCCAAAGAAGCCCATCTGAAAGACGACGAGCGCGAACGCACGATCCATATGCGCGGGACGCACCTCGCCTATTATCCTTTGGTCCTCGGAGTTTGGGCCAATCTGTTCGCGATATTCTATCAATTGAGCGCGGCGGTGCACCTCAACCTGCTGATCGCGACGGTTGTCGTCGCCGAGCTCGTTCGCGTCGGATCGCAGCTCTATTTCTATCGCCGCGGGTATTGAGTGATGGCCCGGCTCCCCTTCACCAACGACATCCGGACGCTGCGGTTCCTGGCGGGCGAAATGACCCAGGGCGACCTGGGCGATCAGGTGGGCGTCACACGGCAGACGATCGCGGCGATCGAACAAGGCAAATATTCGCCGTCGCTCGAGGTCGCGTTCCGGATTGCCCGCGTCTTTGGCAAGCCGCTTGAAACCGTGTTCCAGTGGGAGGACAGCAAGGATTGAGACAGCGCGGCCGCGCGGCCCGGCCCACGTCGCTCCCCGGTGGCGTGGGCCGGGTTTTTGCTGCTGCGGGGTGGGGAGTTGCCACCAACTTCCCCCACCTTCGTCATCCCGGACTTGATCCGGGATCCACAGCTGCACCGTCGTCATGGATCCCGGATCAAGTCCGGGATGACAATGAAAGTCCGGTCGATACCCACTACGTCACAATCGCCGCGCCAGCCCTCAGATGCAGTCCGGCCCGATCACCGATCGCCGCGGGTCGCCACTGTCGCCACCGCCTCGCGCGGGTTGTCGCTGAACAGGCCGTCGATGCCGGTGCGCAGATAGGCCGCAATCTCGGCGCCCAGGTCGCCGTGCCCGGCCGGGTTCACCCCGCCGCGGTCGCCCAGCGGCAGGAAGTAATTTTCGCGGCGAAAGGTCCACGGATGCACCTTCAAACCGGCAGCATGGGCATCGCGCACCAGGCTGGTCGGTTCGCCCAGCGACCCCAGCGCGCCACGCGGGATGACCATCGCCTTGTTCGGTCCGATCCCGTCGGCATAGGCCGCGATCGCCTTCAGCCCCATCGGCGACGCCATCGCGGCATAGCTGGTTTCGGGCATGTCAGGCGGACCGCCCGCCCCGTCCATCAACTGGATCAGCGGCACGTCGCTCTTGGCGCGCAGGTCCATCAGGTTCCGCACCTCAAAGCTCTGAATATAGACCGGCGCCTTGCGGCCGCGATAACCGAAGCGGTCGAGCAGCGCCAGCAACGGCGCTTCGTGCGACAGGCCGATCGCGATGAAGTGGCTGGGGTGCTTGGTTTCGGGATAGACGCCGATCGGCACCTTGCGGCCCCGATTGACCTCAGCCAGCAGCGCCAGGATTTCCTCGAAGGTCGGGATGTCGAACTGGCCGTCATATTCGGTCGAGCGCAGCTTTGGCAGCCGCTCGCGGGCGCGCAACGTCTTGAGTTCGGCGAGCGTGAAATCCTCGGTGAACCAGCCGGTCACCGCGCTACCGTCGATCGTCTTGGTCGTCTTGCGGTCGGCGAACTCGGCGCGCTCGGCGACGTCGGTGGTCTCCGAAATCTCATTCTCGTGCCGCGCGACCAGCACGCCGTCCTTGGTCAGCACCAGATCGGGTTCGATAAAATCGGCGCCCTGCTCGATCGCGAGCCGGTAGGCGGCGATCGTATGTTCGGGCCGCTCGCCCGACGCGCCGCGGTGGGCGATGACGATCGGCGGCTGGCCGTCGAGGGTCGGCTGCGCGGTCACCGGATCAGCCGAGCAACCGGCGAGCAGCGTCAGGGCCAGCAGGGCCAGGGTCCACCGGATCATGCCGCAAAACGCGCCTGCCAGTCGGCGGCCGAAAAGCCGACGCTGACCGCGCCCTCGGCTTCGACGACGGGGCGGCGGATCATCGCGGGCGACGCCAGCATCAGCGCCTTGGCCGAGCCTGCGTCGAGGCCGTCCTTCTGCGTGTCGGGAAGTTGGCGAAACGTCGTGCCGCCCTTGTTGAGCAGCTTGTCCCAGCCCAGCGCATCGATCCAGCTTTGCAGCCGTGCGGGGTCCAGCCCATCCTTGCGGACGTCGTGAAAACGATAGGCGAGGCCCTGCTCGTCCAGCCAGCGCCGCGCCTTTTTCACCGTGTCGCAGTTCGGGATGCCATAAAGAATCAACGTCATGGATCGGGCGTTAGCAGGTGGCGATTACATATTCGAGGCGTCACAGCGCAGCCGCCGTCAAGGGAGCGGCGGGCGGTCGGCCAGGCGGGTGTTCGCGCTCGCCAATTTTCCGCGCAGCGCCCGCGCAAACCCTTCGTGCAGCGCGCTCGCGATGCCGGGATTTGCCGCCAGATAGGCGCGGAGCGCCGCGGCGGGGACAAACCACAGGCGCGCGTTGCTGCCCAGCAGCACCGTTCCGGTCGCGTGGGTGCCATCCAGGACCGTCGCCTCGCCGACCAGCGCGCCGTCGGACAAGGTTCCGACCTCGACCCCGTCGCGCAAAATCGCCGCTTGCCCCTCGGCCAGATAGAACAGGCTGGGTGCCGCCTGGTTCTCGCGGATCAGCACCTCACCGCGGCGCGCCGAAATCCAATGTCCCTGGTCGATCAGGCCGCGCGCGGCGGCGGGCGCCAGACCGGCGAAATGCTGACGGCGCAGCGCCTCTTCTTCCGCCGAAAAGCGGATCTGTGCATCGTTCAGCCAGAGCCGGGCCAGGATGCCGATATTGACGACCAGAATCGCCAGCACCAACATGCCGTAACCGACATCGGGCTCGCGGAACAACACCAGCGGCACCGCGACCAGCGCGGCGGCGGCCAGCCCGATCCGGACATAGTCGATACGCACGACGAAGCTGGTCGCGAGCAACAGCAGCAGCGCCCCATATACAAACCATGCGGATTCGAAATTCGCCATAGCCAATCGCCTCGCGTGGAGACCCGACCTTTTGGGTCACTCGGGTATAACGTTGCCGATAGCCAAATGCCTTGGACGCGTCGGTTGCGTTCCCAAAAGCTGTAACAAACTAACAGTTTTGGGCGCGAAAGACAAAGCATAGGTGCGCAAATGTCACGATAATGCTAATTTTGGCGCTGACAGGATTGGGGCGCATTGCGTCCAGCCGACATTCGCGCCATGGCGGCGCCCGGATTCGAACGCGAAAAGAACAGGCAGATGACGAAAAATTGGCAACCGCATAGCTGGCGCTCGCACGACGCCCGCCAACTCCCCACCTATCGCGACGCCGATGCGCTCGCGGCGGCGGAGCGCGAGCTGAGCAATTATCCGCCGCTGGTGTTTGCCGGCGAGGCGCGCGACCTGACCGCCGACCTGGGCCGCGTGGCCGAGGGAAAGGCGTTCCTGCTGCAGGGCGGCGACTGCGCCGAGAGCTTTGCCGAATTCCATCCGAACAACATCCGCGACACCTTTCGCGTGCTGCTCCAGATGGCGGTGGTGCTGACCTTCGCGTCGAAAATGCCGGTGGTGAAGCTCGGCCGCATGGCGGGCCAGTTCGCCAAGCCGCGTTCGGCCGACATGGAGGACATCGACGGCGTGTCGCTGCCGAGCTATCGCGGCGACATCATCAACGACATCGCGTTCGAGGAAGCGGGCCGCGAGCCCGATCCGCAGCGGATGGTCAAGGCCTATAACCAGTCGGCGGCGACGCTGAACCTGCTGCGCGCCTTCGCGAACGGCGGCTATGCCAATCTGCATCAGGTCAACGCCTGGACGCATGACTTCATGGACCGCAGCCCATGGGCGAAGAAATATCAGGAAACCGCAGGCCGGATTTCCGAAGCGCTCGCCTTCATGGAAGCGTGCGGCGTGACGCCGGAGACGGTGCCGCAGATCAAGGGCACCAGCTTCTACACCAGCCACGAGGCGCTGCTGCTCCCCTATGAGCAGGCGCTGACCCGGCAGGACAGCCTGACCGGCGGCTGGTACGACACCTCGGGCCATTTCCTGTGGGTCGGCGACCGCACCCGCTTCGAGGGCTCGGCGCATATCGAGTATCTGCGCGGCATCGGCAATCCGGTCGGCATGAAATGCGGCCCCAGCCTCGAACCCGATGTGCTGCTGCGTCTGCTCGATACGCTGAACCCGCACCATGTCGCGGGCCGCATGACGCTGATCACGCGCTATGGCCATGACAAGATCGAGGCGCATTTGCCCAAGCTGGTGCGCGCGGTGAAGGAATCGGGCCATCCCGTCGTGTGGTCGTGCGACCCGATGCACGGCAATGTCATCAAGACGCCCAACGGCTACAAGACGCGCCCGTTCGAGCGCATCCTCGCCGAAGTGCGGGGCTTCTTTGCCGTCCACCGCGCCGAGGGCACGCATGGCGGCGGCATCCATATCGAAATGACCGGCCAGAATGTCACCGAATGCACCGGCGGCGCGATGGACGTGACCCAGATGGACCTCGCCGACCGTTATCACACGCATTGCGACCCGCGGCTGAACGCAGGGCAGTCGCTGGAGTTGGCGTTCCTGCTGGCCGAAATGCTCAATCAGGAAATGAGCGAGCGGGCGAAGCAGGCGGCTTAGTTTTTCCATCGCCCCCGCGAAGGCGGGGGCCGCTGGAGGTATACGCAGCGACGCTGTGCAAGCCGGGCAGCGGCCCCCGCCTTCGCGGGGGCGACGAAACTTACTTCCCCGACCACGCCTTCACATCGGCAAACGCCCGCCCCAGCGCGACGTGCAGATCGGCATCTTCCGCCGCACCGCCGAGGGGGATCTTGTCGCTGAAATTATCGGCGGCCTCATGATAGTCGCCGCCCAGAAACGCCTGCAGCAGCGGCATGTCCGAAAAGCTGCCGCCGACCATCAGCGACGTCACGCCCTTCGCGCCCAGCGCCCAGCCGTCCTGCCGCTGGATAAACGCGTCGGCCTCGCCATCCTCGTCGAGCTTGCGGCCGAACTTGGTCGCCGCCTGACGCACCACGGCGTCATAAGCAGGCTTGCCGCGTCCGATCGTTGCCACCGGCGTCCCGCGCGGTGAAATCGCGATCGTATCGACATTGAGCGCGACGGTGATGTCGGTCAGCGGTACCACCGGATGATCGGCGAAATAATGCGCACCGAGCAGGCCTTTTTCCTCCGCCGTTGTGGCGAGGAAATAAATATCGCGGTCGGGGCGCGGACCCGACGCCAGCCTTTTCGCAACTTCGATCAGCACCGCTATACCGCTCGCATTGTCGACCGCGCCGTTGCAAATGCGGTCGGCGTCGCCGTCCTTGCCGCAAATGCCGAGATGATCCCAATGGCCGAGGAACAGCACCGCCTTGCCGTCGGGTTTGGCGCCCGGCAGCTTGGCGATGACATTGTTGCTGGCAAAGGGGCGGATCGCCGATTGGGTGGCCAAGTCGGCGGTCACCGGCAGCGCGATCCCCTTATAGTCAGGCGACTTCGCCGCTTCGCGCACCGCAGCGCCGTCCTGCCCCGCTTTCTTGAGCAGCGCGTCGGCGGCCTCAAGCGACAGGAAGCCGCTCACCGGCGCGCCGGGCTTGGCACTCGCCAGCCGCACCGCGGCGCTACCCGCGCTGTCGCGCAACTGCGCCCATGGCACCGCATCGGTCGCGATCACCAGGACCGCAGCGGCGCCCGCGTCGGCGAGCATCTGGCGCCGCTCGCGATAGCGCGGCAGCTTGTCGCCGAACGGCGCATTGTCGAACAACATGATCGCGAGCTTGCCGGTGACGTCGGCATTGACCTTACCCGCGCCATCGACGCCATAACCGACAAACACCCCCGGAACATTCGCCAGCGCGGCCGACGTCTCGCGCCCGGTCAGGATGATGCCGTCATCCTCGATCGCGAAGTCGCGGCCATGCACCTTGAACCTGGCGGTGCCGCTAACGGCCTTGCTCTCGACGAACGGGACGGGCTGGAGCCAGGGCGTCGTGCTGCCCGGCACCGCCTCGAGGCCCGCCTTGGCCCATTCGCCAACGATATAGGCGATGGTGCGATCCTCGCCGTCGGTCCCCGGCGCGCGCCCTTCGAACGCGTCGCCCGCCAGCACCTTGATATGCGCGGCGAGCTCAGCCTCGGTGACCGGCGCGTCGGCGCCCTTGGCGTGCGCGGCGGGAACGGCGGCTAAAGCGGCCAGGGCGACAGCCGCAATCGCGGCGCGAAACTTCATCGTCTGCATGGGCGCGCCGCATGGCATGTCCACCGCAGGCAGGCAAGGCGCGTTCGTCGAACGACGAACAGCCACTCTTAACGCCCCGCCCCCTCAAGCAGCGCGCGCGCCGCGGCGACATGCATATCCTCGATCATCCGTCCATCGTGACGTTGCGCCCCGCCCGTCGCCGCGGCGACCAACGCCTCCGCAGCGGCGATCTCGCGCGCCGACGGGGCAAAGGCGGCGTTGCACGGATCGACCTGCGACGGGTGGATCAGCGACTTGCCGTCGAAACCGAGACGCCGTCCCTCGGCGGCTTCGGCAGCAAAGCCAGCGGCGTCGTCGATGGCATTGTAAACCCCGTCGAACGCCCACACGTTCGCCGCGCGCGCCGCAAGCACGATCGCCTGAATTGCATGGCTCATCGCGCCGCGATCCATGCCGTCCGGCAGCTTCAATTCATGCGCCAGATCGTTGAGTCCGGCGATCAGTCCGGCGACCGCCGGATCGGCACCGATGTCGCGCGCGGCATAGATCGCGACCGGGGTTTCGATCATCGCCAGCACCGGCAGCCCCAGCCCGCGGACCGGTCCCAGGTCGGCGGGTGCGTCGACCTTGGGCAGCACGACCGCATCAAGCTTCAGATCGGCGAGCGCGTCGATGTCCGCCGCCTGCTCGGCCGTCCCGGTGGCGTTGATCCGTACCGCAACGCGCTTGCCGGGAAAGCCCGCCATGACCGCGGCGCGCATCGCGGCGCGCGCTTCGTCCTTGCGGTTCGCGGGCACCGCGTCCTCCAGGTCGATGATCAGCAAGTCGGCGGTCAGGCCGCCCGCCTTTTCGAGCGCGCGGGCGTTCGAACCCGGGACGTAAAGCAGCGAGCGCGGTGCGAGACTGGTATCGGTCATGCGCTTTTGTCTGGCGCAATGCGGCCGTTCTCGCAATAAAGGAGTGAGGCCTGACGGCCAGGTTCGCAGAGGGGATTTTCGATGGATTATTGGTTTCCAATCGCACTCGTCGTGCTCGCGGCGGTGTTCCTGCTGTGGGCGCTGACCCCGGTTCGTCAGGGTTTCAGCTACACGATCGAACGTTTCGGCCGCTACACCCACACCGCGCAGCCGGGGCTGAACTTCATCATGCCGATCTTTGATCGCGTCGGTCGCAAGGTCAATATGATGGAGCAGGTGCTCGACATTCCCGGCCAGGAAATCATCACCAAGGACAATGCGATGGTCGCGGTCGACGGCGTCGTGTTCTTTCAGGTGCTCGACGCCGCCAAGGCGGCCTATGAAGTCAGCGACCTGTATCTGGCGATCATGAACCTGACGACGACGAACCTGCGCACCGTCATGGGGTCGATGGACCTCGACGAAACGCTGTCGAAACGCGACCATATCAACGCGCGGCTGCTGGTCGTGGTCGATGAAGCGACGACGCCCTGGGGGGTCAAGATCACCCGCGTCGAGATCAAGGACATTCGTCCCCCCGCCGACATTTCCAACGCCATGGCGCGGCAGATGAAAGCCGAGCGCGAAAAGCGCGCCAACATCCTGGAAGCCGAGGGCATGCGCGCCTCCGAAATCCTGCGTGCCGAGGGCGAGAAGCAGGGCCAGATCCTGCAGGCCGAGGGCCGCCGCGAAGCCGCCTTCCGCGACGCCGAAGCGCGCGAGCGCGAAGCCGAGGCCGAAGCCAAGGCGACGCAGATGGTGTCGGACGCGATCGCCGGCGGCAACGCACAGGCGATCAATTACTTCATCGCGCAGAAATATGTCGAAGCGGTGAGCCAGTTTGCCACCAGCCCGAACAGCAAGACGATCCTGTTCCCGGTCGAGGCGACCCAGCTGATCGGTACGCTGGGCGGCATCGGCGAACTCGCCAAGGATGCCTTCGAGCGTGGGCCGACGCCGCCGACGCCGCCGGGAGTGCGCTGACATGACCGAGTGGCTGAACAACATGGCGCCGCACTGGGCGTGGCTGACCGTCGGGGTGCTGCTGTGCGCCGCCGAAATCATCGCGCCGGGGTTCTTCCTCGTCTGGCTCGGCGTCGCCGCGATCGCGACCGGCGTCCTTGCCTTTCTGCTGCCGATCGGGGTGCCGATGCAGCTTGGCGTTTTTGCCGTGCTGGCGTTCATCGCGCTCTACGGCGCGCGCCGCTGGCTCAAGGCCAATCCGATCGTGTCGAGCGACCCGCTGCTCAACCAGCGCGGCGGGCGACTGATCGGCGAAGTGCTGACGCTGGTGACCGCGATCGAAAACGGCCGCGGCCGTGCGCGGGTCGGCGACGGCGAATGGCCGGTGCGCGGGCCGGATGCTGCCGAGGGAACCAAGGTCCGCGTCGTCAGCGCCGATGGCGGGGTGCTGGTGGTCGAAGCTGCGTAAAAATCCTTCCCGCTAGCGGGGAGGTGGCAGCGGCGTAGCCGCTGACGGAGGGTCGCGCCCTGCAACCGCCGCTCAAGGCCGATAGCCCCCTCCACCGCTTCGCGGTCCCCCTCCCCGTTCCGGGGAGGATCTCACCCCCCGCGCGGTCGCCCATAAATCGCCACCACATGGCCCAGCGCATCGCTCTCACCGATCCGCCGAAACCCCAGCTTCGCCGCCACCCGCTCCGATGCGTCGTTGCCCGGATCGATGATGCAGCGCACCTCGGCGGCGTCGAGGTTCGCATCCGCCCAGCCCAGCGCCGCGGTCATCGCCTCGGTCGCATAGCCCGCCCCCCAATGATCGGCGTCGAACGCCCAGCCCGCCTCGGGCAAGCCTTCGAGTTCGGGGATGCCGCGGCCGAAATAGCTTAGCCCCCCCATGCCGACCAGCGCGTCGCTCGCCCGGTCGGCGAACACCCAATAGCCGAACCCCATCACCGGCCACAGCCCGGCCGAGCTGAGGAATTTGCCCCAGCTGACGTCGGGCGCACGCGGTTCGCCGCCGATGAAGCGGGTGACGCGGGCGTCGGCCCACATCGCGATATGGGTGTCCTTGTCGGACAGGCGCCCGGGGCGCAGGCGGAGGCGGTCGGTCTCAATGACGGGGGCGATGCTGAACATGGGTGCGGGTGTGCCGAAGCCCGCCCGGCGGGTCAATCGGGGATCAGATAATGGTCGAACAGGTCGTGCAGCACCGCCTTGCCATCGACTTGCGCCTTGGCGCGCATCACCGCGAGGGTGTCGACGCGGGTCAGCACATCGACGTGACGCAGCACGACGTGATAATGCGGCCGATTGGTGAAATCGTGAAACAGCAGGATGCAGTCGGGTTTGCAGTGGATGATCGCCTGCAACAGGCATGCGACGCGAAAGCGCCCGTCGATCAGCACCGCATCGGGGCTGCCCCCCATGCCGCGCCAGATTTGGGTGTGATAGCGCGGCCAGTCACGAAGCCGACTGTCATCGATCGGCCGGCCCCATTCGCCGACGGGGCCAATGTCGGCATGGAAAGGCGTAAATTCCACCGCTTCCCCCGCAATGTCAGCCTGCACCTTGGCCAACCAAGCCGGATCGCTGTCGACGCTGACGATCCGCCGCACCTGCCGCGCCGCCACCAGCGTGCTGCCCCCGCAGCCGAATTCGAGCAGCGACGACAGCCCCGCCAGTTGCAGCTCAAACTGGGTGACTTCCGCCGCGGTCATTTGTGGTTGCATGGTCCCCTCCACCAGGAGGGGATATGGGACGACGCCCCGCCCGTCCAGCCTAGGAGATGGTTCGGGCCGAATGTAGGGATAGTGATGGGCAGCGGCGGTCATAACGTCGTCACCCCGGACTTATCCGGGGTCCACGACCCCTTGCGCTGCCCGGTACTGGGAGGGCCGATGGATCCCGGATCAAGTCCGGGATGACGATAGGGGGCGTCCGCAATCAGTCAAAAGCCGTTACCGCACGGCGTGTCCGTCGCGCGATGTCAGGCTGCGACGGCGACCTTTTCGGGGTTCGACGCCTGCGTGGGCATCACCGCGTCGGCATAATCGCTTTCATATTTCTGGATCAGCGCGCGGTCGTCGTGGTTCCACGGGTGGAAACCGGGCAGGAAATAGCTGAGCCACGGCAGGAAGCTCTTGCGCAGCACCCCGGGCGAGCCGAGCAGATACCACCAGATGCGCGCGGTGACGCGCCAGCCGGTGAGCCCGTCCTGCTTGAGCAGATTCTTCATGCCCTTGATCCGCTTCGGCCAGAAGCGGCTGGTGACGAGCAGCATCATGATCGACTTGGCGCGCCAGCGGCGGAACCGGCTCCAGTCCTTCGTCGCGTGCAGCCAGGTGTCGTAGGCGACACCCTTATGCTCGATCTCTTCGATCGCATGCCATTTCCACAGGGCCGCCCATTCGGGTTCGGCGCCCGCGTACATGCGCTCGTCGCGCAGCATCACCGATGCCATCATCGCGGTATAATGTTCGAGCGCGATCGTCGCCATCAGGTTGACGATCTGCGGCCGCTGCTTGATCAGGTCGAGCACCTGATTCACGTCGGCCTCGAGCTCGGACAGGTCATACCCTGCCTCCGCCGCCTTTTTGTTGAACACGACATGTTCGCGGCTGTGGATCACCTCCTGCTGGGTGAACGCCCGGATTTCGCGCGCCAGCTTGTCGGGCACGCCGTCGCGGTGCGCCTTCACCGCCTCGATGAACATCGCCTCGCCGCGCGGAAAGGTCACCGACAGCGCGGTGTGGAAAGCCGACGCGATCGGGTCGCCGTTCAGCCACCAGCGGCCCTGCTTGTCCTCGCGGCCAAAGCGCATGTCGCGCGGGGTGATCGACAGGTCGGCGGGGGTCGGGGAGAGGGAAAGGCTGGACATATGGTTCATACCGTCGAAAAGGGGCAATGGGGAAATATCTAGGATTTACTTACAAGCATGTCAATAGTGAAGAAGCGCCTGAGTCCTGAGGAGAGCCGGTTCGTCGCCCTCCAGGCCGCGCGCGAAATATTGATCGAAACGGGGCCGGCCGCGGTGACGCTGAAGGCGGTCGCGGGGCGCATCGACCGCACCCATGCCAACCTCCTCCACCATTTCGGCAGCGCCGCGGGACTGCAAAAGGCGCTTGCCGCCTATCTCGCCGAAACGGTGTGCGCGACAATCGGCGCGAAGATGGCCGAATCGCCGCCGGGCGAGCGCAATGTGCGCGAAATCGTCGATCTCGCGTTCGACGCGTTCGACAGCGGCGGCGCGGGCGCGCTGGCGACGTGGATGGCGGCGACGGGCAATGAGGACGCGCTCGACCCGATCGTCGATGCGATCCACAAGCTGATCGACGGCATGGCCCCCGATGCGCATGAAAAACGGCTGATGCACGAAGACACGCTGGCGCTGGTGCTGATGGCGCTCGGCGATGCGCAGCTGGGCGGCGCGATGGCCGAAGCGCTCGGCCTGCCCCGCGACACCGCGCGTGCGCTGGCGTGCGAGCTGATCACCGGCCGCATCGCCAATTTCTGGGCGGCGCAAAACCCCAAATAGAAACGGCGGCCCCGAATAGCGGAACCGCCGTTTCCATGCTTCTCCGGGAGGGCGGGAGAAGGTCTTAGCTGGCGTTCAGCTGATGCTTGAGCGCCGACATCTGGTCATGGCCGTCGCGGACCGAAGCAAAGCTGGTCTGGATCAGTTGCTGCACGGCCGCGTCAAGATCGCCGTCCTTCAGCGCGCTTTCGAACTTAGCCTTGATATGGTCCTCGCCGCGCTCGACCTCGGCAACAACCGCCGAATCGTCGCGATCGCCGGTCAGCGCATCGCGCAGGCCCAAGAACGCACGGTGCGCCGATGCCAGCACGGTGCCGTCGTCTTCAGGATTACCGCCCAGCTCGCGAACCTTCGCCTGAAACGCGGCGACGATGGTCTGGCGCTCGTTGGCGCGGTTCAAAAAGGTTTCGCGAAACTGTGCCGCATTGGCTTCTTCGGCGGCCTTGCGATAGCCATCGACGCTGTCGAGCGTGGTGGCGATCAGCGAATTGAGCGTGCTGAGCGTGCTGACATTCTTGTTGTCAAACATTTGAAATCCTTTCGGGAAAATTCCGGGGCAAGCATCATGCGATGCCTTACCCACCCAACGAGCGCCGACCCGCAAAGTTGCGTCGGTCTGGCGCTCCGCAGGCGCTTTTCATCGAAAGCCGGATCGACGCATCACAAAACTGGCCATTTCGGCCCGCTGCGACTAAGGGGTGCGCAACCCAACCACGCTGTTCGTGCCGAGCGACGTTGCCAAATGCGACGCCGCCACATGAACAAGGACCATCGCCGACGCCGCTTCATGCGACGCGAACGCGATGTTTTCCGCTCCAAAGGCTTCCCATGCATTTCCTCGACCAAGCAAAAATCTACATCAAATCCGGCGACGGCGGCCCCGGTGCCGTGTCGTTCCGGCGCGAAAAATATGTCGAATATGGCGGTCCCGACGGCGGCAATGGCGGCAAGGGCGGCGACATTATCTTTGAAGCGGTCGCCGGGCTCAACACGCTGATCGACTTTCGCTATACCCAGCATTTCAAGGCGAAGCGCGGCACCCCCGGCGCGGGGCGCGACCGCACCGGCGCGGGCGGCCCCGACCTGGTCATCCAGGTGCCGATCGGCACCCAGATCCTCGACGATGACGAGGACCGCAGCCTGCTCGCCGACCTGACCAAGGAGGGCGAGACGCTTGCTTTTCTGCGCGGCGGCGACGGCGGGCGCGGCAACGCATCATACAAGACCAGCACCAACCGCGCCCCGCGCCAGCACGGCCCCGGGTGGCCGGGCGAAGAAAAATGGGTGTGGCTGCGATTGAAGCTGCTCGCCGACGCGGGTCTTGTCGGGCTGCCCAACGCCGGCAAATCGACGTTCATCAATGGCGTTACCAACGCGCAGGCAAAGGTCGGCGCCTATGCCTTTACCACCCTGCGCCCGCAGCTGGGGGTGGTCAGCCACAAGGGCAATGAATTTGTCGTCGCCGACATCCCCGGCCTGATCGAGGGCGCCGCCGATGGCGCCGGGGTTGGCGACCGCTTCCTTGGCCATATCGAACGCTGCCGCGTCCTGCTCCATCTGGTCGACGCCAATGACGAGGATGTCGCCACCAGCTATCGCATCGTCCGCGACGAGCTGGAGGCTTACGGCGCCGACTTGACCGACAAGCCGGTGATCGTCGCATTGAACAAGATCGACACGCTCGACGACGAGCTGGTCGCGGCGCTGTCGGCCGAGCTTGCCGCAGAAAGCGGCCATCCGGTGATGGCGCTGTCGGGCGCGAGCGGCGCCGGGGTGCCCGCGATCCTCGACAAGCTGCTCGAGATCATCGGCCCCGAAAAGCGCGCCGTCGTCCGTAACGACGATGGCGAAGAAACGACCGACTGGTCGCCGGTTTAGGAACGAAAACGGGCGGGGCGCCTTGTAGCATCAACAACAAGGAATTCCGGATGTTCTCTCCCCGTCTTGCGATCAAGTTTCTGCTCTGTGTTTCACCCGTTCTTGGCTTCGTCGTGGTTCCGGCGCAGGCGCAGGCGCAGGATGCGACCTCCGGTTCCGAAAAGCGCACCCGCGTCATCCTCGGGCCGCAATTGTCGCCGTCATGGCCGGGCTCGAAGGATCTGTCGGTCGGGCCCTACATCGACGTCTCGCGCGAGCGCGAAGGAACCGAATTCACCTTCGAAGCCGCTGACGAGAGCTTTGGCGGACCGCTGATCCAATCGGGAAATTTTGCGTTCGGACCGTCGCTGGGATTCATCGGCAAACGCACCGCCGCCGACATCGGCGCCGACCTGCCCAAGGTCGGTTTCACGATCGAGGCGGGCGGGTTTGCACAGGTCAATTTGACCCCGGCGGTCCGGGTCCGGGTCGAGGGCCGCAAGGCGCTGAGCGGTCACAAGGGATGGGCCGGCGAAGTCAGCGCCGACTATGTCGTGCGCGACGGCGACGATTGGCTGTTTTCGATCGGCCCGCGCGTGACACTGGGCGACGCCAAATATAAAAATGCCTATTTCGGCGTGACCGCCGCCGCGGCGCTATCGTCGGGCTTGCCGACGTTCGATGCCGACGGCGGCATCCAGTCGGTGGGACTGACCGCGGGCTATCTGCGCCAGCTCAACCGCCGCTGGGGGCTTGCCGCCTACGCGCGCTATGACCGGCTGATCGGCGATACGGCGGATTCGCCGATAACCCGCAATCTGGGATCGCGCAGCCAGCCATCGGTCGGCCTCGCGCTCAGCTACACCTTCGGCGGCTCTCGCTGACGTAATAGCATTGGCGCGAGCGGCGCCGCGCGCTATCGGCGACGTCATGTTGTTTGCGCCCGCCTCCTGCTCCCGTCTGATCGTCAAGATCGGGTCGGCGCTGCTTGTCGATCCCGACGGCGCGGTACGCCGCGACTGGTTGACCGGGATCGCCGCCGACATTGCCGAACGGGCGCGCGCAGGACAGCAGGTCGCGGTCGTGTCGTCGGGTGCGATTGCGCTTGGCGCGCGGCGGCTTGGGCTGGCCAAGGGCGGTCGCGGCACATTGGAAGATGCCCAAGCGGCCGCCGCAACAGGGCAGATCGTGCTGTCGCAGGTCTGGGCCGACGTACTCGCCGCCGAGGGGCTGACCGCGGCGCAGATTTTGGTCACGCTCGACGATCTGGAAGACCGGCGGCGCTATCTGAATGCCGCCGCGACGCTCGACCGGCTGCTCAGCCTGGGCGTCGTGCCGATCATCAACGAGAATGACAGCGTCGCCACCGAGGAAATCCGCTTTGGCGACAACGACCGCCTCGCCGCGCGCGTCGCGCAGGCGGCGGGCGCGGGCGGCGTGGTGCTGCTGTCCGACATCGACGGCCTTTACGACCGCAACCCGGCGCAGCCCGGCGCCAACCATATCGCGCGGATCGAGCGCATCGACGCGAGCATCGAGGCGATGGCCGATACCGGATCGGCGTCGGGCATGGGATCCGGCGGCATGGTGTCGAAAATCGCCGCGGCGCGCATCGCCAACGCCGCGGGCGCGCATCTCGCGATCGCCTCGGGCCGCATCGACCGGCCGCTGTCGACCGCCGCGCGGCACAGCCTGTTCGTCGCCGAAAAGGGCGCCAACGCGCGCAAAGCCTGGCTTGCCGGCGGGCTGACCGCCAAGGGGCGGCTGACGATCGATGCCGGTGCCGCGCGGGCGCTGCGCGGCGGCGCCAGCCTGCTCGCGGCGGGGGTGAGCGGCGTGGCGGGTGCCTTTGCCCGCGGCGACGTGCTCGACATCGCCGGTCCCGACGGCGCCGTGATCGCGCGCGGGCTGTCCGAATATCCCGGCGCCGATGCCGCCGCGATCATCGGCCTCGGCCGCGACGCGCAGGAAGCGGCGCTCGGCTATGCGCCGCGCAGCGCCATGGTCCACCGCGACCATATGGTGCTGCTGTGACCCAGCCCGTTCTGGCGATGACCGGCGCAACCGGCTTCGTCGGCGGCGCGACGATGCAGCAGGCGATCGAGGCGGGCTGGCACGTCCGCGCCCTCACCCGCCGACCGCAACCCGCGCGCGATGGCGTGACCTGGATCGCGGGCGCACTCGACCGTCCCGATACCCTTGCCGAAATGGCAGCGGGCAGCGACGTGGTGATGCACGTCGCGGGGGTGGTCAACGTCCCGACCCGCGCCGCGTTCGAGGCGGGCAACGCCACCGCGACACGCCATGTCATCGATGCGGCGCGCGGTGCGGGGGTGACGCGCTTCGTCCATGTCTCATCCCTCGCGGCGCGCGAACCCGGCCTTTCCGACTATGGCTGGTCGAAAGAACGCGCCGAAATCATCGTCCGCGCCAGCGGTCTCGACTGGACCATCGTCCGCCCACCCGCGGTGTTCGGCCCCGGCGATACCGAAATGCTCGACCTGTTCCGCATGGCGCGGCGCGGCATCGCGCTGTTGCCGCCCAAGGGGCGCATGTCGGCGATCTATGTCGACGACCTCGCACGCTTGCTCGTCGCGCTGGCGGCCGATCGCGATACCAGCGTCGGCGCGATCTACGAGCCCGACGACGGCCGAGCGGACGGTTGGTCGCACCGCGGCTTTGCCCGCGCGATCGGGCGCGCGGTGGGGCGCAGCCATGTCTCGACGCTCGCGATCCCGGGCGCGTTGCTCAAGGCGGGCGGCCGGATCGACAAGCTGGTCCGCCGCGGCCGCGCCAAGCTGACTCCGGACCGCGCGCGCTATATCGCGCATCCCGATTGGGTCGCGGCGACGGGCGCGCAGCCCCCCGCCGCGCTGTGGCGCCCCGAACGCGGCACCGACGACGCGCTCGCCGAAACGGTGCGCTGGTACCGCCGCGAAGGCTGGCTCTAACCCTTTCCGTTCGTGTCGAGCGAAGTCGAGACACCGCGAAGGCGCGCACAGCCGATGGGCATCTCGACTTCGCTCGATGCGAACGGGGATTTGGGAATGTAGTCGCCGATAGGGCCGGGTGACCCGCCGGTCGAAGCGTGCATTGCCAAGGGCGAACCGCATCCCTAGGTTTATCCGCATGACCGACACCACCGCCAACACCCCGAACGACCCCGCCGGCCCCTGGGCGATCCCCGTGCGCCGCCCGCTGCCCGGCGACGACAAGCCGAAGTCGACGACCAGTTTTCCGCGCAAGGTGTGGAAACTGCTGGTGGCGATCAAGGACGCGCTCGCACTCATCTTTTTGCTGCTGTTCTTCGTCGTGCTGTTCGGCCTGCTCGCGGGACGCCCGAACGCCGGGTTGCCGGTCAGCGAAGGCGCGCTGTTGATCGAACTCGACGGCGTGGTCAGCGAACAACCCGCCGAGGTCGACACCTTCACCGCGCTGTCGGGTGGCAATCAGCTGCGTGAAATCCGCGTCCGCGACATCGTCCATGCGCTGGAAAGCGCCGCCGACGACAAGCGCGTGACCTCGGTCGTGCTCGACCTCGATCGCTTCCTCGGCGGCGGACAGGTGTCGCTCGCCGAGATCGGCGCCGCGGTCGACAAGGTCCGCGCCAAGAAAAAGCCGGTGCTGGCCTTTGCCACCGCCTACACCACCGACAGCTATCAGATCGCCTCGCACGCCAGCGAAATCTGGGCCGACAGCATCGGCGGCGTCGCGATTGCGGGTCCGGGCGGATCGCGGCTTTATTACAAGGGCCTGATGGACCGGCTGGGAATCACCGCGAACATTTATCGCGTCGGCACCTTCAAAAGCGCGGTCGAGCCCTTCCTGCGCGGCGACCAGTCGCCCGAGGCAAAGGAAGCCAATCTCGCCTATGCCAGCGTGCTGTGGGACAATTGGCTGACCGACGTCAAAAAGGCGCGTCCGGCGGCCAAGATCGACGCCTATATCGCCGACACCGCGGGCGCGGTGCGCGCGGCGGGCAATGACCTGTCCAAGGCGTCGTTCGATGCGGGCCTGATCGACAAGCTCGGCAGCCGCATGGCGTTCAACACCCGCGTCGCCGAGATTAGCGGCGCCTATGACGACAGCAAGCCGTGGGAATATAATGCGATCCCGCTGGAAAACTGGGTCGCCGCCAACCCGCCCGAACTGAAGGGCAGCGCGATTGCGGTCGTCCCCGTCGTCGGCGAGATCGTCGATGGCGAGGCGCCGACCGGCACCGCCGGCGGCACCACTGTCGCCCAGCACATCCTCGATGCCGCGTCCGACAGCAGCACCAAGGCGATCGTGCTCCGCGTCGATTCGCCCGGCGGGTCGGTGCTGGCGTCCGAAGAAATCCGTCAGGCGTTGCTCGCCGCCAAGGCGAAGAAGCTACCGATCGTCGTGTCGATGGCCAATGTCGCGGCGTCGGGTGGCTATTGGGTCGCGACCCCCGCCGACCGCATCTTTGCCGAACCCGAGACGATCACCGGATCGATCGGCGTGTTCGGCATCTTGCCCAGCTTCGATCAGGCGCTCGCCAAGATCGGGGTCACCGCCGACGGCATCGCGACGACGCCGCTGTCGGGCCAGCCCGATGTGTTCGGCGGCGTGAACGACGAATTCAACGCGCTGGCGCAGGCGAGCGTCGAGGACATCTATGCCCGCTTTACCGGTCTGGTCGCGAAGAGCCGCAAGCAGCCGCTGGAGAAGGTCCGGGCGATCGCCGAAGGGCGCGTGTGGGCGGGCGGCACCGCACGCCAGCTGGGCCTGATCGATCAGTTCGGCGGCCTGCCCGACGCGCTGGCGGCTGCGGCCAAGCTCGCCAAGGTCGACGGCGATTTCCACGCCAAATATTATGAGGACGAGCCGAGCGAGTTTTCGAAGATGCTCGCCAGCTGGGGCAAAAGCGAAGAGGAAGCCGCCGCCGCCCCGCGCGGCTGGTTCGGCATCGCGGCGATGAACCGCCAGCTGACCGAGCAGCGGTTGATGCAGGATATGGCGATGCTGACCCAAAGCGGGTCGGTGCAGGCCGCGTGCCTCGATTGCCGCGGCTATTTGCCCGCGGTGCCGCGCCCGGGTGCGGCGGAAGCGAAGGGGTTCTTTGCAACGGTGGCGCTGTTGCTGAAATAATCATTCGTCATTGCGAGGAGCGAAGCGACGCGGCAATCCAGAGTGTGCGTAAACCGCCCTGGATTGCTTCGCTTCGCTCGCAATGACGTATTAGTTGACGACGGCTAACGCTCAGGCGGCCACCGCAACCCCCTTCGCATGCTCCGCAATCGCGTCGGCCAGCGTCTCGACCAGCGCCAGCGGCAGGTCATGGCCCATGCCGGGGATCGTCAACAGCCGCGCCCCCGCAATATTGTCGGCGGTGTCGCGCCCCGCAGCGAGCGGCACCAGCGGATCATCCTCGCCATGCACGACCAGCGTCGGCGCGGTGATCGATTTCAGCAGGTCGCGCCGGTCACCATCGGCAACGATCGCCGCCATCTGGCGCGCGACGCCCTGCGGATACCAGCCGCGTTCGAAATCGGCGCGGACTCGCCGCTGCAACCGCTCCTCGGCGGCGGGATAGGCGGGGCTGCCGATCACCCGCGCCGCGCGCACCGAATAGGCGATCATATCCTCGGGATCGCCGCTCATCGGCCGGTTCGCCAGCACCTGCATCGCTTCCTTGCGCGCGCGCGGCAGGCGGCGGTTGCCGGTACTCGACATGATCGAAGTCAGCGACAGGGTGCGACCGGGATAGCGCGCCGCGATATGCTGCGAAATCATCCCGCCCATCGATGCGCCGACGATATGCGCGCGATCGATGCCCAGATGATCGAGCAGCGCGATGCCGTCGGCGGCCATATCGGCAAGCGTATAAGCGGGGCGCACCGGCAGGCCGATCGCCGCCTTCACGAACATCCATTTCAGGTTCGGCACCCCCGCTGCCTCGAAGCGCGTCGACAGACCGACGTCGCGGTTGTCGTAACGGATGGTGCGAAATCCGTGCGCGTTCAGCGCATCGACGAACTCGTCAGGCCACAAGGTCAGCTGCCCGCCCAGCCCCATCACCAGCAGGATCGCGGGCGCGTCGCGCGGTCCCTTGTCTTCAAACGTGATATTGATGCCGTTGGCGGTCGTTTGCGCGATGGTCATGCTGCGGAAATCCTTTGGCCGATTTCCTGCACCATGGCGCAGTTGACGCGAACGTCAAGCCGGGTGCCTAAGCCCCTGTTTTTGGATCGCGATAGGCGGGAAGCGCGAGCGACCAGCGGATCGCGGCGCCGCGCAGGATGAACCCGGCGACCGCGCCGACCACCGCCGCAACCGGCGTGCCGACCCCGAGCCACAGCAGCAACAGGAACAGCCCCGACGCCAGCGCTGCCGCGGTGACATAGATTTCGGGCCGCACGATGATCGACGGCACCCCCGCCAATATGTCGCGGATCGTGCCGCCGACGCAGCCTGTGATGACGCCCATCAGCAGCGCCGGCGCAGGCGGCACGCCCCACGCGAGCGCCTTGGCGGTGCCGAACACCGCATAGGCCGCCAGCCCGACGGCGTCGGCCCATTCGAGCAATTGCCCCTGCCACCAGCGTTCGGGGGTCAGCCACACGATCAGCGCGATCGCGATGCACACCGCCGAAATCGCGCCATCCTGCACCCAGAACACCGGCGCCCCGATCAAGAGGTCGCGCACGCTGCCCCCGCCGACGCCCGTCACCAGCGCAAAGAAGGCGGCGGTGACCAGCGTCTGGCGGAGCCGCACCGCCATCAACGCGCCCGACAAGGCGAACACACCGATCCCGGCCAGGTCGAGCAGGCGGACGATGAGCGCATTGTCGATGTCAGTCATGGCCCCGGCTATTTCGCGGCCGGCCGGACGCCGCCGATGATCGAAAGGACGATCGCCGACACCGCGCCCCGGATCGCGGGCTCGGCTTGCGGCGCGAAGAAGGGCGAATGATTGGTCGGGACGGGCTGGCCCTTCGCCTTCAGATCGGCGAGCGTCTTCGGATCATAACCGCCGATACCGAAGAAGAGCGACGGGACACCCGCGTCGACGAATTCGGAGAAATCCTCGCTCGCCGACATGGGGGGCACGCTGGCCGGGGCGAAGAGGAGTCCGTTTCCGAACACCGGTTTCAACGCGGCAGCGCCCGCCGCCGCCATGCTTTCGTCGTTTACCAGCGCGCCGGTGCCGCCCAGATAGGTGATCGTCGGTTCGGGCGCCTTGCCCATCATCGCCGCCGCCTTGGCCGCTCGCGCGGTGCCGGTCTTCAGCAGTTCGCGCACCTCGGGGGTGTGCGAGCGGAGGTTGGCCTTCACCTCGGCACTGTCGGGGATGATATTCGGCGCGCTGCCGGCGTTGATCGCACCGATCGTCAACACGCCGAACGCCGCGGGATCCTTTTCACGGCTGATGACCGTCTGGACATCGGTCACGAAGCGCGCGGCAATGGGGATCGGATCGATCGTCGCAGCCGGCATCGAGCCATGGCCGCCGCGTCCGTGGAAAATGATCGAATAGCTGTCCGATGCCGCCGACGACGCCCCCGCCTTGATCGCAACGCTTCCAACCGGCAGGTTCGTGACATGCGCGGCAAAGCCGAAGTCGGGGCGCGGGAAGCGCGTCAGCAACCCGTCGTCAAGCATCGCGCGCGCGCCCTTCAGCGTTTCTTCGGCGGGCTGGCCGATCAGCACGACCGTCCCCGACCAGCTGTCGCGCATCGCGGCGAGCGCCTGCGCGACCCCGATCAGATAGGCTACATGGGTGTCGTGGCCGCACGCGTGCATCACCGGAACATCCTTGCCCTCATAGGTCGCGCGCGCCTTGCTGGCATAGGGAAGCCCGGTCTTTTCCTCCATCGGCAGCGCGTCCATGTCGGCGCGCACGAGGATCGTCGGGCCGTCGCCATTTTTCAGGACGCCGACGACGCCGGTGCCGCCGACCTTTTCGGTCACGGTAAAGCCCGCCTTGCGCAGATGCTGCGCCAATATGCCCGCAGTGCGCACCTCCTGCATCCCGAGTTCGGGGTTCTGATGCAGATCGCGGTACAGCGCGTCGAGCACCGGGTAATTTTTATCGAGCAGCGCGGTCAGCCGCGCATTGGCGGCATTGAGGTCAGGTGCCGCCTGCGCGCTGGTCGCGGTGAGGGAGAGGGTCAGCGAAGCCGCTGCCCAGAGCCAATGCTTCGCCATAATCTCTCTCCCCCTTTTGCGTTTATCAGACGTGGATCGGCTTGCCCGTCACCGCCATCGCGGCTTCCTTGATCGCTTCGCTGTGCGTCGGATGCGCGTGACAGGTATAGGCGATATCTTCCGACGTCGCGCCAAATTCCATCGCCTGCGCGGCCTGCGCGATCATCGTGCCGGCGACGCTGGCAATGCACCACACGCCCAGCACGCGGTCGGTCTTGGCGTCCGCAATGATCTTCACGAAACCGTCGGGCTCATGGTTGGTCTTGGCGCGGCTGTTGCCCGCCATCGGGAACTTGCCGACCTTGACCTCACCCTTTTCCTTGGCCTGCTCTTCGGTCAGGCCGACCCCGGCGATTTCGGGCCAGGTATAGACGACCGACGGGATGACATCATGGTTCACGATGCCGGTCTGGCCCGCGATATTTTCGGCGCAGGCGATCCCCTCGTCCTCAGCCTTGTGCGCGAGCATCGGGCCGGGGATGACGTCGCCGATCGCCCAGATGCCGGGCACCTGGGTGCTGAAATCATGGTCGGTTTCGATCTGGCCGCGTGCATTGACCGCGAGGCCCGCCTTGTCGAGCGCCAGCCCGTCGGTGTGCGGGCGCCGTCCGATCGACACCAGCACGACGTCGGCCTCGAGCGTTTCGGCTTCGCCCCCCGCCGCTGGTTCGAGCGTCAGCACGGCCTTCTTGCCCTTGACCACCGCGCCGGTGACCTTGGTCTTCAGCTTGAATTCGATGCCCTGCTTTTTGAAGATGCGGTTCGCGTCCTTGCGGACATCGGCGTCCATGCCGGGCAGGATCTGGTCGAGAAATTCGACGCAGGTGACCTTGGTACCCAGACGGCGCCACACGCTCCCGAGCTCAAGCCCGATCACGCCGCCGCCGATGACGACCATATGACCCGGCACCTTGGCCAGCTCGAGCGCGCCGGTCGAATCGACGATGATCTGCTTGTCGTTATCGACATCGACACCCGGAAGCGGGGTGACCGACGAACCGGTGGCGATGATGATATTCTTGGCGCGATAGGTCTTGCCCGCGACCTCGACGCTGTCCTTGCCGGTAAAGGCCGCATAGCCCTTCAGCCAGTCGACCTTGTTCTTCTTGAACAGGAATTCGATCCCGCCGGTCAGCCCCTTGACCGCATCGATGCGCTGCGCATGCATCGCGGGCAGGTTCAGCTTGGGGGTCACATCGATCCCCATCTTCGCCATCGCGCCGTTCGCCGCGGCGTCATAATATTCCGACGCGTGGAGCATCGCCTTCGACGGGATGCAGCCGACGTTGAGGCAGGTGCCGCCGAGCGTTGCGCGCCCGTCGGCGCACGCGGTCTTCAGCCCCAGCTGCGCGGCGCGGATCGCCGCGACATAGCCGCCGGGACCGGCACCGATGACAAGGACGTCGTAGTCGTAATCAGCCATAACTCACTCCGTTTGTGTTCCTGCGAACGCAGGAACCCAGGGCGTCAAAGCGAAAGCCTGTCGAACAAATCCAGCCATTGTGGATTGTCTCGTTCGATCAGTTCAACCTTCCACGCCCGTTTCCATTTCTTCATTTGCAGTTCGCGATGACGAGCCTGCTGAATGTCATCAAACGCTTCGTGCCAAACCAGCCTGTGGCACCCATATTTCTTGGTGAAACTTTCCACCACCTCATTGCGATGCTGCCACACTCGGGCCAGCAGGTCACTGGTAACGCCAAGATACAATGTGCCGTTTCGCGCGCTTGCCATCAGATAGAGATAGCCCGGCCGGTTCATTTTGCATCTCCGTGTTCCTGCGAAAGCCGGAACCCAGGGTCAGATTGCACCGTCATTGCATCCTACCCTGGGCTCCTGCGTTCGCAGGAGCACAAACTATTACAGATCGATCAGCAACCGCGTCGGATCCTCGATCGCTTCCTTGATCGTCTTGAGGAAGGTTACCGCCTCGCGGCCGTCGATCAGGCGGTGGTCGTAGCTGAGCGCCAGATACATCATCGGGCGGATCACGATTTCGCCGCCCCGCACGACCGGGCGATCTTCGATGCGGTGGAGGCCGAGCACCGCCGACTGCGGCGGGTTGATGATCGGGGTCGACATCAGGCCGCCGAACACGCCGCCGTTCGAGATGGTAAAGGTGCCGCCGGTCATGTCGTCCATCGTCAGCGTGCCATCCTTGGCGCGCTTGCCCAGGTCGGCGATCGCCTTTTCGATTTCGGCGAAGCTCAGGCCGTCGGCGTTGCGGACGACCGGCACGACCAGCCCGTTCGGTGCGCTCACCGCGACCGACACGTCGAGATAGTCGTGATAGACGATTTCGTCGCCGTCGATGCGCGCGTTGACCGCCGGAATGTCATGCGCGGCGAGCGCGACCGCCTTGGTGAAAAAGCTCATGAAGCCCAAACGGACGCCATGCTTTTTCTCGAACGTCTCGCGATATTTGTCGCGCGTCGCCATCACCGCCGACATGTCGACGTCGTTGAACGTCGTGAGCATCGCCGCGGTGTCCTGCGCCGCCTTCAGCCGCTTGGCGATCGTCTGGCGCATCCGCGTCATCTTGACCCGTTCCTCGCGGCGGCCCGGCGCGCCCGATGCGGCGGGGGCAGCGGCGACGGCGGCGGGCGCCGCGGCGGGGGCTTCGGGCGCGGCATTGGCGGCGGCGAGGACGTCTTCCTTGGTCAGGCGGCCATCCTTGCCGGTGCCCTTGATCTTGCTGGGGTCAAGGCCATGCTCGAGCACGAGGCGGCGCACCGCGGGGGACAGCGTGGTGACCGAATCGTCGCTGGCGGTCGTCGGCGGCGGTGCTGCGGCCTCGGCCTTCGCGGCGGGAGCTGCGGTGGCGGCGGGCGCGGCGGCCTTGCCGTCACCCGCTTCGATCGTCGCAATCGTCGCGCCGACATTGACGGTGTCGCCGACCGCGGCGACCTGCTGGCCCATCACCCCGGCCACCGGCGACGGCACTTCGACCGCGACCTTGTCGGTCTCGAGGCTGGCGATCGGCTCGTCGAGCGCAACGGCGTCGCCCGGCTGTTTCAGCCATTCGCCGATCGTCGCTTCGGTGACGCTTTCGCCCAGCGTGGGGACTTTGACTTCGGTGCTCATGGATGCAGTTCCTTGGGGGGCTTAGGCTTGGATCAGGCTTTATTCTTGCTGCGGCGAATTTCGGCACGGACGCTCAGGCCCAGCGCGTCGGCGACCAGCGCCGCCTGCTCGGTCTGGTGGCGGCTCATCAGGCCCGTTGCCGGCGACGCCGCGGCGGCCCGGCCGGCATAGCGCGGCCGCATGCCCTTTTTGCCTGCTTCGGTCAGCGCGTCCTCGATCAATTCGCCCGCGAAAAACCAGCTGCCATTGTTGCGCGGCTCTTCCTGCGCCCAGACGACATCTTCCAGCTTCGGCATCCGCTTCAACCGCACCGCCAGCGGATCGCCCGGAAAGGGATAAAGCTGTTCGATGCGGATCACCGTCGTGTCGGTCAGCCCTGCCGCGTCGCGCGCTTCCATCAGGTCGTAACCGACCTTGCCCGAACACAGCACGACGCGCTTGATGTCGGCGTCGGCGGGCGGGGTGCGGTCGGACATGATGCGGCGGAAATGCGCCTCGCCGATGAAATCGCTGCGCTGCGACACCGCCAGCTTGTGGCGGAGCAATGATTTCGGCGTCATGATGATCAGCGGCTTGCGGAACGGGCGCAGCATCTGGCGGCGCAGGACGTGGAAATAGTTCGACGGCGTCGAAATATTGCACACCTGGATATTGTCGCCCGCGCACAGTTGCAGGAAGCGTTCGAGCCGCGCCGAGCTATGCTCCGGCCCCTGCCCTTCGTAACCGTGCGGGAGCAGCATCACGAGGCCGTTGGCGCGCAGCCATTTGGCCTCGCCCGACGCGATGAACTGGTCGATCATGATCTGCGCGCCATTGGCGAAATCGCCGAACTGCGCTTCCCACAGAACCAGCGATTTCGGATCGGCCATCGCATAGCCATATTCGAACCCGAGCACGCCATATTCGGACAGCGGGCTGTCGAGCACCTCGAACCGGCCATGCGGGACGGTGGTCAGCGGCACATATTTGCGCTCGTCCTTCTGGTCGACCCACACCGCATGGCGCTGGCTGAAGGTGCCGCGGCCCGAATCCTGCCCCGACAGGCGAACCTGATAGCCTTCGCTGAGCAGGGTTCCGAACGCGAGTTGCTCGGCGGTGGACCAGTCGAACACTTCCTTGTCGCTCTTGTCGGCGAACATCGCGCCGCGCGCGTCGATCACGCGGCGCAGCGTCTTGTGGACGTCAAGGTCGGCGGGGATCGTCGTCATCACCCGGCCGATCGAGTCGAACAATTTGTCGCTGACCCCGGTCGAGATATTGCGGCGGGCATTTTCGGGATCGGCGGGGGCGTGCAGCCCCGACCAGCGCCCGGCGAACCAGTCGGCCTTGTTCGGTTTATAGCTTTTGGCACCCTCGAAATCATCTTCGAGCCGCGCGATGAACTCGGCGCGGCGGGCATCGGCCCAACCGGCGTCGATCACACCTTCGCTTTCGAGCTTGGCGGCGCAAAGCTGCGACACCGGCGGATGCTGGCGGATGCGTGCGTACATCAACGGCTGGGTGAACGAAGGCTCGTCGCCTTCATTATGGCCGAAGCGGCGATAGCACCACATATCGATGACGACGTCGCGCTTGAACTGCTGGCGGAAATCGATCGCGAGCTTGCACGCAAAGGTCACCGCTTCGGGATCGTCGCCATTGACGTGCAGGATCGGCGCCATCACGCCCTTTGCGACGTCCGACGGGTAAGGCGACGAGCGCGCATATTGCGGGCTGGTCGTGAAACCGATCTGGTTGTTGACGATGAAGTGGATGCAGCCGCCGGTGTTGTAACCGCGGATGCCCGAGAAGCCGAGGCATTCCCAGACGATCCCCTGCCCCGCGAACGCCGCGTCGCCGTGGATCAGTACCGGCAGCACCTGCTCGTGCTTTTCCAGGTCGTCGCGCACCACTTGCTGCGCGCGCACCTTGCCCAACACGACCGGATCGACCGCTTCGAGGTGCGATGGGTTGGGGACGAGCGACATATGCACCGATGCGCCGCCAAACTCGCGGTCGGTCGAGGTGCCAAGGTGATATTTGACGTCGCCCGAACCGCCGATGTCGTCGGGGTTCGCCGATCCGCCGGCAAATTCGTGGAAGATGACCTTGTACGGCTTGGCCATGACGTTCGCGAGCATGTTGAGGCGCCCGCGGTGCGCCATGCCATAGACGATTTCCTTGACCCCGTATTGGCCGCCATATTTGATGATGGCTTCCATCGCAGGGATCATGCTCTCACCCCCGTCGAGGCCGAACCGCTTGGTTCCGACATATTTTTTGGCGAGGAATTTCTCCCATTCCTCGGCCTCGATCACCTTGTTCAGGATGGCGCGTTTGCCCTCGACCGAAAATTCGATGATCTTGTCGGCGCCTTCCATCCGCTCCTGCAGGAACTGGCGCTCCTTCAGGTCGGCGATGTGCATATATTCGAGACCGACATTGCCGCAATAATTGGCGCGCAGGATCGCGACGATCTCGCGCACCGTCGCGCGTTCGAGTCCCAGTGTCCCGCCTAGCCACACCGGCCGGTCCTGATCGGCGCCGACAAAACCGTGATATTCGGGGGTGAGATCGGCGGGCAGCTCGCGCTGGGTCAGCCCCAGCGGGTCGAGATTGGCGGCCAGGTGCCCGCGCACGCGGTAGGTGCGGATCAGCATCATCGCGCGGATCGAATCATTCGCGGCGCGTTCGACTTCGGCGTTCGACAGCGGCGCACCGCCCTTCGCAGCGGCGGCCTTGACCGCAACCTGCATCTGCTGCGGATCGAGCGCGGCGGTCAGGTCGTCGCTGTCGATCTGCGGCCAGTTCTTCGGCGCCCAGCTGGGGCCGGCCTGCGGCTCGTCGATGTCAAAGCTTTGTCGTTCGAGGTTCATTGTCTTTTCCATTCTCGAAAGAGAAATGGCTCCGGGGAGGATATGGGAGCAACGCCCGCCAACAACGACCGTTGCCGGCGGGCGCTTAAATCAAACGCGTTCTTTCAGCACTTCGACCAGTGTGGTGCCGAGTTCGGACGGGCTGGCCGACATGGTGATGCCCGCGGCTTCCATCGCCGCGATCTTGCTTTCGGCGTCGCCCTTGCCGCCCGACACGATTGCGCCGGCGTGGCCCATGCGGCGGCCCGGAGGCGCGGTGCGGCCCGCAATGAAGCCCGCCATCGGCTTTTTGCGGCCGCGCCTGGCTTCGTCGATCAGGAACTGCGCCGCCTGTTCCTCGGCATCGCCGCCGATTTCACCGATCATGATGATCGACTTGGTGGCTTCGTCGGCGAGGAACAGCTCCAGCACGTCGATGAAGTTGGTGCCGTTAACGGGGTCGCCGCCGATGCCGACCGCGGTCGTCTGACCCAGACCCGCATTGGTCGTCTGGAACACCGCCTCATAGGTCAGCGTGCCCGAGCGCGAGACGACGCCGACGCTGCCCTTTGAAAAGATACTGCCCGGCATGATGCCGATCTTGCATTCGCCCGGCGTCAATACGCCGGGGCAGTTCGGGCCGATCAGGCGCGATTTCGAGCCCGAAAGCGCGCGCTTCACCTTGACCATGTCGAGCACCGGAATGCCCTCGGTGATGCAGACGATCAGTTCCATCTCGGCGTCGATCGCCTCGAGGATCGAATCGGCGGCGAACGGCGGCGGCACATAGATGCAGCTCGCGGTCGCGCCGGTCGCAGCTTTCGCCTCTTCCACCGTGTTGAAATTCGGCAGGCCGATATGCGTCGTGCCGCCCTTGCCCGGCGTCACGCCGCCGACCATCTGCGTGCCATAGGCGAGCGCCTGTTCGGTGTGGAAGGTGCCAGTGGCGCCGGTCATCCCTTGCGTGATGACCTTGGTATTCTTGTCGATGAGAATGCTCATTTTGCTTCCTTCTTATCGCGGCGAAACGCAAAACCAAGGCGACGGATCATCACCTGAATTATTGCTCCCATCGCCACTAACGGGCCGTCGGATCGAATGCGGCAAAGATGCCAACGGTCATGTCTGCTGACTTCTTGAGGCTGAATGTGACCCAACGCTTGTCACCGAACGCCTCTGGCCAGTCGATCTGGCTGCGTCGGGAATCGAATTTCGCCCCGCGGATGCTCAAGCCGTTTGCGAACGCCGCTTCCGCTGCTTCCAGCGTCGTTTCAGTCGGTAGTACGGTCAGAACAGAACAGTTTGGAAATTGGCCAGACGCCTTGATCGACACCTGCAGCGGCGTGCCCTGATAGAGCCGTCCAAAAAGCTCTCCGACTTCCTCGCTAGCTCCTTTGGACGGAAGGGCCCAAGGCTCAGCCTTAACCGTCGCAATCTGCGCTGTGGCATCGACGCCCGGCTCCACGCAAATAGCCTTGAAGGCACCGACCAGCATAGCAAGGTCGGCGGGCTTGATGTTCTGCGGCACCTGAGCGCCAGCCGACATTACCGGTAATATTGCAAGCAGCCAGAATCCTGCCACACGTATCACGAGAGCGACGAGTCCAACGCCTTGCACGCATCAAGCAGTTCCTTGACCGCGTCGACCGAGACCTGAAGCCCGGCCTTGTCCGCATCGTCGAGTTCGATCTCGACGATCGTCTCGACCCCGCCCGCACCGATCATCACCGGCACGCCGACATACAGGCCGTCGAGACCGTATTGGCCATCGACATAGGCGGCGCAGGGCAGGATGCGCTTCTGGTCACCCAGATAGGCTTCGGCCATCGCGATGCCGCTCGCGGCCGGGGCATAGAAAGCCGAACCGGTGCCGAGCAGCGCGACGATCTCGCCGCCGCCGCCGCGGGTGCGCTTGACGATTGCGTCGATCTTGTCCTGGCTCGACAGGCCCATCTTGACCAGATCGGGAACGGGGATGCCGTTGACCGTCGAATAGCGGACAACGGGGACCATCGTGTCGCCGTGGCCGCCGAGCACGAAGGTGTTCACATCCTTCACCGACACGGCGAATTCGTCGGCGATGAAGTGGCTGAAGCGCGCCGAGTCGAGCACACCGGCCATGCCGACGACCTTGTTGTGCGGCAGGCCCGAAAATTCGCGCAGCGCCCACACCATCGCGTCGAGCGGGTTGGTGATGCAGATGACGAACGCGTCGGGGGCGTTGGCCTTGATGCCCTCACCCACGGCCTTCATGACCTTCAGGTTGATACCGAGCAAGTCGTCGCGGCTCATTCCCGGCTTGCGCGCGACCCCGGCGGTGACGATGATGACGTCGGCGCCAGCGATATCGGCATAATCGTTCGATCCGGTGATCTTCGCGTCGAAGCCCGCGATTGGGCCGACCTGCGACAGGTCGAGCGCCTTGCCCTGCGGCACGCCTTCGACCACGTCGAACAGGACGACGTCGCCGAGTTCCTTTTGCGCGGCGAGCAGCGCCAGCGTCCCGCCGATATTCCCGGCTCCGATCAATGCGATCTTCTTGCGTCCCATGGCGCGCGGCACTCCCTTCCTGGCAAGCCCGGCAATGCTTCACAGACCGGCGGCACACGGGCTAAAGTGCCATGTCGATCCCAAGACTGGGGTCGCCCCTACGCCGATTCCCTTAACGAAACAACCGCGAAAAGGACGAAAAACCGCCTTTTTTTGCAAATAGTTCGCAATAACAATAAAGCTGATGAAGCGCCCACCCGCGGATGGGAATGGGTGGACAAAGTCGCAAGGCCATGACAGCTTTTGGGCCGGAGAGGTGCCGCAGCCGCGGGTTAACCCTCCTTTATCGCTGGGGTGATAGGCGCGAGGGGATGACGCGGGCAATCATCAGTTTCGATACCGAATTGTCGGCCGGTCTGTACCAGCGCGGCGCCGACGCGCGCGCCAATTTCGAAAGCTCGATCCTTGGCCGTTGCCGCGACGGCGATTTTGGCATCCATTTCCAGATGGACATGCTCGAACGCCATGGGCTGACCGGGGTGTTCTTTGTCGATCCGATGCCGGCCCTGGTTTACGGCCCCGGGGTCATCGATGCGATCGTTGGCCCGATCGTCGAGCGCGGGCACGAGGTGCAGGTGCACATCCACACCGAATGGCTGGCCTTTGCGCGCTTCAACCCGGTTGGCCGCCTGACCGGGCGCAACATCGGCGACTTTCCGCTGGCGGCGCAAAAGAAACTGATCGCGCTCGCCCGCGACATCTTGGTCGGCGCCGGCGCCCCCAAACCGGTCGCCTTTCGCGCCGGCAATTTCGGCGCCAACGACGACACGCTGCGTGCGCTCGCGGCGCTCGGTTTCGGTTTCGACAGCAGTTTCAACGGGGCGTGGCAGGGACAGGGCTGCGCGATCTCGCTCGACGCCGGGAACCTTGGCATGCGGCTCCACCACGGGGTTGTCGAGGTGCCGGTCAGCGGCCTGATGGACCGCGCCAGCCACTTTCGCCCCGCCCAGCTATGCGCGATGTCGGAGGAGGAGATGCGCGACGCGCTCGATCATGCCGCGGCGAGCGGCGCGATCCAGTTTTCGGCCTTCAGCCACAGTTTTGAGCTGCTGAGCCGCGATCGCGCGGTCGCCAACCGGCTGGCCATTTCGCGAATGGAAGCGCTGTGCCGCGCGGTCGCCGCCGATCCGCGCGTCACCAGCGGCGGCCTTGCCACCCTGCCCCCGCCGCCGCCGCGTCCGGCGCGCATCCATGTTCCGGCGCCGCGCCCGCTTCGCACCTTGCGCCGCGTCATTCAACAGGGGCTTGGGCATCTGGCCCACGAGGTGCGCTATGTCCGCGACGTCATCGCGGTGACGATCAATTCGTCACGTTGGGGCAAGATTGCCAGCGGCGTCCTGCTGGCCATGGCCTAGCGCCAGATATTCGTCGGACTGCATTTCGGCGAGGCGGCTTGCCGTCCGCTCGAATTCAAACGCGCCGTCGCCCGCAACATACAGCGCATCGGGCATTGCCGCCGCACTCGCGAGCAGCTTGACCTTATATTCGTACAGCGCGTCGATCAGCGTGACGAAGCGCGCCGCCTCGTTGCGGTTTTCCGGCCCCATGCGCGGGATGCCGACGATGATGACGGTGTGGAAATGCCGCGCGACCGCCAGATAGTCGGACGCGCCGCGCGCTTCGGCGCACAGCCGCTTGAACGAAAAGACCGCGACTCCTTTCAGCGCCTTCGGCACATGCAGCGTCCGCCCGCCCCCCAGGTCAAGATCGAGCGTCGGCACATGCGCGCGGTCCTCGGGCGGATAGTCGGTCAGGCGAAAGAATGCCGCCGACAGCGCGGCGCTCGCCGCCGCATCGGCAGGCACGAACCAGCGCGCCCCATCGCCCAGCCGGTCGCGGCGATAATCGGTCGGACCGTTGAGGCCCATCACGTCGAGCTTCGCTTCGACCAGCGCGATGAAGGGCAGGAAATGTTCGCGGTTGAGCCCGTCCTTGTACAGGTCGGACGGCGGGCGGTTCGACGTCGCGACCACCGTCACCCCGCGGTCGATCAGCGCGGTAAACAGGCGTGAGAGGATCATCGCATCGGCGCTGTTGTTCACCACCATCTCGTCGAAGGCAAGGCAGCGGGTGTTTTCGACGATCGCATCGGCGACCAGCGGGATCGGGTCGCCCGCCTCGCTTTTGCGCACCTCGCGCATTCGCGCATGGACGTCGAGCATGAAGGCGTGGAAATGGACCCGCCGTTTGCGCTGGATGTGCAGCTGGTCGTAGAACAGGTCCATCAGCATCGATTTGCCGCGCCCGACCGCGCCCCACAGATAGACGCCGCGCGGTGCCTCGGGCTTGCGCCCGGTCAACCGCCACAGCAGGCTGCCGCGCGGCGGCACCGCTTCCAGCTCGGCCTGCAAGATGTTCAGCCGTTCGGCGGCGGCGCGCTGTTCAGGGTCGGGCCGGAGCTCGCCCGCCGCGACGAGCGCGTCATAGGCCGACAGCACCGACATCAGCCGCGATCCTTGCTCGCCTTGCGAATGGTGCCCGCAAAGGTCAGCACGATATGCTCGTCGCCCTCGCCCTGCACGACCAGCCCGCGCAGGAAGATCAGGCGGCCGGTCTCGCGGACCAGCTCGACCACCGCGTCCAGGGGCTCGCCCAGGCGGCCCGCGCCGACGAACTGCGTCGACAGGTCGAGCGTCACCGAATGACCGGCGTTGAGCGATCCGAACTGATGTGACGCGGCGAACAGCGCAATATCGACCAGCGCCAGTGTCACCGCGCCATGGACATTATCGCCCAAATTGCTGTGCTGGCGTTCAGGGATCATCCGCACCCGCGCCTGCGGACGGCCATCGGGCGTCGGCGGCTCGACCCGCACCGTCAGCGGTTCGATGAAGCTGTTGAAACGGCTCGCGTCCTTCAGGTCCCAGCTCAGCCAACCATCATCCAGCGCCTCGGCGCTGAAATGGTCGCGGCGCTTCGGTTCCTCGATCCCGTCGTTCACGTTGTGACTTTCGCGAAGGCGAAACGGCACCGGCCCGCTCCCCCACCCGGCCTCCCATAGGCTACTATCGTCTGGGAGGCCGGGTGGGGGAGCGGGCCGGTGCCGACGTTGGCGTCAGCCAACATCAAACTTGCCGCTCGGCCTCGAGCTTCTTGATCTCGGCGATCGCGCGCGCCGGGCTCAGCCCCTTGGGGCAAGCGTTCGAGCAGTTCATGATCGTGTGGCAGCGATAGAGGCGGAACGGGTCCTCCAGCTCGTCGAGCCGCTCGCCGGTCATTTCGTCGCGGCTGTCGGCGAGCCAGCGATACGCCTGGAGCAGGATCGCGGGGCCGAGGAACTTGTCGCTGTTCCACCAATAGCTGGGGCAGCTGGTCGAACAGCAGGCGCACAGGATGCATTCGTACAGCCCATCGAGCTTTTCGCGTTCGGCGGGCGATTGCAGCCGCTCCTTGCCGCTCGGCGTCGTCGTCTTGGTCTTCAGCCACGGTTCGATCGACGCATATTGGGCATAGAAATGGGTGAAGTCGGGGACCAGATCCTTGATCACATCCATCGCGGGCAGCGGGGTGATCGTGATCGCGCCCTTCAGATCCTCGATCGCGGTGGTGCAGGCCAGGCCGTTCTTGCCATTCATGTTCATCGAACAGCTGCCGCAGATGCCCTCGCGGCACGAACGGCGGAAAGTCAGCGAGCTATCCTGCTCGCTCTTCATCTTGATCAGCGCGTCGAGCACCATCGGACCGCATTTTTCGGTGTCGATCTCAAAGGTGTCGAAGCGCGGATTTTCGCCGCTGTCGGGGTCGTAGCGATAGACTTTGAACGTCTTGACCGCGGACGCGCCCTCGGCCTTGTGGACCTTGCCCGTCTTTTGCGGGCGGCTGTTCTTGGGCAGGCGGAATTCGGCCATGTCGCGGGCTCCCCTATACAATTGCGGGCTGACTAGACCCGATTGGCAGGGACGACAAGGGGGTGATCGGGGGTGCCGGGCGCGAAAGCCGCTGGCAGGGCACGAGGCAAGGCGCTAGGGCGGCAGCGATGAGCGAACGCGCCGCCCAACCCGCCGTCACCAGCCGCAGCGTCGCGCGGGGGCTTGGCACCACGGTGCTCGCGCGGCTGGGCGCGGTCGTCGAAATCGTCGCGCAGCCGCTCTATGTGCTGATGTTCGGCCTTGCCGGCTATGGCCTTTACGCGGTGCTGTGGGCGACGATCAACCTGCTCGAAAATATCTTCGACACCGGGATGACCAGCGCGATGCAGCGCACCGTGCCCCAATCGGCAAGCGATGCCGAAGCGGCAGCGGCGCTGCGCACGGCGATGATTTTTGGCGTCGGGCCATGTATCGTCGTTGCTGCCATCATCGCCGTCTTCGCGGCCGACCTCGGCCCGCTGCTCAATGTCGCAGCGAAGGACCGCGCCCTCGTCACTCCCGCGATCCAGATTTTCGTCTGGGCGCTGCCGCTCTGGGCTTTTGTCGAGATCGCCACGTCGGCGCTGCGCGCCCGCATGGTGTTCGGTGCCGAAATCCGGCTGCGGATCGTTTGGGAACAGGTGCTGCGACTGGTCTTTGCCGGGCTGTTCTTTGCCGGCGGGCTCGGGCTCAAAGGGCTGTTCATCGCCCATCTCTGCTCGCTCGCGATCACCGCGATCCTCTGCGTGCGCCTGCTCACCCGCTATTACAGCTTTGCCGACCTGTGGCGCGGCCCATGGGTGACCGAAACAACGCGCAACACCTTTTGGGCCGGGCTGTCGATCCTGCCGTCGAACATCATCGCGCGGCTGTTCGGCGACGCCCCGGCGCTGATCCTCAACCTGCTGTTGCCCGGCGCGGCCGGCGCCGCGGCGGCGGGCCTGTTCACCATCGCGCGCAAGCTGTCGAGCGTCGTCCAGCTCGTCCGCATCGCCTTCGTCTATGTCATGGCGCCATTGGCCGCCAGCGCCGAGCGCGAGGATCGGGCGCAGGTTGCCGACATCTATGCCTATGCAACGCGGCTGATCTCGGCGATCGCGCTGCCGCTCGCCGCAGTGCTCGCGGCGGGCAGCGCGTCGCTGCTCAGCCTGTTCGGCGCGCAGGCACAGTCGGCACAGGCGGCGCTGGTCATCCTGCTGTTCGCGCGCGCGGCCGAGGCGGTGCTCGGCATTTCGTCGCCGGTGCTGCAGGTCGTCTCGGCCTTTCGCCACCAACTGACCGCGAGCGTCTTTGGCGTCGGGGTCGCGGTCGGCGCGGGCTGGCTGATCGTCGGGCATATGGACGCGCTGACCGGCGTGACGCTGGCGACCTCGATCGGCCTGGTGGTGATGGCGGCGATCCCGACGCTCCAATTGGCGATGAACGAAAAACTCCATCCGTTCGATCGCCAGTTTCCGCTTGTCGCGCTGCGCGGGATGGCCATCACCGTCGCCGCCGGCACCGCCGCCTTGCTGGTCAGCCGCCTGCCCGATCCGGTGGCGTTGCCGCTGATCGTCGCGATTGCGGTCGCGTCGATCTGGATCGCGATCCGCTTTGCATTGCCCTATGCCGACCGCGCCTCGCTCGGCAAGGCGGGACGCAAGCTGCGCCTGATCGGGAGCGAGGCGCCATGACCGCCCCCGCCATCCGCGTCGCCATCTATGATCTCGACCGCACCGTGCTGCGCAAGCCGACCTTTACCCTGTTCCTGCTATGGGCGGCCTGGCACGAGGCACCGTGGCGCCTGTTGCGGCTCCCCGCGCTCGCCGCATTGATGATCGGATACGCGCTGCGCCTCTATGGCCGCGACGGGTTCAAACCCGCGGCTATTCGCTTGATGCTGGGCCGCCACCTGACCCCGGCGCGCGCCGCCGGTCTCGCGGCACGCTTTGCGGCGTGGCGCGTGCCGCGCGATGTGCCGCCGGGCGCCGCGGCGGCGATCGCGCGCGACCGCGCCGCGGGGTACCGGCTGCTGATGGCGACCGCGGCGCCGGAATTTTATGCCGGCGCCATCGCCGATGCGCTGGGTTTCGACGCCATCGTCGCCTCGCGTCACCAGCGCGACGCCGCCGGCAACTGGTTGCCGGGGCTCGACGGACCCAATTGCTATGGCGCCGAAAAGGCGCGGCGGGTGTCCGAATGGCTCGATGCCCATGCGCCCGGCGGCGGCGGTCATATCCGCGCCTATTCCGACCATATCAGCGACGCGCCGACCTTTGCGCTCGCCAGCGAGGCCTGGCTGATCGGACGCGGCAACAAGTTCGCCCGGCTGGCCGAACAACATGGCTGGCAAACGACCGATTTTGAAAATGTTGCGGCAGGCGCCGTCGTCGAGGCTCGATAATGCGCATAGTCTTCCTGTTCATCGGCGAACCGCACCAGATTTTCCACGCACTGCCGATCGCGGCTGAGATGGCGGCGGCGGGGTCCGACGTCGAGGTGGCGGTGGCCAGCGCCGGGCATCTGCCGGTGGTCGAGCAGGTCGCGGCGGCCTATCCGGGCTTTGCGCCGCGCATCAAACTGCTGGGTCAGCGCGGGATCAGCCGCTGGCTGCGCGATCGCGCGGTCATTCGCCATCCGCGCCTGCCCATCCTGTTCGGCGCGCTGCGCTTTCTTCGCCAGTTTGATGCGATTGTCGTGCCCGAACGGACGACGACCGCGATCCGGCATTTCCTGCCGCGGCGCACCCGCCTGATCTTTACCCCGCACGGCGCGGGCGATCGCGCGATCACTTTTGATGCGCGCGATCGCCATTTCCATTTCGCGCTCGTCGCGGGCGAAAAGAGCGAACAGCGAATGTTGGACGTCGGCACAATTCGTCCGGGTCGCTACGCCGTCAACGGCTATGTAAAACTCGACCTGATGATGCGCCTGGAAAAAACCCGCGCGCGCCTGTTCGCCAACGACCGACCGACCGTCCTTTACGCCCCGCATTTTCGGCGCGACTTGTCGTCGTGGGATCGGTTCGGGCGCGACGTCATCGCCTGGTTCGCCGCGCAGGATCGCTACAATCTGGTGGTCGCGCCGCATATCCGCCTGTTCGCCGAGGCCAGCGATGCCGACCGCGCCGCGGTGACCGCGCTTGCTGTTCCCGACAAGATCCTGATCGACCTCCAGTCCGACCGCTTGTTCGACATGAGCTATACCAGCGGCGCCGATGTCTATCTGGGGGATGTGAGCAGCCAGGTTTACGAATTTCTTGCCACTCCGCGCCCATGCCTGTTCCTCAACGCCCATCACGCCCAATGGGCCGACAATCCCGACTATCTGTTCTGGACCCTGGGCGATGTTGTGGACGATCTGGCCGCGCTGCCTGACGCGCTCGATCGCGCCGCCGCCCATCATCCGCGCTATCTGGACGCACAGCGCGAGCGGCTGGCCGAATCGATCGGCGGCGATCCGGCGGGCGCGGCGCAGCGCGGGGCCGACGCGATCGCGCGCTTTCTTGCAAAGGACGCCGCGCAGGATAAGAGCGGCTGATGAGCGAACCAACGACCCTGCCCGCCCTGACGCTGATCGGCGACAATTCAACGCCCTTGTGGGGGATGTCCAACGCCGAACGGCTGCGCCGGCTGGCGCGCGCCGAAGGTCTGCCCGAAACCGCGCCGGCGTCGGGCGCGCAGCTGACCGTCAATCTCGACTATGTATTCGATCCGGTGTGGCTGCGCCATATCCTGACGCTGCCCGGCACGGTGGTGATGGACGGCGACGCGCTGGTGATGGCGCATCTGACCGACGGCCTTGGTCCCGACGATATCGCCGCGCATCGCGGTGCGCTGACCATCATCGATTACCGCGACAATCCGCAAATCTACAACCGCCAGCTGCGCAAGCTCGAATGTCCGTTCATCCAGCGGCTGACCCCGGACACCCGGCGCGCGATCGAGCGGAAAAGCTATTTCGGCGCCTATAAGGGCGTCACCGACCTGCTCACCAAATATCTGTGGCCCGAACTGGCGCTGTGGCTGACGCGGATTGCCGCGAGCATCGGGATGACGCCGAATATGGTGACCGCGATCGGCGCGGCGCTGTGCATCTATGCGACCTATTTGTTCGCCTATGGCCATTATTGGACCGGGATGCTCGCCGCGTTCATCTTCATGGTGTTCGATACCGTCGATGGCAAGCTGGCGCGCTGCACGATCACCTCGTCGAAATGGGGTAATGTCGCCGATCATGGCGTCGACCTGGTCCACCCGCCCTTCTGGTGGTATTTCTGGGGCGTCGGGCTTGGCGCCTGGGGCCTGGCGCTCTCCGACCAGACCTTCCTGCTGGTGATGATCGCGGTCGTCGCGGGCTATGTGCTCCAGCGCGTGATCGAGGGGATGTTCATCAAGGATTTCGGCATGGACGTCCATGTCTGGCGCCGGTTCGACAGCCAGTTCCGCCTGATCACCGCGCGGCGCAATCCGAACATCGCGATCCTGTTTTTCGCCACCCTCGCCGGGCGCCCCGACCTCGGGCTGATCGCGGTGGCGTGGTGGACGATCATCTCGCTGGTCGTCCATGCGGTGCAACTGGTGCAGGCCTATGCGGCCCGACGCGCCGGGCGCCCGATCATCAGCTGGATGGAAGAAGCATGAACGGCACGATCGCCAAATTCGGTCACCCCGCGACGCTGATCGCCGAATATGATCATTGGGTCGTGCTGCTGCGTCCCGCCCAGCCAACCCTCGGCGCGCTGGTGCTCGCGGCGAAATCCGACGCGACGGCGTTCGGCGACTTGCCCGCCGCGGCGCATGCCGAGCTCAAGACCGCGACCGCCGCAATCGAATCCGCGCTAAGCCAGGCGGTCGGCTATGCCCGGATCAACTACCTGATGCTGATGATGGTCGACCCGCACGTCCATTTTCACGTTCTGCCCCGGTACGAAGGCGAACGCAGTAGCGCGGGGTTGACGGTGGCCGATGCAGGCTGGCCGGGGCAGCCCGACCTCGCGCAAGCGGTGAAACTCGACGACGCCCAAACCACCGAACTCGTCGGCTGGCTCAAGCCCTATTTCGCGTAGAGGCCCTCGGCCGCCCATTTGGCGGTAAGCGTGTCGGCGGCTTCGACATCCTGCGGGAAATCGACTTCCTGCCACTCGAGCCCTTCGATCGACACGGTGCCGACGCGGTTGCCCTTGGCGATGACGTCGATCGCGCGCAGATACCAACGCTCGACCCCCTCGGGCGTGCGCATCATCTGATCGACCTGGTTGCGGAAAATCGACGGCCCGTCCCCGACGAACGCCAGCATGCCGATCGATTCGGCGTTGGTGTCGGGGGGCAGCAACCGCTTGCCGATGTGGTGCAGGCGGCCCTCGGCGTCGCGGTTCACCTTCATATCGTCGTCGTCATAGTCGGCCTTGACGTCGACGGTGACGGTGATCGGCTCATTGGCGCCCGCGATCAATTTCGCGACGATCTCGTCCGAAATGATGGTGTCGCCGTTCAGGATGATGAAATCGCGGTCCATTTCCTCGCGCGCGATCCAGCAGGTGCCGAGGTTATCGGCGACCTGAAAGAAGGGGTTGAACAAAGTGCGGATACGCACCCCGGTATCGCGGTACAGCTGGAGCGCATGATCCTCGACGCGTTCGGTGCGGAACCCCGTGACGACGACGATGTCCTTGATGCCATTGGCGGCGAGCGCGGCGACCTGCCAGCCGATCAGCGTGCGACCGTTCAGGTCGATCAGGCATTTGGGGATGTCGCGGGTCAGCGGCAACAGGCGCGAGCCCTGCCCGGCCGAAAGGATGATGGCTTTTTCGATGCTCATAGCGGCTGCCCTATAGCGCCTTGCCGCCGCGCCGCAAATATCCGCTCGATCAGCTCAATGTCGGATGGCTTGTCGGCGTCGATGCACGCCTCGGCCTCGGACATTGGCACGACCCGCGCCTTCAGCCCGAAGCGCAGCCCGGCGCGCGCGACGCCCTGCTGGATCGTGAAGAGGCGGAGCAGGGCGCCGATCAGTAGCCATGGACCGAACGCCGCGATGATCTTCAGCCCCTTTTTGCGGTCGCGTTCGATGCGGCCCCAGAAATCGAGCAAAGGCAGCACCCGCCGCCCGCGCAGGTAGAACATGTTCGCCCCCGACCACCAGCCGCCGCGGAATTTCAGCCAGGTGCGTTTGGATTCGGGGTAGCGCGCGAGCAGCACGGCGCGCTCGACCATCGCCACCGCGACATCGCTATCCTCGGCGCCGCGCAGGAATTCGGCGATCATCGTCGGGGTGAGCAGCACATGGTCGGCAGTCGTGACCAACAGCGGATCGTCGCCGGGGGGCAGCGCCGCGGCGAGCGAGCTGCTGATCCCCTGCCCCGAATCGGCGAAATGCAGGTCGGGCAGACCCGCCAGCCCCGGCTCCGCGGCCAGTTCGGCACTGCTTTGCGCCAGGATGGTGATTGGACCCACAAGCGGCGAAGCGCGTAGCGCGCCGACGACATGGACCAGCATCGCGTGGCCCGCGATCGGCAATAGTGCTTTCGTCGACACCCCGCTGCCGGTCAGCAGCGGATCGGGACCGGGGCGACTGCCCGCAAGGATGATCGCCGGGATCGCCGACGTCATGGTGCAGGCGGCACCCGCCGCGCGGTCGCGCCGCGCAGGAAATCGGTCACCTCGGGCAGGATCGGTCCTTTATACGCCAGCGGCCGGGTCAACGCCATGACCAGGTCGTTGTGGCTCAGCCCGTCATATTCGCGCAGCGTCGCCGCACCGCCAACCTTGTGCATCGCCGCGGCCAGTCGCTGGCTGTTGCGTACCCGCACCACAGTGTCGGCGGTGCCATGCCCCAACCACAGCGGCGGCGCATCGGCGCGCACAAAATGGATCGGCTGGGTCTGTTCGACCGGGCGAATGTCGCCCATCGCGACATCGGCGCGGCCGCCCTTTTCAAAGGGGAAAAAATCGGTCGGTCCGGCGAGCGAGACGACGCCGCGGATCACCGACACATCGCTGCCCGCCGCCTTCAGCCACTGCGGGTCGAGCGCCAGCATCAGCGAATTATACGCCCCCGCCGAATGCCCCGCCAGCGCCATACGTCCCGGATCGCCGCCATATATTTCGATATTTTTCTGGGTCCACGCGACCGCTGCAGCGCTGTCTTGCAGGAAATCGGGCCAATGGCCCTCGGGCACCAGGCGATAATCGGGGATGACGACAATGAAGCCCTGTTTGGCAAAGGCGCGGCCCGCGAAGCCATAATCGTCGCGCTGGCCGCTGTACCAGCCGCCGCCGTAAAGCCAGACCAGCACCGGCAGCCTATCGGTCTTTGCCGTTCCCGTCGGCACCCAGATGTTCAGCTTGTTGCGTGTCCCGGTGCCATAGGGCTGCCCCACCACCTGCAACGTCGCGCCGTCGGCATCACCGAGCAGCCGGTCGCCGAGGTTCAGCGATTTCGCGCCGCCCGCCGCGATCATCCGCGCCGCGCCGCCAAACAGCAGCACGAGCAGGATCGCCACCACCAGGAATTTGATCAATCGCCGTCCTTTGGAAACCCGTGCTGTCATTATTGCGCCCTACAAGGCGGTGACGCGGGGAACAAGCAGCGCGGTGAGTCCACACCCTGTTTCGTCACCCCGGACGTGATCCGGGGTCCATGAATGCTCAGGCAAGGTATGCGGGATAGGGCCGATGGATCCCGGATCACGTCCGGGATGACGAGCGGCAGAGAGGAAGACCGCCACCTTTTTCGCGTTCATGCGTAGGACAGCGCGATGACCAGTCCCTTCACCCGCCCCGCCCTGCTCTGCAACACCCAAAGCGGCAGCCATGACGACGCTGTCCGCGACCAGATCGCCGAACTGTGCCGCACGCATGGCGCGCCGCTGGTCGCGACCTTTGCGCTGCCCGACGGCGATATTCCGGACGTCGCGGAGTTGCAGCGGCAGGATATCGACCTGCTGCTGGTGTGGACCGGCGACGGCACGATCAATGCCGCAGCGACGCGGGGGGCGGGCTGGGACGGTGCGATCCTCGCGCTGCCCGGCGGAACCTTGAACCTGCTCTCCAAGGCGTTGCACGGCGACCGGCCGGTGTCTGAGATTTTGACCGATGCCCTGCAAGGCAGGGCGCGGCGCAGCCCGATCCCCACAGTCGTGTCCGACGCCGGCACCGCTTTCATCACCGTCGTCGCTGGTCCGGCAACGCGCTGGGCCGAGGTGCGCGAGACGATGCGGCAGGACGGGCTGATCGAGGCGAGCCGCGCCGCGCCCGACGCGCTCGACGAGATGATGAACGCGCCCGGCGTCCGCATCGGCGCCGACAGCAAGGCCTATCCCGCGGTGATCCTGACCCCGACGCCCGGCGGCATCCGCGCCGACGGCATCCTGACCGAAGGCACCGGCGACGTGCTGCGTCACGGCCTCGCGTGGCTGGGCGGCGATTTTCGCGACGGGCCGAGCGAGCCGGTCGCGAGCGGCGAAATCGTCGTGCTGGAAAGCGACCAACCGATCAGTCTGGAATTCGACGGCGAACTGGCAGAGGTCGCATCGCCCGCGAAATTTTCGCTCGGCACCAGCGCGGTCGACTTCATCGCCACCGCATGACGCGGCTTTTCCACATCAGCGACCTGCATTTCGGGCTGGAGGATCGCGCCGCGCTCGACTGGTTCCGCGAATGCGTCCGCCGCGAACAACCCGACGCGGTGCTGATCACCGGCGACCTCACGATGCGCGCGCGCTCCCACGAATTTGCCGCAGCGTGCGACTGGATCGAGACGCTGGATGTGCCGGTCACGGTCGAGGTCGGCAACCATGATCTGCCCTATTTCAATCCGCTCGCGCGCTTTTTCTGGCCGTATCGCCGGATCAAGCGGATCGAGCGGCTGGTCGAACGCGAATTGAACCTTGCCGGGGTCGCGGTGGTGCCGCTGAAAACGACCGCCCGCGCGCAGTGGCGGCTCGACTGGTCGAAAGGCTGGGTGACGCGGAGCGCCCTCGCCAAAACGCTGGCCGCCATCGACGCATTGCCCGGCGGGACCACTGCGCTGGTCACCGCGCATCACCCGCTGGTCGAGGCCGGCACCAAAGGCCGCGCGCTAACCCACGGCGGCGCCCGCGCGCTTCAGGCACTCGCAGCGCGCGGCGTCGCGGCGGTGCTGACCGGCCATGTCCATGACGCGTTCGACCTGATCGCGCCGACCGCGGCGGGTTCGATCCGGATGATCGGCGCCGGCACGCTGTCGCAGCGCATCCGCTCGACCCCGCCCAGCTTCAATGAGCTGCGGATCAAAGACGGCGACGTCACGGTCCGCGTCCGCAATATCGGCGCGGTGCCGACCCCCGACATGCAGATCGCGGGCGTGCCCCCCGACGCCCTGCCCCCGCGCGCGCCAGACGAGCCCGTGGCGCCGATCCACGCCGTTCCGCCGGTCGATCCACCGGTGCATTGACGCCGCGTCTCATCGCGTTAGGTTGCAAGAAAAAACGGGATGAGGATAAGCGATGCTGACCAAAGGCGACGATTTCCCGCTGCACCAGAGCGCCGAGCCGATCGCGTTCGCCGGCACCGACCGCAATTTTTACGACCGCTATTTCTTCAACGGCTATGCCCCCGACGGATCGATATTCTTCGCCGCGGCGATGGGATTTTATCCGCAGCTCGGCATCGTTGACGCGGCGTTCTGTGTGCTGATCGGCGGGGTGCAGCATAATCTGCGCGCCAGCCGCCGCTCGGCGGGCGAGCGGCTCGACCTGGCGGTCGGCCCGATCGCGATCCGGATCGACGAGCCGCTGGAGCGGCTGACGCTGACCATCGCCGCGAACGACGGCCCGCTGACCGGCGAGCTGCATTTCACCGCGCGCCATTTCCCGATCGAGGAACCGCGCTTTACCCGCCGCAATGGCACCCGCCTGTTCATGGACTATACCCGCATGACCCAGAACGGCCATTGGTCGGGGTGGCTGGCGGTCGATGGTCGGCGGATCGAGGTTGGCAACGACTGGGCCGGGACGCGCGACCGCAGCTGGGGCATCCGCCCGGTCGGCGCGTCGGAACCGCAACCGCCGCCGCAGGGCAATTTCCACCAGTTCTTCTGGCTGTGGACGCCGTGCAATTTTGCCGATCGCTCGCTGTTCTTTCACAGCAACGACGATGGCGAAGGCAGCGCGTGGAACCGCCGCGCGGTGCTGGTCGGCGGCGCATCGAGCAATGGGGGCGGCGAGCGCCATTATGCCGACCCCGGCTTCACCGCCGAATGGCAACCGGGGACGCGGCGGCTGACCCGATTGACCGCCGATTTCGATCGCAGCACTAGCCTTACCCTCACCCCCAGCGGGCCGCTGTTCGCGATGAGCGGGCTGGGGTATACCCACCCCGTCTGGGGCCATGGCTTCGATCATGGCGGACTGGACGTCGCGCACGACAGCCTGTCCGAAGCCGAGCGGGCGTGGGGCAATCCGCTCGCGATGCACGTCCAGGCGCTGGTCCGCGCCGAACTGACCGATGGTGACCGCACCGATGTCGGGGTTGGGGTGCTCGAACAATTGTTCGTCGGCCCGCACGCGCCGACCGGCCTGACCGGACTGATGGACCCCGCCGCATGAGCTTTCCAACGTCGCCCGACGCGATCAGCGCCGAGTGGCTCGGCGTCGTGCTTGGGCAGTCAGGGCGGTTGAAGGGGTTCACCGCGGCCCAGGTCGGCACCGGACAGATGTGTGACAGCTACCGCCTGACGCTCGATTGGCAGGATGGCGACTGGCCGGATGGCGCCGACGCCCCCGCGACCGTCATCGCCAAATGCCCGAGCCACGACGAGGCCAGCCGCAACATCGCCAAGCTCACCGGCACCTATGTCAAGGAAGTCAGCTGGTACCGCGAGCTCGCCGCCGCGAGCGGGGTTCCGGCGCCGCGCTGCCACCATTCGGAGATCGCCGACGACGAGGTCGAATTCATCCTCATCCTCTCCGACCTCGCCCCGGCGCGGCAGGGCGATCAGCTGGCGGGGCTTGGCCTCAATGGCCTTGTGCCGTGCATCGCGGCGGCGGCGAAGCTGCACGCGCATCTGTGGAACGATCCGCGGCTGGCGCAAATGCCATGGCTCGCGCGCGACAATGGCGATCTGGTCCGCGCGCTGTTTCCGCAGCTCTATCTGGGATTTCGCGAGCGTTATGCGGCGCGCCTTGCGCCCGAGATCCTCGACGTCGGCGCGGGCATTGTCGCCAGGCTCGACGCCTATCTGGCGCGCGAAGCCGCGGCGCGAACGCTGGTCCATGGCGACCTGCGCATCGACAATATCCTGTTCGCTCCCGACGGCGGCGCCTGCTGGCTCGTCGATTGGCAAACGCTGGGACGCGGCAGCGGCGCCACCGATCTCGCCTATCTGGTCGGCACCAGCATCGCCGACCCGTGCGAGCGCGCCGCCGCCGACCGCCCCGCCTTCGACCATTGGCTCGCCGCGCTTGGGGCGAACGGCGTCGATCCCGACCCCGCGGCGCTGTGGACCGACTATCGCGTCGGGGCGCTGAGCGGCTATTTCATGGCAGTCTTTGCCTCGATGAACGTCGAACGCACCGACCGCGGCGACGAAATGTTCGCGGTGATGGCCGAACGCCCGGCACGGCAGGCGCTGGCGCTGGGGAGTCTTGAGCTGCTGTAGGGCGTTACGGGCGATGACCGGTTTCGACCGGTTGCGGACATTCTTCTCCCCTCCCTTCCAGGGAGGGGTCGGGGGTGGGTGGCCGCCGAAGGCGGCGCTCTGCCTCGGCTCGCTAGCGCTCGCACCCACCCCTAACCCCTCCC
>NZ_SCOT01000001.1 GCF_005502465.1 Sphingopyxis sp. L1A2A
CAGGCGGATCGCGTCGTCCTTGCCGGTCGAACGGAAGTTCGTCAGCTGCTTCGACTTCATCGGGTTGACTTCCAGGTCGTCGGGCTTGGCATTTTCGCCGATGATCATCCCCTCGTACAGCGCCTCGCCGGGCGAGACGAACAGGATGCCGCGCTCTTCGAGCGGGCCGAGGGCATAGGCCACCGCATCGCCATTGCCGTTGCTGATCAGGACGCCATTCTTGCGGCCTTCGATATTGCCCTTGTGCGGGCCATATTTCTCGAACAACCGGTTCATGATCCCGGTGCCGCGGGTGTCGGACAGGAATTCGCCGTGATAGCCGATCAGGCCGCGCGACGGGCCGCTAAAGGTGATGCGGGTCTTGCCGCCGCCCGACGGACGCATGTCGGTCAGGTCGGCCTTGCGGACCTGCATCTTCTCGACAACCGTGCCCGAATGTTCGTCGTCGACGTCGATGACGACGGTTTCATACGGTTCGGTGCGCTTGCCCGCCTCGTCCTCGCCATACAGCACGCGCGGGCGGCTGATGCCGAGTTCAAAGCCTTCTCGGCGCATCGTTTCGATCAGCACGCCGAGCTGAAGCTCGCCGCGGCCGGCGACTTCAAAGCTGTCCTTGTCGGCGCTTTCGGTGATGCGGATCGCAACGTTCGTTTCAGCTTCGCGGAACAGGCGGTCGCGGATCATGCGGCTCGTCACCTTGCTGCCTTCACGCCCCGCCATCGGCGAATCATTGACTGCAAAGCGCATCGACAGCGTCGGCGGATCGATCGGCTGCGCCGCGATCGGCTCGCTCACGCTGGTGTCGGCGATGGTGTTGGCGACGGTCGCCTGCGACAGCCCGGCGATGGCGACGATGTCGCCCGCGCGCGCCTCTTCGACCGGAACCCGCTCGAGCCCGCGGAACGCCAGCAGCTTCGATGCGCGGCCGGTCTCGATCACCTTGCCGTCCATGTCGAGCGCGTGGATCGGCTGGTTGACCTTGATCGTCCCCGACTGGACGCGGCCGGTCAGGATGCGGCCGATGAAATTGTCGCGGTCGAGCAGCGTCGCGAGGAAGGTGAACGGACCGTCTTCGGGCAGGCCGGGGGTCGGGACGTGGCTGACGATGGTTTTGAACAGCGGTTCGAGCGTGCCGTCGCGCGCGTCGGCGCTTTCCGACGCATAGCCGCCGCGGCCCGAGGCATAGAGGATCGGGAAATCGAGCTGCTCGTCATTGGCCTCGAGGGTCAGGAACAGCTCGAACACTTCGTCGAGCACTTCCGCGGCGCGCGCGTCGCTGCGGTCGATCTTGTTGACGACGACGATCGGCTTCAGGCCCAGCGCGAGCGCCTTGCCGGTGACGAACTTGGTCTGCGGCATCGGGCCTTCGGCGGCGTCGACGAGCAGGATGACGCCATCGACCATGCTCAGGATCCGCTCGACCTCACCGCCGAAATCGGCGTGGCCCGGCGTGTCGACGATGTTGATCCGCGTCGTATCGTCACCCTCGCCCCATTCGACCGAGGTGCACTTCGCCAGGATGGTGATCCCGCGCTCCTTTTCCAGATCGTTCGAATCCATCGCGCGCTCTTCGACGCGCTGATTGTCGCGGAAGGTGCCCGATTGGCGGAACAGCTGGTCGACGAGGGTGGTCTTGCCGTGATCGACGTGGGCGATGATCGCAATATTGCGCAAAGACATGCGGAGAGCCTTGATGGGAGGGGGCAGCGCGCAGGGCACCGCGAAACGCCGCGCCCCTAACAGAAGCGGTGCTGCGGCGCAACAAAATTGCCGGTCAGTCGGGTGGGCGCGCGCGGTCGGCGAGAGCATGGCGGAGATGCGCCGGATCGTAGAGCGACACGGCTTCGCGTTGGCGCAGCCGCAGCCCCAGCTTGGCGACAAAGCGCGCATGCCATTTATCGAGCGCCGGGCGCCAGCCTGTATCGCCGTCGCCGATGCGCGCAAGGTCGCGCGACGCCATCACCAGATCGCGGCGAAGCGCGGCATGGCGCGCCGCCGCGTACCGTTCATCGATCAGCCCGAGCTGGTGCCGCGCGGCGGCGATCAGCTGGCGGCGGAGCGCGCGATCATCACCGCCGACCGCCCTGGCCCCGGCGATGCTTTGGTCGATCAGCCGGAGCTGGTCCGCCAGCCGGAGCGGCTGCGCCTGGTCATCGCCGGCCGGGCAGCGGCCGATCGTCCGGACATAGGCGGCGAGTGCATCGAGCGTCGCCGCGCTGGGCTCGGCGCCCGAAAACTCCTCGACCACGAGATTGCGGATGAAGCGCGTCAGATCGGGACGGTCGGCGGCGCGCGACACCTTCCCCGGCATGGCGAGGTCGGGAATCGCGACGGGATCGAACCGCCCGTTCGCCCGCTGCGGCCCGAAAAAGCTGTTGGTGACATCGGCGGTGCCGGGCGCACTCGACAGCTGCGGCATTAGGAAATGCGGATTGTCCCGGCCGCTGCGGTGGCACGCGGCGCAACTGAGCCCCGCTTTCGACGCTTGCCCGCCGAGCAGCGCCGGGCTGTTGAACAGCGCCTCTCCCGCCGCGATCGGCGGCGGCGAATCGCTTGCTACGGCGTCGGCGCGCGAACATTGGCGCGGCTGCTGGGCCAGCACCGCCCATTCGGCGTCCGGGGCGGTCCACCGCAGCGCACCCGCAAAGGGCGATGGGCCGCTGGCGGCAATCACCGCCGGAACGGCGAAAGCCAGCGCCAGCGCCAGCGCGACGGCTAGCTGGCGGATGGCTTCACCTCGGCAATCCAGCGCCGCAGTTCATCGGCCTCGTAACAGCCGAACCCGCACAGCGCGTCGAGCCGCGCCAGATTGGCGCGCGCCCCGGCGAGGTTACCTCGTTCGATTTTCAGCTCGCCCTGATATTCCAGCGCGCCGCGATGGTCGGGCGCCACCGCCAGCGCGGTGCGATAATAGGCGTCGGCGCGATCGAAATTGCCGAGCTTGCGATGCGCAAAGCCGAGATAGGTCAGGATGTCGGGGTGCGGTCCCGCGGCCCACAGCGCCGAATCGAGCAGGGCGATCGCCGCGTCATAGCGCCGCTCGTTGATCAGCCCGACCGCAGTAACATAATGACCATCGATCGCCGCCGCATCGGCAAAGCGGACATCGGGAACCACCACCGCCGACGTTTGGCCGCCCGCTGCAATCGCAGCCTCGATCGCCGCCAGCGCGCTCGCCAGCTTCGCCGCGTCGGCGCAGCTGCCCGCGCAGCTCGCGTGCAGCGCCTTGACCGCAGCCAGCTGTTCCTGCGCGCGCTTGGCGTCGCCCGCCCGGGCGGCCGCGACGCCCAGGTCACGCCGCGCCTCGATCAGCGTGGCGTCATATTTGACCGCCGCGTCGAGCGGGCGGATCGCCTTTTTATACTCGCCCGCACCAAGCAGGCTGGCGCCGAGCATATATTGCGCCTGCGCGTTGCGCGGCACGACATCGACCACCTTGCGAAATGAACTGGCGGCATCCTTGAACCGGCCGGCCTGAAACGCCGCGACGCCCTTTTGATATTCGGCCGCGGGGTCATAGGATGGCCCCGACGCGCTGGGTGCCGATCCACCACCGCCGCCCCCGCCGCCCGCCGCCAGAACGGGCGCCGCCACGGCCAGCGCCGCCGCGAGCATCGAAATGCCCAGACCAGGTCCAACAGCACGCCGCATCGCACCCTCCTTTAAGGAAACATCGCAGCGGCACAGCCGGAAATGCCGCCCGTCGCGCCGCTGCGGTTCGGCGGGCCTGACCGATCGGGGCGCCACGGACGCCGACCGATCGCCCGCGCAGACTACGCCGATTTGCGCCGCTCGGCAATGAGCGAGCCGCACTCTTCATTAGTTTCAATAATTATTGAAATTTTAGAAATTGCGATATATGAATCCCGGCATGGATATGTCTCCCACCCCCGATTCTCCAGCGGCGGCCCCGTCCCCGCCGTTCCGGCTCTCCCCGCTCGCGCAGGCGTTTGTCCTGCATTTCGGCGAGATGGGGAGCCGCTGGGGGATCAACCGCACCGTCGGCCAGATTTACGCGATGCTGTTCCTGGCCGACGCGCCGCGCCATGCCGAGGACATCGCCGACGCGCTGACCCTGTCGCGCGGCAGCGTGTCGATGGGGCTGAAGGAACTCGCAAGCTGGAACCTCGTCCAGCTCCGCCATGTCCCCGGCGACCGGCGCGACTATTACGAAACGCCGCGCGACGTGTGGTCGATCTTTCGCACCCTGGTCGAGGAGCGCAAGAAGCGCGAGATCGACCCGACGCTAACCACGCTGCGCACCCTGTTGATGGAACCCGCGACCGATGCGTCGGACCGTTTCGCACAGGAACGCATCGCCGCGATGCACGAACAGATCGAGCTGCTGACCGACTGGTATGCCGAAATGCGGCGACTCGACAGCGAACGGCTGCTCCAGCTGCTGCGGCTCGGCGAGCGAGTGGTCAAGGCGCTCGAGTTCAAGGACCGCATGCTGGGGCGGGGCAAGGCGGTGACGACGGAGGCCGACCATGGACGGACTTGACCCGCTGATCCTCGCGCGCATCCAGTTTGCCGCGAACATCAGTTTCCATATCCTGTTCCCGACGATCACGATCGCGCTCGGCTGGGCGCTGCTCGGCTTCAAGCTCGCGTATAATCGCACGAAAGACGAAGCGTGGATGGATGCATACCGCCTGTGGGTGAAGGTCTTTGCGCTGAGCTTTGCGATGGGGGTGGTGTCCGGCATCACGATGAGTTTCCAGTTCGGCACCAACTGGCCGGGCTATATGGAAAAGGTCGGCAATGTCGCGGGGCCGTTGCTCGCTTATGAAGTGCTCACCGCCTTTTTCCTCGAAGCGGTGTTTCTGGGTATCATGTTGTTCGGATTCAGCCGCGTTCCCAACTGGGTCCACACGCTGGCGACTTTGCTCGTCGCGGGCGGCACGACGCTGTCGGCCTTCTGGATCATCGTGCTGAACAGCTGGATGCAGACCCCGGTCGGCTATGAAATCCGCGACGGCGTTGTCCATGCCACCGACTGGTGGGCAATCATCTTTAACCCGTCGATGCCGTACCGGCTAACCCATATGCTGATCGCCTCGGCGCTGACCGTCGCCTTCCTGATCGCCGGGATGTCGGCGTGGCGCTGGCTGAAGGACGGCGGCGGCGAAGGCGTGCGGCGGACGCTGAAGGCCGCGGTCTATGCCGCCGCGCTGCTGATCCCGGTGCAGATTTTCGTCGGCGACATGCACGGGCTCAACACGCTGGAGCATCAGCCGCAAAAGATCGCGGCGATGGAGGCGAATTGGGAAACCCGCAGCCATGTGCCGCTGGTGCTGTTCGCGATCCCCGACGAAAAGGCGCGCACCAACCATCTGGAAGTGGCCGTGCCGTCGGGCGCCAGCCTGATCCTGAAGCATGAAGCGGCGGGCGTCGTCCCCGGGCTCAACGACTATCCGGGCAACCACCCGCCGGTCGGGCCGCTGTTCTGGGGTTTCCGGGTCATGGTCGGGATTGGCGTCCTGATGCTGGCGCTGTCGTGGCTCGCCGCCTGGACGATTCGGCGGCGCGGGGTCGATGCGATGCCGCGCTGGCTGGCGCGCGCGCTCGTCGCGATGACCTTCAGCGGCTGGGTCGCGACGCTAGCGGGCTGGTATGTCACCGAAATCGGGCGCCAGCCGTGGCTGGTCACCGGGGTACTCAAGACCGCCGACGCGGTCGGCCCGGTCGGCAGCGCGATGGTGGCAAGTTCGCTCACGCTGTATCTGGCGGTCTATGCCGTGCTGCTGACCGCCTATATCGCGGTGCTCTATCGCCTCGCCCGGCTCGGCAAGGCGGCGCCCGAGGGCAAGCCGATGTTCCCGCTGCCCGGGGTCGCCGAAGGTCCGGCCGAACCGCAATCGGAGGCGCCCGCATGACCCCGTTCATCGATCCCTGGTGGCTGCCCGTCATCTTTGCCGGGCTGATGGGGCTGTCGATCCTGCTCTATGTCATCCTTGATGGCTATGACCTCGGCGTCGGGATGCTGACGCGGCTGGAGAAGGATGAGAATCGCGATTTGATGGTCGCGTCGATCGGGCCGTTCTGGGACGCCAATGAGACGTGGCTGGTGCTCGGCATCGGGTTGCTGCTGGTGGCGTTTCCGGTCGCGCACGGGCTGATCCTGACCCAGCTGTACTTGCCTGTCGTGCTGATGCTGATCGCGCTGATCCTGCGCGGCGTCAGTTTCGAATTCCGCGCCAAGGCGGCGCCCGAGCATAAGCAGCGCTGGGACCATGCGTTCTTTGCCGGGTCGCTGCTCACCGCGCTGTGTCAGGGCTATATGCTCGGCGCCTATGTGCTGGGGTTCGACCAGAGCTTTGCGGCGGTGCTGTTCTGCCTGCTCGCGGCATTGGGGCTGGTCGCGGGCTATGTGTTCGTCGGCGCATGCTGGCTGATCTACAAGGTCGAGGGCGATTTGCAGAAGCGCGCGGTGCGTTGGGCCGAGGTCAGCCTGTGGGCGACGGCCCTCGCGATGGCGATCATCTCGATCGCGACGCCGCTGCTCTCCCAGCGCATCTTCGATCGCTGGTTCCGCCTGCCCGAGATTATCGCGCTGCTGCCGATCCCGATCGCCGCCGCGACCTTGTTCGTCGGCCTGGCGATTTTCCTGCGCCGTCCGCTGCGCGCCAGAGACGAGCTGTCATGGGTGCCGCTGGCGACCGCGGGCATCCTCTTCGCATTGGGCTTTGTCGGCATCGCGTACAGCTTCTACCCCTATCTGATCGCCGACCGGCTCGACATCTGGCAGGCGGCGGCGTCGCCCGAATCGCTGAGCATCATCCTGATCGGGGCGTTGTTCGTGCTGCCGGTGATCTTGGGATATTCGATCCTGTCGCACTGGATTTTTCGCGGCAAGGCGACGCATTTGAGTTATGAGTAGCTGACCACCGCTTTGGGGTGGCGAGCATTCATTGCCATCTTCGGTTATCCGGGGCCCGGGCTGCGATCCGGTCGGCGCATGGGCCGGGCCATCATACCAAAGTTCAGGAAAGTTCAGCCTCGTGCAGCGCCGCATTTGTCGCGCTCGGCGGACAGAGGGCGGCTGGTTCCTGGCCGCATCCGCAATCCGGGCGGCGATCGCTTTTGCCTGTAAATTGAAAGAGCTGAGATGAAGGCTGGCACAGCGGAATAATGTAGGACAGCTTTTTTTGAGCTGCGGATGGCGATTTTGGGGTGGGGAGCTGCCATCGGTTTCCCCACCTTTGTCATCCCGGACTTGATCCGGGATCCATCGCGGCGTTGAAGTCATGGACCCCGGATCAAGTCCGGGGTGACGATTATAGAGAGGTCGCGTTGCGGTCGAAACCGGTTGTTGGTCACAGCATCGCCACCAACCGCTCGACCGCTTGTCCCGCCTGACGCGCGGCGCGGATCAGATTCGCCTGAAAATCGCCGCCGCTGGCGTCGTTCGCCTCGTCGGTCACCGCCTTGATCGCCGCCCAGGGCTTGCCCAGCCGCACCGCGGCCTGCGCCACCGCGCCGACCTCCATATCGACCAGCGTCGCGCCGAGCGATTGCAGGTCGGCGGCGGCGGTGGGGCAGGCGACGAAGCTGTCTCCGCTGGCGATCCGCGCGTGGGGCAGGCCGAGGCCTGGGTCGGGCATGGCGGTGAAATGCGCTTCACCGGCCTCGCCCATCGGCCAGTCGCCGGCGCGATAGCGGCGGAAGGTGCCGGGGTGAACCGCGCCATAGTCATGCTGCAGCGCCTCGGCGATCCAATAGGCGCCGGGGGCCGCGCCGAGCGCGCCGCAGGTGCCGGTCATCAGGATCCGGTCGACGTCGGCACCGTACAGGCCAGCGGCGAGCGCGGCGTTGACCTTGCCGAGGCCGCAGGTGGCGATAGTGAGACTGTGGTTGTGGACGGTGAGGCGGCGGAGGGGGATTGGGGTGAGTTCGGGGGTGCCGGTGCCCGGAAACAGGGCGTCGGCTTCTTCGGGGAGCGCGGCGAGGATGAGAAGGTTGGGCATTGCGCCTCTCTAATCCCCTCTCCGTTCGTGTCGAGCGAAGTCGAGACACGCTAGGACCGCGCCAGACGTCCCTCGACTTCGCTCGGGACGAACGGCCCTTAATGAGCGGAAGGTTGCGGATGATCCTCCCCATGGCTTCGCCACAGGGAGGATCATATTCTTGCCAAACCACCCTCACCCCGCCATGGCTCCTCCATGCTTTCCCGCATCTTCCCCGACCGCTTCGTCCCCATCCTGCTCGGCACGATCCTGCTCGCCAGCCTGCTGCCCGTGCGCGGCGCCGCGGTGCCGATTGCGCAGGGGGTGTCGACCGCGGCGATCGTCCTGCTGTTTTTCCTCAACGGTGTGCGCCTGCCCCGCGACGAGGTCCTGCACGGCATCCGCAACTGGAAATTGCAGGGCAGCGCGCTGCTTTTCTGTTTCGGCGTCATGGCGCTGATCGGGCTCGGCGCGCAGCTGGCGACTGCGGCCTTGCTGCCCGCGACGCTCGCGCTGGGCTTCCTGTTTCTCGGCATCCTGCCCTCGACCGTCCAGTCGGCGACCGCGGCGAGCAGCATGGCGGGGGGCAATGTCGCGGCCAGCGTCGTCGCGGCGGCGCTGCTCAACCTGATCGGCGTCATCGCCTCGCCGCTGCTGTTTGCGGCGCTCGCGGGCAGCGCGGGCGAAATCAGCGGCGCCGCGGCGCTGCGTATCGCCCTGATCCTATTGCTGCCGTTCATCGCGGGGCAGTTCGCACAACGCTGGCTGCGGCCATGGGTGCTGACACACAAGGGGCTAACGACGATCATGGACCGCACCGCAATTGCCGTCGCCGTCTATGTCGCCTTTTCCGCCGCAGTGGTCGCAGGCATCTGGGACCAGCTCGACAGCCGCGAGATTGCGATTGTGTTCGGTGCCGTCGCGGTGCTGCTGATACTGTCGTTCGGCGGCGCCTGGGGCCTGGGCGCGCTGCTGCGGCTCGCGCGTCCCGACCGCATCAGCTTGCTGTTTTCGGGCGCGCAAAAGAGCATCGCGGTCGGCGCACCGCTCGCCGCGACGCTGTTTCCGCCCGCGATCGCCGGCATGGTGCTGGTCCCGATCCTCGTCTATCATATGGCGCAACTGATCCTGTCGGCGTGGATCGCGCCGGGGCTGAATCGCCGCGCACAGAGTGTAGTGCTTGAATAACACAGGGCCGCGTGCCATATAGGCAAGTGGCCCCACTTTAGACCTTGCGGGGTGGAAGGACGAGACATGAGCGAAGTGACGGCAACTGCAACCGTGACCGACGAGCTGAAACTGACCCCGCCCGATCCGGTGCCCGTGGTGTCGCCCGAAAAAGCCGCCGGCCTGGTCCCGCTGTCGGGCGAGCAGAAATCGAAGCTGGAAGAGCGCGTCGACGGGTTTATCGAAGACCTTGTCGCGCAGGACGTCAATTCGCCCGCCTTTGGGCAAAAGGTCGACCAGATCACCAACATGGGCCGCAAGGAAATGCTGGAGGCGGCGAACCAGTCGAACCGTTTCCTCGACCGCCCGATCAAGGCGATGGACCGCGACAGCGACATCGGCCTGAACCTGATCGAGCTGCGCAACACCGTCGAGCGGCTCGACCCGTCGTCGAACGGCAAGCTGATGTCGAAGCGCGGCATCCTCGACAAATTGTTCGGCAGCAGCGTCACCAATTATTTCGCCAAATATCGCAGCGCCCAGTCGCATATCTCGGGCGTGCTCAACGCGCTGGCGAACGGCAAGGACGAGCTGTTGATGGACAATGCCGCCATCGACGTCGAACGCCGCAAGCTGTGGGAGGCGATGGGCAAGCTGGAGCAGATGGTCCACATCGCCCAGACGCTCGACGCCAAACTCGAAGCGAAAGCCGAGGAGCTCGACAGCAGCGACCCGGCGAAAGCCAAGGTGCTGCGCGAAAATGCGCTGTTTTACGCGCGCCAGCGGACGCAGGATTTGCTGACCCAAATGGCGGTGACGGTGCAGGGCTATCTCGCGCTCGACCTCGTTAAAAAGAACAATGTCGAGCTGGTGAAGGGGGTCGATCGCGCCAGCACCACCACCGTCGGCGCATTGAAGACCGCGATCACCGTCGCGCAGGCGATGACCAACCAGAAACTGGTGCTCGAACAGATCACCGCATTGAACACCACCACCGCGAACATCATCGACGGCACGTCAAAGATGCTGAAGGACAACACCGCGCGCATCCACGAACAGGCGGCGTCGAGCACAATCCCGATGGAAACGCTGCAGCGCGCGTTCCAGAATATCTATGACACGATGGACGCGATCGACACCTTCAAGCTGAAAGCCCTCGACAGCATGAAGACGACGGTGACGACGCTGGAGGGCGAGGTCGCCAAGTCAAAGGGCTATATCGCGCGTGCCGAGGGTGCGAGCCAGGCGCAGGCGAGCGTCGGCGGCGCCGAAAGCCCGCTCGCGTCGCTCGAAGGCTAAGGCACATCATGACGATGAGCGAAGTCGACAAGATCCGGGTCTCGGCCGCATCGGCGATCGAACGGTCGCGCGAGCGCCGCCGCCCGATCGGGACCAAAAGCGTCGCGCTGCGCCGCCAGCATCTCTACAAAAAGCTGGGCCGGGTGCTCGTCGCCGCGGGCGTCGTGCTGATCGGCGCGGCCTTGTTCGGCGCGCTGATCCAGCCGCTGGGCTTCATCGGCCTGCTCGCGCTGTTCGTGCTGCTGATCGGGGTCGCGGTGCTGTTCGGCCGCTCGCCCTTTCCCGAACCGCGCCAGGCCGATTTGCCCAAGACCGACCTCAAGCAACTGGCGGGGCGCACCGAAATCTGGCTCGAGGCGCAGCGCCCGATGCTGCCCGCCCCGGCGCGCACGTTGGTCGATGGCATCGGCGTCCAGCTCGACCTGCTCGCGCCGCAGCTCCAGACGCTCGACCCCGGCGAACCCGCGGCGGCGAATATCCGCAAGCTGGTTGGCGAAGATCTGCCCGAACTCGTCGCGGGTTATCAGCGCATCCCGGCGGGGCTGCGCGGCGAAGCCCATGCCGGGCGCACCCCCGACGAGACGCTGGTCGGCGGGCTGAAGATGCTGGAGGCCGAGATCGGCAGCGCCGCGCGCAGCCTGGCGGCGGGCGAACTCGACAAGCTCGCGACGCGCGAACGCTATCTCCAGCTCAAATATCAGGGCATCGACGGCGAGGATTCGCCGGTCGGTTAGAAACCGAAGGCTCGGGATTATTATCTTCGTCATTGCGAGCGAAGCGAAGCAATGACGATATTATGAAGTCCCTTACCGCTTACGCACTCCGCCAGCGCTGCACCCCGAACCAGAGCAGCAGGACGAGCAGCAGCGGTGGCGCGAGTCCCCAATGCGTCGATCCGGCCAGCGGCGCCGGCAGCGGCGCCGATGACAGCAGCCACAGCGCCGCGAGCAGCGCGCCGACCGCCAGCGCCTCGAACCCAAAGCTGCGCCAGAAGCGCGCGCGGGCGCGGGCGTAGGCGGCCTGCGCATCGATCGCCCGCTCGACCTGGACGGTAAAGGCGCGGTCGCCGGGGCGCGGCGGCGGCGCCAGCAGCGCGGTCAGCATCGCATCGATGTCCGTCTGATTCGGCGCCGTCATGCGTCCGCTCCTTCGCCGATCATCTTCTGCGCCTTGGCGCGCCCGCGCAAGACCAGCGATTTGAGCGTGCCGAGCGGCACCCCCATGATCTCCGCCGCGTCGCCATGCGACCAGCCATGGCCGAAGCACAATGTGAGCGCGGCGCGTTCCTGCGGCGACAGGGCGCCGAGCAAGCGGTCGGCGTCGATCGCCGCATCACTCGCGCCGCGCGGGTCGGTGGCGGTTGCGACGTCATCGCCTTGGGCCAGCCCCTCGCGCCGCTGCGCGGTGCGCCGCTGGTCGAGGAACAGGCGCCAGCCAATCCCCATGATCCACGCCGCATAACTCCCCTGCCCCCGAAAATCGCCCGCGCGCTGCCACGCGCGAACAAAGGCTTCCTGCGCCAGATCGTCGGCATCGCATCCCGCGGCGCGGGCCAGGAAGGCGCGCAATCGCCCCTCATGCCGCAGCACGAGCAGCTGGAAAGCGGCACGATCCCCCCCGGCAACCCGCTGGTTGAGAGCCCAATCTTCATCGGCGCGTCCCTTTTCACGCAGCGGCGCGCTCCTCGGCAGCCGCGGCGCGCGCGAGGCGGCGGCGGACGAGAAGTGCGATGCCGACAAAGGTCGGGAACAGCGCGGCGCCCGCCGCGGCCCGGATCAGCTGCTCATGCCCCTGGATCACCCCGAAACCCGCCATCGCCAGGCCGATCGCAATCAGCACCAGCGCGTTGCGATCGTCGCCCGGGGCTTCGGGGCTCTGGCCGCCGATATGTTCATAGGGCTTGTTGAGCTTTTCGATCAGCGGGCTGACCGCGTCGGACTTCGCCTCCAGCGCGCGGCGGATCGAGCGGTGGAGCATCCACGCATGGAGCAGCCGCGCGAGCAGGAAAAAGCCGACGGTGAACAGCGCCACAAAGGTCGCATTTTCGACCAGGCGGAAAAAGCCGTCGCTGATCGCAACCAGTTCGGTGGTCGGCGGCGGCGCGGGCAACAGCGCCGCGATGTCGCGCGGGTCGATATAGGCGGCCACATCGGCCGGATTGATCACCTGCTGCGGCAACGTCACGGGCGCCACCGTAGCGGCGGGCGCCGCGGCGGCGGCGGGGGTGGTGGCCGCGGCGGCCATCAGAAAATTCATCCTCATTCTCCTTCATGCCGCATCGGCATGGTGAAACACAGGCGGCGGCTTACAGCAAGGCGGGGATAATCTGCACCGGGGAGCACAAATCAACCGCCGCGCGAAGCCGCCGCCCGGACCGGCGCGCTGTCCGGTCAACAGCTAGACGGCGCGGCGGCCGCCAGTGGATGCACGGCAGCGAAAGATTTCTGACCTGGCCCGGAGCCCCCCGCTGGCCCGGCGCGGGTCGCAACCCATTCTTTTACCTGGCTGCCCGTGGGCGAACTTGTATAGACGGCTGATGACATCGTCGCGCACCAGCAAGGCTCTTGTTTCAAACCATCGCGGCCGCGGCGCCGCACCGCCCCATGCAACCACCGCCAGCGAAACGACCCCGCGCTACGTGGTGATCAAACAAAGCATTTGCGATGCCGTCCGTGACGGCCGCCTCCTCCCCGGCGACCGCGTCCCATCGGAGGCCGAGCTGGTTCAACAGTTCGACGTGTCGCGGATGACCGCGAACCGGGCGCTGCGCGAGTTGCAGGCGGCGGGGGTCGTCGTGCGCCGCGCCGGCAGCGGATCGTTCATCGCGCAGCCCAAGCCGATCGGCCAGATGATTGAAATCCGCAATATCGCCGAAGAAATTCGCGAACGCGGCCATGTCTATCGGGCGCGCGTGATCCAGAATATCGAAGAACGCGCCGCCGCCGAGACCGCGGCGTTGCTCGAAATACCCACCGGCACCCGGATTTTCCATTCGATCATCGTCCATCACGAGGCCGAGTTTCCGATTCAGCTCGAGGAACGTTTCGTGCTGGCGTCGGCGGCGCCCGATTACGGCAAGCTGGATTTTACGCAGTTGACCCCCAATGAATATCTGACCCGCACCGCGCCGCTTGAGCGCGTCGAACATCGGGTCTGTGCGACGATGCCCGACGCCCGGACGCGGAGTATGCTGGGCCTGACCGACAGCGAGCCGGTATTGCGGATGACGCGCCGCACCTGGAGCCGCGGCCGGTTGGTGTCGCATGCCTGGCTGACCCACCCCGGCACCCGTTTTGAACTGTCCGCCGCCTTTTCGATCGACGACTGAGGCGTCAGGGCGCGCTGCGGACGACGACGGGTTTGCGGCGGCGGCGCAGCCAGCGGAAATCGGCGCGGCTGAAACTTTTGAACAACAGATAAAAGCCGGTGCCCGACATCCACAATGTCCCAAAGGCGACAAAGATGATCAGCGGATGGTTGAAGCTCGACCGGTTCACATAATCCATGTTGTGGAGCATCCAGAAGAAATCCCACGTTCGCCACGTATCGCCGCGCATCACCAGGAAACGCGCGGTATCGAGCGAGACATAAGCGCTGCTGTTCTCGGCATCGGCGAAATCCACCCGCCACATCGCCCCCGCATGGTCGCGCGCCTCGAGATTCGCCTTGGGCAGCACGCTGACGTCGCGGATCGGCGCGTCGTTCATCATCGCCGCAACGTCGCGGGCCACCGCGGCGTCGACGCGAATATCCGCGCCGGTCGTCGCATCGACCAGGCGGACCCCCTTGGCCGATTGCACCTCATAGACCGGTCGCGTGCCCAGATCGCGCAGGACAATCCCGGTGATCGCTTCGCCGCGCCGCAACGCCGCGACATCGACATAGTCGCCCGCGGGGAGCGGGTGGGCATGGGTCATCCCGGCGCCGTGACCGCCGACCTTGTCCTTGTCGAGCAGCGCCATCACCGAGCCGCTGAGCGCCCAAAGCAGGAACTGCAGGCCCAGGATCAACCCGACCCATTTGTGGATGCGCCGGAAAAACAGCGGCGTCAGTCGAATGCGTTTCATGCCGGCTTCCTCTTGCGGCGCTTGAACGACCAGATCAGCAACCACGCCCCGCTGATCGCCATGGCAAAGGCGCTCCAGGTTGCGATCCGCAGCAGCGGGTTGTTGACGTCGGTGCGTTCGTCATAATCCATGATGTGGAGCATCCAGGCGAAGTCGAAAACGCGCCACAAGGCATGGCGGCGCGAGATCAGTTCGCCCGTCGTCGGCGACAGATAGAGCGTCGGGCGGTTCCAGCCCTCAAACTCGACCTGCCAATAGGGCGGCTGGCGCGCCTGCATCTCCTGCGGTGCTATGGTCAGCAGACGCACCGACACGATCTTGCCATCGCCGGTGTAGATGCGCCGCGCCTGCTCGCGGACCTGGGACTCGGTCAGAGCAGGCAGCGGCGCCCCCGACCGAGCGTCGAACAGCTGCGCGCCTTCAGGGGTTTCGGCGCGCCAGACCGGCTCGCCCGCAAATCGTTGGAGACGGAGCTCGGACACCCCCGGCGCCGCCGCGACGACCTGTGACGGCGCGACAAAGCCATCGAGGTCGAAGGGCTGCGCCGCCGGGGCGCGCACCAGATGATCGCCATGAATGATGTCGATATGAACCGCCACCATGTAAAGGCCGGTCAGCGTCCAGAGCAAAGCCTGGACACCGACCACCAGGGCCAGCCATTTATGGGTGCGCCGGACGAGCAGCGGCCAATGGATCGCCATGTCGATACCCTCAGAAAGCCGTGCGGAAACCGACGTAGAATCGCCGTCCGAGCAGGTCATAGGTCATGGTGTCGGTGTTCGCATCGGTAAAGCTCTGAATGTAGGGCGCCTTGCGATCAAACAGATTATCGACGCCGAGCTGGAACCGCGTCTTTTCGTCAACCTCGAACGCGAGCTGGAGATTGTGGTAAAACACATTGGGGGTGCGATAACCGATTTCGCCGGGGTCCGCGTTGAAGTCGGTCGCCTTGCCGATCCACTGGGTCGACCAGGTGGCGCTGACGCCATCCTTTTCGGCGGTCAGTACGCCATAGCCGCGCCATTTCGAATAGCCGCCGTTGCCGCCGCCGATAAATCCGTCGAAGTCGATCGGGGCGCCGCCCGGAAACGGCAGGACGACATATTTGTTGAGGTAGGTCAGGTTGACGTCGAGCGACAGGTTCACGCTGCCGATGCCGCCCGCGTAAACGAGGCCCAAGTCAAGGCCGTTCATTTCCTCACGCCCGGTATTGATCGGCTGCGCGGACAGGAAGGTGACCTCACCGGTCAGCGCGCTGCGGGTGAAATCGTCGCAGAAGGGGTGCGACAGGTTTGTGCTGGCATAGCAGATGGCGAGCTTGGTCGAGCCCGGAATGGCGCGGATCGCATCCTTGATCTTGATGTCGAACCAGTCGGCGGTCAGCGACAGGCCGGGGACCAGCCCCTTGGGCGACACGACCGTGCCGACGGTCCAGGTCGTCGAGCTTTCGGGCTGGAGATCCTGATTGCCGCCGACGGTGGTCAGGATCGTCGTGCCGAGCTGGACATAGTTCGCCGGCACCCCCGACGCCTGGCAATTGGCGATCAGCCCCGCATTGCCGCTCGTCGTATAGCGCGAGCAGGGATCGGTGGTGGTAAGATTGCCTTCCGACACCCCGCCAAACAATTCGGGGACGTTGGGGATGCGGAATCCGGTGCCATAGGTGCCGCGCAGACGCACGCTGTCGCTGATCATCCAGTCGAGGCTGGCCTTATAGTTCCAGTCGCTGCCGAACAGGTCATAGTTGGAATAGCGCACCGCCCCGCCTAGGGTCAGCGCCTCGAAAAACGGCCGGTCCGCGAGGATCGGTACCGACAGTTCGAGATAGGCCTCTTTCGCAACGCTGGTTCCCGAGATCGGGCTCTGCTGGTTGGTGTTGGCGATCCCGAGCACGGTCAGCGGATCGGGATCGCGCCAGCCCTTTTCCTTGCGATACACCGCGCCCGCCGCGAACGCGACCGGCCCCGCGGGCAGCGTGAACAGATCGCCGTTGAGGTCGGCGGTCACCGTCGCCAGTTCGTTGCCGCCGCGGTCGCGCGATGTGAAGAGGATATAATCGAGCACCTGCGGGGTCAGATCGCCGAAGCCCAGATAGTCGCCGCACGGAATAGCCGCGCCCGCCGCCGGGCTGCAAATGCTGGTGTTGATCGTGTTGCGGACGCGCTCGAGGTTGGCGATGTTGGTCGAACCATCGACCGCGGTGTTGCGGCCAAAGGCGCCCGCGACTTCCCAGCCCCAATCGTTCGCCAGCTTGCCGCGCAGGCCGAAGCTGCCCTGCCAGGTGTCGGTTTCCTGAAAGAACTGGCGCGGCCCCGGCTCGGCCAGGCGGCGCTGGATCAGGACGATATTCTGGCCGGTCGGGTTGGTGGGGTTGCTCGCCGCGATCGACAGGTTGCGCAGCGTGCCCGGCGACGCAATCTGGTTCGACTTGCGGAAGGCATAAAGAAACTCGCCGAACGCTTCGATGCTGTCGGTCAGGTCATAATCGGCGAAAAAGGCGGTGCTCACGCGCTCGACCGGGCTGACCGCGTTCAGGAACGGGTTCGAATTGAAATTATGCTTGGCGGCGCTGTACGGTTCAAAGAAATTGCCATTGCCGCCCGGAACCTGATTGAAATTGATCTGCTGGCCGTTGGGCAGCACCGCGCGGCCGCCGATCGTCGAGGCGCTGTTGACGCAGCTGAGCGCGCCCGGCGTCGTTTCGGCAAGCGAGCAGGGCGCGCGCGTCGCCATGTTGACCGCCCTGGTCTTTTGATAGGTCACCGCCGCCATAAAGCCGCCGCGATCGCCCCGCACGCCCCACAGCAGGTCGGCGGTGAAATCGGATCCGTCGCCCTGTTCGGTGATCCCCTGACGGACGCTGAGGCCGAGGCCTTCATAGTCGGTGCGGGTGACGAGGTTGACGACGCCCGCCATCGCATCGGCGCCATAGATCGCTGACGCGCCGTCCTTCAGGACGTCGGTGCGCGCGAGCGCGGCGACCGGGATCATGTTGAGGTCGGGCGACGAGTTGGCGCCGGTGCCCCCCGCGACCAGACGGCGGCCATTAAGCAGCACGAGGGTGCGCTTGATGCCCAGGCCGCGCAGGTTGACCTGCGCCGTGCCATAGCCGTTGTTCGCCCAATAGGCCGAGGTCTGGTTGCCCGCAAAGCCAGCGTTGGCGGGCAAGCGCTGCAGCAGGGTTTCGATATTGACCAGACCGGTATTTTCGATCTGCTCTGCGGACACGACGGTTGCCGGACCGACACCGGCAAGATCCTGCCGCCGGATACGCGATCCGGTGACGATGATGTCGCTGCCCGCATCGCCGCTCTCGGCGGTGGGCGCGGAGGCCGCGCCGTCCTGCCCGACGGCCGGCGTTGCAATCACGGCAACGACTGCCACGCTCGCGAGCAAAGATTTTCTGATCGACATGGCGAAACCCCCTTTGGTTATCCGATGAACCTAAGAGAGCATCAATTGTATATACAGGTCAATAGAAATTATTGATTGATATCAATGATTTGGCGGCACGAGATCGGGATGCACCCGACATATGGAATACGCACCCCGAACCACCACCCCTCAAGGCTTGCGACATTTTTTTTCACGGCGCTGCAAGCGACGAAAGTCGGCGGCCGCAAGCACCGGCGTTGACGTAATAAAATTACGCTGGCGCGCAGCGAGGCCGCGGTCAGCCAGCCGCCATGCTGCGCGCCGATCCAAAGCGGGCGATCAGGTCATAGGCTGAGCCGACGAAATGCTGGCGCACCAGCGTAATCCCCTCGTCGGCGCGCCAGGTTCGCCGTTCGACAAACAGGCAGGCCGACCCCGGCGGCAGATGCAACCGCGCCGCGATGTCACGATCGGCGGGCACGGCGGCGATGCGGGTTTCGGCTTCGGTCCAGGGCACGTGACGCAGCAGCCAGGCGCCGGGCGACGACCCGTCGAACGCCTGCTCCGCGATCTCCGGCACCGCGGTCAGGCTGATCAGTCGCGCCTCAAAGGCCAGCGGCGCATCGTCGGCGAAATGCACCCCCTCGATCAGCAACAGGTCGCCGCTGCCGGCGAGCTGAATTTCCTCGGCATCGCCGACGCCCGGCTGTTTCACGATCCGCTGCGTCAGGTCAAAGCGGTAGCGTTGCCCACGCTGCACCACCTCCTGCTCAAGATCGGGGACGTCGAGCACCATCGAATGGACTTTGGGCCGCGCGACGAACGAGCCGGCGCGCTTGCGCCGGTCGATCAACCCCGCCGCGGCGAGCGCCGACAACGCCTTGTTGACCGTCATCCGCGCACAGCCATAGTCGCGCTGCAATTCCTGTTCGGTCGGCAGGCGCGCGCCCGGACGCAAGGCCCCCGACAGGATCGCCGCCTCGATCTCGCTGCGGATGCGCTCGTGCAGCGGCAAGGTCACGCCACGAGCGCCGCCAGCGCCTGGCGATAGCGCGCCGCGACCCGATCGCGCGCGACGTGACGGCCGCCCTCGACCACGACCTCGCCGCGGCGCCAGACCCTGTCGATCGCGCCGCGTCCCGCCGCGAACAGCAAGCCGTCGAGCAGCGATCCGGCCGGTCGGCCGGCGAGCGTCGGATGATTGGCATCGAGGCTGACCATGTCGGCGACATGACCGACCGCAAGGCCGCTCGGCATCCCCAGCGCCTGCGCCCCGCCACGCAGCGCGGCCTCGAACAAATCCTGCCCGGTCGATCGCCCCGGCGCGGCGGCCATGACATTGCGCGACCGCGCGAACAGGCGCTGGCCATATTCCAGCAAACGCAGCTCCTCGGTCATGTCGATCAGGACGTTGGAATCGGACCCGATCCCGAACCGTCCGCCAGCCGCCTGAAAATCGGCGGCGGGAAATAGCCCGTCGCCAAGATTGGCCTCGGTGATCGGACAAAGCCCCGCCACCGCCCCGCTGCGCGCCAGGGCGCGGGTTTCGGCGCCGGTCATGTGGGTGGCGTGGACAAGGCACCAGCGCGCGTCGATCGCGGCGTGATCGAGCAACCATTCGACCGGTCGCTTCCCGCTCCACGCGACACAATCATCGACCTCCTTCACCTGTTCGGCGATGTGGATATGGATCGGCCCTGTCCCGGCCAGTGGCTGCAGCTGCGCCAGTTCGTCGGCGGTCACCGCGCGCAGGCTGTGCGGCGCGATGCCAACGACTGCATCGGGCAGCGCCGAAGCGCCGACGCGCGCCGCATCGAGCAGCGCGGCAAAACTATCGATGCCGTGGACAAAGCGGCGCTGCCCAGCGGTCGGCGCCGCGCCGCCAAAACCGGCGTGGGCATAGAAAACCGGCAAGTGCGTGAGGGCAATGCCGCTGTCCGCGGCGGCCGCGAAGATCGCCTGGCTCAGTTCGGCCGGATCGGCATAAGCGGCGCCCGCCGGATCATGATGCAGATAGTGAAACTCGCCGACGCGGGTGAAGCCGGATTCGAGCATTTCGACATAGGCCAGCGCCGCGACGGCGCGCAACTGGTCGGGCGCGATCCGGTCGACAAAGCGGTACATGATCTCGCGCCAGGTCCAGAAACTGTCGTCGCCCGGCCCGCGCAGTTCGGCCAGCCCCGCCATCCCGCGCTGAAAGGCATGGCTGTGGAGGTTCGGCATGCCGGGCAGGCCGATCGCGTGGCGCGCGTCGCCGGGCTGCGGCGCGGCACCGGGAATGACGAACGAAATGAGGCCGTCGGTGACGCCCATGCGAACCTGCTGCGCCCAGCCATCCGGCAATAGCATCTGCCCGAAATGAAAGGTCCGCTGGGCCTCTGCATCATCGATCATCTCATACCCTCCGATCCGCTCAATTATGTCTATACATTATTGCCGATCAATGCAATGTGTCGCGGCGGAAAGGAGATTCGAGCGATGCGATGCGACCGAATTTGGCGCGACGCGCGGCTGGCGACGATGGCCGGCGACGGCATGGGGCTGATCGAACAGGGTCTGGTCGCCGCAACCGACGGCGTCATCGTCTACGCCGGTGCCGCGGCGGACGCCCCCGCGCTCGACCCGGCCGAAACCATCCGCTGCGACGGGCGCTGGATGACACCGGGACTGATCGACTGCCACACCCATCTGATCCACGCCGGCGACCGCGCCCGCGAATTCGAGATGCGGCTCGACGGCGCGTCCTATGAAGCGATCGCGCGGGCCGGGGGCGGGATCGTGTCGACGATGCGCGCGACCCGCGAAGCCAGCGAGGACGAACTCGTCGCGGGCGCCCTGCCCCGCCTCGACGCGCTGATCGCCGAGGGGGTCACGACGGTCGAGATCAAATCGGGCTATGGGCTCGATACCGCCAGCGAGATCCGGATGCTGCGCGCCGCGCGGCGGCTCGGCAGCGAGCGCCGCGTCCAGGTCGCCACCACCTTCCTCGGCGCCCACGCCCTGCCGCCCGAATATGCCGGCGACGCCGACGGCTATATCGCAATGCTGGTCGACGAGATGCTGCCCGAGGTCGCGCGGCTCGGGCTGGCCGACGCGGTCGACGCCTTTTGCGAAGGCATCGGCTTCAGCGCCGCCCAGACGGCGCGGGTGTTCGACGCCGCCAAGCGCGCCGGACTGCCGGTCAAACTCCACGCCGAACAGCTATCGAACCAACATGGCAGCGCACTGGCAGCCGGATATGACGCGCTGTCCGCCGACCACCTCGAATATCTCGACGATGCGGGGATCGCGGCGATGGCCGCATCGGGCACGGTCGCGACGTTGCTGCCGGGCGCTTATTATTTCATGCGCGAGACGCAGTTGCCGCCGGTCGATGCCTTGCGCCGCGCCGGGGTGGCGATCGCGATCGCGACCGACTGCAATCCCGGCACCTCGCCGCTCACCTCGTTGCTGCTGACGATGAACATGGGCGCGACCTTGTTCCGCCTGACCGTCGCCGAATGTCTGGCCGGGGTGACGCGCAATGCCGCACGGGCGCTCGGGCTGACCGACCGCATCGGGACGCTCGAGGCCGGCAAGCGTTGCGACCTCGCGATCTGGGACGTCGAACGCCCCGCCGAACTTGTCTATCGCATGGGGTATAACCCGCTCCATGCCCGTATCTGGAGTGGTCGATGACCGACATTTTGCTTGTTCCCGGCACCGCCTCGCTCGCCGACTGGCGCGCCATCTATCGCGGCGCCGTGCCCCGGCTCGACCCGGCATCGGCGCCGCGCATCGCCGCCAGCGCCGCCGCGGTCGGACGCATCCTGGCGCATGGCGAGCCCGTCTATGGCATCAACACCGGCTTTGGAAAGCTGGCGAGCGTCCGCATCGACGACGCCGACCTCGCGACCTTGCAACGCAATATCGTGCTCAGCCACGCGGCGGGGGTCGGCGATCCGTCGCCGGTGCCGGTGATCCGGCTGATGATGGCGCTCAAACTCGCCAGCCTGGCGCAGGGCGCGTCGGGGGTGCGGCCCGAAACCGTCGCGTTGCTCGAAGCGATGCTGGTCCACGGGCTGACCCCGGTGATCCCGGCGCAGGGATCGGTCGGCGCGAGCGGCGACCTGGCGCCGCTGTCGCACATGGCGGTGACAATGATCGGCATGGGCGAAATCTTTGTCGCGGGCGAACGTCTGCCCGCCGCCCAAGCTCTGGCAAAAGCCGGCCTGACGCCGATCGAACTCGCCGCCAAGGAAGGCCTCGCGCTGCTCAACGGCACGCAATTCTCCGCCGCCAATGCGCTTAGCGGTTTGTTCGAGACCGAATTGCTGTTCCAGTCGGCGCTGGTCACCGGCGCGCTGTCGACCGAGGCCGCCAAGGGATCGGACACCCCGTTCGACCCGCGCATCCACGAACTGCGCCGCCATCGCGGCCAGATCGAGGTCGCGGGCGCGCTGCGCGGCCTGATGGCGGGATCGCCGATCCGCGCCAGCCATCTGGAGAACGACACGCGGGTGCAGGACCCTTATTGCCTGCGCTGCCAGCCGCAGGTGATGGGCGCGGTGCTCGACCTGTTGCGGCAGGCCGCGACGACGTTGGCGATCGAGGCGAATGGCGTTTCGGACAATCCGCTGATTTTTCCGGAGACCGACGAAGCCCTGTCGGGCGGCAATTTCCACGCTGAGCCCGTCGCCTTCGCCGCCGACATGATCGCGCTCGCGATCTGCGAGATCGGGTCGATTTCCGAGCGCCGCATCGCGATGCTCGTCGACCCCGCCTTGTCGGGGCTGCCCGCGTTCCTGACCCCGCGGCCCGGGCTCAATTCGGGCTTCATGATCCCGCAGGTCACCGCCGCGGCGCTGGTCAGCGAAAACAAGCAATGTGCCTATCCCGCCAGCGTCGATTCGATCCCGACCTCGGCGAATCAGGAGGACCATGTGTCGATGGCGGCACATGGCGCGCGGCGCCTGCATGGCATGGCGGCCAACGCCGCCGCGGTGATCGCGATCGAATGGCTCGCCGCGGCGCAGGGGGTCGATTTCCACGCCCCGCTGCAATCGAGCGCGGCGCTCGAACGGGCGCATCGCCTGCTGCGCGAAAGCGTCCCGACGCTCGCCGACGACCGCCATTTCCACCCCGATATCGCGGCGGCAAACGCGCTCGTCCGGTCGGGCGCGCTGGCGGCGACGGCAGGCGACCTGCTCCCCGGCATCGCATGACCGACTGGCTCGACATCAGGCGCGGCGAGGCGCCGCTGGTGGTGGCGTTTCCGCACACCGGAACCGATCTGGCCGATACCGGCGCCGCCTTTCGCTGCGAATGGCTCGCCCGCCGCGACGCCGACTGGTGGGTCGACCGGCTCTATGATTTCGCGACCGACCTCGGCGCGACGATGGTCCGCACCGGCATTTCGCGCAGCGTCATCGACGTCAACCGCGATCCGTCGGGGGCGTCACTCTACCCGGGGCAGGCAACGACCGAGCTGTGCCCGACGACGACCTTCGACGGCGAACCGCTGTACCCCGATACCGGCCCCGACGCCGCCGAAATCGCGCGGCGCCGGGCGCGGTGGTTCGATCCCTATCATGCCGCCATCGCAGCCGAGATCGCGCGCCTGCGCGCGATCCACCCGCGCGTCGTCCTCTACGACGCCCATTCGATCCGCAGCCAGGTCCCGCGCCTGTTCGACGGCGAACTGCCGCAATTCAACATCGGCACCAATGGCGGACAGACGTGCGATCCTGACCTGACCGAAGACGTTATCGACGCAATTGACGCCGACGATTGGTCGATCGTCGTCAACGGCCGCTTCAAAGGCGGCTGGACGACGCGCCATTATGGCCACCCCCAACAGGGCATCCACGCCATCCAGATGGAACTCGCAATCCGCGGTTACATGGATGAACCCGGTCATCCGAGTGAAGCCAATTGGCCGCCCCCCTTTGCCCCGCAGCGCGCCGCGCCGCTCGCCGCGACCCTGAACGATATTTTGAAGGCGTGCATCGAATTTGCAACGCCCACGAAAGGACAGACATGACCCGCCCCCTCAACCCGAGACTCGACAACAGCCGCATCATCAAGGCGCCCACCGGGACCGAACTGTCGGCCAAAAGCTGGCTGACCGAAGCGCCGCTGCGGATGCTGATGAACAACCTCCATCCCGACGTTGCCGAGCGCCCCGAAGAACTCGTCGTCTATGGCGGCATCGGCCGCGCCGCGCGCGACTGGGAAAGCTATGACAAAATCGTCGAAACGCTGCGGCGGCTGGAAGGTGACGAGACCCTGCTCGTCCAGTCGGGCAAGCCCGTCGGCGTGTTCCGCACCCATGAAAACGCGCCGCGCGTGCTGATCGCCAACTCCAACCTGGTCCCCCATTGGGCGAATTGGGATCATTTCAACGAACTCGATAAGCGCGGGCTGGCGATGTACGGCCAGATGACCGCCGGATCGTGGATCTACATCGGCACCCAGGGCATCGTGCAGGGCACGTATGAAACATTTGTCGAGATGGGCCGCCAGCATCATGGCGGCAGCCTCGCGGGCAAATGGCTGCTCACCGCCGGGCTTGGCGGCATGGGCGGCGCCCAGCCGCTCGCCGCGGTGATGGCGGGCGCGTCGTGCCTGGCGATCGAATGTCAGCCGAGCCGCATCGAAATGCGGCTGCGCACCGGCTATCTCGACGCTTCAGCCGCGACGATCGAGGAAGCGATGGCGATCATCGAACAGAGCTGCGCCGACCAGCAGCCCGTCTCGGTCGGGCTGCTCGGCAACGCCGCCGAAATCCTGCCCGAACTGTATCGCCGCGGCATCCGCCCCGACCTGCTCACCGACCAGACGAGCGCCCACGACCCCGTCAACGGCTATCTTCCCGCTGGCTGGAGCGTCGCCGAGTGGATCGACAAGCGCGAAAGCGATCCCGCCGCGGTCGCCAAAGCCGCCAAGGCGTCGATGGCGGCGCATGTCCGCGCGATGCTCGATTTCCAGGCCGCGGGCGTGCCGACCACCGATTATGGCAACAATATCCGTCAGGTCGCAAAGGACGAGGGGGTCGAGAATGCGTTCGATTTCCCGGGCTTTGTCCCCGCCTATATCCGCCCGCTGTTCTGTCGCGGCATCGGTCCGTTCCGCTGGGCCGCGCTGTCGGGCGATCCCGAAGACATCTACAAGACCGATGCCAAGGTGAAGGAGCTGCTGCCCGACCACCAGGATCTCCACCGCTGGCTCGACATGGCGCGCGAGAAGATCCAGTTTCAGGGGCTACCCGCGCGCATTTGCTGGGTCGGGCTGGGCGACCGCCACCGGCTGGGGCTCGCCTTCAACGAGATGGTGGCGAATGGCGAGCTGAAGGCGCCGATCGTCATCGGCCGCGATCATCTCGACTCGGGCTCGGTCGCCAGCCCCAATCGCGAAACCGAAGCGATGCGCGACGGCAGCGATGCGGTGTCGGACTGGCCGCTGCTCAACGCACTGCTCAACACCGCCAGCGGCGCGACCTGGGTGTCGCTCCACCATGGCGGCGGCGTCGGCATGGGCTTTTCGCAGCATAGCGGCATGGTGATCGTCGCCGACGGCACCCCCGAAGCCGCGGCGCGGCTGGGGCGCGTGCTGTGGAACGACCCGGCGACGGGGGTGATGCGTCACGCCGACGCGGGATATGACATCGCACTCGATTGCGCCCGCGACAAAGGTCTCGACCTGCCCGCCATCACCGGGTGACCGGCGTCCTGCACCTTGCCAGCCGCGCCTACACCGCGCGGCCGTGGCGGAACGGCGGCGGCGTCACCCACGACGTCGTCACCGTTCCGGCGGGCGCGGGCGACGATGATTTTTGGTGGCGCGCGAGCATCGCGACGATCGCCGCCGCCGGGCCTTTTTCGGTCTGGCCCGGGATCGATCGCGCGTTCCTGTTGCTGCGCGGCGAGCTATTGCTGACGATCGGCGATGCCGGTGAGCGGCGGATCGCCCTCGGCGCGCCGCCCATCCAGTTCGCCGGCGAGGCGGCGGTCGCGGCCCGGCCCGTCGACGGCCCCTGCACCGTGTTCAACCTGATGGCGCGGCGCGGGCGCAGCCGGATCGCGGTGGATCGCTGGACGGCGGCGCGGCCCAGCGCGGCGGCGCAAATCCTGTTGCTGGCCGAGCAGCCGACGACGGTGCGCGTCCACGGCGATGCACTGGAGCTGGCGCAGCACGACGCGCTGCTTTTGACGGGTGGGGTTCCCACCGGTCTGGAATTCGATCGACCGCTGATCATTGCCGAAATCTTCGACTAGCGGGGCCTAGAACCAGCCCTTGACCCCCAGAACCAAACTGAAGCTGTCGGCGTCCTCGCCCGCCGCGCGCGCAAAGCGGGCGGTATCGCCGACCTTGCGCGCCCATTCGACCCCGACATAGGGCGCGAATTCCTTGACGATTTCATAGCGCAGCCGCAGCCCCAGCTCGACGTCCGACAGTCCTGATCCGGTCCCTGTTTCGGGCACGTCCTGCACCGCGAAATTGACCTCGGCCATCGGCTGGAGGATCAGTTTCTGGGTGATGCGCTGGTCGTAATAACCTTCGAGGCGGGCGAGCAGGTCGCCCTTGTTCGACAGGAACAACGCGCCCTCGACCTCGAACCAATAGGGCGCCAGCCCCTCGAAGCCGATCGTGGCATAGGTCCGGTCCGGCCCCGGACCAAAATCCTGCCGGATCCCGGCCTGGGCGTTGAAATAGGGTCCGACGGCGCGGCTATAGAGCAGCTGGGTCTCGACGCTTTCGATGCCCTCGCGAAAAACCCCCTCGCCTTCGCTTTTCACGGTCAACCGGTTGATGTCGCCGCCATACCAGGCCTCGGCATCCCAGCGGTACCCGTCATGCCCCTTGCGCGCCTGAACTTCGGCCAGATTGAAGCTGAGGAAGGCGATCTTCTGCGCGCCATTTTCAGCCATCATCGCGTGGCGCGAATGTTCCATTTCGGCCTTGGGGAAAAGGCGGTCGGCATACCAGTCAGCCGGAGGCGCGGGCGCGATGCCGTCGCCCGGCGGCAGGTCGGTGCCGCTGGCGCCGCCGGTTCCGGCCGCGGGCGCGGGCTTCGGGGTGCAATGGCCCATGGCCGCATGTTCGGGCGGACAGTCGGGATCGGACGGCGGCGGCGCAGCGTCCTCCATGGCGCCATGGTCCATCGCGCCGTGGTCCGGAGCCTCTTGATCCGCCCCCGCGTCGGGGGTGCAATGGCCCATCGCCGCATGCTCGGGCGGACAGCTTGGCGCCTCGGGCGCGGGCGACGTCACCGGGGCAGGCGCAGGCGCCGCGCCATGCATCGAATGATCCATCGATTGCGCCGCAGCGGGCGCCGCAACGGCCAGCGACGCGATGCCCGACAGCAGGAGCGCGAGCCGGGTCATGCGGCGTCTCCTTTCGGACGGACGCTGACGACGCGCATCATCCCGGCGTGCATATGATAAAGCATATGACAGTGGAACGCCCAGTCGCCGAGCGCGTCGGCGGTAAAGTCGAAACTGGCGGTGCCGCCGGGCTGGACCAGCACCGTATGCTTGCGCGGCGAGCGATCGCCCTTTCCGGTGACCAGTTCGAAAAAATGGCCGTGCAGATGGATCGGGTGGCTCATCATCGAATCGTTGATCAGGTTGATCCGCACCCGCTCGCCCTCGATAAAGGGGATCGGTTCGTGATGGTCGGACATCTTGACGCCATCGAACGACCACATGAAGCGTTCCATATTGCCGGTCAGATGGATGTCGAGCGAGCGCTCGGCGGCGCGCACGTCGGGATTGCGCTCGAGCGCGACCAGATCATGATAGGTCAGCACCTTGTGCCCGACATCCTCCAGCCCCTGACCCGGTTCGCCCATGCGGTCGACCGGCATGGGGGATATTGTCTGGACGCTCGGGTCGCGCTTGACCTGCGGCGCGACGGCAAAATCGCGCATGCTGTGATCCATGCCGCCGGCGCCATGGCCCATCGCGGCATGATCGCCCGGCGCGGCAGCGGCAGCCGGGGTGCAATGGCCCATTGCCGCATGTTCAGGGGTGCAGGCATCGCTGCCCGCGCCGCCCGACATGTCCATCGCGCCCATCCCCATGTCCTTCATCGTCGCCAGCGGCCGTTCGCGCACCGGCGGGACGTCGGCGACCATGCCGGCGCGCGGTGCCAACGTCGCGCGGCCCATGCCCGATCGATCATTGGCCTCAGCGACCAGCGTATAAGCGCGGTTCTCGACGGGCGTGACGATGACATCATAGGTTTCGGCGACCGCGATCTGGAACTCGTCGATCTCGGTCGGCACCACGTTCAGCCCGTCGGCCTGCACCACCGTCATCCGCAGGCCCGGGATGCGGACGTTAAAAATCGTCATCGCCGACGCATTGACGATCCGCAGCCGCACCCGCTCGCCGGGGCGGAACAAGGCGGTCCAATTGTCGCGCGGCCCGTGGCCGTTGACGAGGAACTGGTACGTCGATCCGTTTACGTCGGCGACGTCGGTGGGGTCCATCCGCATCGCGCCCCACTCGATCCGCTCCTTCAGCGGCTGGTCCTTGCCCGCGAGCAGCCCCGACAGCGTCTGGCGCTGCATGTTGAAATGGCCGGGGTTGACCTTCAGCTTGCGGAAAATCGCCTCGGGCGACAGATGGCTGTGGTCCGACAGCACCACGACATGCTCGCGATCATAACCGATCGGGTCGGCGCCGGCGGGATCGATGACGATCGGGCCATAATGACCCAGCTGTTCCTGCAGGCCCGAATGGCTGTGATACCAATAGGTCCCCGATTGCCGCACCGGAAATTCATAGACGAAGGTCGAACGCGGCTTGATGCCGGGAAAGCTGACGCCGGGCACGCCGTCCATATGAAACGGCAGGATCAGTCCATGCCAGTGGATCGAACTGTCCTCGTCCAGGGCGTTGACCACCGTCAGCCGCGCCGTCTGCCCTTCTTTCAGGCGCACGAGCGGGCCGGGCACGGTGCCGTTGATCCCGATCGCCCGGCTGATCTTGCCGTCGATCTGCATCGTCTGGCGCGCGATCCGCATGGTGATGTCGTTGCCCGACACGGTCGGCAGCGACGAAGCGATGCCCGCCGAAACCGGCTGGGCCCAGGCCGGAAACCACGCCGCGAGCGCCGCGGCGGTCCCGCCGCCCAAGGCCATGTTGACGAAGCGGCGCCGTTCGATCTGCATAATTTTCCCGAGTTTGGTTGCTGTCACCAGCTTTATACGCGGCGAGGCCCAGCCGCCCTCACCGCCGCAACGAAATCTTTCTGCACCGCGCCCAGCGGCAATCAGCGATCCGCCGCGCCGTCGTCCAGCAGTGCCTTCAACTTGGCGCGGGCGCGGTACAGCCGCGTCTCTACCGTCTTTTCGCTCACCTGCAACAGTTCCGCGGTCTCGGCCTGGCTGAGTTCCTCGACCCCGCGCAGGACCAAAATCTCGCGCAGATGCTGGGGCAGCTGGGCCATCGCATTGCCGACCCGCGCCAGCTCGGCCCGGTCGGCGGCCTCGGCGTCGGGCGCCGGCCCATCGATCGCCACATGGTGCGCGCTGTCGAGCGGCAACGCGCGCGAGAAGAACGAACGCACCGCCCGGCGGCGCGCCCAGTCGCGGCATTTGTTGACGGCGATGCGGGCGATCCAGACGCGAAAGGGGCGCTCGCCGTCATAGCGATCGAGCGCCGCAAACCCCGCGACAAAGGCCTCTTGCGTCAGGTCCAACGCTTCGTCGGGATCGCCGACATTGCCGCGAATCAGCCGAAACACCGGCGCCTTGTATCGCGCCAGAAACTCGCGATAGGCGTCCTGACGGCCCGACCGGGCGAGCGCCGCCAGCTCGTTATCACTACAGTGCGAAAGGTCGGGATTCACCGCGCATCGGCGGTCAGCGCCTTGACCACGCTTTTGTCGAACATCGCCGCCTGGTCGCGGTTGAGCACCCCGCGCATCGCGAACAGATGCTTGAGCGTTTCCTTTTGCAGTTCGCCCATTACCATATGCGTCTGATCGATCGCCGCGGTGACCCGCGGCCCATAGCCATGCTCGGCTTCGATCGCCTGCGCGAGCCGGATGTTGGCAGCGCGCATTTCGGTTTCGAGAGCGGCGCGCCGCGCGGCGAATTTGGCCTCGATCTGCCCGATCTTCGTCTTTTGCTCAGGATTCAGGTCGAGCTGGCTGTGCAGCAGCGCGTGGAGCTCGGTTTCGCTGGCCTTTGGGGTGTCCGACACCAGGCGCCCGACAAAGACGCCAGCGATCGCGGCGGCAAAGGCAATGAGCCCCAACAGGAGCAGGCGGCGCGACCCCATGGTCAGTGAACGTCGAGCAGGACAGAGGGCGCCAGCGCGCTCGCCGGGGCGAGGGGGCTGAGCGGGCTGGCCATCGCGGGCTGCGAAACCGCGCTGCCGGCAACGATGCCGCCGCCAAGCGAGACAAAGGCGGCAAAGGCCATCAGCCGCCGCGTCGCCGCCGCCTCCTGGCGCCGGACCGCGAGGGCGCCGATGATGCGGTCGTCGAGCGCGTCGAGCGCCGCCGGCATATCGCCCGCTTTCAAAATACGAAGCTCTTCGTCCATGAACCTGTCGCCAATCCTTTCGTCCATCGTCATACGCATGCGCTGCGATCGTCCCTCGCCCGACCTTCTTTTTACAAGATTCGCGAGGGCCGCGCGAGACTATCGCGTATTAGCAGGACATACCCCCAATCGGAGACTTTCATGCTCAAGTTTTTTCTCCCCACCGCAACCGCGGCCGTCGCGATGCTTCTCGCGCCGACCGCCGCGAGCGCGCATGCCAAGCTCGTCGGCTCGACCCCCGCCGCCAATACGACGGCCTCGAAGGTCACCTCGGTCAACCTCCGCTTCAACGAAAAAATCATCGCCTCGACAGCGAAGGTCGAACTGGTGATGACCGGGATGCCGGGCATGGCCAACCATGCCCCGATGAAGATCGCCATAACCCCGATGATGGGCAAGGACGGCAAATCGATGACATTGACCGTCAAGCGGGCGCTGGTTCCCGGCACCTACAAGGTCAAATGGGCCGCCGCCGGTGCCGACACGCACCGCATGGGCAGCGAATTCAGCTTCACCGTCAAATAAGGCCATGACCGATCTCTTGCTGGTGAGCATCCGGTTCGCGCTGTTCGCGAATCTGATGCTCATCGCGGGGCTCGCCGCATTTCCGCTTTATGCGCTGACGCCGGGCGAGCAGCGGGACTGCGAGACCGGACGGCTCCTTCACCGGCCTCAGCTGTGGCTATGCCTGTTCGCTCTGCTCCTGTCCTTCGGCGGCATGGCCGCGCTCACCGCCGCCATGCAGGGGGTCGGCGCCCTGGCGATCGATCGCGGCATGTTCCTGGCGATGGTGCGCGAGACCGACGTCGGCGCCGCCTGGCTCGTGCGGTCGGCGGCGCTGCTGGTCGCGGTCGCGGCGGCATTATGGCTGGACCGAAGCCCGACGCTCGCCGCCGCGATCCTGTTTGCCGCCGGTTCGGCCGCGCTCGCCACCCTCGCCTGGGCGGGTCATGCCGCGGCCACCGACGGTGCGCTTGGCTGGCTGCACCGCGCGAATGACGCGCTCCACATGATCGCCGCCGCCATCTGGCTGGGCGCCATCGCCGCCTTTCTGTTACTGCTTCGGCCGGGCGCGCCGTGGAGCGAGGCGCGTCTTGCCGTCGCGGCGCGCAGTCTCGACCAGTTCGCGCGGATCGGCACGCTGTGCGTGCTCGTGATCGCCGCAACGGGACTGGTCAACAGCCAGATCGTCATCGGCGCCGCGAACATCGCGCGATCGGCCGCGTCGCCCTACGGCCAGCTGCTTGCGGCAAAGCTGCTGCTGTTTGCCGCGATGCTCGTCATCGCCGCCGCCAACCGCTGGCGTCTGACGCCTGCCCTCCGCCAGGGAGCCGCGACCCCCGACCAAGCCCTAACAGCAATGCACACCAGTCTCATGCTCGAAGCAGCAGCCGGGCTCGCCATCCTGGGCTTGGTGGCGTGGTTCGGGATGCTGGATCCCTTTGCGACCGGTTGAGGGCGTGAAAAACGCCGGCGCCGTCCGCCGCCACCTTGCCCGGCGTCTTGCTACGCCTGCTCGAACGCCGCGATGATCGGGCAGTGCAATGTGTCGGCGGCGGCGCATTGGCGCGACAGACCGATCAGCGCGCGCCGCGCCGTATCGAGTTCGGCCATCGTCTTTTCGATCGCGGCGATGCGCGCGTCGGCCAGCTCGCGGGCGCGCGCCCGGTCGCTCGACGCATCGAGGTCGAGCAGCTCGCCAATCTCGGCGAGCGTGAACCCCGCCGCCTGCGCCGATTTGATGAAGCGGAGGCGGCGGAAAAGCGCTTCATCATAGCGCCGCACGCCGCCGGATGCGCCACCACGACTGTTTTGGCCCGGAACCGGGAGCAGCCCCCGGCGCTGATAAAAGCGGATCGTTTCGACGTTGACGCCAACCCGCTGGGCAAGCTGGCCGATGGTCATGTCGTGCAAGGGCTTGACTCCGTACTATGGTACGGACCCTATAGGCGGCGCAGCACGCACGAATCAAGAAAGGCTGCATCATGAATAACAAGGCCCAGGACGCACGCAGCGACGCACAATCGCCACCCGGAACGGCGGCCGCGGGACCGCCGCGCGCCACCATTTACCGCATGGTGATGGCGCATCACACCTGCCCCTATGGCCTGAAGGCGCTGCATCTGCTGCGCAGCCGCGGCTATGCAGTCGACGATATCTGGCTGACGACGCGCGAGGAAACCGATGCGTTCAAGGCGCAGCATGGCGTCGCAACGACGCCGCAGACCTTCATCGACGGCGCGCGCATCGGCGGCCACGACGATTTGCGGCGCTATCTCGGCCTGAAAGTTCGCGATCCCCAGGCGCTCACCTATGCCCCCGTCATCGCATTGTTCGCGATCACCGCGCTGATGGCGCTGGCAGCGAGCCACGCGGCGATGGGCACCCCCTTCACGATCCGCGCCGCCGAATGGTTCATCGGCTTCAGCATGGCGTTGCTCGCTTTCCTCAAGCTGCGCGACGTCGCGAGCTTTTCGAGCATGTTCCTGAACTACGACCTGCTCGCCAAACGCTGGGTGCCCTATGCCACCATCTATCCCTTTGCCGAGGGGCTCGCCGGCATCCTGATGATTTCGGGCGCCCTGAGCTGGATTTCGATCCCGGTTGCACTGTTCATCGGCAGCATCGGCGCCGTGTCGGTGTTCAAGGCGGTCTATATCGACAAGCGCGAACTCAAATGCGCCTGCGTCGGCGGCGACAGCAACGTCCCGCTCGGCTTCATCTCGCTGACCGAAAATCTGATGATGATCGCCATGGCCCTGTGGATGCTGGCGGCGGCGCCCGCGATGGTGATGGGTTCGTAATGAGCGGAGCGACGGCGGCGGGGCGGCGCCGCTTTCGGCCCGCTTGTCAATCGAACCCCGACCCCCTACAGGCGAAATCGTGGTGAACCGTCGGCTGCCCTGCCTGGACCGTCTGATCGCAGCACTGTGCGTGCTGCTGATGACGGTCTATGCGGCAACGGTGCCGGCAAAGGCCGTGGATCAAATCCGGCATGCGCCGACGGTCATGATGGCGCATGACCATAGTAGCGCGGCTGATTTCGCCATTCATGCCGTGCCGGGCAGCCATGCCGATCACGCCGAGCATTTTGGTGACGCGCCCGCTGATGAGGAGCCCGGCAATCCGCTTGCGGGCAGCCATCATCACCATCATGGCGACAGTGGCCCCAATCTGCTCGTTCCCGATGCCGCGAGCGCCGCAGCGATCCCCGCGTCGTCGCGGCTGCACACGTTCGGCAGGGACCGACATGTCGCCGGCCTGCGATCGATCGGGCCGGAGCGCCCGCCCAGAACCACCCCGCTGACCCTTTAGGTTCCTGCGTCCGCTGATCGGGCGTGGGATGTTTCCACGCCTTTCAGCGAGGCCGCTATCTTATGCTTTCCTTATCTCGCGCGCGCTTTGGCGCGCCTGCCGTCCGCAGTGCTTTGCTCTGCGGCGCTGTTCTGCTCGCCGCCTGCGCGCCGCCTGCATCGGCGCAAACGCTAAACCTCGACGAGGTACTGGCGCGCGTCGCCACCGCCGACCCGGCCATCGCCGCCAATGCTGCGCGGCGCGACGCCGCCGGCGCCGCCATCCTGCAAGCCGATGTCCGGCCGCGCGACGTGGTGGGCGTTGATTTTGAGGATTTTGCGGGCACCGGTCCCTATTCGCCGCTGAACCGGTCACAAGCCACCGGCTGGTACGAGCGAACCTGGGAGCGCGGCGGCAAACGCGAAGCGCGGATCGGCGCGGCGCGGGCCGATGTCTCCGTGGTCGGCGCACAAAACCGTGTCCGCCTGCTCGATCGGCTCGCCCGCGTCCAGGCCGCGTGGGTCGAAGCGCTCGCCGCCCAAGCCGCGATCCCAGTTGCCGAAACCCGGCTGGCCGATCTTCGGCGGGTCGAACTGGATGTCGTAAAGCGGGTCACCGGCGCGCTCGACCCCTGGTTCGCCGCCGAACGCGCGCGGACGAACGTCGCGCAGGCCGAAATCGCGCTTGAACAGGCCCGCGAAGCCGCGCGGATTGCGCGCGCCAGCCTTGCGGCCTGGTGGGACGGCGACGGCGACTTTGCGCTCGATCCGGCAGTGCTACAAAAACTAGATATGACCGTGCCGCCGCGCGGCGAGTCCGCCGATGTGGCGGTCCTCGCGGCCGAATCAGCGGCGGCCGAAGCGAAGGTGAGACTCGCCGAAACCGGCAATATCGCCGACCCGAGCGGCCGTGTCGGGCTGCGCCATTTCGGCGACGGCAACGACCTGGCGATCATGGTCGGCGGCTCGATCCCGCTCGGCAGCAAGGGCGCCAACCGCGGCAATGTCGTGCGCGCGCAAGCCGACAAGCGCGCGATCGAGGCGGACATGGCCGTCACCCGGGTCGAAATCGATCGCGAGATCGACCGGCTGATCGCCGACCGCCAGCTCATCGTAGCCGAAATCGGACGGATTGACGCCGAAGTGCTGCCCAGTGCCAACCGCGCCGTGCGGTTGATCCGTGACGGCCTGGCGCGCGGCGGCACCGCTTTCACGTTCCTCGAATTTTCGCAGGCGCAAACGGCTCTCAGCGAGGCCTGCTCGCGCCGTGTCGAATTGCTGCGACGCTTCCACCTGCTCGGCGTGCGGCTCGACCGGCTGACCGGCCGCCATATACCCCTTCTTGCCCGAATGGAGACGATCCGATGACCAAATATCTTTACGGGGCGGCATCGGTCATCGCCCTCGCCATGCTCACCGCGTGCGGCAACAGCGCCGCCGAAAAAGAGGATAGCGGCGAAGCTGCGGCGGCAACGGACGAATATGAACGCGGTCCGCATCGCGGCCGGATGCTGCGCGATGGCGATTTCGCGCTCGAGGTCACGATCTTTGAGGAGGGGGTCGATCCCGAGTTTCGGGTCTACGCCTATCGCGGCGACAAGCCGGTCAAGCCGTCCGAGGTCAAGCTGATGATCGAGCTCGGCCGCCTCGGCGGCAAGATCGACCGCTTCGCTTTCGTGCCGCAAGAGGATTTCCTGCGCGGCAACGGCGTCGTCACCGAACCGCACAGCTTTGATGTTCGCGTCACGGCGTCGGAGGGCAGCCGCAACCATAAATGGTCATATCAATCCTATGAAGGCCGCACCGTCATCGACGCCGCAGCCGCGAAAGCGGGCGGGATCAAGGTCGAAGCCGCAGGGCCAGCAACGGTCAGCGACCTGATCGACATGGGCGGGCGGATCGAGATCACGCCCGAGGGCAAGGCCGACGTTCGCGCGCGCCTTCCCGGTCTGATCGTTTCGCTCAGCGGCAGGCTCGGCCAGCAGGTTCGGCGCGGCCAAATGCTGGCGCGCGTGGAATCGAGCCATTCGCTGCAAATCTATACCGTGACCGCGCCGATCAGCGGCACGATCATCGAAAAGAACGTCAATGTTGGCGACACGACCGGCGACCGCGCGCTGTTCGTCATCGCCGATCCGACCAAGCTCCACGCCGAATTCTTCGTCTATCCGCGCGACGCCGAGCGGGTGCGCGTCGGCCAGCCGGTAAGCCTCAAGAGCCTGTCGGGCGAAGCGCGCTTTCAGGCCGAGGTCGAGGCGGTGCTGCCGACCGCCGACGTCGCGAGCCAGACGATGCTCGCGCATGTCCATTTGCCGCCCGTCGCCTCGCGCGAGTTCCGGCCCGGCATGGGGGTCGAGGGCAGCTTCGCGGTCGCCCAGGCGAATGTGCCGATCGCGGTGCGGACCAAGGCAATTCAGCGCTTCCGCGACTTCGAGGTCGTCTTCGCCAAGGTCGGCAACACCTATGAGGTACGGATGCTCGAAATCGGGCGCCGCACCCCCGAATGGACCGAAGTGCTTGGCGGGCTCGCGCCCGGCGAAGTCTATGTCACCGACGGCGCCTTCCTGATCCGCGCCGACATCGAAAAATCGGGGGCCAGCCATGACCATTGATATGCCCCCGCCGCCCGAAAGGGCGCCTCTACTCGAACGGTTGGTCACGGCCGCAATCGCCTTTCGCTGGGCCGTCCTGACCGCCGTGCTGCTGCTCTGCGCCATCGGTGTCTGGAGTTTCCAGCGCCTGCCGATCGATGCCACCCCCGACATCACCAACGTCCAGGTCCAGATCAATTCGTCGGCGCCGGGCTTCTCGCCGCTCGAAGCCGAGCAGCGCGTGACCTTCCCGATCGAGACCGCGATCGCCGGCCTGCCGGGCCTGAAATATACGCGCTCGATCTCGCGCTATGGCCTGTCTCAGGTCACCGTCGTGTTCGAGGATGGCACGAGCATTTATTTCGCGCGCCAGCTGATCAACGAACGGCTGCAAACCGCGCGCGAACAGCTGCCGCCGGGCGTCGCGCCCGAAATGGGTCCGATCGCGACCGGGCTCGGCGAGATTTTCATGTATACGCTGGAGGCGGAGCCGGGCGCGAAAAAGCCCGATGGCAGCGCCTACACCCCCGAAGACCTGCGCACGCTGCAGGATTGGGTCATCCGCCCGCAATTGCGGAACACCCCGGGAGTGACCGAGGTCAACAGCATCGGCGGCTATGAACGTCAATATCATGTGACCCCGATCCCGGCACGGCTGTCGGCTTATGGGCTGACGCTGGCCGATGTGGTCACCGCGCTCGAACGCAACAATGACAATCGCGGCGCGGGCTATGTCGAACGCTATGGCGAACAATTTCTGGTCCGCACCCCGGGACAGGCCGCGGGGATCGATGACCTCAAATCGATCATCGTCAGCAACCGCAACGGGATTCCGATCCGCGTCGCCGATGTCGCCGATATCGGCCTGGGCGAAGAACTGCGCACCGGCGCCGCGACCGAGAATGGCAAGGAAGTCGTACTGGCCACCGTCCTGATGCTGGCGGGCGAGAACAGCCGCGTCGTCGCACGCGCGGCCGCCGAACGGCTGGAAGTCGCCGCCAAAGCACTGCCAGCGGGCGTGAAAGCGACCGCGATCTATGACCGCACCGACCTGGTCGAGCGCGCGATCTGGACCGTCGAGAAGAATCTGCTCGAAGGCGCATTGCTCGTCATCGTCATCCTCTTCGCGCTCCTCGGCAACGTCCGCGCGGCGCTGATCACCGCGGCGGTCATTCCGATCACGATGCTGATGACGATCACCGGCATGGTGCGCGGCGGGGTGTCGGGCAATCTGATGAGCCTCGGCGCGCTCGACTTCGGCCTGATCGTCGATGGCGCGGTGATCATCGTCGAAAATTGCCTGCGCCGTTTCGGCGAGGCGCAGCGCCGGCTCGGGCGCCTGCTCGACCGCGACGAGCGGTTCGGCCTGGCCGCATCTGCCACGTCGGAGGTGATCCGCCCGTCGCTGTTCGGGATGCTGATCATCGCGCTCGTCTATGTGCCGATCTTTGCGCTCACCGGGGTCGAGGGCAAGATGTTCCACCCGATGGCGATCACCGTCGTGATGGCGCTGACCGCGGCGCTGATCCTGTCGCTGACCTTTGTCCCGGCGGCGATCGCGCTGTTCGTCACCGGCAAGATCGAGGAAAAGGAAAGCCGGCTGATGGGGTGGGCGCGGCGCGCCTATGCCCCGGCGCTGGACAGCGCGATGCGGCTACGCACCGCCTTTGTCACCGGCGCCGTCGCGCTGGTCCTGATCGCGGGGTTCGCCGCGAGCCGGATGGGGTCGGAGTTCGTCCCCAATCTTGACGAGGGCGACATCGCGCTCCACGCACTGCGCATTCCGGGCACCAGCCTCAGCCAGGCGGTCCAGATGCAGACGGCGCTCGAGGCACGGCTCAAGCAGTTCCCGGAGGTCGAACGGGTGGTGGCCAAGATCGGCACGGCGGAAGTCGCGACCGATCCGATGCCGCCCTCGGTCGCCGACACCTTCATCATCTTGAAGGACCGCAAGGACTGGCCCGATCCCCGAAAACCCAAGACCGAGCTCGTCCGCGAGATGCAGGCGGCGGTCGCCCGGATTCCCGGGAATAATTACGAGTTCACCCAGCCGATCCAGATGCGGTTCAACGAATTGCTGTCGGGGGTCCGCGCCGACGTCGCGGTCAAGGTCTTTGGCGACGATCTCGATACTCTGCTCGAAGTCGGGCAGCAGATCGAAACCATCGCCGCCGGAGTCGAGGGTGCCCAGGATGTCAGTGTCGAACAGGTCACCGGCCTGCCGACGTTGCAGATCACGCCCGACCGGGCGGCGCTCGCCCGTTTCGGGCTGAACGTCAGCGACATCCAGGATGTCGTCGCCGTATCGATCGGCGGGGTCGAGGCGGGGCAGATTTTCGAGGGCGATCGGCGCTTTCCGATCATCGTGCGCCTGCCCGAAAATATCCGCGAACGGGTCGATGAAATCGGCCGCCTGCGCATCCCGCTCCCCGCCACCGGCTTTTCGCCCGACGTGACGTTGGGGGTGGCGCCCGATGCGGGGCTGCGCGGTTTCGTGCCGCTCGCCGATGTCGCGAAGGTCGAGGTCGTGATCGGCCCCAACCAGATCAGCCGCGAGGACGGCAAGCGCCGGGTCGTGATGACGGCGAACGTCCGCGACCGCGATCTCGGCTCGTTCATCGAGGAGCTGCGGGCCAAGGTCGGGGCGGAGGTCGAAGTACCGCCCGGCTACTGGATCGCTTATGGCGGCACCTTCGAGCAGCTGATTTCGGCGGCCAAGCGGCTCCAGCTTGTGGTGCCCGCGGCGCTGCTGCTCATCTTCGGGCTGCTCTATGCGCTGTTCCGCTCGGGCAAGGACGCCGCCATCGTCTTTTCGGGCGTGCCGCTGGCGCTCACCGGGGGCGTCGCCGCGCTCCTCGTCCGGGGAATGCCGCTGTCAATCTCGGCCGGGGTGGGCTTCATCGCCCTGTCGGGGGTTGCGGTGCTCAACGGCGTCGTCATGCTCTCTTTCATCCGCCAGCTTCGCGAAAGCGGCAGCGGGCTGGAGGAAGCGATCCGCGAGGGCGCGCTGACCCGGCTGCGGCCCGTGCTGATGACGGCGCTGGTCGCCAGCCTCGGTTTCGTGCCGATGGCGTTCAACGTCGGCGCGGGGGCGGAAGTACAGCGGCCGCTGGCGACGGTGGTGATCGGCGGCATCGTCTCGTCGACGATCCTCACCCTGCTCATCCTGCCGGTGCTCTACCGCATGGTGCATGGGCGCCGCCCGAAGGACGAAAAGGCGCCGCCCGCAGCTACCATACCCTCGCCGGTTTGAGCCATTGCCCCGCGCACCGCTGCGGTGCGCGGGGCATCCAGATTTAAAGGAGACTATCCGCATGTTCGCTCGCACTTTCGCCCCGCCAGGGACGAACGCCCGCAGAATATTTCTCGCTCTCAGCCTCATCCTCCTGACGCTCGCCGTCGGCGTCGACGCCTGGGCGCATAATGTCGCCGAGGGAGACAAGGGCTATATCCAGGAAAGCAGCGGCGTCCTGTTCTGGCCGTTCGTCTATCTCGGCGCCAAACATATGGTCACCGGTTACGACCATTTGCTGTTCCTGTTCGGGGTCATCTTCTTCCTCTACCGGATGAAGGACATCGGCCTGTATGTGACGTTGTTCGCGGTCGGCCATTCGACCACGATGCTGTTCGGCGTCCTCACCGGGATCAGTGCCAACGCCTATATCATCGACGCGATCATCGGCCTGTCGGTCGTCTACAAGGCGCTCGACAATCTGGGCGCCTATCAACGCTGGTTCGGCGTCCAGCCGAACACCAAGGCGGCGACGCTGATCTTCGGCTTCTTTCACGGCTTTGGCCTGGCGACCAAGATCATCGAGTTCGAAATCGCCAAAGAAGGCCTGATCCCGAACCTGCTCGCCTTCAACATCGGGGTCGAAATCGGGCAATTGCTCGCGCTCGGCGCGATCCTCATCCTCATGGGTTTTTGGCGCCGCACCCCGAGCTTCATGCGCCATGCCTTCGCCGCCAATGTGTTGCTGATGACCGCGGGCTTCGTCCTCGTCGGCTACCAGCTCGCCGGCCTCGCCATCAGCTGATTCAAAGGAAATCCATCATGTTCAACAGCCAGAAACCCCGCCTCGAAGACCTGCCGACCACCGCTCAACTCCTTCGCGCCACCGCTCTTGCCATCGTCGCCGCTGGCGTGATCCTCATCGCCGTCGTCCTCCCAAGCGAATATGCGATCGATCCGACCGGCGTCGGCCGCCAGCTTGGCCTCACCCAGATGGGCGAGATCAAGGCGCAACTCACCGAGGAAGCAGCCGCCGATGCCGCGTTTGCTGTGGCACCTGCCGCGCCGCAAGCGGCCCCGGCATCCGGCGTGCCACCGGTCGCCACTGCCCAGCGTACCGACACGACAAAACTCACCCTCGCCCCCGGCCAAGGCGCCGAGATCAAGGCGACAATGGCGAAGGATGCCAAGCTCGCCTTCACCTGGTCGGTCGAGGGTGGACGCGTCAATTTCGACACCCACGCCGATGCACCCGGCATCGCCTACCACGGCTATGGCAAGGGCAAGGACACCACCGGCGAGCGCGGCGAGCTGGTTGCCGCCTTCGACGGCAAGCATGGCTGGTTCTGGCGCAACCGATCGGGCGGCCCCGTAACGATCACGCTGCGCACCGAGGGCGCCTATAGCGAATTACGCCGCGTCGTCTGACGAGGCGACGAACCTCCGGACGGCGCGTCCGTCCGGAGGTCGCAGCGAGGAAACCACCATGCTCGACGTGCTTGCGAACCGCACCTATCGCCACCTCTTCCTCGCGCAGGTGATGGCGCTTGTCGGCACCGGCCTCGCCACCGTCGCGCTCGGGCTGCTCGCCTATGACCTTGCCGGGGCCGATGCCGGGGCGGTGCTCGGTACGGCGATGGCGATCAAGATGATCGCCTATATCGGCGTTGCGCCAGTTGTCGGCGCCTATGCCAACCGCCTGCCGCGCAAGGCGTTCCTGATCTTGATGGACGTGGTGCGCGGGCTAACCGCGCTCGCGCTGCCCTTCGTCGATCAGGTCTGGCAAATCTACCTGCTCATCTTCATCCTCCAGTCGGCGTCAGCCGGGTTTACGCCGACCTTCCAGGCGACGATCCCCGATGTGCTTCCGCAAGAGAAGGATTATACCAGGGCACTGTCGCTCTCGCGTCTCGCCTATGACATGGAAAGCCTCGCCAGCCCGATCCTTGCCGCGGCGCTGCTTGGCATCATGAACTTCCACTGGCTCTTCTCGGGCACCGCGGTCGGCTTTGCCGCCTCGGCCCTGCTCGTGTTGTCGGTGACCTTGCCGCGCACCATCGCGAAAGCGCAGTCCGGCGGCATCTATGACAAGACAACCCGCGGCACCCGCCAATATCTGAAAACGCCGCGCCTGCGCGGTCTGCTTGCCGTCACGCTTGCCGCCGCCGCTGCGAGCGCGATGGTCATCGTCAACACGCCGGTGCTCGTGCGCGGCGCGCTCGGCCTCGGCCAGAGCGAGGTCGCGATCACGCTCGCTGCTTTCGGCGGCGGTTCGATGATCGCGGCGCTGCTGCTGCCCCGCCTTCTCGACCGCATCGCCGACCGCAGTATCATGATCGCAGCCGCCGGGTTCATGACCGCCACGCTTGCGCTGCTGACGATTGCCTGGGTGGTCACCGACGCAACCCGGCACTGGCCGGTCGTCCTTATCGGCTGGTTCGCACTGGGCCTAAGCTATGCGGCAAGTATCACGCCGGGCGGTCGGCTGCTGCGCCGTTCGTCGGGCGCCGAGGACCGCCCCGCGCTGTTCGCGGCGCAGTTCGCGCTCAGCCATGTGTGCTGGCTTGTCGCTTATCCGCTCGCGGGTCAGGTTGGCGCTCGCGCCAGTATCGATGCCGCGCTTGGTGCAAGCGCCGTGTTGGCCCTCGTTGGCACGCTGATCGCGATTTGCATTTGGCCGTCCGGCGATCCCGAGATACTCGAACACAGCCACGATGATCTTCCACCAGACCATCCGCATTTCGCCGAAGGCCATGGACAAGGCAAAGCGGTGCATGTTTACGTTATCGACGAGTTGCACCCGAGTTGGCCAAAACAGTAACGCGCTATTCTGCAAACCCGATTTCAGGTGCAGTCGCCCTTCGTCGATGGAACGTCCAGAGCCGTCATGGGTCGCAGGGATTTGTCGGGCGTGGAGTGGGAACTGATCGGGCCGCTACTGCCGCCTGAGCGCGGTCGTTGGGCGCGGCCGGCGGGCGATAACCGGCGCTTCCTCAACGGCATGTTGCATGTATTGCGGGTTGGCTGTCCCTGGCGCGACATGCATGAGCGCTACGGCAAATGGAACTCGGTCTATGTGCGCTTCCGTCGCTGGGCCGAACAGGGTGTCTGGGATGCCCTGCTGCAAACACTGGTCGACCTGGGTCTGACCGGCGACTGGCAGCACATGATCGACAGCACCAGCGTTCGCGGCCACGTCTCGGCAGCGGGCGGAAAAGGGGGGCTTGTGCGAACGCTCTTGGTCGATCACGCGGCGGCTTTACGAGCAAAATCCACGCCCGCTGCGACAATCAGGGACTGCCTGTCGGCTTCATCCTGACCGGCGGCGAGGCTTCCGATTACACCGCTGCCGAACCGCTGATGGCGATCCCCGTCGCCACACCCAAGCCACTGCTCGCGGACAAGGGCTATGATGGTGATCGCTTCCGCGAAAGCCTGCTGGTCCGGGGCATCCTGCCGATCATCCCGCCTCGCTCGAACCGCAAGGTGCCCGAGCATCCCGACTATCGCCGCTACAAGGACCGCAACCGCGTCGAGCGCATGTTCGGCAAGCTGAAACAGCAACGACGCATCGCCACCCGCTATGACAAAATCATCCTCTCGTTCGAGAGCCTCCTCAACCTCGCCGCTACGCGCCTATGGCGCAAGTCTCTTGTCAACACGGCCTAGGTCAGTGGCGGCTCGCTCCGACCTATGACATCTCCTATCAATATAACCCATCGGGCACTTGGACTAACCAGCACCAGATGTCGCTCGGCGGGAAGCGCGACTTCTTCTCGCTTGAGGATCTCGAAGCGGGCGGCAAGATAGCGGGCTTGTCGAAACGGGCCAGCCACGCCCAGCGAGCCGCGTCCGGAATCAAACCCCCGGACTTTTAAGTCAAGATCTGACGGGGGCTTTCTTGGGGGCCTCTGAAGTATAGCATCAAGGCATCCTATTAAATTATAACATATTTTTCTGAATTATTGGATTCCTTCACCGGCGGCAATTTAGCAGAGCTAAATCGCGATCAGCGAAAGTCCGACCGACCTCGCGCAGCGAGGATCGACGGCATGGCTTTGCCATGCCGCAGCACCCTAAACCGCTTGTACCGTCACCCGCTGGTTGAGCATCGCGATCTCGCCATAAGCGGTGAGGAAGCTGATGTCGGCGGCGTCGCGGCCGACCGCGATCTTGGCCATCTCGCCCGCTTTGGCCATGCCGGTCGCATCGACCAGATGCCAGGCATCGCCCAAAAACACCTCGGCCACCGCATGGAAATCCTGCGGCTGAACCCCGAGCGCATAGACGCTGACGATCCGCGCCGGGATCGCCGCGGCGCGTGCCAGGCTGACCATCACATGCGCATAGTCGCGGCACACCCCCTGCCGTTCGACAAAGCTGTCGAGCGCCCCGGTTTCGGCATCGCTCGACCCCGACACATAGGTGAAATGCGCCTCGATCCAGTCGCGCATCCGCCCGATCTTGGTGCCGCCCTCGACATCGCCGAACTCGTCCTGGACGAAGTGGATGAACTTGTTGGCGGGGCAATAGCGCGATTCGTTGAGATATTGGACCGTCTCGCCGGGCAATCGGTGCATCGGCACCTTGCCGAGCACCCGGTAATCGATGACCTCGCGCTGGATTTCGACCGTCGTGCGGTAGCGGACATTAAGCTCGCCGCCGCGGCGCAACCAGATGCGGTCGCCGATCATGTCCTGCGCCGGAACGCGGGCAAAATATTCACATGGTCCGACGTCGAGCACCGCGTCCAGAATCAGCTGTTCAGGGATCGCCGCCGCTTCGATATGCAGCATCAGGTCGACCGGATCGCCGAGGCGATAGTCGAGCGCGGCGGTGATTTCGAGTTTCATCGGCTGCTAACGCTCCAAAGCGGGATCGGTGCCGCTAGGGCGATAAAAACCGCTGCACAACTGAAAAGCATTGGCGCGATTCGGCGGCAGCGCGGTATGAGCCGCCAACGCATTCATCCTTGGGATATTTTGTGACCGCATCGCGTACCATCCCCTTCATCGTCGCGACGATCTTTATCGACGCGGTCGGCTTTGGCATCATCATGCCGGTGCTGCCGCAGCTGGTGATGGAGGTCGGGCGAATCGATTTGGCCGAAGCGATCGAGGTCGGTGCGTGGATCGGGCTGGTGATGGCGGTGGCGACCTTCCTTGCCTCGCCGGTGCTCGGCAATCTGTCCGACCGGTTCGGGCGGCGGCGCGTGCTGCTATTGTCGCTCGCCGGGCTGACGATTGACTATGCGCTGCTTACCGTCGTCGGCACCCTGCCCTGGCTGTTCGTCGCGCGCGCCCTGTCGGGGGTTTTCGGCGGCAGCTATGCCGCGGCGCAGGCGGCGATCGCCGACATCACCGCGCCGCAAGAACGCGCGCGCAATTTCGGTTTCGTCGGCGCGGCGTTCGGGATCGGCTTTGTCGCTGGCCCCGCGATCGGCGGCTTTCTGGGCGAGATCGGCCCGCGTGCCCCGTTCGTCGCCGCCGCGATCCTCGCCGCCGCCAACATGCTCTATGGCCTGTTCATCTTCCCCGAAACGCTACCGCCCGAGCGCCGCCGCGCCTTCGACTGGCGGCGGGCCAATCCGCTCGGCGCGCTCAAGACGATGCGCGGCCTGCCCGGCATGGGCGGGGTCGCGAGCGTGCTGACGCTGTGGCAGATCGCCAGCCTGGTCTATCCGATGACGTGGAGCTTTTACTGCATCGCGCAGCTGGGCTGGACCCCGGGGATGATCGGCGCCAGCCTGGCCGCGGTCGGGGTGATGATCGCGCTCGGCCAGACCTTTGTCGTCGGGCCGATGGTGGCGCGCTTCGGCGAGCGCGACGCGGCGACGATCGGCATCGCGATCGCAGTCGCCAATTATCTGGGCTATGCCTTTGTCAGTTCGACCTGGGGTGCGTTCCTGCTGTTGCTGCCCATCGCCTTGCAGGCACCGGTGCAGCCGTCGCTGAACGCGCTGATGTCGCGGCGCGCCAGCCCTGAAACGCAGGGCGAGGTGCAGGGGATTTCGGCGATGGCGATGGGGCTGGGCCAGCTCGTCGCGCCGATCCTGCTGACCGGCACCATGGCCTGGTTTACCGCCGACAAGGCGCCGGTCCATTTTCCGGGCGCCGCCTTCATCGTGTCGGCGATCTTCGGCCTGCTGGCGATCCTGATGCTACGCCGCTTGCCGCGCGTCACGCGGACGAGTGACGATACGCCCGATCAGATGCCGCCGTCGGTCACCGCATAGCCGGCGGCCTCAAGTCCCGCGATCAACATCGCGACGCAGGCGGCGACGTCGGCCGCCGAGGTCGACCGGACGACGAAATTGGCGCCGACTTTCCCGTCGCGGAAAAAGGGATAGCTGCCGATCACGACCCCGGGATGATCTTTTTCGCCTTGGCGCAGCAGGTCGGCGACCTCGCTTTCGGGTGACCAGGCGCCGATCGTGTGCGCGATCAGCGGTGCGCCGCCCTCCAGCTGACCGGTCAGCGCGTCGAGCATGCCAGCGGTGATGTGCGGCACCCCGGCCATCACGAACAGATTGCCGATGCGGATGCCCGGCGCGCCCGACATGCGGTTGGGGATCAGTTCGGCGCCGTCGGGGGTGCGCGCCATCCGCAGCCGCGCCTCGGTCAATTCGATGCCGCGGCCGCTGTAGTAACGTTCCAGAATCGCGCGCGCGTCGGGATGGACGATCACCCCGACACCCAGTGCCTTCGCCACCGCATCGACGGTGATGTCGTCGTGGGTCGGGCCGATGCCGCCGGTGGTAAAGACATAGTCGTAGCGCGCGCGCACCGCGTTCAACGCCGCGACGATCTCGTCCTCGACATCGGGAACGACGCGCACTTCACGCAGCCGAATGCCCTGCGCGTCGAGCCAGGTCGCGATCTGGGCGATATTCTTGTCCTGGGTGCGGCCCGAGAGAATCTCGTCGCCGATCACCAGCACGGCGGCTGTCCAGATGCGTTCGTCGTTCATCAGCTTGCCTTAACCGGACGCCATGACAAAACAAGTCCGGTGGACCCGTATCGTTGTTCTTGTTATGTTCAACCCCGACTCGCAATGCATAAGGGAGAGCCGCGATGGCCGATGCTCTGATTTTCTATACCAACCCGATGTCGCGCGGACAGATCATCCGCTGGATGCTCGAAGAGGTCGGCGCGCCTTACGAGCCGCGCATCCTGGATTATGGCACGACGATGAAGGACGCCGCCTATCTGGCGATCAACCCGATGGGCAAGGTTCCGGCGATCGTCCATGACGGCAAAGTCGTGACCGAATGTGCTGCGATCTGCGCCTATCTGGCCGACGCCTTCCCCGCTGCAGGTCTGGCGCCTGCCCCCGCCGACCGCGCCGATTATTACCGCTGGCTGTTTTTCACCGCGGGGCCGGTCGAACAGGCGATCACGTCGAAACATTTCGGGCTGGAACCGACGAGCGAGCAGCAGCGGATGGCCGGATTCGGCTCGCTCGATATGGCGCTGGACGCGCTCGAAACCGCGGTGGCGGGCAAGGCGTTCGTCGCGGGCGACGGCTTCAGCGCCGCCGACGTCTATGTCGGCAGCCAGATCGACTGGGGGCTGCAATTCGGCACGATCGCGTCGCGCCCGGCGTTCGAGGCCTATATCGCACCGCTGCGCGAACGTGCCGCGTACAAGCGCGCCAAGGATATCGACAACGGCCTGATCGCGGAGATGCAGACGGCCAATCCGGCTTAATCCGTACCGTAGCCCTGAGCCTGTCGAAGGGCGCTTCTCGGATAGGCGTCCTTCGACAGGCCCAGGGCTACGGTTTGCAGGAGACCGGTGGCCTAAGGCAGCGCCTTGAGCAACCCGGCGGCGAGCGGCGCGAGGCGGCGGACCTGCGGATCCTGCGATTCGCTGGCCGCAACATAGACGGCGTCGCCAAAGGCGCTGCTGTTGTGCACCGCCGCCAGCCCTTCGGCGCTGGCATAGGGTGCTTTCCAGCGCGGTGTATCGCCCGGATGCAGCGCCTGAAACCATGCCGCCCACGCCGCATCGTCGATGTCGGCACGCTTGGCGAGGAACAGCAACGGCCGCGCCAGCCGCCGCGCTTCGCCATGGACATAGGCGTGGGGCCCCCTCGGCGCGACCTGCGCCGCAATCGCCCCGAGCAGCAGGTCGGCGTCGGCGCGCGCGAGCCGCGGGTTGAGCGCGAGTTGCATCGCCAGATCGGCACCATGTGCGATGCCGTGCCGCCAGCCCTCGCCCGCGACAAAGCCGCGATAATCGGTGACACCGCGCAGATAGGTCGCGCCGGTGGCGGCGAGATCGTGCAACTCGGCCTCGGTCAGAAAGGGTTCGATCCGGTCAGCGCGCGCGACTTCGGACAGCGCGAGCGCGGCGAAGGGACGGCGAAACCCCGCCTTGTCCGCGGGGGCGGCGCCATCGGGCGCAGCAAGGATCGCGGTCAGCCGCTGCGCCGCGTGGCGCATGCCGTCCGGTTGCAGATGCTTGCCGCGCAGCCCCGCGCTCCACAGCGCGAACGCGAAATCGTCGCGGACGGCGGGATCCGGGTGGCCGAGGCACAGGATCAGCGCATCGGTCGCGGCATCATTTGCCGCTGGGAAATAGCGGCCGGCAAAGGCGGTGAGGTCGCCATCGGCGGGCCGCGCGACCGGGCAGTCGTCGCTTGCCCTCGCCGCCACCGGTCCCGCGGCCAGCATCGCCGCGGCGCCAACCGCACCCCATATCCGCTTCATCGCCGCCGCCTTCCCCGCAAAAAGAAAGAGCCCGGCGAACTGCTTCGCCGGGCTCCCTTGTTTCGTTCGATGTCCGACCCGCTTATTCGCGGCTGCCCAGCAGATTGAGCAGAAAGGTGAACATGTTGACGAAGTCGAGGTAAAGCGTCAGCGCGCCCATCACCACCGACTTGCCGACAAAGTCGGTCCCGCGGACATAAAAATACATGCTCTTGATCTTCTGCGTGTCATAGGCGGTCAGACCCGCAAAGATCAGCACGCCGATAACACTGATCGCCAGCGTCAGCGCGCCCGACTGGAACACGAAGGCGTTGAGCAGCATCGCGATCAGGATGCCAAACACGCCCATGATCAGGAAGGTGCCGAAGCCCGACAGATCCTTCTTGGTCGTGTAGCCGTAGAGGCTGAGACCGACGAAGGCCGCAGCTGTCGCGAAGAAAGTCTGCGCGATCGACGCGTCGGTAAAGCGCAGGAAAATTGTCGACATCGACAGACCCATCACCGCGGCGAAGGTCCAGAACAGCGCCTGAGCCGCCGTCGTCGACAGCTTGTTGATACCGAAGCTCAACACCAGGACGAAGGCCAGCGGCGCGAGCGCCACCACCCACATCAGCGGGCTGCCAATCAGCGACTGCGTGAAACCGATGTTAAACGCCAGCAACGCGACGATGCCGGTCAGCAGCACGCCCGAAGCCATATAGTTGTAAACCGACAGCATGTACGACCGCAGGCCGGCATCGACGGCCTGGTCCATTGCGTTCGCGCCGGCCCCAAAACCGGAAGCCGCCATATTGGGGTCGTTCCAATTCGCCATTGTCATTACTCCATCACCGGCCAGCCCATACCGGCCGTAGGGGGTAATATCGTGATTTTCTCACCGGCTTTCAAGCGAAACCGGAAATCGTGCAAGTTTCGGTGGTTGCGCCGCGGCAAGCGGTTATGTTGGCCGGACCATGTCGAGCCACCGCCTGTTCGTCGCGCTGCGGCCGCCGCACCCGATCCGCGCCCGGCTGCGCGCCGCGATGCACGGGATTTCGGCGGCGCGCTGGCAGGACGATGACCAGCTCCATCTGACGCTCCGCTTCATTGGCGACGTCGACCACCACCGCGCCGAAGACATCGCCGCGGCCCTGGGCGGCCTGCACGCGCCGACGATCACGGCGCGGATCGCCGGGGTCGGATTGTTCGAACGCAAGGGCTGGCCGCATATGGTGTGGGCCGGGGTCGAACCGCTCGCGGCGCTCGCCGGGCTGCATCGCAAGGTCGATCAGCTGCTGGCGCGGGCCGGGGTCGCGGCAGAGACGCGCGCCTTTACGCCGCATATCACGCTGGCCCGCCTGAACCGCAGCGCCGGGCCGGTTGCGGCGTTTCTGACCCAGCACAGCGACCTCGCCAGCCCGCCATTCGATTTCACCCATGTCGTGCTGTATGAAAGCGAGCTCGCGCATGGCGGCGCGCGCTATCATCCGGTCGCGCGCTACCCGCTCGATGTTGCCGCGACGAGCGCCGCGGCGACCGCGCTGACATCGTCCCAGGTCGCCGCAAAACCACCCGCGTCGCCATAATAGGGATCGGTCACGCTACCGCCTTGCCGCCCCGGCACCAGGTCGAGCATCAAGCGAATCCGCGCCGTCGCGTCGGGCGGCGCCAGCGCGCGTGCCTCGCGCAGGTTGACCACATCCGCCGCGAGGATCAGATCGAAACGATAGAAATCGTCCTGCGCCAGCTGGCGGGCGCGCAGGTCCGAAATGTCGGCGCCGCGGCGCCGCGCCTCCGCCTGCGCGCGTCGATCGGGTGCGTGGCCGACATGCCAGTCACCGGTGCCCGCCGAATCGAGCGTCGCATCGATCCCGGCGGCGGCGAAGGCCACGCGCGCCGCCCCCTCGGCCAGCGGCGAACGGCAGATATTGCCCAGGCAGAGAAACAGAACCGCCGGCGCGTTGGGCTTTATATCGTGCATCTCGATCCTCTCGCGCAAAAGGTGAACCGACTTTCAACTTGCGCCTTTGTCCGGCTCTGCTAGCCATGGGCCATAACAGATAACGGGTCAGGGAGAGGGTTGCCAGATGGCCGAGACCGCCAGCGAAACCATTGCGGCCGAAACATCGGCTGTTCAGGAACCGAAAGCCACCGGTTACAGCTGGTATGTGCTGTCGGTGCTGGTCGTCGTCTATATCCTCAATTTCATCGACCGCCAGATCCTGAGCATATTGGCGGTCGATATCAAGGCCGATCTGGGGCTGACCGACGCCGATCTGGGCTTTCTCGGCGGCGCCGCCTTTGCGGTGTTTTACGCACTGTTCGGGATTCCGCTCGGGCGGCTGGCCGACAATTGGAGCCGGGTCCGCTTGCTGTCGATCGGCCTGGCGCTGTGGTCGACGATGACCGCGCTGTCGGGCTTTGCCCGCGATCAGCTCACCCTGACCTTTGCCCGCATGGGGGTCGGCGTCGGCGAAGCGACCGCGAGCCCCACCGCTTATTCGCTCATCTCCGACTATTTTCCGAAGAAACAGCGGGCGACCGCGCTCGCGGTCTATTCGTCAGGCCTGTATCTGGGCGGCGGCATCTCGCTGTTCATCGGCGCATGGATCGTCAAGGCGTGGAACGATGCCTATCCGGGCGGCGGCCCGCTCGATCTGGTCGGCTGGCAGGCGGCGTTCCTGGCCGTCGGCATCCCGGGCCTGATCGTCGCGCTGTGGGTGGCGACCCTGCGCGAACCGGTGCGCGGCGCAATGGACGGGGTCACCAGCCCCAGCTCACCCGCCCCGTTCCGCCAGTTTGCGCAGGATTTGTCGACGATCGTGCCGCCCTTCACATTGATCGGCGCATGGCAGCGCGGGCCGACCGCGCTGGCGATCAACATCGGCTTTGCGGCCTTGATCGCCGCCTTTGCCTGGTGGATGATTGGCCTGACCGGCAACTTCCCGCAATGGTCGGCCGTCGGCCTTGGCTATTATGCGGTCTTTTCCTGGGCGTGCACGCTGCGCGCGCGCGATAGCGCCACGTTTCGCCTGATCTGGGGCACCCCGGCCTTCATCTGCACGACGCTGGGTTATGGCATGGTCAGCCTCGCCGCCTATGCGCTGGCCTTTTGGTCGGCGCCCTATGCCGAAACGGTGCTCGGGCTGCCCAAGCAGGAGCTGGCGGCGATCCTCGGCGCGAACGGCGCGGTCAGCGGCTTCATCGGGGTGATCGTCGGCGGCTGGATCGCCGATGCCTTGCGCGCCCGCAACCCCGCCGGACGCGTTCTGATGATCATGTTCGGCGTGATCGCCCCGATCGTGCCGATCTGGATCGGCTACACCACCGAAAATGCGGCGCTATTCTATACGATGAACTTCCTCGCCGGGATGTTCGGCGCCACCGCGCTCGGCGCCGCTGCGGCGACGACGCAGGATCTGGTGCTGCCGCGGATGCGCGGTACCGCCACCGCCGCCTTCTTCCTGGGCACCACCTTGGTCGGCCTGTCCTTCGGTCCCTATATGGTCGGGCAGATTTCCGATCTGGCGGGTACGGTGGTGAATGGCCAGCCGGTCGGCGATCTGCGCACCGGCATCTTGTCGCTGATCGGCGTCGCGCCGATTGCATTGGCGCTGCTGCTCTATGCCTATCGCGCCGTACCGGCCGCCGAGGCGACCATCGTCGAGCGGGCCGGCGGCGCTTAGGGGCCTTGACCCTAGCCGCCGCCCATAACGATCACGCCGCACGCGACGCGGTCGCCGCTGTTGCCGCTGGGGTCGGTCTTCATGTCGTCGGGTCCGGCATGGATGACAAAGGTCGCACCATCGGCGTCGAGCAGCCCTCCCTCGCCCGTCAGCCGCGTGCCGACGAGGGTCAGCGTCGCGCGGCCGATCGTGTCGGGCTCGACCACCAGATTGGGCAGATCGCCATGATGGGCGCCCAGCGGATTGTCGCGGCCATGCTGGGCATTGGTCGGGTTCCAGTGCGGCCCCGCCGTCGTGAATTTGGGACCGTCGCAGCGGCCGACGCTATGGACGTGCATGCCATAGGTGCTGGCGGCAAAACCGCGCGCGACCAGTTCGATCCGCAGCCCGTTGGTATCGCGATAGAAATCAGCGCGCCCACGGTCGGCGCCCTTGGCATCATAAAGCTGGGCATGGGCGTCGGCGACCGGAAGCGTGGTCGCCGCCTTCTTCCCCATCCCGGCGCACCCGCCAAGCGCGAGCGCCCCGGCGATGACAATTGCGGAGGCAACAGCCTGTTTCCGGCGCGAACCAATCTTCATCTTGCTGCTCCCTGCTACCTGACTGGAATCCAAACGTCGCGGCAACGCATTTCGATCCCACCCCGCCGACGATGCCCGCAATCATTGCCGGTTCCAAGGACATAAGTCACAGCGCCGCGATCGGGATCAGGCGAGCGACGGAAAACTCGCCTTCAGCCCGTCGATGACAAACTGCGCCGCCAGCGCCGCGAGCAACACCCCGAGCAGGCGGGTGATCACCGCCTCGCCCTTATTGCCGATCAGCCGCATCAGCGGTCCTGCCGCGAGCAGCGCGCCCAGCGTCAGCAGCAGCACGAGCAGCAGCGCGCCAAAGATCACGAACGCGCGGTCGAGACCGTTGTTCTGCGCGACCAGCAGCATCACCGACGCGATCGACCCGGGTCCGGCCAGCATCGGCATGGCCATCGGGAACACCGACACATCCTCGATCTCGGGCGTCGCGATCAGCTTTTCGGCGCGTTGTTCGCGGCGCTCGGTGCGCTTTTCAAACACCATGTCGATCGCGATGATGAACAGCATGATGCCGCCCGCGATCCGGAAACTGTCGAGGTCGATGTGCAGGAAGCTGAGCAAGGCTTCGCCGAACATCGCGAAAAAGACTAGAATCAGCCCCGCGATGACCGTCGCGCGGATCGCCATTGCGCGGCGCTGCGCGGCGCTCGCGCCGGTGGTCAGGCTGGCATAGATCGGCGCGCAGCCGGGCGGGTCGATGACCACGAACAGCGTGACAAAGGCCGAGATGAACAGGTCGATCATGGCTGTTTGGGCGCCGCGACCTGATCGTCGATGACGGTTTCCATCGCCTTGCCGTCCCACAGCCGGATCGTGACGCGGCGCGCCTGGTCAGGGCGAACGGTCGATGTCCAGCTCAGGGTCTGGTCGGGCGACAGGCCGACCGCCATATCGTCACCCTCGGCGCCCGCTTCGATGGGGACGGCGGGGCGCGATCCGCACACCGCTTGCTTCGAGGCGATGAATTCAGGGGCTTCGCGCGGGCTGGTCAGCCCATCGCCATGATCAAGGATCCAGTCGATCTTGCCGCTCTTGGGATCACGCATCCACACCGTGCTGAAAAAGCCGTTGGTCGTCCCCTTCTGCCACGCGCCGGTCGTGGCGCCGCTGTTGCCGTCGCAGCTGACATAGACGGCGTGCGGCTGCCACTTCACCGCTTCGGCGGGGTCTTTCTGGGTCTTGAGCCAGTCGCGCGCTTTTACCCGCTGCGGTACGAACATCACCGCATCAGGGTGCGATGTTTCGCGAAACGCCGTCCACTGTCCTTTTTCCTGCGCCAACCGCGCGAAGGCGATTTCGGCGGCGATAAAGGCGCTCGGGTTTGGCCCCAGCGGGCGATTGCGGACGTCGTTGGGGTCACCGGCACAACCGGCGAGCAGCGACAGGGCGAGCGCGGGCAGCAGCAGTTGGCGCATCAGAATCCTTCCGGATCGGCCAGTCCCGCGCGGCGGTGCGCGGCGACCAGGGTGTTGCGAAGCAGGCAGGCGATGGTCATCGGCCCGACCCCGCCGGGAACCGGGGTGATCGCATCGGCGACCGCTGCGGCCTCGGCATAATCGACGTCGCCGACCAGTCGGCCCTTGGTTTCGCCCTCTGCCGGGGCCAGCCGGTTGATGCCGACGTCGATGACGACCGCGCCCGGCTTGATCCAGTCCCCCTTGACCATTTCAGCGCGCCCGACCGCAGCGACGACGATGTCGGCGCGGCGAACGAGCGCGGGCAGATCTTTGGTGCGGCTGTGCGCCATCGTCACCGTGGCGTTGGCGCCGAGCAGCAACTGCCCCATCGGCTTGCCGACCAGGATCGAGCGCCCGACGACGATCGCGTCCTTGCCCGACAGATCGCCGAGCCGGTCCTGGAGCAGCAGCAGGCAGCCATAGGGGGTGCAGGGGACCATGCCGGCGATGCCCAGCGCCAGCCGCCCGGCGCTGACCGGGGTCAGCCCGTCGACGTCCTTGTCCGGATCGATCGTCGCGACCGCCGCCTGTTCGTCGAGGTGACCTGGGAGCGGCAATTGCAACAGGATGCCGTCGACCGCCTCGTCGGCATTCAACCGTGCAAGCAGCGCCTGAACCTCGGCTTGCGACGCGGTGGCGGGCAGGCGATGCTCGAAACTGGCCATGCCCGCGGCGACCGTCGCCTTGCCCTTCGACCCGACATAGACGGCGCTCGCCGGATCGTCGCCGACCAGCACGACGGCAAGGCCCGGGGGGCGCCCGGCGGCGGCGACAAAGGCGGGGACGGCGTCGGCAATCCGGGCGCGCAGGCCAGCGGCAAATGCCTTGCCGTCGATCAGCTGCGCCGCGGTGTCAGCCATCATCACGCCATGCCATTGGCATAGGCCAGCCGCGCCAGATAACCGAGCACCGGCCCGTCGAGAATGATGATGATGATCAGCACCAGCATCGGGGTCAGATCGAGCCCGCCAAAATCGGGCATGATGCGGCGGAACGGGCGGTACAGCGGCTCGGTAATCCGGTCGAGCACCGTCCACAGCTGATTGACGAAATCATTGTGCGTGTTGATGACGTTGAACGCGATCAGCCACGACATCACCGCCTGTGCGATGATGAACCACCACAGGACCGTCAGGATGATGTGGACGATCTGGAGGAGCATGAGAACCAAGGCGATTTCTCCGAAAAAGGATCTTGCCGCGTCTCTTAGCGGTGAATGAGCGTGCCTGCACCCCTTGCGGTGAAAATTTCCAGCAGCATCGCGTGCGGAATGCGCCCGTCGAGGATGACCGCCGCCTCGACCCCGGCATCGACCGCCGCGACGCAGGTTTCGACCTTGGGGATCATGCCGCCGGTGATCGTGCCGTCGCTTTTCAGCGCGTCGATCGCCGGACGGTCGAGGTCGGTGAGCAGCGCGCCCGATTTGTCGAGCACTCCGGCAACGTCGGTGAGCAGGAAGAAGCGCTTGGCGCCGAGCGCCCCGGCGATCGCGCCCGCCATCGTATCGGCGTTGATATTATAGGTAGCACCGTCGGCGCCCAGCGCGACGGGGGCCACGATCGGGATAAAATTATCCTTGGTCAGGTTGATCAGGATCGTCGGATCGACCGCCACTGGTTCACCGACGAAGCCCAGATCGACATGGCGCTCGATCCCCGAATTGGGGTCGGGCTCGCTACGCGTGACCTTTTCGGCGAGCACCAGATTGGCGTCCTTGCCCGAAATGCCGACCGCGCGGCCGCCGAGCGCGGCGAGCCAGCCGACGATTTCCTTGTTGATCTTGCCCGCCAGCACCATCTCGGCGACCTCGGCGGTCGCCGCGTCGGTGACACGCAGCCCCCCGACAAAGGAGGATTCGATGCCGAGCTTTTTCAGCATCGCGCCGATTTGCGGCCCGCCGCCATGGACAACGACCGGATTGATGCCGACCGCTTTCAGCAACACGACATCCTCGGCAAAATCGCGCTGCGCCTCGGCATCGCCCATCGCGTGGCCACCATATTTGATCACGAAGGTTTCGCCGGCGTAGCGCTGCAAATAGGGCAGCGCCTCGACGAGCGTTTCGGCCTTGGCGAGCAGGTCGGGCATTTTCGACGGGTCGGTCATCACCATCATCCGCCGTTCTTGGCGTCGAGATTGCGGCCCAGCGCGACCAGTCCGGTGATCACGAACGGGATCACCAGCACCGACAGCGCGACCTTGGCCAGCATCTGGCCGCCCATCAGATTGGCGATCGGGAAGACCCCGTAAAAGGCGATGGTGACGAACAACAGGGTGTCGACGATCTGGCTGAGCGCGCTGGCGATCGCGCCGCGGATCGCGAGCCAGGTCGTGCCGGTTCCGGCGCCTGCACGCCCACGCAGCTTGGAAAAGATGGTGACGTTCAGGAACTGCGACGTGCCATAAGCGACGATCCCCGCCGCCATCAGGCGCGGGGTCTGGCCCAGGATCATTTCGAACGATGCCAGCCGCGCCGGGTCCATCTCGGGCGCTGCCGGGAGCGAATAGACCAGCGATGTCAGCATGATCGACATCACCAGCGGGACAAAGCCCCACAGCACCAGTTTGTTCGCGGTCGATTGGCCCTGCAGCTCCGACACCGCGCTCGACAGCGCGACGAGGATCAGGAACGGGAAAATCCCAGCCTCGACCGCCAGCCCCCCGAACAGGGCGACCTGCTTGTTTCCCAGCACCCCGGCGAGCACGACCATGCCGCCATAGATGATGGTGAAAAGAAAGAGCGAGGGCGAGAGTGTGCGCGGCAGCGCCGTCGATGTGGTGTCGGTCATGCCGCCCGATAGTCGCTTTTGGCGGCGCTGGAAAGATGGGCGGAGCAGCGGCACTTGCCCCACCGTCAAAGCCCGCTAGACAAGGCGCAACAAACTTGCGGGGGACGCAATAACATATGGAACGCCTGATTGGTCTGGTCGGTATCGTCGCCTTGCTGGCGATTGCGGTGCTGTTTTCATCGAACCGCCGCTGGATTCGCCTGCGCGTCGTCATTCCTGCCTTTCTGCTCCAGGCCGGATTTGCCTTGCTGGTGATCGGCACCCCATGGGGCCGCGCCGTCATCCAGGCGATGTCGAATGCCGTGTCGAACCTGCTCGGCTATGCCAAGGCGGGGACCGATTTCATCTTTGGCCCGCTCGCTTCGCCCGAAATCGGCGCCAACAGCTTTGCCATCGCCGCCCTGCCCGTCATCGTCTTTTTCGCCTCGCTGATCTCGATCCTCTATTATCTCGGCATCATGCAGCTGGTGATCAAATGGGTCGGCGGCGCGATTCAGAAAATCACCGGCATCACCAAGGTCGAAAGCCTCGGCGCCGCGGCGAACATCTTTGTCGGCCAGTCCGAATCGCCGCTCGTCATCCGCCCCTATCTCGCCGGGCTGACCCCGCCGCAGCTGTTCACGATCATGACCGTCGGTATGGCCGGGGTCGCGGGGACGATCCTGGGCGCCTATGCCAGCATGATCGGCGAACAATTGCTGCCCTATCTGCTCGCCGCCAGCTTCATGTCGGCACCGGGCGGCATTTTGATGGCCAAGATCATGATGCCCGACGATCCCAAGGATCTGGGCATCGAACCGGTGATCATGCCCGAGGCGAGCCATGACGAGGAAAAGCCCGCCAATATCATCATGGCGGCGGCGCAGGGCGCGCAGACCGGGGTCAAGCTGGCGGTCGCGGTCGGCGCGATGGTGCTCGCCTTCGTCGCGCTCGTCGCACTCGCCAACGGCCTGCTCGGCGGTATCGGCGGCTGGCTGGGCTATCCCGACCTGTCGTTCCAGGCCGTGATCGGCACGCTGTTCCGCCCGGTGATGTGGCTGATGGGCGTACCGTGGGACGAAAGCGCGGTGGTCGGCGGGCTGTTCGGCAGCAAGATCGTGCTCAACGAATTCGTCGCCTTCATCGACCTCGGCAAGGTGCAGGGCGACATGTCGCTCGCCGCGGTCGCGATCGCCACCTTCGCGCTGTGCGGCTTCGCCAATTTCAGCTCGATCGCGATCCAGATGGCGGTCACCGGCGGGCTGGCGCCCAACCAGCGCCCGATGATCGCGCGGCTGGGCCTGAAAGCCCTGCTCGCGGGCAGCTTGTCGAACCTGATGTCCGCGGCGCTCGCCGGGCTGATGCTCGGGATTGCGCCGCCCGTCGCCCCGCCGCCCACGGCGCCCGTGGCGGTCGCCGCCCCAGCAGAAGCCCCCGCCGCGGCACCGGACGCAGCGGCGACCGCGCCCGCCAAAGCCCCCTAACCCGCCGCTCGCGGCGCTTGGGAGAATTTGCAAGCCCACCCCGAATGACGTAAACTGCTGACCGAAAACGAATCCCGGGTCGCGTTCGCCAGCAGGGAGTTTGCCATGAAAATCGCATATCGTTTGTCGATCCTCGCCGCGGCCGCGGCATCGATAGGGGCCGGTGTCCTCGCCACGTCCAGCGCCCAGACCCCCGAGGACAAGATGTACCGTCCGCCCGAGGCGACGATCTATCGCGACGCCGCCTACCGCGGCCCGGCGGTGTTCATCGGCGAGGCGAAACCCAACCTTGGCCTGGCGTGGCCGGTCAATTCGGTGCGCGTCGCCAGCGGGCGCTGGGAGCTGTGCGAAAAGACCCGCTTTCGCGGCAATTGCCGCACCGTCGAGCGCGACACGCCGATGCTGAACAATGTCCTGCGCGGCCTGACGATCCAGTCGATCCGCCCGGTCGGCAGCGGCGGCGGATGGGATCCGGCACCGCCCGCCAATGATCAGGTCGCGCGCGGCAATTTTGCCGAATTCCACACCCAGCCAGCCCGCGGCAACCGCCGCGTCCTCGCCTGCGAATATGGGTCGGCGACGGCTAACTGCGCGGCGCAGACCGCCGACAATTATTGCCGTTCGATCGGCTGGAACGGGTCGGCGCGCGAGCATATGGAAACGGTCAGCAACCGCGTCTATCTGGCCGATGTTCTGTGCGTCCGGTCGGGCTATTGAAGGAGACGTCCATGACCACGATGAAGGTCGCTTCGGTCGGCGCGGCCGCGCTGCTGCTTTCGGCCTGCGCCGCAGTCGGCGGGCCTGGGGTCAGCACCTATTATGAATGCGACCGCGGCACCCGGCTGAAGGTCGATTTTGTCGGCGACCGGGCGCTGGTCAGCGTCAACGGCGGCCGCGCCGAGACGATGCGCTCGGCGCCCGCGGCGAGCGGCGCGATGTACGAAAATCGCGCCGGTTGGCGCCTGCACACCAAGGGTAATGAGGCGATGTGGAACACCGCGCTGCGTTCGTCACCTGAGACCTGCCGCCAGGTGATGGTGCCGCGCTAGGACCGCTGTACGCAATTCCTCAGAGGTCCATCTTGGCCAGCGCGGCGCGGACTTCGCCGACGAACAATTCGGGCTGTTCCCAAGCGGCAAAATGCCCGCCGCGCGGCAGTTCGTTCCAGTGGACGATATTTTTGTAACGCCGTTCGGCCCAGCGCCGCGACAGCCGCATGATCTCGTTCGGAAACAGGCTGCACCCCGTCGGCACCAGTATCTCGCCCGCCGCAAAATTTCGGAAGCTGTGCCAGTAAAGCCGCGCCGACGAGGCGGCGCTGGCGGTCAGCCAATAGAGGCTGATCGTGTCGAGCATCGCGTCCTTCGACAGCGCCTGTTCGGGATGGCCGCCGATCGACTGGCCGCCCGGCTGATGCCCGCAATCGGTCCAGCCATGAAATTTTTCGGCGATCCACGCCATTTGCCCGACGGGCGAGTCGGTCAGCGCATAGCCGATCGTCTGCGGCCGGGTGGCGTGCTGGGTCGAATAGCCGCTGTCCTTCGCCTGATACCAGCCGAAGCGCGCGAGATAGAGCTGCTCGGCCTCGGTGAGGTCGCTCATCAGGTCGGGCGGCGGCGCGCCGACGACCATGTTGACGTGGATGCCGGCGCAATGATCGGCGTGGTTCATGCCGATCGCACAGGTCACCGCGCTGCCCCAGTCGCCGCCCTGCGCGAAATAGCGGGCGTAACCGAGCGCGCGCATCAACGCGTCCCATGCGGCGCCGATATGCTCGACGCTCCATTTGGCCGCGGTCGGCTTGCCCGAAAAGCCGTAGCCGGGCAGCGACGGGATCACCAGGTGATAGTCGGCCGACAAAGGTTCGATGACGTCGAGAAATTCGAGCACCGACCCCGGCCAGCCGTGGGTCAGGATCAGCGGGCGCGCGGCGGGGTTGACCGAGCGGATATGGATGAAATGCACGTCGAGCCCATCGATCGTCGCAAGATAATTGGGCAGCGCGTTCAGCCGCGCTTCGACGCGGCGCCAGTCATAGCTGCCCTGCCAATAGGCGGCGAGTTCCTGCGCATAAGCGAGCGGGATACCCTGATCCCAGTCGCCGACGGTTTCCTTTTCGGGCCAGCGGGTGCGCGCCAGCCGCTGGTTCAGGTCATCGAGCGCCGCCTGCGGCACATCGATCGTGAAGCTGCGGATATTGTCGACGTCCATGCAAATCCCCTCCCTTGCCGTCCGCGGATCAGGGCCGCGCGGGCGCCTTGCAACCGCGTTCGAGCCCGACGCCTTTCAGGAAACCGCGGCGCACCGTTCCGGCATAGACCGCGAGCGCATAGCGCCGCCGTTCGGCATTGGCGCCGGTGACTTCGCCGATGAGCCCGCGAAACGGAATAATCGACCCCGCGACATTGCCGACCACCCGGCCAGCGGTTTCTTCGCGTTTCTTCGCGCGGTCCTTGTCGACCTGTTCATTGACGTCGGGGCCCAGCACGGTGCCGAGTTCGTTGATTTCGCCGATGATCGCGGCGCATTTGCCAAGGCCGGCGAGCGAATAGGGACTTTCCTGAATGGCCAGCAGCTTGGGCGGAATTTCTTTGCCGTCGAACGGTTCGGTCACCTGATTGGCGGTATCCTTGATCGTCGAATCTTCGGGTGCGCCCTGCTGGGCATAGGCGGTCGCCGAGGCGGCCAATGCCGCGACCGACAAAGCTGCGAGAATTTTCCTGTGCATATGGTGCCTCCTTCGCTGCCCCCTGACAGCCACCCACTAACGCGTCGGAACCGGTTCCGCTCCCGTCCAGTCGTAAAAGCCGCGGCCCGCCTTTTTGCCGACCCAGCCCGCCTCGACATATTGGACGAGCAGCGGCGCGGGGCGGAATTTGGGGTCGCCGGTGCCGCTGTGCAGGACGCGGATGATTTCGAGGCAGGTGTCGAGCCCGATGAAGTCGGCCAGCGTAATCGGACCCATCGGATGATTGAGCCCCAGACGGCAGCCGGTGTCGATGTCCCGCATCGTCGCGACGCCTTCGCCGAGCGCGAACACCGCTTCATTGATCAGCGGCATCAGGACGCGATTGACAATGAAGCCCGGCGCGTCGTTGGCGTGGACGATTTCCTTGCCGAGGCCGCGGCCGAACGCCTCGACCGTCTGCAGCGTCGCGTCGCTGGTGGCGAGGCCGCGGATCAGTTCGATCAGCCCCATCACGGGCACCGGGTTGAAGAAATGGACGCCGATAAAGCGCGCCGGATCGGGCGACGCCTGCGCCAGGCGGGTGATCGGGATCGAGCTGGTGTTGCTGGCGAGGATCGCGGTCGCCGACAAATGCGGGCCGACGCTGGCAAAGATCGCGCGCTTGATCTCCTCGCGCTCGGTCGCCGCCTCGATAACAAGGTCGGCGGGGGCGAAGGCGCTGTGATCGGCGACCGGGGTGATCCGGGCGAGCAGCGCGTCGGCATCGCTTTGGGTCAGCTTGTCCTTGGCGACGAGGCGGCCAAGCGCCTTGGCGATTCCCGCCTTGCCGGCTTCGGCGCGCGCCAGATCGATGTCCGACAGCAGCACGTCATGACCCGCGCCCGCCGAAACCTGGGCGATGCCTGCGCCCATTTGCCCTGCCCCGATGACGCCGACGATCATAAACTGCCCTTTCGCTGGAAACCCCGCCCGTGCCCTACGGTGTCGGTATCATGCGTCAAGGCTGGAGGATCAGGGGGCCGAGCGGAAGGCGGTCGCGGCGGCCAGGATCAGGGCAAAGGCGGGGTCGGTGTCGTCCCAGGTCGCGACCGGGGTCCAGCCGCCCGCGCGGAGCAGCAAATTCGCGTCGCGGGCGCCATATTTATGGCTGTTCTCGCTGTGGATCGTCTCCCCCGCCGCCATATGATAGCGATGTCCGTCGATCGTGAAATCCATGGCGCACGCGGCGACCAGATGCATTTCGATGCGCGCATGGACATCGTCCCAGACCGCGCGGTGGGTGAAGTTTTCGACCGGAATGTCACCGCCGAGTTCGCGGTTGATCCGTTCGAGCAGGTTGAGGTTGAACGCCGCGGTGACCCCCGCCGGGTCGTCATAGGCGCGTTCGAGTACGCCGACATCCTTGATCCTATCGATACCGATCAGCAGCAGCGACCCGTCGCCGAGCGCGCCGCGCCAGTGGCGCAGCAGATCGACCGCGGTGCGCGCGACCATGTTGCCGATCGTGCTGCCCGGAAAAAAGCCGAGTTTGGGCAGGTCGGCGATTTCGCCCGGCAATTCGACGCGCTGGGTGAAATCGGCCTCGACCGGATAAACCGGCAACCCCGCAAAGCGCGCCGCGAGCGCGCGCGCGCTGTCGCGCAGGAAGTCGCCCGAAATATCGACCGGCACATAAGCCGCGGGGGCGATCGCGGCGAGGAGCAGCGGGGTCTTGGCCGAGCTGCCCGAGCCGAGTTCGACGACCGCACGCCCCGGACCGATCGCTGCGGCGAGATCGGCGGCATGGCGGATGAGCAGATCGGTTTCGCTGCGCGTCGGATAATATTCGGGGAGCGCGGTGATATCCTCGAACAGCGCCGATCCGGTCGCGTCGTAGAACCAGCGCGCCGGGATCGCCTTGGGCGTCTGGCTGAGCCCGGCGCGGACGTCAGCGCGAAACGCGATATCGACTCCGGCATGGTCGGCGTCGACCTGACGCAGGCTGCGGACGACCGCCATATCTAAAAATCCTTGGCTAAACGCACGCCGGTGAATTGCCAGCGCTGGTGGGGGTAAAAGAAATTGCGGTAGGCGGGGCGCAGATGGCCGCGCGGGGTCGCGCAGCTGCCGCCGCGCAGCACGAACTGGCCGCTCATGAACTTGCCATTATATTCGCCGACCGCGCCGGGGGCGGCGCGAAAGCCGGGATAGGGGCGATAGGCGCTGCCGGTCCATTCCCACACGCTGCCGAACATCTGTTGCAAACCGGCGTCATCGGGGAACGCGGCGGGTTGCACCGGCCCCGCGGTATCGAGCTGCTGTCCCGCGGCCGGATCGAGCGTGGCCGCCGCGGCCTCCCATTCGAACTCGGTCGGCAGGCGCGCGCCCGCCCAGCTGGCGAACGCGTCAGCTTCGTAGAAACTGATGTGGGTGACGGGGGCGGCGGGGTCGATCGCCCGCCAGCCCGCCAGGGTGAAGTAGCGGTCACCATCCCAATAGGCGGGCGCGTCGATATTTTCGCCTTGCACCCACGCCCAGCCGTCGCTGAGCCACAGCGAGGGCGTGTGATAACCGCCGTCGGCGATAAATTGTTGCCATTCGCCGTTGCTGACCGGGCGGCTGGCGAGCACGTGCGGGGGCAAAAGCGCATCGTGCCGCGGGCCTTCGCAATCGAACGCAAAGCCGTCGCCGCCATGGCCGATCGAGACGATGCCCGCCTTGCCCTCGATCCATTTCATGGCGGAAAACTGCGCAACTTCACTCGCGATTGCCGTTTCGGCCTTCCACACCGCCGGGCCGAGCGGGTTCTGCGCAAAGAGATGTTTGAGGTCGGTCAGGAGCAATTCCTGATGCTGCTGTTCGTGCTGAATGCCGAGTTCGATCAATATGTGCGCCGCGGGTGGCAGATCGGGCAGCGCCGTCTGCACCGCAGTATCGACATGCGCGCGCCAGATGCAGATGTCGGCGAGCGAGGGGCGGGTCAGCAGACCGCGCTGCGGGCGCGCGTGGCGCGGCCCTTCGGCCTCATAATAGCTGTTGAACAGATAGGCGTAGCGATCGTCGAACGGGCGATAGCCCGGCAGATGGTCGCGCAGGATGAAGGTTTCAAAGAACCATGTCGTGTGCGCGAGGTGCCATTTGGCGGGCGAGGCGTCGGGCATCGACTGCGCGCTGGCGTCGGCGTCGGACAGCGTCGCGACGAGGTCGAGCGACAGGCGGCGGGTGGCAGCGAATCGCTGTGCGAGCGATTCAAGCGGTTCGGTTGTCGGACGTGCGTCGGTTCGGCTGGCCATGATGAGACAATCCCCCGCGATGCGATTCGGTTTCGCATGAAGATTGAATATGGTTACGCGGTAGCGAAATGTCTAGAACATTTAGGGAACAATCTCGATCCTCCCTGTCGCGTAGCGATGGCGAGGTGGCAGCGGCGCAGCCGCTGACGGAGGGGCTGGGCGCTGACATTGCCGCCCCTCCACCATCCGCTTCGCGGACGGTCCCCCTCCCCATGGCTTCGCCACAGGGAGGATCATCAGGCTAGCGCGTCGCGCCCGGCTTCCAAAGGATGTCACCGCCCGCCGCGGCGTTCAGGTGCCGGGTGAGCACGAACAGATGGTCGGACAGGCGGTTGAGATAGGTGAGCGCGAGCGGGTTGAGGTCGCGATCCGCACCGGCCGCGACCGCCGCCCGTTCGGCGCGGCGCGTAACCGCGCGCGCAAGGTGGAGCCGCGCCGCGGCGTCGGTGCCGCCGGGCAGGATGAAGCTCTTGAGCGCGTCGAGATCGTCGTTCATGCGGTCGATCTCGTCCTCCAGCCGCGCAATCTGGCTGGGGACGATGCGCAGCGCCATGTCGTGCGGGCCGAAACCGAACTGGATGTCGGCGGGGGTGGCAAGATCGGCGCCCAGGTCGAACAGCTCGTTCTGGATCCGCGCCAGCATCGCGGCGGCGTCGCAAGCGGGGTCGAGCGCGGCGGCAGCGATGCCGATCGCGCTGTTCGCTTCGTCGACATCGCCGATCGCCGCCATCAGCGGCGCCGATTTGGCGATCCGCGAGCCGTCGACCAGCCCGGTGGTGCCGTCGTCGCCGGTGCGGGTGTAGATTTTGTTCAGTTTGACCATGTGTGGATAATCCGTAGTGGGACCATCACCCTACCCCGTTCGTGTCGAGCGAAGTCGAGACACCGGGAAGGCGGGCACGAACGATGGGTGTCTCGACTTCGCTCGACACGAACGGAAGAAGAAGCGTCCCCGATCAGCCGCCTGCGGCGAGCAAGCCGATCAGCACGATCAGGATGATGGTGATCGCCTGCCACTTGACGCGCGACATCATCATCTTGTTCTGCATCAGCTGATTTTCCTCGACCGTGCCGTCCATCGCGGCGCGGTGGCCTTGCGAGAAATAAAACAGCCCGCGCGCGAGCGAGAAGAGGACGAAGCCGGCCGCCACGACGACGCCGATGATGAGCAGGATGTTCATGGCGCCAATTTAGGGCATCCGCAGCGAATATCCAGTGGGAAGCCGCTGGCCCAGCAAATCACCCGCCAGCGCCCTGCCATCGATCCCCGCCGCGCGCAGCGACGCGAGCGATGCCGCGGCGTCGCGCTTGGCGAGCCGCTGGCCGTCGGCGCCGCAAACCAGCGGATGATGGCGATAGACCGGCGTCGGCAGGTCGAGCAGCGCCTGAAGCAGCCGGTGGACGTCGGTCGCAGCGATCAGGTCGGCGCCGCGAATGACATGGCTGACCCCCAACATCGCATCGTCGAGGGTGCTGGCAAGATGATAGCTGGCGGGCGCATCCTTGCGCGCGAGAACGATGTCGCCATGGGCGAGCGGATCAGCGGGGCGCGGCCCCTGCCCTTGTTCTTCCCACGCCAGATCACCGACAAGCGCCACGGCACCGGCGGTATCGAGGCGCCAGCAATGCGGCTGAGCCACCATCCGTCGTTCGCGCTCGGCTGCGGCAAGATCGCGGCAGGTGCCCGGATAGATCGCGCCCGACGGGCCGTGCGGCGCCGACAGGCTGGCGGCGATGTCGGCGCGGGTGCAGAAACAGGGATAGACAAGGCCGCGGGCGCGCAGACGGTCCAGCGCCGCGGCATAATCGCCGCGCCGCGCCGACTGGCGCAGCGGTTCGCCATCCCAGTCGAGCCCGAGCCACGCAAGGTCGGCGAGCGACGCGCCGACATAGGCTTCGCGCGACCGGCTGCCGTCGATATCGTCGATACGGATCAAGAATTTACCGCCCGCGGCGCGCGCCGCAGCGTGCGCCAGCACCGCGCTATAGGCGTGGCCGAGGTGCAGGTCGCCGGTCGGGCTGGGCGCGAAACGGGTCAGCATCGGAGTGGTAAAGAACCCATATACTGTGCCGACGTCATCCGATTCCTTCCATATCTTGCGGCAGATGCCCCCTTGACGCCAGAATCTGATGCGGCATGTAATGACCCTGTCACTTGGGGAAGGCAGTGGCGCGCCATCCACTTCGCAAGGTGGCGCTCAGCAACGGGGGCAATGTTTCGCAGCCATGTTCCATCCCGATCTTGTCCGGCATCCCGATAATTGTCCCGCGCTTGTCCTGAATGCCGATTATACGCCGCTCAGCTATTATCCCCTGAGCCTGTGGCCGTGGCAGACCGCGGTCAAGGCGGTTTTCCTCGACCGCGTCACCATCGTCGAAAATTACGAGCGCGAGATTCACTCGCCGACGCGGACGATGCCGATCCCCAGCGTCATCGCGCTGCGCCAATATGTCAAACCGTCGCAGCACCCGGCGTTCACCCGCTTCAACCTGTTCCTGCGCGACCGGTTTTCGTGCCAATATTGCGGGTCGGGCAAGGATCTGACCTTTGACCATGTTGTGCCGCGCCGCCTCGGCGGGCGCACGAGCTGGGAAAATGTCACCACCGCTTGCGCGCCCTGCAATCTGAAAAAGGGCGGGCGGACGCCGCAACAGGCGCGGATGCCGATCTATCGCCAGCCGTGGCGCCCGACGAGCTGGCAATTGCAGGACAATGGCCGCGCCTTTCCGCCCGGCTATCTGCATACGAGCTGGATCGACTGGCTGTATTGGGATGTCGAACTGGAAGGCTGACCGACAGGCAGCAAAGCGGACAGACAGGGTTCATCGCGGCGGCGCTACCGGGCCGCCAGCCAGAACAGGAGAACAACCATGGTCCGTATCGCCCGCGCGCTTGCGCTCAGCCTCGCCACCCTGCCGCTTGCCGCGTGTGCGACGCTGGGGCCGTCCGAACAGCCGGTGTCGGTGACCGGGCAGATCACCTATCGCGAGCGCATCGCGTTGCCGCCGACGGCGCAGATCGAAATCCAGCTGAGCGATGTCAGCCTGATGGATGCACCGTCGCGCACCATTGCGCAGCAAAACTTTACCGCCGACGGGCGTCAGGTGCCCTTCGCCTTTTCGCTGACCGTCGACCAGCGTCCGCTCGACCCCCGGCACAGCTATGCGGTTTCGGCACGGATCACCGACGCGTCGGGGCGGCTGATGTTCATCACCGACACGCGCAAAAGCGTGGCGTTCGATGGCCGGAGCCGGATCGACATGGGGACGCTCAATCTGGTGAAGACGCGCTAGGCCTATTCTCGTCATCCCGGCGAAGGCCGGGATCTCGACCTCGCGTTTTTTCGATACGTTGACATCCGGGCTTTCGCCGGGATGACGGAAGGTGTGGGCGGCGCATAGCTATGCGCGCACCCTGCCGCTTGACGCTGCGCCTTCGCAGGTGCAGCAATCGAGCGCATGGGCCCGCCGATCCAGATCTCGCAAAATCCCGACATCCGCTATCTCGGGCGGATCCTGGGGGATGTCATTCGCGCCTATGGCGGCGACAAATTGTTCCGGCAGACCGAATATATCCGCTCGTCGAGCGTCGACCGGCACCGCGGGATCGCGGGGGCCGAGGCGATCGATCCGGGGCTCGATGCGCTGAGCCTCGACGACACCATCGCCTTTGTGCGCGGGTTCATGCTGTTTTCGATGCTCGCCAATCTGGCCGAGGACCGCCAGGGGGTCGCCGCCGAACCCGAGGCGACGGTGGCGGCAGCGATCGACAAGCTGCGCACCGACGGGATCGACGGCGACGCGATCGCGGCGCTGCTGAGCGCCTCGCTCGTCGCGCCGGTGCTGACCGCGCACCCGACCGAGGTGCGGCGCAAATCGGTGCTCGACCACAAGAACCGCATCGCAGAGCTGATGCTGCTGCGCGACAGCGGCGCCGACGAGACGCCCGAGGGTGACGTCGTCGAGGATGCGATCCGGCGGCAGATCGTGCTGCTGTGGCAAACCCGCCCGCTGCGCATGGAGAAGCTCTTCGTCGCCGACGAGATCGACAATGCGCTGACCTATTTGCGCGACGTGTTCCTGCCCGTGGTGCCCAAACTTTACGCGCGCTGGGAAGCCGAGCTGGGGACGCGCCCCGCGAGTTTCCTGCGCGTCGGCAGCTGGATCGGCGGCGACCGCGACGGCAATCCCTTCGTCACCGCCGAGACGATGGTCATGGCGACCGGCCGCAACGCCGCGGCGGTGCTCGGCCATTATATCGACGCCGTCCACCGCCTGGGCGCCGAATTGTCGGTGTCGGCCAGCCTTGCGCCGGTTCCGGACGCGGTCGAGGCACTGGCCGAGGCGAGCGGCGATACCGCGCCGAGCCGCCGCGACGAGCCCTATCGCCGCGCGCTGTCGGGGATTTATGCGCGGTTGTGCGCGACCTATGCGCAGATCGTCGGCAAGGCGCCGCCGCGTCCTTCGGCGCTCGTCGGGGCGCCCTATGCCACTCCCGCGGATCTGCGCCGCGACCTCGTCATCATCGCGGGCGGGCTGGCGGCGAGCGGCCAGGGTCAATTCGGCGGCATCGGTGCGCTTGGGCGTTTGATCCGCGCGGTCGAGGTGTTCGGATTCCACCTCGCAACGCTCGACATGCGGCAGAACAGCGCGGTGCATGAGCGCGTGCTCGCCGAGCTGCTCAAAGTATCGGGGGTCTGCGCCGATTATCTGGCGCTGGACGAAGAGGCGCGCGTCGCGCTGCTCACCGCCGAACTGCAAAGCGACCGCCCGCTCGCCGCACCGTGGCACCAGTGGAGCGACGAAACCGCGGGCGAGCTGGCGATCGTCCACGCCGCCGCCGACGTCCGTGCGCGGTTGGGCGGCGATGCGATCTGCCAATGGATCATCAGCATGGCGCAGACTTTGTCCGACCTGCTGGAGGTCCATGTGCTGGCGCGCGAGGCCGGATTGTGGCGGAGCGGCGCAGCGGCGGGCCAATCAAACCTGATGGTGGTGCCCCTGTTCGAGACGATCGCCGATCTCGACAAGGCGCCCGACATCATGGCGCGTTATTTCGCGATGCCCGAAATCGGCCCGCAGATCGGCGCGCGCGGGCATCAGGAAGTGATGATCGGCTATTCGGATTCGAACAAGGACGGCGGTTACCTGACCTCGACCTGGGGATTGCATCAGGCGTCGCAGGCGCTGACCCCGGTGTTCGAGGACGCCGACACCGCGATGCAATTGTTCCACGGCCGCGGCGGCGCGGTCGGGCGCGGCGGCGGCAGCGCCTTTGCCGCGATCCGCGCCCAGCCCGCGGGCACGGTGCAGGGGCGCATCCGCATCACCGAGCAGGGTGAAGTGATCGCGGCGAAATATGGCACCGCGGCCAGCGCGGCGACGAACCTGGAGGCGATGGTATCGGCGAGCCTGCTCGCCAGCCTCGAGCCCGAGGCGCTGAGCGATGCCGACGCGGCGCGCTTTACCGCGGCGATGGATATGCTGTCGGACGGCGCCTTCGCCGCCTATCGCGGGCTGGTGTACGACACGCCCGCGTTCAAGGATTTCTTCCGCGCGATGACCCCGATCGCCGAGATCGCGACGCTGAAGATCGGGTCGCGCCCGTCGAGCCGCACCAAGTCGAACGCGATCGAGGATCTGCGCGCCATTCCCTGGGTGTTCAGCTGGGCGCAGGCGCGCGCGATGCTGCCCGGCTGGTACGGGACCGGCGAGGGATTTGCGGCGTTCAAGGACAAGGCGCTGCTGGCCGATATGGCCGCGGGCTGGCCCTTTTTCGCCGCGCTGCTCGGCAATATGGAGATGGTGCTGGCGAAATCCGACATGGGGATCGCGGCGCGCTATGCCGAGCTGGCGGGGCATATCGACGGTCATGAGGCGATCTTTGCGCGCATCCGCGACGGGTGGAACCGCGCGCATGACGGGTTGCTGGGCATCACCGGCCAGACGCGGTTGCTCGAAAAGAACCCGGCGCTCGAAGCGTCGATCCGGCTGCGCCTGCCCTATATCGAGCCGCTCAACCTGCTCCAGATCGAACTGATGAAGCGCCATCGCGCCGGGGAGACCGACCCGCGGATCGCCGAGGGCATCCAGCTGACGATCAATGCGATCGCGACGGCATTGCGGAACAGCGGGTAGCGAATAGCCAACCACGTCCCGTTCGTGTCGAGCGAAGTCGAGACACGCGAACACCGCGCCAGCGTGTCTCGACTTCGCTCGACACGAACGGAGGTGGGTGTTGGACCGACCCTCAGCTCTTGACGATCACGACCTCCCCCTTGGCGGTCGCGCCATCGGGGGCGAAGTTGATCCGGAAATCGGCGCCGTCCTTGTCCTTGCCCGCGAGCTTGTTGCCGGTGCGGGTGATCTTGATGCCCCTTTTCGCGAACTCGGCGCCCATCCAGTCGGCGGCCACCTTGGGCGCGGCGGGTGCGCTGAAGCCGAATTTCACCGTCGCGGCGTCGGCGCCATTCTTGTCGCTGGCGTCGATGTCCATCGTGTCGATCTTGCTGCCGGGGTAGAGCTTGACCCCGTCGATGTCGAAATCGGTGGCGATATCCATGTCGCCGAGATCGGGGATGTCGAGGTCGAGCTTCACCCCGTCACTGTTGATCTTCAGCGCGCCACCATCCTTGTCGACGGTGATCTGGACGTTGCCGTCGGTGCTGACCGAGGCACCGGGACTGTCGGACGCCGGCTTTTCCTGCCCGCAGGCGGCGAGGAGGACCATCGGGGGGATCAGATACGCAAGACGCATGGAGGACCTCCTTGGTGCATTAGTTATATAATACACCAAGGATCGGAAGGAGTCAATTTGCCCCAATTTCGTCATGTCGGACTTGATCCGGCATCGATGGCAGCGGCGCGGGCATGGGCCCCGGATCAAGTCCGGGGTGACGAGGGCGTCAGGCGTCGATGCTGGTCCGCAAATCGCCGTGCACCAGCCCGCCATCGACGGTAATCGTGTCGCCGACGACATAGTCGCCCGCCTTCGACGCGAGGAAGATCGCGGCGCCCGCCATATCCTCGGGCACCCCGATGCGTTTCACCGGGATGCTCTGCGCGACCGCGTCGCCATGGTCGCGCGCGGCCTTGTTCATGTCCGACTGAAACGCGCCGGGCGCGATCGCGGTGACCAGAATATGGTCGTGGACCAGCCGCGCCGCGAGCCGCTTGGTGAGATAGAGGATCGCGGCCTTCGATGCATGATAGCTGTAGGTTTCCCAAGGATTGAGCCGCTGGCCGTCGATCGAGCCGATGTTGATGACCTTGGCCGGGCGGTCGTGCGACCCGCCCGCCTTGAGCAGCCCGTGCAGCGCCTGGGTGAGGAAGAAGGGCGATTTGACGTTGATGTCCATCACCTTGTCCCAGCCCGCCTCGGGGAAACCCTCGAACGGTTCGCCCCATGCGGCGCCGGCGTTGTTGACGAGGATGTCGAGGCGTTCTTCGCGCGCTTCGAGTTCCTTGGCGAGCGCGCGGCAGCCTTCGACGGTCGCGAGATCGACGGGCAGGCCAATGACCTTGCCCGGATAGCGCGTTTCGAAGTCGGCAACGGCTTCCTCGATCTGCGCGGTCTTGCGCGCCGAGATGTACACGCGCGCGCAGCCCGCGGCGAGATAGCCCTCGACGATCATCTTGCCGATGCCGCGCGAGCCGCCGGTGACGAGCGCGATGCGGCCGTCGAGGCCGAACATGTCCTGGAGGTTCATAATATGGGCTCCTTTAAAGCCCCTCCCCTTCAGGGGAGGGGTTGGGGTGGGGTCTCGCGAGGTAGCGCAAGGCCGATAGACCCCACCCCGCTGCGACTAAGGCCCGGCTACGCCGGACCAAGTCTCACTGCCCCTCCCCTGAAGGGGAGGGGTTTTAGGTCACTTAGTACCCGTTCATCCGCGCGACCTGATCGATATGATAATGCACGTCGCCCATATATTCCGCCAGCGCGCGGTCGCGTTTCATGTACAGGCCGATGTCATATTCGTCGGTCATGCCAATGCCGCCGTGCATCTGGACGCCTTCGCGCACCGCGAGGTTGGCGGCGCGGCCGGCCTTCGCCTTGGCCACCGAGACCATCAGCCTGGCACCTTCGCTGCCTTCGTCGAGTAGTTGCTGCGCCTTCATCACCGTGGCGCGCGCGACTTCCATTTCGCCGTAAAGATGCGCGGCGCGGTGCTGGAGGCCCTGGAACTCGCCGATCAGCTTGCCGAACTGTTTGCGTTCCTTGAGGTAGGTGACGGTCATGTCCATCGCGCCCTGCCCGACGCCGACGAGTTCGGCCGCCGATCCGGCGCGGGTGGCAGCGAGCAAGGCATCGAGGATGTCGCCGCCCGCATCGACTTCGCCGATCACCGCGTCGGCATCAACCTCGACGCCGTTGAGCGTGACGTGGCTCGCGAGGCTGCTGTCCACCAGACGCCGCGGATCGACGGTAACGCCCTTGGCGTCCTTCGGCACCGCGAACAACGTGATGCCGCCGTCGGTCTTTGCCGCGACGATGCTCATGTCGGCGACATGGCCGTGGAGCACGAAGCTCTTCTTGCCGTCGAGGCGGAAGCCGTTCCCGGCGCGCGTTGCGGTGGTGGCGATGCGGTCGGGGCGATGCTTGGCGCCTTCGTCGATCGCGAGTGCGATGATGGCTTCACCGCTGGCGATCGCGGGGAGCCAGCGGCCCGCCTGCGTGCCGCCCGCCTTCGCCAGCGCGGCAACCGCGCCGACGCTGGTCGACAGGAAGGGCGACGGGGTCAGGTTGCGGCCGATTTCCTCGAGCACGATGCCCGCCTCCATATGCCCCATGCCGAGCCCGCCGTGCGCCTCGGGAACGAGCATGCCGGGCAGGCCCATTTCGGTGAACTGCGACCACAGGTCGCGTGAGAAGCCGGTGGCGTCGGCGCTGTCGCGGAGTTGGCGCAGATGCGAGACCGGCGCCTGTTCGGCGACGAAGGGCGCGACGCTGTCCTTGAGCATCGCCTGGTCGTCATTGTGATAGAGTGGCATGTCTGTCCCAATCTGTTTTCGTCATCCCAGCGAAAGCTGGGATCGTTGGCAGCCTGAACCGCCCTGTCCCGATAGCGGCCCCAGCCTTCGCTGGGGCGACGTGTTTTTACGCCCCCGGCAAATCCAATATCCGCTTGGCGATGACGTTGAGCATGACTTCGCTTGTCCCGCCTTCGATCGAATTGGCCTTGGTCCGCAGCCAGCCGCGCGCGCGGGCGCCGCCCTTGGTCTCTTCGCTGTCCCATTCGAGCGCTTCGCTGCCGCCGCCCGACATGACGAGTTCGTGGCGGCGCTTGTTGAGCTCGGTGCCGACATATTTCATCATGTTCGAGCTGGCCGGATGCGCGCGGCCGGTTTTCCACATGTCCATGAAACGCTCACCCATCGCGCGGTAAGCAAAGACGTCGACGTCGAACGCCGCCATTTCGGCGCGCAGGATCGGGTCGTCGAGTTCGCCCGCGGCGTTCTTGCCGAACGCCTTGGCAAAGGCGCCGCCGATGCTGACCATGTCGCCGCCCGCGCCGCCGCCCGAGATCATCTCGCGTTCGTGGCCGAGCAGATATTTGGCGACGTCCCAGCCGCGGTTGATCTCGCCGATAAACTGCGTCTTGGGCACCTCGACATCGTCAAAGAAGGTTTCGCAGAAAGGCGAGTTGCCGCTGATCAGCAGGATCGGCTTGGTGGTGACCCCCTTGCTCGCCATGTCGAAGAGCATGAAGGTGATGCCCTGATATTTGTTCGCCTTGTCGGTGCGGACAAGGCAGAAAATCCAGTCGGCCTGATCGGCGTAGCTGGTCCAGATTTTCGATCCGTTGACGACCCAATGATCGCCCTTGTCTTCGCCGAAGGTCTGGAGCGAAACGAGGTCGCTGCCAGATCCCGGTTCGGAATAGCCCTGACACCAGCGGATTTCGCCGCGCGCGATCGGGTTCAGATATTGGACCTTCTGCTCCTCGGTGCCGAATTGCAGCAGCGCGGGGCCGAGCATCCAGATGCCGAAGCTGTCGAGCGGCGAACGCGCGTGGATGCGCTTCATTTCCTGTTTGAAGATCTTGGTCTGCTCGGGGGTCAGCCCGGCGCCGCCATAAGCCTTGGGCCAGTCGGGGACGGTGTAGCCTTTGGAAACACAGGCTTCCAGCCACGCTTTCTGGGCGTCATTCTTGAACACCCAGTTGCGTCCGCCCCAGCACACATCGCCTTCCTCGCGGATGGGTTCGCGCATTTCGGCGGGGCAGTTCGCCTCTAGCCAGCCGCGCACTTCGGCGCGAAAAGCGTCCAGATCGCTCATGTTTCAGGCTCCTCTTCCAGCCCCAAATCTAGGAGCAGTCGCCTGCTTTACGCAAGCGTCAACTTGGGCGGCCCGACCTGCCGTTACGGCGCCGTAGCGTCCGACAGGCCGCCGTTGACGCGTCACCTTTGGCGCCTAAGCTAAGTGGCAAAAGAAAACGGGAGAATGGGTCATGCGATTCGCAGGCAAGATTGCCGTCGTCACCGGTGCCGCATCGGGCATCGGCAAAGCCACAGTTTTGAAACTGGCGAGCGAAGGCGCGCATGTCTTTGCCGCCGACATCGACGAGGCGGGCGGCCGCGCCCTCGCTGAACAGTCGAACGGCAAGATCGATTTCATCCGCTGCGACGTGACCAAGCCGTCGGACATCGAGGCGCTGATGAACGAAGCGGCCGCGAAAGCCGGCGGCATCGACATTGTCTTTAACAACGCCGCGGCGGGTGGCGACCGCGCCCCGATCGACGAGATTACCCCCGAGGGTTGGGACCGCACGATGGATCTGGTGCTGAAATCGGTGGCGATGGGCATCCGTTATGCCAGCCCGCATATGAAGGGGCGCAAGGGCGCGTCGATCATCAACACCGCGAGCGTCGCAGCGCTCGGCGCCGGCTATTCACCCACCGCCTATGCCGTGGCCAAGGTCGGGGTGCTCCATCTGTCGAAGGTCGCGGCGACCGACCTGGCGCGCTATGGCATCCGCGTCAACGCGATCTGCCCGGGCTTTATCAACACCAATATCTTTACCGCGTCGCTGGAGGTTCCCGACGCGATGAAGGATCAGGCCAATGCGGTCATCGCCGGGATGAGCGCGCAGGCGCAGCCGGTCGCGCGCGGCGGCCAGCCCGACGACATCGCCAATGCAGTCGCCTTTCTGGCCAGCGACGAATCATCGTTCATGACCGGCACCCATTTGCTCGTCGACGGCGGGCTGACGATCGGTCAGCGCCACGCCTGGGATCCCGAATCGCCGGGGATGTTCGACGCGCTGGTCGCGATGGAGGAGGCCGCCAAGGCCGGAGCAGCGGCGTGACCACAGCGGCGGCGGACCGCGTCCCGACGGCGACCAAAATCACATACGGGTTCGGCGCCGTTGCTTATGGGATCAAAGACAACGGCTTTTCGGTCTTTTTGCTAACCTTCTATAACCAAGTGATCGGCTTGCCCGCTGCGTGGGTCGGACTGGTGCTGCTGATCGCACTGTTGCTCGACGCGCTGATCGACCCCGCGGTCGGGCATTTGTCCGACCGCACGCGCAGCCGATGGGGGCGGCGCCACCCATGGCTTTATGTGTCGGCAATCCCGATCGCGGTGACCTGGCTGTTCCTTTGGATGCCACCCGCAGGCGAACAATGGTTCCAGCTCGTCTATCTGCTGATCTTCGCGACGCTTGTCCGGATGAGTATTTCGCTGAACGAGGTGCCGTCGATCGCGCTCGCGCCAGAAATGACCCCCGACTATCACGAACGAACCGCGGTGCTCGGCTGGCGCTACCTGTTCGGCTGGACCGGTGGGCTGCTGATGCTCGCTGCTGGATACGGTATTTTCCGCCTGAACGAGGCGGGCAATATGACCCAAGCTAACTACGCCAGCTATGCGATCGCCGGATCGGTGCTCATGCTAGTTGCAGTGCTGGCATCGGCGATTGGTACCCATCGCCGCTATGCTCGTCCGCTACCGGGTGAGCCGCACCAGCCGACGCTGCGCGAGATGGCGGGCTGTATCCGGTTCAAACCGTTCCTACTGCTGTTGCTCGCAGGCTTTTTTGCATTCGCGAATCAGGGCGTCACCTTCGCGCTGTCAAACTATCTGCTCGGCTATGTGTGGAAACTCGGCACTACGGAGCAGGTGCTCTATGCCTTTTCGCTGTTCGGCGGGGTCGCGCTTGCGCTGGTCGTGTCGCGCTGGGCAGGGCGGCGGTACGGCAAACCCGCGGCGGCGGTCCGGTTGGCGCTCGTTACCACAACTGTCGGCATGACTCCCTATTTCTTGTTCCTGATGGGCTGGGTGCCAACGATGACGCCAATGCAGACATTGGGCTTTATCCTGCCCTTCATCACCATTTCGACCGCGGCGAGCATTAGCGTCATGATCACCGGCGCATCGATGATGGCCGATGTCACCACCGCCAATTTCCGCATCACCGGGCGGCAGCAGGAGGGGGTGTTCTACGCCGGATATTTCTTCATGCAGAAATGCGTGACAGGGGTCGGCATTTTTCTGTCGGGCCAGATTTTGGGCGCGATCGGTTTTCCCGAACGCGCCGATCCGGCGACGATCAACCCTGCCATCGTAGGCAATCTGGCCAGCACCTACCTGGCGATCACGCTGACCCTCGGCCTGCTCACCGCCTGGGCCTTTTCGTTGTCGATCCGCGGCGGCGCGCCGGAGCCGTCGCCGCTGGATCAGTCCGCCGCGACACATCCGTAACGGAAAATGTCAGTTGACGACGGAATGAGGTAATAATCGGCCCGCAGGGGTTGGCAAAACAGGGCGAATCGGTCCAAAGGCTTACGCGAACGTAAACGGAAAGGATGCTCAGATGGATTTCGATCTCACCGACCGGCAGACCCATTGGCGCGATCGGGTGCGCGAGTTTATCGAGCGCAAGGTCCGCCCCGCGGTACCGACGTACAAGGAACAGGACAAGGCGGGCGACCGCTGGAAGGTCATTCCGATCGTCGAGGAGCTGAAGGCCGAGGCCAAGGCCGCGGGCATCTGGAACCTGTTCATGCCGCCGCGCAGCGCCGCGCATCATCATGTCGACGAGACGATCGAATTCGAAGGCCCGGGCCTGACCAACCTGGAATATGCGCTGTGCGCCGAGGAAATGGGGCGGATCGGCTTTGCCAGCGAAGTGTTCAACTGCTCGGCGCCCGACACCGGCAATATGGAGGTGTTCCACCGTTACGGCACGCGCGCGCAGAAAGAGAAATATCTGCTGCCGCTGATGAACGGCGAAATCCGGTCGGCGTTTTTGATGACCGAGCCCGCGGTGGCGTCGTCCGACGCGACCAATGTCGAGTGCCGGATCGAACGCGACGGCGATGATTATGTCATCAACGGTACCAAATGGTGGTCGTCGGGTGCGGGCGATCCGCGCTGCAAGGTCGCGATCGTGATGGGCAAGACCGATTTCGCCGCCAAGCGCCACGCCCAGCAATCGATGGTGTTGATGCCGCTCGACGCGCCCGGCGTGACGATCCTGCGTCACTTGCCCGTGTTCGGCTATGACGACGCGCCGCACGGCCATATGGAAATCGAGCTGAAGGATGTTCGCGTCAACGCCGAGGATGCGATGCTGCTCGGCGAAGGCCGCGGCTTTGAAATCGCGCAGGGGCGGCTTGGCCCGGGGCGTATCCACCATTGCATGCGCACCATCGGCACCGCCGAAGAAGCGATCGCCAAGATGGCCAAGCGGCTGCAATCGCGCGTCGCGTTCGGCAAGACGATCGCCGAATACAGCATCTGGGAACATCGTTTGGCGCGCGCGCGCATCGACATCGAAATGACCCGGCTGCTGTGCCTGAAGGCCGCCGACATGATGGACAAGGTCGGCAACAAGGCCGCCGCCGCCGAGATCGCGATGATCAAGGTGCAGGCGCCGAACATGGCGCTGAAAATCATCGACGACGCGATCCAGGCACATGGCGCCGCGGGGGTGTCCGAAGATTTCGGCCTGGCCAACGCTTATGCCCATCAGCGCACTCTGCGACTCGCCGACGGTCCCGACGAGGTGCATGAACGCGCGATCGCCCGCATCGAATTCGCCAAGCACAGCGCGGCGAGCGAGCCGGGCTTTTCGTCGGGCGACATCGGCGCTTCGCGCTGACATCGCGGGGCTAACGTCATTGCGAGCGAAGCGAAGCAATCTCTAGCGTGCAGCATGGCGCAAGGCCGATAGCTGGAGATTGCTTCGTCGCTTCGCTCCTCGCAATGACGGGAATGGCGAAGCGGGTCTCGCCACACGTAGATGGGAAAGGTTCCAGTTCACATGACCAAAGCCGCGATTCTGATCGAACCGGGCCAGCCGCTGTCGATCGAGACGGTGCAGATCGCCGATTGCGGTCCGCATGAGGTGCGCATCCGCACCGCCGCGTGCGGCCTTTGCCATTCAGACCTGCATTTTATCGATGGCGCCTATCCGCACCCCCTGCCCGCGATTCCCGGCCATGAAGCCGCGGGCATCGTCGAGGCGGTCGGCAGCGAAGTGCGCACGGTCAAGGTCGGCGACGCGGTCGTTACCTGTCTTTCAGCCTTCTGCGGGCATTGCGAGTTTTGCGTTTCCGGGCGCATGTCGCTGTGCATGGGCGGCGATACGCGGCGCCCCGTTGGCGCGGCACCGCGCATCACGCGCCCCGACGGCTCACCCGTCAACCAGATGCTCAACCTCTCAGCGTTCGCCGAAACGATGCTGGTCCACGAACATGCGTGCGTCGCGATCGACCCCGACATGCCGCTCGACCGCGCCGCGGTGATCGGCTGCGCGGTGACCACCGGCGCGGGGACGATCTTTAACGCGTGCAAAGTGACCCCGGGCGAGACCGTCGTCGTCGTCGGTTGCGGCGGCGTCGGCCTGGCGACGATCAACGCCGCGAAGATCGCGGGCGCGGGGCGCATCATCGCCGCCGATCCGATGCCCGAAAAACGCGCGCTGGCGATGAAGCTCGGCGCGACCGATGTCGTCGATGCGCTGGACGGCGATGCCGCGAAACAGATCCTCGAGATCAGCAAGGGCGGGGTCGATCATGCGATCGAAGCGGTCGGGCGACCGGCGTCGGCGGCGCTCGCCGTCGCGTCGCTGCGCCGCGGCGGCACCGCGACGATCCTGGGCATGATGCCGCTGAGCGAGAAAGTCGGCCTCAGCGCGATGGACCTGCTGTCGGGGAAGAAATTGCAGGGCGCGATCATGGGCGGCAACCGTTTCCCGGTCGATATTCCGCGGCTCGTCGACTTCTATCTGCGCGGGCTGCTCGACCTCGACAGCATCGTCGCCGAAACGATTCCGCTGGAGCGGATCAACGACGGGTTCGACAAGATGAAGAAGGGCGACGCCGCGCGGTCGGTGGTCGTTTTCGACCAATGACGATCGACGCGCAGAAAGCCTTTAGCGGCACCGTCGCGCCCGAAGGCGCCGATGTGCTCGACGAGGCGAAGCTGACCGCGTGGATGGAAGCCAATGTGGAAGGCTTTGCAGGCCCGCTGACCCAGCATAAATTCGCCGGCGGCCAGTCGAACCCGACGTACAAGATTGCCGCGCCGTCGGGCAATTATGTCCTCCGCCGCAAACCCTATGGTCCGCTGCTGCCGTCGGCGCACGCGGTCGACCGCGAGTATAAGGTCCAGTCGGGGCTGCATCAGATGGGTTTCCCCGTCGCGCGCCAATATGGGCTGTGCACCGACGACAGCGTGACCGGCAGCTGGTTCTATGTGATGGGGATGGTCGACGGCCACACCATCTGGGACGGCGCGATGCCGGGGTCGACCCCCGAAAACCGCCGCGCCACCTATGAAGCGATGATCGACACGCTCGCCGCGCTGCACAAGGTCGATGTCGAAGCGGCAGGCCTGTCCGATTTCGGCAAGCCGGGCAATTATTTCGGGCGTCAGGTCGACCGCTGGACCAAGCAGTACCGCCTCGCCGAGACCGAGACGATGGACGAGATGGAGCAGCTGATCGCGTGGCTGCCCGCGACCCTGCCCGAACAGACGCTCACCAGCGTCGTCCATGGCGATTACCGCATCGACAATATGATCTTTGCGAAGGATCGGCCTGAGGTGTTGGCGGTGCTCGATTGGGAGCTATCGACGCTGGGCGATCCGCTCGCCGATTTCACCTATGTCGCAATGGCGTGGGTGACCGAAAATGGCGGGCGATCGGGGGTCATGGACCTTGACCGGCAAGCGCTCGGCATTCCCGAACTCGACGAAATGGTCGAGCGTTATTGCGCGGCCACCGACCGCACCGGGGTTCCCGACATGAACTGGTATTTCGCCTATAATTTCTTCCGCCTCGCGGGGATCATCCAGGGGATCAAAAAGCGCGTGATCGAAGGCACCGCATCATCGCAACATGCCAAGGACATGTCCGAACGCGTCCGTCCGCTCGCCGAAAAGGCATGGGATTTTGCCAGGAAGGCCGGGGCATGAGCCTGTTCGACATGAGCGGCGAGGTCGCGCTGATCACCGGATCGTCGCGCGGCATCGGCAAGGCGACCGCGGAGGCGATGGCGCAGCAGGGCGCGAAGGTCGTTATTTCGAGCCGCAAGCAGGATGCGTGCGACGACGCCGCGGCGGAGATCAACGCGAGGTTCGGCGACGGCACCGCGATTGCGGTCGCCGCCAATATCTCGTCGAAGGACGATTTGCAGAATCTCGTAGACGCGACGCGCGCGGCGTTCGGCAAGATCACCGCGCTCGTCTGCAACGCCGCATCGAACCCCTATTATGGACCGGGGCTGGGGATCAGCGACGACCAGTTCCGCAAGATCATGGACAATAATATCCTGTCCAACCACTGGCTGATTTCGATGGTGGCGCCCGAGATGCTCGAACGCGGCGACGGGTCGATCACCATCATCAGCTCGATCGGCGGACTCAAAGGGTCGCCGATCATCGGCGCCTATGGCATTTCCAAAGCCGCCGACATGCAGGTCGCACGCAATTTTGCAGTCGAATTCGGTCCGCAGGGCGTGCGTGTCAATTGTATCGCCCCGGGGCTGATCCGCACCGACATGGCGCGCGCCTTGTGGGAAAATCCCGAGAATCTGAAACGATCGACCGCTGCCTCGACGCTGAAACGGATCGGCGAACCGCATGAAATTGCGGGCGCCGCGGTCTTCCTTGCCAGCAAGGCAGGGGCATTCACCACCGGCCAGACCATCGTGTGCGATGGCGGGGCCACGATTTCAGGAGGCGCATGATGGGCGCATTGGACGGCAAGATCGCGATTATCACGGGTGCCGGTTCGGGCATCGGCCGTGCGAGCGCGCTGCGCTTCGCCGCCGAGGGCGCAAGGCTGGTGCTCGGCGACAAGAGTGCGGCGGTGCACGAGACCGCGCAGCTGGTGAAAGATGCCGGCGGCGCGGCCGTGGCGCTGGAGATCGATGCGGGCGTCGAGGCCGATGTCGTGAGCCTCGTGGCCACCGCAAAAGACAGCTATGGCGGCCTCGACATCGCGTTCGCCAACGCCGGGATCATCGGCGACATGGGCGGCATTTTCGATTTCGATCCGATCGCCTGGGCCGAGACGCTGCGCGTCAACCTGATCGGTCCGGCGCTGATGGTGAAACATGCCGGAAAAGCCATGGTCGATCAGGGCCGCGGCGGCGCGATCGTGCTGACCGCGAGCGTCGCGGGGATCAATTCTGGCGCTGGTCCCGGGGCTTACTCCGCGTCGAAGGCGGGGGTCATCAACCTCGCCAAGACCGCGGCGCAGCAGCTGACCACCAGCGGCGTGCGCGTCAACGCGATCTGCCCCGGGCTGACCGAAACGGGGATGACCAAGCCGACCTTCGACTATGCGAAGGCGAAGGAAGTCACCCACAAGCTGGGCCAGCTCAATCCACTCAAGCGCGCGGCGCAGCCCGAAGAGCTCGCCAATGTCGCGCTATTTCTTGCCAGCGATCAGGCGAGCTACGTCAATGGACAGGCGATCGCGGTTGACGGCGGGCTCACCAGTTCGCATCCGGTGACGCGCCAGCTGCTTGGCCAGACTTCGCATTGAGACAATGGTTTTGATCTGCCTCCTCTCTTCCGTTCGCATCGAGCGAAGTCGAGATGCCCATCAGTCGCGCGCGCCTTCGGGGTGTCTCGACTTCCGGCAATCGCCGGAAGTTTATCCTGAGCGCCTGCAAGGCAGTCGAAGGGCTCGACACGAACAGGAACGAAAGGAAGGCGCGAAGCCTTCACAGTCAAAAGGGATGCCATGACTCACGGTTTCGATACGGCGCGGCTCGACCGCATTCCCGCCTTTCTCGAGGCCAAATATGTCGGCACCGGCCGCCTGCCGCATGCGGCGACGCTCGTGTCGCGGCGCGGCGAGATCGCGCATCTGTCGTGCGTCGGCGAGGCGCGGCCGGGCGAAGCGCTGACCGAGGATGCGATTTTCCGCATCGCCAGCATGACCAAGCCGATCACCAGCATCGCGTTCATGATGCTGGTCGAGGAAGGCAAGGTTGCGCTGTCCGATCCGCTGGTCAAATTTTGCCCCGAGTTCAAGGACACCGGCGTCTTCGTCGCGGGCGGCGGCAATGTGCCGTTCCTGACCCGCGCGCCGACGCAGCCGATCCGCATGGTCGACCTGCTGCGCCACACATCGGGGCTGACCTACGGGTTTCAGGAGCGCACCCCGGTCGATGCCGCGTATCGCAAGGCGCGGATCGACGATTTCGACGCCGATTACACGATGGACAGCTTCATCGAAGGGCTAGCGAAAATCCCGCTGCAGTTCGACCCCGGCGCGCACTGGAATTATTCGATGGCGACCGACGTGCTCGGCGCGGTGGTCGAGCGGATCGAGGGCAAGCCGTTCGCACAGGTGTTGCAGGAGCGTATCTTTGGCCCGCTCGCCATGGTCGACACCGGGTTCAAGGTGCCCGCCGACCAGCAGCACCGGCTGACCGATTGCTATGCGTTCGACCCGGTGGCCAAAATGAAACCCTTTGACGGCGGCGACAAGAGCCGCTGGGCGAAGGATCGGAGCTTCCATTCGGGCGGGGGCGGGCTGGTTTCGACGTTGGCCGACTATCACCGTTTCTGCCTGATGCTACTCGGCGGCGGCGCGCTCGATGGCACGCGGATCATCAGCCGCAAGACGCTGGCGCTGATGACCGCGAACCATCTCGTCGGCGGCGGCGACCTGGTCCAGCACAGCGTCGGCATATTTTCCGAGGCGGAAAATGCCGGGGTCGGCTTTGGCCTGGGCTTTGCGGTGAACGAGAGTCCCGCGCAGACGATGACCCCCGGGTCGGTCGGCGATTATTATTGGGGCGGCATGTTTTCGACCGGCTTCTTTGTCGATCCGGTCGAAGCGATCTGCATGGTGTTCATGACCCAGCTCATGCCCTCTTCCACCTATCCCGTGCGGCGCGAGGTCAAGACATTGGTCCACGCCGCGATCGACGATTGAATTGAGAACCCACCCACCGTTCGTGTCGAGCGAAGTCGAGACACGCCGAGCGCAGCGCTAGACGCTTCTCGACTTCGCTCGAAGCGAACGGAACCCTTTAAGGAGCCTGAAATGTCCGAAGAAACCCCCGTCAGCGTCACGCTGGAGAAAGATGGCGACGTTGCTGTCATCATCGTCAACAACCCGCCGGTCAACGCGCTGTCGTGGCACGTCCGCCAGGGGCTGGAGGATCATTTCGCCGCCGCGCTGTCCGACGATAGCGTCAAGGCGATCGTGCTGCGCTGCGCCGGGGCGACCTTTATCGCGGGCGCCGACATCAGCGAATTCGGCAAGCCGCCGCGCGGTCCCGATTTTAACGCGGTGCTGAACAGCATCGAAGCCGCATCGAAGCCCGTCGTCGCCGCGATCCATGGCACTGCGCTTGGCGGCGGTCTGGAAACCGCGCTCGTCTGTCATTACCGCATCGCGGTCCCTTCGGCGAAGCTCGGCGTTCCCGAAGTGAAGCTCGGCCTGCTGCCCGGCGCAGGTGGCACGCAGCGCCTGCCGCGCGTCGTCGGGGTCGAAGCCGCAGCGACGATGACCTCGACCGGCGATCCGCTCCCCGCTGCCAAGGCGAAGGAGCTTGGCCTCGTCGACGAACTCGCGGGCGAAGACAGCCTTGCCGCCGATGCGATTGCCTTTGCGCGCGCCAAGATCGCCGACGGCCCGCGCCCGACGCGCGAGCGCCCGGTGTTCGGCGACGTCGCCGTGATCGAACAGCTCAAGACCGCGAACGCCAAGCGCTGGCGCGGCTTCGAGGCGCCTTATGCCAACCTCGCCTGCGTCGAAGCCGCGACGCGGCTGCCGTTCGACGAAGGGCTCGCCTTCGAGCGCGAGCAGTTCATGAAGCTGATGTTCGGCAGCCAGTCGGCGGCGCAGCGTCACATCTTCTTCGCCGAGCGTCAGGCCGCCAAGATCGACGGCCTGCCCAAAGACACCCAGCTGCGCGACGTCAAGAAGGTCGGCGTGATCGGCGCCGGCACGATGGGCGGCGGGATTTCGATGAACTTGCTCCAGAAGGGCATCCCCGTCACAATCGTCGAAATGCAGCAGGACGCGCTCGACCGCGGCGTCGGCGTCATTCGCAAGAATTACGATGCATCGGCCGCGAAGGGCCGCTTCAAGCCCGAACAGGTCGACCAGATGATGGGTATATTGACGCCGACGCTCAGCCTCGACGATCTCGCCGACTGCGACCTGATCATCGAAGCCGTCTATGAGAATATGGACGTCAAGAAAGACATCTTTGGCAAGCTCGATAAAATTGCGAAGCCGGGCGCGATCCTGGCGTCGAACACCAGCTATCTCGATGTCGACGAGATCGCCACCGCGACGAGCCGCCCCGGCGATGTGCTGGGCATGCACTTCTTCTCGCCCGCCAATGTGATGAAGCTGCTTGAGGTCGTGCGCGGCGACAAGACCGCGCCCGACGCGCTGGCGACCGCGATGGCGATCGGCAAGAAGATCGGCAAGGTCGCGGTGGTCGCGGGCGTCTGCGACGGCTTTATCGGCAACCGCATGCTGAAACCGCGCCAGTTCGAGGCGATGAACTTGCTCATGGAAGGCGCCACCCCGGCGCAGGTCGACAAGGTCCATGTCGAATTCGGCATGCCGATGGGGCCGTTCCAGATGAGCGACCTTGCGGGCGTCGACATCGGCTGGCACCGCGACCCGAACCGCATCGAAAGCATCCGCGACGCGCTGTGCGCCGAAGGCCGCTGGGGCCAGAAGAAGCAGGCGGGCTTTTACGATTATGACGAAAAGCGCCAGCCGTCGGAAAGCGCGCGTGTCGCCGAGCTGATCGAGGAGTTTCGCACCAAGGCCGGAACCCAGAAGCGCGAGATCACCGATCAGGAGATCATCGAACGCACCCTGTATCCGATGGTCAACGAAGGCGCGCTGATCCTGTCCGAAGGCAAGGCCCAGCGCGCAAGCGACATCGATGTCGTGTGGATCTATGGCTATGGCTGGCCGGTCTATCGCGGCGGCCCGATGTTCTGGGCCGGGCTGGAAGGCACCGACAAGATCGTCGCCGCGCTGGAAAAGCACGGGTTCGAGATCGCCCCGCTGCTCAAGGAAAAGGCCGAGGCGAAGAGCGGCTTCTGAACCCGCTTTCGAATATGATCAGCAGGCCGTCTGTCCCAGCGCGGGGCAGGCGGCCTTTGCTTTGGTCTGCCGACGCCGCGGGTGGACACAAATAGTTGCGATTCAGGGTTAAAGTGCTGGTCACACCTGCCGTTACGGCAGAGCATGATTGCCATGTCGTTTCTCGCCCTGTTGCTGCTCACCGGCAGCGTTCCGGTCACCGCCCCGGTGGAGCCGCCCGCGAGCGCGGTCGGCATCGCCCGGGCACGGATATTGGCGCCCGCCGAGGTGCGGCGGATCGATGGGCGGATCGAGGTGCGAACGGGCGAGCGCCGCGCGCCGACGCAGGTGCATCGGGGCGAGCGCCGCGATGGGGGCGAGACGGCGGATTTTTACTGACGCAATCAGTGACCGTGAGAAACGCCAGTCCGATCTTTCCGTCATCGTCATCCCGGATTTGATCCGGGATCCCCAGCCGCACTGTCGTCATGGATCCCGGATCAAGTCCGGGATGACGAAGGTGGGTTAGAGCTTGTCCGCTTCCCAGCGCATCGCCACGTTTCCGCGAGACGCCGGTCAGCCCTGCAACGTCTGGATAATCGCCGAAAAGTCGCGGCCGTCCTGATCGGCGGCGACAAACACCTCGTACAACTCGCGCGCCTTCGCCCCCATCGGGACATCGGCATCGACGCTCGCTGCGGCCTCCATCGCGAGGCGCAGGTCCTTGAGCATCAGCGCCGCGGCGAACCCGCCCTTGTAATCATTGTCGGCGGGGGTGGTCGGACCCACGCCCGGAAGCGGCGCGTAGCTGGTCAGCGACCAGTTCTGCCCCGACGATACGCTGGCGATGTCGAAGAATTTTTGCGGATCAAGCCCAAGCTTCAGCGCCAGCGCAAGCGTCTCGCACGTCGCGACCATCGAGGCGCCGAGCAGCATGTTGTTGCAGATCTTCGCGCCCTGCCCCGCGCCCGCATCGCCGGCGTGGATCACCGCCTTGCCCATTTGCGCGAGGATCGGCTGGGCGCGCGCAAAGCCTTCGTCGGTGCCGCCGACCATGAAGGTCAGCGTCCCGGCATTGGCGGCCGCGATGCCGCCCGACACCGGCGCATCGACCGCGACGAGGCCCGCGTTGGCGGCGGCTTCGATGTTGCTCCGCGCGGTTGCGACGTCGATTGTCGAGCAATCGAGCAGCAGGGTGTCGGGGGTGGCGTTCGGATAGACGTCGCCTTCATACACAGACGCGACATGCTTGCCCGCCGGGAGCATGGTGACGACAGCCTCGGCGCCGGTGACCGCTTCGGCGGCAGAGGCAGCGCGGGTGCAGCCCGCCGCGACGGCGCGCGACAACGCCTCTTCGCTGAGGTCGAAGGCGCGTACCTCGTGCCCCGCTTTCGCCAGATTCGCGGCCATACCGCCGCCCATGTTGCCGAGTCCGATAAAGGCGATTTTCATTAATCTCCCCTCCCGCTTGCGGGAGGGGCCGGGGGAGGGCCTGTCCCGAATATTGCACTGGCGGGGAGGGAACAGGCCCTCCCCTAACCCCTCCCGCAAGCGGGAGGGGGACTGGGCTCACCGCCCCTTCCACACGCCTTCGCGTTTCTCGATGAAGGCGGCCATGCCTTCGGCCTTGTCCTCGGTCGCCGCCAATATCTGGAACAGGCGGCGTTCGTAGATCAGCCCCTGATCGAGCGTCGTTTCAAACGCGGCGTTGACCATGTCCTTGTTCACCATCGCGGCCATCGGCGGCATTGCGGCGATCAGCGTCGCGGTCTTCACCGCTTCCTCGACCAGCGTGTCGTGCGCGACGACGCGCGCGACCATGCCCGATCGTTCGGCCTCGGCGCCGTCCATCATCCGGCCGGTCAGGCACATTTCCATCGCTTTCGCCTTGCCGACCGCGCGGGTCAGCCGCTGCGACCCGCCCATGCCCGGCGCGACGCCGAGCTTGATTTCGGGCTGGCCAAATTTCGCCTTGTCCGATGCGATGATGAAGTCGGCCATCATCGCCAGCTCGCAGCCGCCGCCGAGCGCGAAGCCATTGACCGCGGCGATCCACGGCTTGCGGATCTTCTTCACGAAGTCGCTCGTCCATTTCGCGAAGAAATCCTCGAGATAGAAATCGGACGCCGGCTTGTCGGCCATTTCCTTGATGTCGGCGCCCGCGGCGAACGCCTTGTCGCCCGACCCGGTGAGGATAGCGCAGCGTTGGCCGGGGTCGGCTTCATAGGCGGCGAAGGCCGCGATCAAATCGTCGAGCACCCGGCTGTTCAGCGCATTGAGCGCCTGCGGGCGGTTGAGCGTCACCAGCGTGACGGCACCGCGCTGTTCGACGAGGAGGGTTTCGTAGGTCATTCTCATGATCTCCAGATATTCGTCATGCCGGACCTGATCCGGTATCCATGACCGCGGGGACCCCGGATCAAGTCCGGGGTGACGAAGCTAAGTGAGCGGGGTCCATGTCTCGTTTTCAGGCAAGGGCGCAAAGATCGCGTCGATCCAGTCGTCAGTGACGGCCTCCGGCGTCGCGGGATCCCATTGCGGACTGTTGTCCTTGTCGACGATCAGCGCGCGGACGCCTTCGAGGAAATCATGCATCGCGACGACGCGGCTGCCGATCGCATATTCCTGCGTCATCTGCGCGGCGAAGTCGTGCATCTCGCTGCCTTCTTTCAGCTGGCGGAGCGCGACCTTGCACGTCTGCGGCGATTTGCTATGCAGCGCCGCGAGTTCCTTTGTCGCCCATTCGCCGCCATCGGCTTCGAGCGCGGCGAGGATGTCTTCATAGGTGTCGCTGGCGAACAGCCGGTTGATCTTGTCGATCTGATGCGTGATCGCGGCGGGCGGCGCGGTGACCGCCAGATCGCCCAATATGCCGCCGATGCGGTCGGGATGCGCGGCGATGCGCGCCTTCGCTTCGGCCAGATGTTCGGACGGCAGATAATGGGTCGCGAGGCCGAGCGCGAGGCAATCGGCGCCGTCGAGCCGCGCCCCGGTGAGCGCAAGGAACACCCCGACGCGGCCTTCGAGGCGTGGCAGATACCAGCCGCCGCCGACATCGGGGAACAGGCCGATCCCGGTCTCGGGCATCGCAAAGCGCGTATGTTCGGTCGCGACGCGATATTTCGCCGGCTGCGAAATGCCGACCCCGCCACCCATCGTGATGCCGTCCATGAAGGCGGTGACCGGCTTGGGATAGGTGAAGAGTAGATGGTTGAGGCGATATTCGGTGTGGAAGAATTGGCGCGCTTCGGTCCCGTCCTTCGCGCCGCTTTCCGCGAGCATGCGGATGTCGCCGCCGGCGCAGAAGCCGCGGCCTTCGCTATGGTCGATGATGACCGCTTCGATCGCATCGTCATCGCGCCACGCCAGCAACGCGGCGATCATCGCTTCGCACATGGCGAGGTTCAGCGCGTGGATCGCCTTGGGACGGTTGAGCGACAGGCGGCCGACACGACCGTCGGTTGAAATCAGGACGTCTTCGGTGAGATTGGGGGTCATTGGCGCAGCAAGTCCCTTCCGACGATCATCCGCATCACCTGGTTGGTGCCTTCGAGGATCGAATGGACGCGCAGGTCGCGCCAGAAACGCTCGATCGGATAGTCCCTCAAATAGCCGTAGCCGCCGAACAATTGGAGCGCGTCGTTGACGATCTTGCTGCCATTATCGGTCGCCAGCCGCTTCGCCATCGCCGAGAAGCGCGACTTGTCGGGGGCGTTCGCGGTGACCTTGGCCGCCGCCATATAAAGCAACGCGCGCGCCGCCTCGAGGTCGGTCGCCATGTCGGCGAGCATGAACTGGGTGTTCTGGAAATCGGCGATCGGCTGGCCGAATTGCTGGCGGTCCTTGGTGTAAGCAACGGCTTCGTCGAGACAGCGTTGTGCGCCGCCCAGCGAGCAGGCGCCGATGTTGAGCCGCCCGCCGTCGAGCCCCGCCATCGCGAAGCGAAAGCCGTCACCCTCGGCGCCGACCAGATTTTCGATCGACACCCGGCAATCCTCGAAAATCACCTGCGCCGTGGGGGATGCATTCCAGCCGAGCTTTTTCTCGGGCGCACCAAAACTAAGGCCCGGGGTGTCCTTTTCGATGACGAGGCAGCTGATCCCCTTCGACTTTTCCTCGCTGGTGCGAACCATACAGACATAGATGTCGTTATAGCCGGCGCCCGAGATGAACTGCTTGGTGCCGTTCAGCACATAATGGTCGCCGTCCCTTTTGGCGGTCGCTTTGAGCGCCGCGGCGTCGGACCCCGAACCCGGTTCGGTCAGGCAATAGCTGGCGATCTTCTCCATGCTGACGAGGTCGGGCAGAAAGCGCGCCTTGACCTCAGCGCCGCCGAAGCGGTCGATCATCCACGTCGCCATATTGTGGATCGAGATATAGGCGCTGGTCGCGGGGCAGCCATAGGCCATCGCCTCCATGATCAGCGCCGCCTCCATCCGGCCGAGCCCGATCCCGCCCGATTCCTCCGCGACATAAATGGCGCCGAAACCCAGTTCGCCCGCCGCCTTCCACACATCGACGGGATAATGATGCTTCTCGTCCCATTCGGCCGCGAAGGGGGTGATGCGGTCGGCGGTGAATTTGCGCGCCATATCCTGAATGGCAAGCTGGTCGTCGGTAAGCTGGAACTGGTCGGTCATACACTCTTCTCGATGATGATGGCTTCGGCTTCGATTTCGACTTTCCACTCGGGGCGGATCAGCGCGGGAATGACGAGCATCGTCGACGCCGGGCGAATGGCCCCGAACACCGCGCCATGCGCGCGGCCGACCAGATCGGCATCGGCAGCATCGGTGATGTACATGCGGGTGCGCACGACATCGGCGAAGCTGCCGCCGAGCGCGTCGAGCGCTTCGCCGATGATCGCCAGGCAGCGCGCGGCCTGCACCCCGGCGTCGCCGGGGGTCGATGTTCCATCGGCTTCGATCGGCGCGCAACCCGCGACGTCGATGCGGTCGCCGACGCGAACCGCGCGGCTGTAGCCGTAGATCGCCTCGAACGGTGATGCCGAGCTGTGGTTGCGGCGGCTGGCCCCGCCGATGCCCGCGTCAGCCACAGCTGATCCGCTCGATCTTGAGCGCATCGTCATAGGAAACGGTCAGCCGGTCGGGGCGGAAATCCATCGTCACCGCGGTGCGCGGCGGCACCCAGCGCAGGGTGCGCGCGCCGCTGCCCTTGAGCAGCTGCGCCCCGACATCGGCGGTCGCGGTCTGGCCGATCAGCGATTGCACGGCATCGGCGCTGCACACCGCTTCGGCGGGCGGCGGCGGCGCGGTTTCGGCGGGGGCCTCGCTGGCGGCGCAAGCCGCGAGTGGCAGGGTGGCGGCAAGGGCCAAGATGCGAACGTCCAATGTGAGTCTCCCTTTCAAAACCATCAGGCGCAGCGGGTATAGCGCATCGGACCGGCGGCGGCACCCTCGCCCGCAGCCCCTTCGCCATAGTCGCGGCGGATCAGGGTCTTGCCGTCATCCTGCGCGTCGAGCACCATCAGGCGATCCCACGCCATGCCTTCGCCGCTGAACTTGTAATCGGCAACGATGCGGCTGGCATCGCGCTCGCGAATCCGGGCCAGCTCGCCGTGCGATTCGTGAAAGCGCAGATTCGCCGCGTCGATCACCAGCGCGGTCAGATCGGTCCCGGGACGCTTGGGGCAATCGGCCGGGTCGAGCGCCCAGCGGCCGCGGATCGCCGCGGGGATCGCCTTGTCACCGATCCCGATTCCGGGCTCGGCGCGCTTCAGCGGCGGTTCGGACGGATCGGGCTCATAGCCGCGATCCTCTTGCCAGCGCGCCATCGCGTCCTCGTCATCCGCTGGCGCGACCAGCTCGGCTGCCGCGCGCGGCGCCGCCGCCTTGTTTTCGGGTGCGGCGGGCGCCTTGTCCTCAGTGCCGCCGCACGCAGCCAGCAGCAGCATCGCGGCAGGCATCGTCCATCGCATCATCGTCTGTCTCCCTTGCGAGGAGCAATGCGCAATGGCCGATGCCGGTTTCACGAAATGCGCCCGATCAACCCATTGTCGGGATGACGAAGGCGTTGCCGCCGTCAGGCGACCCATCCGGCCAGCGCTGGGTGATCGTCTTGACCTTGGTCCAGAATTTCACCCCCTCCATGCCGTGCTGGTTGGTGTCACCGAATGCCGAACGCTTCCAGCCGCCAAAGCTATGATAGGCGACGGGGACCGGGATCGGTACGTTGATGCCGACCATGCCGACATTGACCCGCGCCGCAAATTCGCGCGCCGCATGGCCGTTGCGGGTGAAGATGGCGACGCCATTGCCGTACTGATGCTTCGACGGCAGTTCGAGCGCCTCTTCGAAATTGGCGGCGCGGACGATCTGGAGCACGGGACCGAAGATTTCTTCCTTGTACGATTCCATGTCGGTGGTGACATGGTCGAACAGGGTCGGGCCGATGAAGAAGCCCTTTTCATGCCCCTGAAGCGAGAAGCCGCGGCCGTCGACGACCAGTTCGGCGCCTTCGTCAGCGCATTTCTGGATCCAGCCTTCGACCTTTTCCTTGTGCGCCTGCGTCACAACCGGGCCGTAATGCGCCTCGGCATCGGTCGACACGCCGACGCGCAGCGCCGCGATCGCCGGGATCAGTTTCTCGCGCAGGCGGTTGGCGGTGTCTTCGCCGACCGGCACGACGACGGGCAGCGCCATGCAGCGTTCGCCCGCTGACCCGAAGGCGGCACCGGTGAGGTCATTGACGACCTGATCGAGGTCGGCGTCGGGCATCACGATCCCGTGATTCTTCGCGCCGCCCATCGCCTGGACGCGCTTGCCGTTGGCGACGCCGCGATTGTAAACATAATGGGCAATGTCCGACGAGCCGACGAAGCTGACCGCGCCGATATCGGGATGGTCGAGGATCGCATCGACCATTTCCTTGTCGCCATGCACGACCTGACAAATGCCTTCGGGCAGTCCGGCTTCGCGGAACAATTCGGCAAGGCGCACCGGGACCGATGGGTCGCGTTCGCTGGGCTTGATGATGAAAGCATTGCCGGTCGCGATCGCGACGCCCGACATCCACAGCGGGATCATCGCCGGGAAATTGAACGGGGTGATGCCGGCGCCGATGCCGATCGGCTGGCGCATCGAATAGACGTCGATGCCGGGGCCGGCGCCCTGAGTATACTCACCCTTCAGCACATGCGGGATGCCGCAGCAAAATTCGATGACTTCGAGCCCGCGCTGGATATCACCCTTGGAATCGGCGATGACCTTGCCATGCTCGCTCGACAGCATATGCGCGAGTTGGTCCATATTCGCTTCAACGAGACGTTTGAATTCGAACATCACGCGGGCGCGGCGCTGCGGATTGGTTGCCGCCCAAGCGGGCTGCGCTGCCTTTGCCGCGGCGACGACGCGATCGAGCAAGGCCGCATCGCCCAAGGCGACCTGCGCCTGCACGCTGCCATTATTGGGGTCGAACACGTCGCCCTGGCGGGCGCTGCCGCCGGCCCCGCCGACGATATGGTGATCAATCTGTCGCATGGTCGAGTCTCCCGTGTCTGGTTGCCGTTGCAACAGACGATGTGCGCGCCATTTGCAAGGGATAGACTTGCAGCAATAACCTGCATATTTGCAGGTCATGGATTGGGATAACCTGCAAATATTCCTGACCGTCGCCAGACAGGGGACCGTCGCGCGCGCCGCCCAGGCGCTGCACATCGACGCCACAACAGTCAGTCGCAGGGTGAGCGCACTGGAAAGCGCGTTGCAACAGACATTGTTCGAACGCGCGCCAAGCGGTTTCATTCCGACGGCGGCTGGCCGCGCGCTGGTCCCGCATGCCGAGGCTATGGCGGCGGCGGCGGCGCGCATTCACCTGGCCGAGAGCGGCGCGGGATTGTCGGGACAGTTGCGGATCAGCGTGTCCGAAGGGTTCGGGAACAGCTTTATCGCGCCGCGCCTGGCGCGTTTCACCACCGCCCACCCCGAAATCGAGATCGATCTGGTGGCCTCTTCTGGCTTTTTGAACCCGTCGCGGCGCGAGGCCGACATGGCGGTGCTGCTCGCGCGGCCCAGAAAAGGCCCGCTGATCACCCGCATACTGTCGGACTATAGTCTGGGCATCTATGCCCCCGCCGATCGGCGCGACTGGCAGGACGCGGTCGCCGCCATGCCACTGTCCCGTGCCGGAATTCCGGTGATCGGCTATATGCCCGACATTCTTTATGCCCCCGAACTCGATTATCTGGGCGAAATCGAGCCGGGGCTGCGCGCCAATATCCGCTCGTCGTCGATCTTGGCGCAGCGGCGGATGATCGCGGGCGGCGGGGGGGTCGGCGTGCTCCCCTGCTTCCTCGCCGCGGGCGATCCGGCGCTGGTCCGGGTGCGCCCCGATCAGGCCATCGGCCGCAGCTTCTGGCTCGCGCTCCACCGCGACGTCGCCCCGCAGCCGCGGATCAGGGCGTTCATCGACTGGCTGGATGGAGAGGTGCGCGAGAGCCGCGGGTTGTTGGTGCCGAGCTAGGCCGGATGCCAGTCGGAAGCGATCAGGCCGCCATTGCCGAACAGTCTGTCCATCGCGTCCGGTCCCGCGGCCGCGGCGCGCAGCTTATCCGCCAGCGGATCATCGATCACCACGCCGCTGCGCAGAAACGCGATCCACGCCGCCACGGCCGCTTCGAGCGACGGGCAGCGGGCGCCGCGCGCCTGATGCCATACCAGCGTTTCGAGCCAGCGCTGCGGAATCTTCTGGCTGCCGTCCATCGCGATCTGGATCAGCCGGTGATCGAGCGCCGGATTGGCGAAACGGTCGAGCAAGGCGTCAGCATATGCGGATAGATCCTGCCCCGCCGCGGCGGCGATCGTCGGCGCCGCCTCGTCCAGCATCAATCGCTCGATCACCGGCCGGATGTCGGGATCGGCGATGGCCTGATGGACATAGTCATGCCCGCGCCCCAGCCCGATATAGGCGAGCGCCGAATGGGCGCCGTTGAGCATCCGCAGCTTCGCGGTTTCATAGGGCGCGACGTCGGCGACCAGCTGCGCCCCGACAGCTTCCCAGCGCGGGCGCTGGCCGGCGAAATCATCTTCGATCACCCATTGGCTGAAGCGTTCGGTGACGACCGCGCCCTCGTCGCGCACGCCGAATTTGGTTTCGATTGCCGCGCGGTCGGCGTCGGTGGTCGCGGGAACGATGCGGTCGATCATCGTTGACGGACAGCGGCATTCGGTGTCGAACCAGTCCACAAGGTCGGGGTGTGCGGCGGCGAGATATTGATCCATCAGCGCGTTCAGCACCGCGCCATTGCCCGCGAGATTGTCGCAGCTGAGCAGGGTCAGGCCGGTGAGCCCCGCCGCGCGGCGCGCGGCGAGGCCTGCACCGACGAAGCGATAGAGGCTCGAAGGCGCCTTCGCCGCAACTAGGTCGAGCGTGCCGCCGGGTCCGCGCAAATAGCCCTTCTCGGTCACGGTGAAGCTGACGATATGCGTCGTGGGCGCGGCGATCGCATCGATCACCGCTTGCGGATCGTCCGCCGCGACCAGCACCCGCCGCACCGCGCCGATGAGACGCAAATCGGTTCCCGCGGCGCTGCGGGTGCTGACCGTATAAAGCCCGTCCTGCGGATTCAGCTGCGCCGCGACGTCGCCCGAGCGCAGCGACACGCCGATGATGCCCCAATCGCGGTCGCCCGCGGTCATCGCATCGTCGGTATAGACCGCCTGATGCGCGCGGTGGAAGGCGCCGATGCCGATATGGACGATCCCGACGGCCTGGGCCGAGCGGTCGTAGCCCGGCGCCTGCACCGACGCCGGGAGCGGCGTGTCGGGACCAAGCCTCACAGTCTGTAGGCCGCCTTGGCGAGGTTGTAGCTGAGGTCGGCGGCGATCTCGGCCGCCTCCCATTCCTCCATGCGATGCTCGGCCACCAGCTGCGCGAGAAAGCCGCAGTCGATACGGCGCGCGACGTCGTGGCGCGCCGGGATCGACAGAAAGGCGCGGGTGTCATCGTTGAAGCCGACACTGTTGTAGAAACCCGCGGTCTCGGTCATCTGGTTCCTGAACCGCCGCATCCCTTCGGGGCTGTCGTGGAACCACCAGGCGGGGCCGAGCTTCAGCACCGGATAATGACCCGCGAGCGGCGCCAGTTCGCGCGCATAGCTGGTCTCATCAAGCGTGAAGAGGATGATCGTCAGCGCGGCTTCATTGCCATATTTGCCGAGCAGCGGACGCAGCGCATGGACATAGTCGGTGCTGGTCGGGATATCGGCGCCCTTGTCGCGGCCATAATGCTCGAACAGCCAGCGATTGTGGTTGCGGAAGGCGCCGGGGTGGATCTGCATCACCAGCCCGTCGTCGAGGCTCATCCCCGCCATCACCGTCAACATATGGGCGCGGAACAGTTCGGCATCGGCGGCACTGACGGCGCCGCCGGTGACGCGCGCGAACAGCGCCTCGGCCTCGGCGTCGGACAGGTCGGCGGTTGCTGCGGTCGGATGGCCGTGATCGGTCGAGGTCGCGCCCATTTCGGCGAAGAAGGCACGGCGGCCCCGATGCGCGGCAAGATAGCCCGCATAGCTGTAGGCATCCTCGCCGCTAAGGTCGGAGAAGCGCGCCAGGTTGTCGCGAAAGCCCTCGAAATCGGGATCGACGACCGGATCGGGGCGATAGGCGGTGATCACCCGCCCGCTCCATTCGCCGCTGTCGTTCGCGGCGCGGATCGCGGCGTGATGATCGAGGGTGTCGAGCGGGCTTTCGGTTGTCGCGATCACTTCGATCCCGAAGCGGTCGAACAGCGCGCGCGGACGGAAGGCGTCGGTCGCCAGCGCCTCGGTGATGCGGTCGTAATAGAGGTCCGATGTCGCCGCTGCGAACTGCACGTCGATCCCGAACGCTTCGGCGAACACCCAGTCCATCCACATCCGCGACGGGGTGCCGCGGAACAGGTGGTAATTTTGCGCGAATATCCGCCAACTCTCGCGCGGGTCGGCCTCCGGATTGCGAATACCCAATGCGTCGAGCGACACGCCCTGCGAATAGAGCATGCGGAACACATAATGATCGGGGTGGAGCAGCAGCTCCGCCGCATTGCCGAACGGCGCATTGCCGGCAAACCAGCTGGGATCGGTATGCCCGTGCGGGCTGATGATCGGCAGGTCCGCGACTTCCGTGTAAAGCCGCCGCGCGATGGCACGCTGGTCGGGATCGGACGGGAACAGCCGGTCGGGATGCAGGATCAACGGCCGGGTCATGCAGGCGCCGCCGCGCTTTCCACGCGCACCGGCGCCAGTTTCGGGCTGAGCAGGTGCACGGCAAGTACCGCGAGGAAATAGACCGTCGTGCACGCGGCAAAGATCAGCGTATAATTGCCGCCGGTGGCATCGAGCACCAGCCCGGTCGATTTCGCCATGATCATCCCGCCGATGCCGCCCATGAAACCGCCAAGCCCGATCACCGACCCGACCGCGCGTTTGGGGAACATGTCGGGCGGGATCGACAGGATCGTCGACGAGAATGCCTGATGCCCGGCAAGCGCGACGCCGATCAGCACCACCGCGAGCCACATATTGTCAAGGCCGGTGACGAACAGCAACGGCAGGACGCACAGCCCCGCGCCGATCATCGTGATCTTGCGCGCAAAATTGACGCTGTGGCCGTTCTGGATCAGCTTCGACGACGTCCAGCCGCCGACGATGCTGCCGACGTCGGACAGCAGGTACATGATGATCATCGGCAGCAGCACGATCTTGAGGTCGACGTCATAGGTCGAGGCGAAATATTTGGGCAGCCAGAACAGCATCAGGAACCACACCGGGTCGGTCAGGAATTTGGCGATCGCAAACGCCCAGGCTTCGCGCTTCGTGACGATTTTCGACCAGCCGAGGCGCTCGACCTGCTCGGGCGGATCATGTTCGATCCACGCCAGTTCGGCCTCGCTGACCTTCCCGCTTTCACGCGGGTTGCTGTAGAGCCACAGCCACAGGATCAGCAGGACGACCCCGAAAGCGCCGCTGTAGATAAAGGTCTGGCGCCAGTCGAACCCCATCCAGACCATGAACAGCCAGATCGTCGGCGCGGTCAGGATCACCCCGATCGTCGTCGCGCTGTTGACCCAGCCGATCGCGTAGGAGCGCTCCTTTTGCGGGAACCATTCGCTGCTGGCGCGGACGACCGACGGGAAATGCCCCGCCTCGCCGACCCCCAATATGACGCGCGCCGCCATGAACGAGGCGACCGACCCGGCAAAGCCGTGCGCAATATGGCCGATCGTCCAGATGGTGATCGCAATCGAATAGCCGATCTTGGGACCGAAGCGGTCGATCAGCCAACCCATGAGGAGGAAACCGAGCGCATAGGCGGCCTGGAACGCGGTGACGATATTGCCATAGTCATTCTCGCTCCACCCCAGCTCGTCGCCAAGCACCGGCGCGAGCAGGCCCAGCATCGTGCGGTCGATATAATTGACCGTCGTCGCGGCAAACAGCAGCGCGATGATCAGCCAGCGGTAGCGACCCGCGCGCGGCACCGGCGGCGCCGCACCTCCGTTCGCATATGCCTGTGCCATCCAGTCTCTCCCATATGGCTTTAGTAGCCGGTAATCGAGCAGCCGACGCGGATTTTTCCGTCGAACAGCGCTTCGGCGCGTTGGCCGACCGTAATTTCATGCACCCCGGTGATCGCGCCCGCCGACACCCAGGTGCCGGGCGCAATCGCGATGCCGCGCGCGCGCAGGGTGCGAATCAGGAACAACGCCGATCCGAATGGCCCGTCGAGCATGGTTTCCATCGTCGCCCCTCCTACCGATACGCCGTCGATCGTCATTTCGACCGGCATGGCGATCAGGTCGCGGTCGCGCCAGTCGGCGATCGGCGGCCCGAGCACCAGTCCCTTGTTATTGCCATAGTCCGATGCGGTGACCGCGGGGCCATGACGGTTGATATCGGGAAAGGGCGAGCTGGCGATCTCGATCCCGGTGCGAACGTCGAGGATGCAGTCGCGGACCGATGCGATATCATGGTCGCGGTCGCCGACGTCGCCCAGACAGAGCAGCACTTCGGCCTCGGCCGCGGCAAAGCCGCGCGCATAGACCGGCATGGCAGCGCCGTCGGCAGCAATCTCGTCGGCAAAAATCGGTCCGGCGATGCGCTCGCCGCCAAAGCGCTCGACAAGGTCGGGGGCGATCCGCCCGACCTTCCAGCCGCCGATCTGCCGGCCGTCGAAATCGATCGCCGCGCTCTGGATCGCATAGGCATCGGCCATGCTTTGCGGCATCGCGCCCGGATACAAGGTAAGCGGTGTCTTTTCGGCGCGAGCGGCCAGAAAGGCGCGGGCGATATTTTCTTGTTCAGGGGTTGCCAGCATCTTTGTGATTTCCCTCTTCCGCGAAACCGTCTAAGAGACACCGGTGTCAAAAGCAAGCGAATAGCTGGTGGCAATGATAAAATGACGGCTGGTGGCGGTGGGCGAGCCGCATGCAGGTCGCGCGCCAGACGCAGCGAATATGGCGCGATGAACGAGGATGGAAAACGGCAGATGACCGATGCGATCCGAATCCATGTGGCCGACAATGTCGCCACCGCGCTTGCCGACCTGGCCGCTGGCAGTGCGGTGGCCGTCGGCTCGCAGCGCCTGACGATCAGCGAAGCAATAGGGCGCGGGCACAAGCTGGCGCTGGCCCCAATCGCCCGCGGGACCAGTGTGATCAAATATGGCTTTCCGATCGGCATCGCGACCGCCGACATCGCCGGGGGGGCGCATGTCCATAGCCACAATCTGGCAACCGCGCTGACCGGCCGCGACGATTATGCCTATACGCCGTCCGCCGCCGACCCCCGGCCCGCGCAGCCCCCGCACCACTTCATGGGCTATGCCCGCGCCGATGGGCGTGTCGGTACACGCAACGAGATCTGGATCCTGCCGACCGTCAGCTGCGTCGGCAATCTGGCGGCGCGGGTCGCGCGGATCGCGGGTGTCCGCCATGCCGGGCGCGTCGATGGTATCCATGCCTTCAAGCATCCGTTCGGTTGCTCGCAGCTCGGCGACGATCTGGGCCACACGCGCGGGCTGCTCGCGGCGCTGGCGCAGCATCCCAATGCGGGCGGGGTGCTGATTGTCGGGCTAGGCTGTGAGAGCAACCAGCTCGCCGCATTGCTCGACACTATTCCCGAGGGTCGCCGCCGCCACGTCCGCAACCTGTCGGCGCAGGCGGTCGAGGATGACGAAGCGGCATGTCTGGCGCTGGTGGACGAACTGGTTGACGCTTGCGCCGACACCCCGCGCACCGCGGCGCCGCTGTCGGCGCTCGTGCTCGGGGTCAAATGTGGCGGATCCGACGGATTGTCGGGGCTGACCGCCAACCCGCTGGTCGGGCGGATGGCCGATGCCGTTGCCGCGGCCGACGGCAAGGTGATCCTGACCGAAATTCCCGAAATCTTTGGCGCCGAACAACTGCTGATGGACCGTGCGGCGTCGCATGACGTCTTTGACCGGACGGCGCAGCTGGTGCAGGATTTCAAGGCCTATTTCACCCGCAACGGCGAGCCGGTGAGCGAGAATCCCTCGCCGGGCAATATTGCTGGGGGGATCACGACGCTGGAGGAAAAGTCGCTCGGCGCGGTGCAGAAGGGCGGCCAGGTTCCGCTGGTCGATGTCCAGCGTTACGGCGGCGAAGCGAGGCTGCCCGGGCTGACGCTGCTCGAGGCGCCGGGTAATGACGCGGTGTCATCGACCGCGCTGACCGCGGCGGGCGCGACGGTCATCCTGTTCACCACCGGCCGCGGCACCCCGCTCGGCTTCCCAGCGCCGACGCTGAAAATCGCCTCGAACCACGAACTGGCCGCGCGCAAGACGGGATGGATCGACTTCGACGCCGGGATGGTAATCGGCGACGGTTTCGATGCGGCGTCGGACGCACTGCTCGACCTGATCGTCGCCACCGCGTCGGGCCAGCCGACCAAAGCCGAGGTCAACGAGGAGCGCGACATCGCGATCTGGAAATCGGGCGTGACGCTTTAACCGAGCGCGCGGAAGGTGAAATTGCGGAACCGCGCCTCGCCTTCTCCCGCCGAATAAAGGCCGGGGCGTAGCATCAGAAAACCGCCGCGGACATTGTGGTGATACCCCGACACCTCCATGCCGCGGTCGAAGCGGACCCACGTCTTCCCGCCGTCGCCGCTGGTGTCATAGGTGACGATATGGCGGTCGTTGGTGACGCGCATCCGCATGCTTCGACCATGCGGGTTGGTCGGGCGGGCGCGTTCGATGCCATATTGGTGGGTGACGAACCGCTCGCCGTCGAAGCCGAGCCCGCAATAGAGCCGGTCGTCGTAAAAGAGGATCAGCCCCGCGGTGCCGCCGGGCGCGATCGCGATATCACATTCGAAGCGATACGCCTGATCGCCCGCGATCAGCAGCAAGGGCGACGAATCGACCGGCGCCTTGCCACGCGCCGTCAGCACCAGCACCCCATCCTCGGCCCGCGCGCGGCTGCGTTCGTCGACAGCGGGTTTGAAGAAATTCCACTTCGCGCCGAGCGCCAGCGTGCTGAAATCGTCCGACAACGCCATGCCGTGCGGCCCGGCCGTGCCACCCTTCGGCTTCGCGATCGGCTGCGACAGATCGCCGCCGGTCATCCGGAACCAGCCGTCATCGGTCCATTCGATCGGATCGAGCAGCGCCTGGCGGCCCAAGGTCCAATAGCCATTCTCAAACCCGTGATAGACGCTCCACCAGTCGCCCGCCGGTCCCTCGACCAAGGTCGCATGGCCGCGCGACCACCATTTTTCGGTCGCCGAGGTGGTGCGGACAAGCGGGTTCGCCGGGCAATTTTCCCATGGCCCGTGGATCGATGTCGACCGCGCCGCGATCACCATATGGCCGGTGGGCGGGCCTGCGGTGCCGCCGACCGCGGTGATCGTGTAATAATGGTCGCCGTGGCGGGTGATCTTTGGCCCTTCGGGCGCGAAGCCCTCGACCACCCAGTCGGCGGGGTAGCGCCACGGATCATAGACATGTTCGGGTTCGCCGATCCGGCCGAGCCCGTCGTCGGACAGGCGGACGCGGTCGCCGCCCGACAGAAACAGCCAGCGCGACCCGTCTTCGCCGACCGCATGACCGGGATCGATATGGTGCGGCAGATCGAGGTCGACCGGATCGCTCCACGGTCCCTCGATCTTGTCGGCCCAGATTACCCAGCTCGTGTTCGGACCCTTGGTCGGGATGTAGAGGAAGTAGCGGCCGCCATGCTTGCATAGCTCAGGCGCCCACACCGATCCGATGTTGCGGGTGAGCGCGGGGCCGATCGGGCGCCAGTTCACCAGATCGCGCGAATGCCAGATGACCAGCCCCGGATAGGAATCAAAGGTCGAGAAGGTCATGTAATAATCGGCGCCGTCCTTCAGGATCGACGGGTCGGGATGGTCGCCGGCCATGATCGGATTGAGGAAACACCCGTCGCCCAGATCGGCCTGGCGCTGGCCGTCGAAGCCCTTCGCCCAAGCTGGTGCGGCGGCGACCGGTTTCGGTTGCGCGGCCGCGGCTCCCGCCAGCCCCAGCCCGCCGACCATCGCACCGGCCAGACCCGTCCCGGCCAGTTTCAGCATATCGCGGCGATCGGTCATTTTGCATTCCTTGAAAAAGAAAGGCCCGGCCCCCGCAAGCGAAGACCGGGCCTCACCGGGACTACCCTGTATGCGTCAAATCTTGACGCGCGCGCCGAACAGGAAGGTGCGGCCGAAATGATTATTCTCGTAATTACGGTTCGCGTCGATGTCCGTGAAGCGATAGCGATATTCGTCGGTCAGGTTGATGCCCTCGACCGACAATTCGATATTGTCGGTGATCGCATAACGCATCGACGCATCGACGTTGATCGTCGAACCATAGCCTTCGAACACATTGCCGGTGCCGCTGTTGGCGTCGGCATAACGGCTGCGATAGCTGATCGAGGCGCGGGCGCTGAACTTGCCGTCGTCATAATAGAGCGTGCCGTTGTAAGCGCGCTTCGACAGGTTGAAGAGCGTGCCGTTACGTGTTGCGCCAATCAGCGGGCCGCCCGGCACGATGGCGGGGCCAGCAACCGAATAATCCGCCTCCGAGTCGATGAAGGTTGCGTTGGCGATGCCGCCGAAGTTCGAGAGGAAGCCTGGCAGGAAGCTGAACGGTGCCTGCAGCGACACTTCGATGCCCTTCAGGCTGGCGCCTTGGCCATTACCAATCGAGTTGATCGTCCATAGCTGACGTTCGGGATCGATCGCGGCCGGGCTGCTCGGAGGGATGATCGACAGCGGCAGGCCCGTCGAGGCAAAGGTGCCGCTGGTCGTCGTCGACACCGGGAAGCTCGCGATATCCTTTTTGAACAGCGCGATCGAAAAGATCGACTGCGGCGCAAAATACCATTCGATCGCGACATCATAGGCGGTGGCACGGAACGGATCGAGGAACGGATTGCCGTAATTGATCCGATAGTTGAAGCCGTCGACCGAACCGCCAGGGGTCAGGTTGCCAAGCGTCGGGCGCGTCATCACATCGGCCACCGCGGCGCGGATGATGATGTCGTCGTGGGGGAACAGCGCGAGGTTCATCGACGGCAGCCAGTCTTCATAGCTGCGCTCGACCGTCACTGCGGCGCCGCTGCTGAGCCCGCTCGACGTCTGGTCGGTATGGACGTAGCGGATACCGGCGTTGAGCGCATAGCGCAGGCCGCCAAGCTCGCCCTTGGCATCGAACTGCAGATAACCACCGGTCACCTCTTCGCGCACGCTGCGGTTGTTGCCGGCATCGAGCGCAGGCGTGCGGTTGTAAAGGCCGGTGAAGGTCGTTCCTGCCGCCAGATTGGGGACGAGCCATTCGGTGGTGGTCCCTGCCGGCTGACCCGCCTTGCCCAGCGTGAATAGCTCGGCGAGCGACGATGTCACCGGGAAGCCATAGACAGCAGTCGGGCCGAACGCCGACGACGGCGAACAGGTCAGCGTGCCGAGGACGCGGTCGACCCCGCCATTGCCGCACACCACGGTGTCGCGGGTGAAGGCAATGCTGCTGAAGTCGAAGCGGCGATAGACGCCGCCCGCCTTGACCGTGAAACCATCGGCGATGTCCCATTCGGTGCGCAGCTGTGCGGTGCGGAACTTGTTTTCGACCTCCGACGGGCGGTCGCGGATTTCGGCAAGCTGGAAATTCGCCGGGTTGGTGACGCTGGTACCAAAGGTCAGCACCGGGCTTGCCATGTCGGTGTAATCATAGCGGTAGCCCTGCGCATCGCGATCGTCGAAGACGAGCGTCGTTTCGAGCGGGATCGACGCGGTCGATTTCGACAGGCCGCCGAGCAGGGTGAAGCGGAAATTGTCGCTGACGTCCTGGTCCCAGCTGCCGCCGAACTGATAAAATTCGGTCTTTGCCTGGCGCAGATAATGTTCGGTGCGCACCCACGCGTCGTCGAGCGTCGCCGAGATCAGATTATTGTCGCCGTCGATCACATAGTCGCGGACATTGATCGAGCGTTCGTTGCTGCGCAGCAGCACCTCGGCCCAGCGCTCGCGGCGCTGATGCTTGAAGCTGGAAAAGAGCGCGTCGAGCGAAATCTTGGTCGCGTCGGTCGGCGCGAACTGGATCGACCCGGTGACCCCCAGCCGTTTTTTGTCGTGCGCGATCTCGCCATAGCGCGGGATGCGCGGGTGAAAGGCTAGCGCGACCGAATCGCATGCGGCGGAGCGGCCATTGGTATAAACGCCGCCCGAATTGGCAACCCCGATGCCGCTCGTTGCGGTGGTGGTAAAGCACGGGGCGCCATTGACCGAATCGAAGCGCGCCTGCGCCCAACGCACCGTATTGTTGCCGAGTTCGAGCGTCTTCTGGTCCGAATAGGCCGCCGACACCGCGAAGCCGAGCGTCCCGGCGTCATTCACCCAGCTGAGCAACCCGGCAACGCGCGGACCGGCCTTTTCGGACAGGTCGTTGTAGCTCGCCTGCGCCGACAGCGCCGCGGTAAAACCGCTCTTGCCAGCCAGCGGATTGCCCGTGTTGAGATCAACCACCGCGCCGAGCGAGCCTTCGTCGAGTTCGGCAGACGCGGTCTTGTGGACGACGATCGAGCTGAACAATTCGGAGGCAAAGACGTTGAAGTCGAAGGCGCGGTCGCGGTTGGCCGAGGCGCCGTCGGTCGAGGTGGCGACGGTTTCGAGCCCGTTGACGCGAACGCGGGTGAATTGCGATCCCAGACCGCGCACCGTGATGCCGCGGCCTTCGCCGCCGTCGCGCTGGATGGTGATGCCGGGAATACGCTGGAGCGATTCGGCCAAGTTCTGATCGGGGAATTTGGCGATATCTTCGGCGACGATCGCATCGACCGCGGCGACCGACTCGCGCTTGACGTCGAGCGCCTTGTCGAGCGAGGCGCGGAAGCCGGTGACGACGATTTCGTCTTCGGCCGCGACCGTTTCGCCCGCCGTTTCAGCCGCTGCCATGTCTTGAGCATAGGCCGGCGACACCGCCAGCGCGGCAAGCGAAGCGCCGCACGCCAATTGTGTCAAAGCGCGAAGGCCCCGCGTTGCATGAATAGCCATTATCATCCTCCCTTGATCGGCCGTCCTTCTCGCTTTGGCAAGAAATGACACCGGTTACTTTGCGAGACCAGACAAATCGGCGCGATCGCCTGGCCAGAAATTTTTGAGAGTGATGGCGGGGCCGTCGTCGGTTGCGACTGGCCCGGCAATAACCCTCTCCCTTGGACTATTTTCTCGTTGACCGATTGGGGTAACCGGTGTCAGGAAGATAGAGGGATTGGATCAACCGTGTCAATACCCCAAAGAAATGGAGAGACGGGATGCCCAAAAAGCCTTGGCTAGCCGCGCTTTTTCTGGCGCTGGCGCTGCCCGCAAGTCCGGCGCTCGCCGCCGATGCCGCGCCGCTGGCGTTTCCCGGCGCGGTCGGTCCCGCCGCCCACACGGTCGGCGGACGCGGCGGTCAGATCCTGCGCGTCACGACGCTCGCGCCCGATGGCCCGGGATCGCTGAAGGCGGCGATCGAAACCCCGGGGCCGCGCATTATCGTGTTCGAGGTCGGCGGCGTCATCGACATGGGCCGCCAGACGATCAGCGTCACCCATCCGTTTCTGACAATCGCCGGCCAGACCGCGCCCGGACCGGGGATCACCCTGATCCGCACCGGCATCGACGTGAGGACGCACGACGTCGTAATCCGCCACCTGCGTGTCTATACCGGGGTCGATGGCCAGCCGAAGCGCAGCGGCTGGGAAGCCGACACCTTCTCGACCGTCGCGGCGCATAATGTCATCGTCGATCATTGCACGCTCATGTGGGGGATCGACGAAAATATGTCGGCGTCGGGGCCGCGCTTTACCGGCAAGACCGTCGAAGAATGGCGCGCGGGGACGAGCCGCAACATCACCTTTTCGAACAACCTTGCCGCCGAAGGCCTCGCCGATGCGAGCCATCCCAAGGGCGAGCATAGCAAGGGGTCGCTGATCCACGACAATGCGACCGGGATCGTTTTCTACCGCAACGTCTGGGCGCATAACGTCGAGCGCAACCCGCTGATCAAGGGCGGCGCGCAGGCGCTGATGATCAACAATCTGATCTATAACCCGCAGCACCGCGCGGTGCATTATAACCTGATGAACCTCGAATGGGTCGGCCAGCCCTATGTGATCGGCGAAATTACCGCGGTCGGCAATGTGATGCGCGGCGGCAACGATACCGACCCCGGCCTGCCCTTCCTGATGCTCGGCGGCGACGGCGATCTGGCCTATTATGGCAAGGACAATCTGCTGGTCGACCGTCACGGCCAGCCGCTGCCGGAATTCGGTCGTTATGGCGAAACGCGCGCGCAACTGATCCGCGCCAAGGCTCCGCTCGCGCCGCTGGCGGGATACCAGATCCTGCCGGTGCGCGACGTCGAAACATCGGTGCTCGCCAGCGCCGGGGCGCGGCCGTGGGCGCGCGACGCCGAAGAAATTCGGGTGCTGTTTTTCGTCGCCGAAGGGCGCGGCGAAGTGATCGACGACGAGAAGGAGGTCAGCGCCTATCCCAAAGTCGCGCCGCCGGTGCGCGCGCGCTTTGTCGACGCCGACTGGGATCTGGCGACGATGGAACCGCGATCGGGGCTCTATCCCGGCCAGACGGCGCCGATGCCGCAGGAAATCCTCTCACCGCGCGACCGCGCGTCGCGGACGGGCCAGTGACGATGTGGCTCGCCGCGCTCCTCCTCGCGGGGGCCGATGCGCCCGCGATGGTCGTGATCGACGAAGCCGACACGGTGCGCGAGGAGGCGCCGCCGCACGGCGCGATCGGCCTGTCCACCGCCTACCGGATCAGCGACCGCGTCCCCGCCCCACGCAGCTTTGAATTTCGCAAGCGCGCACTGCACGTCGGCGCCGCGATCGGCGTCCACCCCATCGATCATGATGAAATCTACTATGTCCTGTCGGGGACTGGCGTCGTCCACTCGGACGGCGACGAAAAGGCACTGAAGGCGGGCATGGCGGCGTGGCTCTACAAAGGCGCGAAAGTCGGTATCCGCCAGACCGGTGACGAACCGTTGGTGCTGATCATCGCTTATCCCAACAAGGTGCCTGAGTAGGTGGCGGTCGGGCGCCGCGACCTGCTCGCCGCCAGCCTCGCGCTGCCGTTCGCGAGCACGGCCGTACAGGCGGCGTGGACACGGCCCGCCGGCCTCGCCCCTGACGCGAGCATCCCCCTCTGGCCCGCGGGTCGTTTGACGCCGCCGCCCGGCCTCGTCGAACAAGTCGTCCAGCGCAGCGACGATCCAAACGCCAGCGACCGGATGCTGCAAGGCATCGCCCGCCCTCGGCTCGACATCTTCCGCCCCGCCAAGCCCAATGGCGCCGCGGTCATCCTCGCTCCCGGCGGCGGCTATCGTTATGTCGTGATCGACAAGGAAGGCTATGAGCTGGCGCGCTGGCTGCGCGACCGCGGCGTCACCGTTTACGTGCTGTTCTACCGCTTACCGGGCGACGGCTGGACGAACAGGGCCGACGTCCCGCTCGCCGATGCGCAGCGCGCGGTGCGGCTCGTCAGGAGCCGCGCCAAGTTTGACGGCATCGACCCAGCACGCGTCACCTTCGGCGGTTTTTCGGCGGGCGGGCAGGTTGCGACCAGCCTGCTCACGCGCTTCGATGCCGGGGTTTATGCGCCGGTCGATGCCGCCGATGCGCTGTCGGCGCGTCCCGACGCGCTCGCCGCCATCTACCCGGTGGTGTCGATGGACCCCGCGATCGCGCATGCGGTGAGCCGCGAGAAGCTGATCGGCGCCAACCCCGACGCCGCGCGCGAGAAACTTTATTCGCCCGAATTGAATGCCCGGGCCGACCAGCCGCCGCTGTGGCTGCTCCACGCCGAGGACGACAGCGTCGTCAAAATCGCGAACAGCGTCCGGCTGCGCGAGGCGACCCGCGCGGTCGGGGCGCCATGCGAGGCGCATTTTTTCGAGCGCGGCGAGCATGGTTTTGGCTTGATGAAGACGGCGGGTCTGCCGGTTGCGATCTGGCCCGAGTTGCTGTGGAACTGGCTCGCCGACCGGAAGATGGTCTAGCTTCCGGGCTGGATATAGGGCACCCGCGCGAACAGCTCGCGTTCCCATTGCCGCGGATCATTTTCGACCCGGCTCGCCGTATCGAAAATCATCGTCGGCCGCCGCTGCAGATCATAAGCGGGCCAGCCCGGATCGCCGGTGCGCGCGAAGCGGACGAAAGCGTCCATCAGCCTGTCGCTCATCGCCTGTTGTGCCGCCGTCGGATCGGGAATCGTCCCGAAGCTGAGCCCGATGTCGTCGGTGTGTTTGGCCGCCTCGAAATCGAGCTGATAGACGAACGCCGGCGCGCCCGCGCGTGCGCGCGCCTCGGCCTCTTCGATCTGCCCGCGCCAGCTGCGCGCCGCGGTGACGATGCGGTGGAACAGGTCGAGCGGCGCGGCCCCCGGATAGCGCGCGCGGAATTCGCCGACCACCCATTCGGGATGCGCGTCGATCCGCATTTCGGGCGCGATGCGGGCGGCGAGATTGTCGAAGTTTAGTCCCGCAAGCTGCTTGCCGTCGGGCGCATAAAAGGCGCGCGTCTCCAGCACCGTGTTGCCGAGCATCAGCGGGATGCCGTTCGATTGCGGCGCCGCGTCGGGCCAGAAGGGGTGGCGCGTCAGGTGCCGCATGTCGAGCACCGGCCCCATATACACCCCGCCGCCAAGGATTGGGTCGGTTGCCGAGAGCGCCGCAACCAGTTGCTGGACCGGCGCGGTCGCGGGATCGACTGCTTCGCCCAGCTTCGCGAGAAACGCCTGCGCGCGCTTCGTCGCGTTGAGCGGCCCCGAGGCGGTGACCTGCTGCCCGCTCATCGTGATCGCCTTGTGGAACAAGCCTTTCGCCGCGGGCATCGCCATCAGCGTCGCGATCTTGGCGCCGCCGCCCGACTGGCCGAACAGCGTGACATTGGCGGGATCGCCGCCGAACGCCGCGATATTACGCCGGACCCACTGGAGTGCGACGATCAGGTCGAGCTGTCCGGCATTGCCGCCGTCCGGAAAGCGCGGGTCGAGCCGCGCGAGATAGAGATAGCCGAGCGCGTTGAGGCGGTGATTCACGGTGACGACCACGACATCGCCGCGCGCAGCAAGCGCCGCGCCATCGTTGACCGGGTCGGTCACACTGCCGGTCGAATAAGCGCCGCCGTGGAAATAGACCATCACCGGGCGCTTGCGCTTACCCGCAATGTCGGGCGTCCAGACGTTGAGGAACAGGCAATCCTCGCCCTGCGGTTGGTAGCGGTCGCCGCTCTGCGGGCAGGCCGGACCGAAGCTGTCGCCTTTCAACTGCTCAGCCTTGGTCACCGCAACCGGCGCCGCAAAGCGCGCGGCGCGCGCATAGCGGATGCCGGTGAAGGCCCAGGCCTTGCCGTCCGACCCAAAGCCGCGGAAGCGGCCCGATCGGTAGGCGCCGTCATGCGCCTTGACGCTGCCGACATGCGTTATCGGCGTAAAAATCTCTGCCTTCGCGACCATGGGCAACAGCAACGACGCTGCGATCGCGGCGAGCAGGCCGCGCCGCGTCAGCTTAGCGCCGGACATCAAGCCCGCCGCCGTGGAAGGCATCGATATCCGCCTGCCCAAAGCGGCTGGCATCGCCCGGCAGCGAATGTTTGAGCGCGGTGAGCGCGAGGCCCGATTCAGCCATCGCCCGCGCATCGCCGCCCGCGAGATGCGCGTGGAGCACCCCAGCGGCAAAGGCGTCGCCCGCGCCGATGCGGTCGACGATGCCGGTCACGTCGATCTCGTCGGTCTGATGACCGCCGCCGCGCAGGTCGACGCGCGCCGCGATGCGGTGGTGATCGGCGGTGACGGTGTGGCGGGCGGTCGAGGCGATCAGTTTGAGGCCCGCGAAAGCGGCAAAGCCCGCTTCGGCGGCTTCGCGCCGCCGGTCCTCGCCCTCGCCGCTGAATTCCTGACCCAGCACCAGCGACAGGTCGCGATGATTGCCGAACAAGATGTCGGTGAGGCCGATCAGTTCGGACAGGATCGCGCGCGGGTCGCTGTCCCATGCCTCCCACAGCATCGCGCGATAATTGCCGTCGAAGCTGACCGGTACACCGCGCCGCTTTGCCGCCCGCGCCGCGGCCAGCGCCGCTTCGGCCGAACGCGGCCCGAGCGCGGGGGTGATCCCCGACAGGTGGAGCAGGCGCACACCGCCGAGCAACGTGTCCCAATCATAATCGTCGGCGCCGGTTGCCGCAAAGCTCGACCCGGCGCGGTCATAGACGATTTCGGACGACCGCAGCCCCGCCCCGACGCTGAGGAAATAGAGCCCCATACGCCCGGGGCCGCTGGTGACCGCGGCGCAGTCGACACCGCCGCCACGCACCGCCGCCACCGCGCCGCGGCCCAGTGCGTTGGCGGGAACATGGCTCACCATCGCGCAATCATAGCCGAGATGCGCGAGGCCGATCGCGACATTTGCCTCGGCCCCGCCGACATGGAGCGCCAGCGACGGCGACTGCATGAGCAGCTCGTTGCCTGGCGCGGTCAGGCGGATCAGCAGTTCGCCGAAAAAGACGAGGCGTCCGGTCATCGCGCGATGCTAGCGCGCGAGCCAGCCGCCGTCGACGGCGAGGATGTGGCCCTGGACATAGTCCGACGCGCGCGACGCCAGGAACACTGCGGCACCGCCGATGTCGCCGGGGTCGCCCCAGCGCCCCGCCGGGATACGCTCCATGATCTGGCGGTTGCGCGTCTCGTCCGACTGCAACGCCGCGGTGTTGTTCGTCGCGATATAGCCGGGCGCGATCGCGTTGACCTGCACCCCCTTTGCCGCCCATTCGTTGGCGAGCAGCTTGGTGAGCCCGCCGACCCCCGCTTTCGACGCGGTGTAGCTCGGCACGCGAACACCGCCCTGAAAGGTCAGCATCGAGGCGATGTTGATGATCTTGCCGCTGCCGCGCGCGATCATGTGCTTGCCCGCCGCCTGACACAGGAAAAAGAGCGTCTTGAGATTGGTGTCCATCACCGCGTCCCAGTCGGCTTCGGTGAAATCGACCGCGTCGGCGCGGCGAATGATGCCGGCGTTGTTGACCAATATGTCGATCCGCCCGAATTCGGCGAGCACCGCGTCGACGAGCGGTTGCACCGCGCCGACACTCGACAGGTCGGCAGCAAAATTCTCCGCCCGGCGCCCCAGCCCGCGCACCTTGCCGACCGTATCGTCGGCGGGCGAGCGACCCGCGGCGGCAATGTCGGCGCCCGCTTCGGCGAGCGCGAGCGCAATCCCTTGTCCGATGCCGGTGTTCGCACCGGTGACCAGCGCGACTTTGGCCGTTAGGTCAAACAGTCCGGACATGTCAGGCGAGCGCCCGCTCCGCCGAAACGCTCTTCAGATAGGCGCTGATCGCGTCGTCCTGCGAATTGGCGTAGAAATAGTCCGCGAATTTCTCGCCCGCGATCGCCGCGCGAAGCAGATCCTGATCGACAGTCTTCAGCACCGTCAGCATGTCGTGGCACGATGCGGCCTTGAGATCTTTCAAGATGCCGCGGTTCGTCCGCATGATTTCGGCGCGCTCCTTGGGGTAGCCCAGACCGCGCTCGCCATCGAACAGCTTACGATAGACATCCTGCAGGTTGAGCTCGGCGGCCCAGCCGAAGCCCTTGGCATAGGGCATCGACATGGCGTTGCCATCATTGATCTGGCCGAACAGAAACGCATCGGTCGGATCGATCACCAGCCCGCAGAAAACGCCCGGCATCGCGTTGCAGGCGAGCATCGACCCCATGCCGGTGCCGCAACCGGTGACCACGAAATCGGCGGCCTTCGAATTGAGCAGGATGCCGGCCAGCAGCCCGTTCATGACATAGGTTAGCGACGCCTTGTCGTCCGCCGAGTACATCCCATAATTGAACACCTCATGGCCCAGCGGTTCGGCGACCGTCGTTAATGCGTCGTGGATGATGGCGTTTTTGGCGGCCTGGCTGTTTTCGGTGATCAGCGCGATCTTCATGATCCGGTTCCTTTGCTGGTTTTGCGACAAGCTAGTCATTTTGGTAACCGGTGTCAATATTGCCTTTCCTCGGGACCGGCAGGTGATCTGGACACCGGTATCAGTTTTCGCCAGATGGCGGTTGTCGCGGTTGATTTCAGGGCGCCGAACGCCCATCACAAAAGACGAATGGCGGGACGGCGACCCGAACCCGCAGAGGATAAGACGCATATGACGGCACAGAAAAAGGGGGCGGGCGGCAAGCAGCCGACGATCAACGATGTCGCCGCGCTCGCCGGGGTATCGAAAAAGACCGTCAGCCGGGTCATCAACCGCTCCGAATTCCTCACCGAAAAGACGCGCAAGGCGGTCGAGCAGGCGATCGAGACGCTGGGCTTTGTCCCCAACCCGCAGGCGCGCGCGCTGGCGTTCCGGCGCAATTTCCTGATCGCGCTGCTCCACGACAACCCCAACGCCCAAACGGTGCTCAATTTTCAGCAGGGCGTGCTCGACGCGATCAAGGACAGTGACCTGGCGCTGCTCGTTCGCCCGGTCGATCGCGGGTCGGACGGCATGCTCGGCGATGTCCGCACCTTCCTCGAAAAACAGCGGCCGATCGGCGCGCTGCTGTTGCCGCCGATTTCGGAGAATGACGATCTCGCGGCGCTCTGCGAAGATCTGGGGGTGCGTTATGTCCGCATCGGTTCGGCGCCGCTCGACGATGCCAAGCATTGCGTGTCGTCGAACGACCGCGAAGTCGTTGCCGAGGCGGTGCGCGCGCTGATCGCACTCGGCCATCGCCGCATCGGCTTTGTGCGCGGGCCGGTCGGCTTTCGCTCCGCTGCCGAGCGCGAAAAGGGGTTCATGGAGGCGCTGGCCGAAGCCGGGCTCGACCTGCCTGCGTCCTTCAACGCGCCGGGCAATTATCGCTACACCGCCGGGATCGAGGCGGGTGAGGCTTTGCTGTCGCTGCCCGAGCCGCCGACCGCGATCTTCTGTTCGAACGACGAGATGGCCGCCGGGGTGATGAGCGTTGCGCACGCCAAGCGCATCGATGTCCCCGGCGCGCTGTCGATCATCGGTTTCGACGACAGCCCGACCGCGACGCATATCTGGCCCGCACTCAGTACGGTGCGCTGGCCGATCCGCGAGATGGGGGTGCGCGCCGCCAAGACGCTCGTCCCCGACTTCCTGCCGCTCGCGACCAAAGTCGATGAGCGCGATAACGGCGTGCTGAACTCGACCTTCATCCAGCGCCAGTCAGTCGCACCGCCCCAGTCCTGAGGCGATCAGCGGCGCCGCCGGGCGAGCTGATAGTCGTACAGCGACGGCGCCGCGGCGACCGCCTGCCCGGTTCCCGCGATATAGGGTGCCGGGGTGTAATGAACGTCGATCGCGCGGTTGGCGTGCAGCCCGACGATCCGTTCGCCAGGGCCCTCCAGCCCGCTGGTGATCCGCACCGTTGCGCCGGCCGGGACATCGTCCGGCATCACCAGCCGCGCGTTCCATATCGTGTTGTAAAGTCCGTGACCCGGCTTCCAATAGGGCGCGCCGCCGCCGACCCACAGTTGATAGTCCCAAACGCCTTTTGCCTGTTTCGGATCGATGTGCATCACGATCTGGTCGAACAGATTCTGATGGTTCGACCCGCTGTGCTGATCGATGATCGCGTCGCGGGTGACCACCGAGCGCAGGAACACCGACCGCGTCGAGCGGGTGTTGACGCTGAGCGGATGGATCACCGGATTTTCGACCTTCAGATCCTTGACCAGCACATTGTGCACCGCGCCGACATGCACCGAATAATGGGCGCGGCGGTCGCCGGTCGTGGTGACGTCGGCGATGGTCAAATTCGCGGCATTGTCGGTCAGGATGCCGCTGTCCGACCGGTCGATCACCAGGTCCTTGATCCAGCCGTCGAACACCCCGGTCATATAGATGCCGTTATACCCCTGCTCCAGATGATGGCCGAACGAGGGCGATTCGGGAAATTGCAGCCGCAGATTCTGGATGCCGACGTTGGTCAGATGTTTCCAGTTGGCGAGCACGGCGGGCTGGTCGGCGCGGACGTCGTGGAGCAAGGGGTCGCCCAGCGTCACCATGCGCCCGCGGATCGCCGCAATGCGCGTCATCTGCGCGACCACCGGGCGTTTGGGCGAGGTCCAGTGATGCGATCCTATCGGCAAGTCGGTGTCGCCATAGAGCGACTTCAAAATCTGGCTGCGCGGGCCATCGACAGAAAACCATTGCAGCTGCACGACGTCGCCGACGCGCAGCTTCGCGGGATCATCGACGGTCAGGGCGCGGCCAAACTGCTTCCCCGATACGCCATTGGCCAGCAGCGGGTCGCGAACATCCTTGCTGCCGTCATAGGACACCGGCCGGGTGGTTTCGGGCCGGACGACGATCATCCCCCCGGCCCAGCTATATTCGGTGAACAGATAGTCGATATTCTGCTCGGGCTCGACCTGCCGCTTCTTCTCGCGCACCAGATAGTCGCGCAGCTCGTCGAAATCGCTGCTGTTGTCGATGATCTTGAGCGGGCGCGGGAACCACAGCTCGCTGCCGCCCGGGCCGCTGCCCGCGCCGTCGAGGACGATGTCGCTGCGCGTGATCCGCAGCACTTCGGTGATCTGCGTCCGCCCTTTGGGAAAACGCAGCGTCACCTTGCCCGTCACCGCATTCGCCGCCGCCAGCGCGCGCAGCACCGCCTTGCTGTCGTCGAGTCCGTCGTCGGCAACCGCGCCATGGTCGGTGACATCGACGATCGTCCCGCGATCGGCGGGGATGGTCGCGAGGCCAAAGCCATAGCCGGCATAGCTGAAATCGGGCAGCGGGTTGGCCGCCGATACCGTGCGGTCGGACAAGATGGCGGGCAGCTGCTGCGCTTTCGCATATGCCGGAACCACCAGCATCGCGCCGAACAGCCATCCCAAAGCCCGGCACCCGCGTCGATTGCCCGACATCATCACGGCTTCCCTCCTGCGACCCGGTCGATATTTCAAAACTTCGCCCTCACCCCGATCGAAAAGCGCCGTTCGGACAGGGCATAGCTGTTGAGCGCGGTCGGGTTGAAGTTGCTATATTCGGTGGTCGCCGATTTTTTCGGCATCAAATTCTGCGCTTGCAGCGACAATGCGATATTCTTGGTGATGTCGATGCCGATCTGGGCGTCGAGCTGCGAGCGCGAACCCACGAAGCTCGGCCGTCCTTCGGAAAATTCGAACACCGCCTCGTCACGGTAGTTATAGGCGAGGCGCGCCGAGAACGGGCCCTTTTCATAGAGACCGACCAGATTATAGCTGTTCTTGGACACCGCCACCAAGGGGAAACCGGCGTTATCCTCCGAATCCGAATAGGTGTAGTTGGCGATCACCCCCAAGCCGTCGAATGGCGAGGGCAGGAAGTCGGCAAACTGCTGGATGCCGATTTCAAACCCCTTGATCTTGGCGCTCGCCAGATTTTCGGGCCGCGAAAAGGTCAGCTCGCGCCCCTGCGGGTCGAGATTGGTATCGACCCCGGTGGTGACGAAGCTCGCGATGAAATCCTTCACATCCTTGTAAAAGACCGCGCCCGAAATCAGCGAAGTCTTGCCCATATAATATTCAAAGCTGATGTCGGCCTGGGTCGAGATCGGCGGCTGGAGATTCACATTGCCGCCGGTGACCGACAGATTGGTGGCGTTGAAAAAGGTCGATGGGGCAAGGTCGGCGATCGAGGCACGCTGCATCGTCTGCGACCCCGAAATGCGGATCAGGAAATCGTCGCTGACATTGAACGCGATATTCGCGCTGGGCAGCACATTGGTATAGCGGTTCTTGTCGGTGACCAGCGCGCTGACCGTCCCGACGTTGACATAGCTATCGACCGACAGCCGCGTGCTGGCGATCCGCACCCCGGCGTTGGCGCGATACGGGATGCCGGCAATTTCGCCCTCGCCCGACACCATCAGATAGGCGGCCAGCGTCTTTTCGCTGAAATCATAATCGCGCTGCAAATTGGGCAGCAACGTCGATTTGTCGTTCGGGTTGGGATTGGGCTGCGCCGCCTGCGCGCGGGTGAAGACATAGTCAAAGGTCGGCGCGGTGCTGAGGAAGCTGCGCGGAAAGGTGCCGGGCAGATCGGCCAGGAAATCGCCGGCGCCCACCAGCCTCAGATAGGGCTCGATCTCGGTCCGCGTCGGGGTCACCTGGCTGCGATAGGCGTTCGACCGCGCGTGCAGGTCGGTATAGCGCGCCCCGGCCGAAATCGTCACGCCGCCGGCGGTTTCGTAACTGACGTCGACTTTGCCCGTCCATTCCTCGAGCAGGCCGATCAACCGGTTGCTGCGCACGCCGTTGGTCGCGGGGTTGTATGAGGCATAATTGGCCGGGTTGAACGGGCCGGTCAGGGTCAGCGACGGGATCGTCGTATCGCGGAAATCGAACGCGCCCGGGACCAGCGCGGTCCCCTGCAGCGTGATGATCTGGATCGTCTGGTCGATCGTGCCCTTGCTGTAATAGCCGTCGGCCTCGATCGTCAGCCCGCCGCTCTCATATTTCCCGTTGAGACCATAGAGAAAACTCTCGGTCGGCTCGTTGCGGATCTGGCCCGCGGTCGTGACGGTGCCATTGGCGTTGCCCGCGACGACGACGCCGTCCTCGACCACCCGGTTGGTGACCGGATTGGTGCCGGTGGGCATGCGAAAGGCAAAAAAGTCCTGCTTCCGGCCGGTGGTCAGCTTGGAATAAAGCGCATCGGCGGTGACCGTAAATTCGGGGGTGACCTCGAACTGGACCGCGCCGTTCAGCCCGAGGCGCGAGCGATCGACGGTGAACTGCTCATATTGCAGCAGCACCGGGGTCTGGAACACCCCGCCGCCGGTTCCGGTGTAGGTGCGGTTCAGGAAATTGTTGCGCTCGAACGTCTGCGTCGTCGAGGTGCGCTTCTGATATTCGCCGGCAATCATGATGCCGATCCGGTCATCGGCGAATTTGGTCGTCGCAAAACCGGTGATTGCGGGCTCGAACTTGTCCGAATTTTCCGAATAGACCCCCTGGACGCGCAGCGAGGCGGTCGGCTCCTTGAAGCTCAGCGGTTTGGGGGTGACGAGGTTGACGGTGCCGCCCAGCCCGCCTTCGGCCTGGCTGGCGAGCGGGGATTTGCGCACCTCGAGCCGCCCGAACAGGCTGGAGGGCACCGAGTCGAGCCCCGACGAGCGGCCAAGCTGGTCGTTTTCGGGCGGCGACAGCCGCGCCGACCAGCCGAGCAGGGTGCGACCATCGACCTCGACGCGCACCTGTTGCAGGCCGCGCACCGACACCGACTGGCCTTCGCCAAAGACGCGGGTGATCTGGACGCCGGTGACGCGTTGCAGCGCCTCGGCGACATTGGCATCGGGCAGCTTGCCGACGTCTTCGGCGGTGATGACGTCCATCACCTGCTCGGCGTCGCGCTTGATGTCGGCCGCCTGTTCCAGCGAGGCGCGAATCCCGGTGACGACGATTGCGTCTTCCTCCGCCGGTGCCGCTGCATCCTGTGCATAGGCCGGCGACAGCGCATAGGCGGCGAGCGACGCGCCGCCTGCCAGCCTGGCCAATATGCGGACTCCGCCCTCTGCTCGAATAGCCATAATCATCCTCCCACCTCGCGGCAGAACGGTTCGTGCGAACCGCCTGCCAGGAATATTCCGGAGGGTTTTCCGTCCGGCCGTCGCCTTCGCGGTCGACCGACACATACCCTCGCCTGTCATTGGTTTGTTGCCGATATTGGTAACCGGTGTCACGAATGATGGAAGACTTGCCACCCCCCTGTCAAGCCCTAATTGTATGACAACTCCCCCACTTGTATGACAAATAGGCCGGGCAGGTGCAGCGGAAGAAAATTGTCGTAGTTTGTCGCAATTTCCGCATTGCGCTTGCATGGACCAATCCAATCGGTTGAATAGGCGCAATTCTTCCCCCGCCGCTCGGCGAGCCGATACGAGAAACATCCTTATGCCGCAGAAGAGGTCGCTGTTGCTGGCCGGACTATGGTGCGCCGCGACCTTGTCGCTGGGCGCCTGTTCGGGGCAGGATGACGCAAACAAGAACGGCCGCGGCGCGCCGCAGGTTGGCTTTGTCGTCGTCAAGGTCGAAGCGGTGCCGGTCACCACCTCGCTCGGCGGACGCACCGTCGCGTTCGAGACCAGCGAAGTGCGGCCACAGGTCAATGGCCTGATCCGGCGGCGATTGTTTACCGAGGGCGGTTTTGTGCGCGCCGGGCAGCCGCTCTACCAGATCGATGCCAGCCTGTATCAGGCCGCGGTCGACCAGGCGTCGGCAAACCTCGCCAGCGCCCGCGCCAGCGCGCAGGCCGCCGACGAGCGCGTCCGCCGCTTCGCGCCGCTGGCCAAGATGCAGGCGATCGCCGAGCAGGATTATACCGACGCGCTGGCCGAGGCGCGCGTCGCGCGCGCCGCCGTGGCGCAAAACAATGCCGCGCTGGAAACCGCGCGGATCACCCTGCGCTACGCGACGATCACCGCGCCGATCAGCGGCCGCATCGGCCGCAGCCTCGCCACCCCCGGGGCGCTGGTCAGCGCAAGCCAGGCGAGCCCGCTCGCGGTGATCCAGCAAACCGACCCGATCTATGTCGACATGCAGCAATCGAGCGCCGAACTCACCACCTTGCGCCAGGCGCTCGCCAGCGGCGGCGTCGCCGCGGGCAGCACGTCGGTGCGGCTGCGGCTCGAGGACGGCAGCGCCTATGGCTTTGCCGGCACGGTCCAGTTTTCCGACATCACGGTCAGCGAAGCGACCGGCACCGTCACCCTGCGCGCGCGCTTTCCCAATCCCAAGGGGGTGCTGCTGCCCGGCATGTTCGTGACCGCGCTGTTCGATCAGGCGGTCAACCCGCGGGCCATGTTGGTGCCGCAGGCGGCGCTCCAGCGCGATTTCGACGGGTCGGCATTTGTCTATCTGGCAGGCTCGGACAACAAAGCGATCCGCCGCAAGGTGACCGCCGATCGCACGATCGGCGCCAATTGGGTGGTCACCGACGGGCTGAAAGCCGGCGAGCGCGTCATCACCCAGGGGGTCGGCAATCTGAAACAGGGCGCGCCGATCACGCCGGTGCCGGCCAGCAGCGTGCAGCGGGTGGGGGCGCCCGCGGCCAAGACAGCAGAAAAGAGTCCATAGCCCCTCATGTCCCGCCTGTTCATCAACCGTCCCATCTTTGCCTGGGTGCTGGCGATCATCGTGATGCTGGGCGGGGTCGGCGCACTGTTCGCGCTGCCGATCGAGCAATATCCCGACATCGCCCCGACCCAGGTCAATATCCGCGCCAGCTACCCCGGCGCCTCGGCCGAGGCGATCGAGAACAGCGTCACCCAGGTGCTCGAACAACAGCTTACCGGCGTCGACGGGCTGCTCTATTTCAGTTCGCAATCCAGCTCGCGCGGGCAGGCGAGCATTACCGCGATCTTTGCCAAGGGGATCGATCCCGACATCGCGCAGGTCCAGGTGCAGAACAAGATCCAGTCGGCGATCTCGCGCCTGCCGGCGCAGGTGCAGCAGCAGGGGGTGCGCGTCACCAAGTCCAATTCGGACACGCTGCTGCTCGTCGGCGTCTATGACGAGACCGACACGCGCGCCAATGCCGACGTGTCCGACTTTATGACGTCGAACATCCAGGATCCGTTGTCGCGGGTCGAGGGGGTGGGCGACGTCAACATCTTTGGCGCCCCGCACGCGATGCGGATCTGGCTCAACCCGCAGCGGCTCGCCGCGGTGGCGCTGATGCCGAGCGATGTGATCGCCGCAATCACCGCCCAGAACAGCGAGGTCGCTGCAGGCGAGGTCGGCGGCCTGCCGTCACCGCAGGGCCAGATGCTCAACGCCACGGTCACCGCCCAGTCGCGCCTGCAAACCGTCGAACAGTTTGAAAATATCGTCCTCAAGACCGAGTCCGACGGATCGAGCGTGCGGATCAAGGACATCGCGCGGGTCGAAATCGGCGCCGAAAATTACAGCGTCATCAGCCGCATCAACGGCCACCCGGGCGCCGGCATGTCGATTTCGCTGTCGCCGGGGTCCGACGCGCTGGAAACCGCCGACCGCGTCAAGGCGCGGATGGCGGAGCTGGCCGCCGATTTCCCCGATGGCCTCGCCTATAGCTATGCCAATGATTCGACCGCTTTTATCAAATTGTCGGTTAGCGAAGTGCAGAAGTCGCTGTTCGAGGCGATCATCCTCGTCATCTTGGTCATGTTCGTGTTTCTGCAAAGCTGGCGCGCGGTGCTGATCCCGGCGATTGCGGTGCCCGTGGTGCTGCTCGGCACCTTTGCCATTTTCTATATCGCGGGGTTCAGCATCAACACTCTGACCCTGTTCGGGCTGACGCTGGCGATCGGGCTGCTCGTCGACGACGCGATCGTCGTGGTCGAAAATGTCGATCGATTGATGGAAGAAAATCCGGGGATGTCGGCGCGCGACGCGACGATCCAGTCGATGAAGGAATTGCAGGTCGCGCTGGTCGCGATCGGGCTGGTGCTGTCGGCGGTGTTCCTGCCGATGGCCTTTTTCGGCGGTTCGACGGGGGTCATCTATCGCCAGTTTTCGGTCACCATAGTGTCGGCGATGGCGCTGTCGGTGCTCGTCGCGCTGATCCTCAGCCCGGCGCTGACCGCGACGCTGCTCAAACCCAAAACGCATGGCGAAGCACCCACCGGCGGACGCTTGCCGCGCGCGCGCGCGCTGCTGGAACGCGCCAAGACCGGCTTCAACACCCGCTTCGACCATATTGTCGAACGCTATGTCGGCAGCGTCACCAAGGTCGTCGATCGCAAATGGCTGTTCCTGGGGATTTACGCGATCATATTGGTCGTGCTGGCCGTCCTGTTCCTGCGCCTACCCAGCGGCTTCCTGCCCGGCGAGGATCAGGGGCGCGTCCAGGTCCAGTTCCGCCTGCCCGCCGGCGCGACGCAGGCGCGGACCCTGGAAGTGCGCGACGCGGTCGAAAAATATATGCTGACCCAGGAAAAGGCGAATGTCGGGACATTGTTCCTCGTCGCCGGCGGCGGCGGCGGCGGCGCGGTGGGCCAGAACACCGGCCAGGGCTTCGTCAACCTGACCCATTGGGACGATCGCGAGGGCGCACAGAACACCGCCGACGCGATCGCCGAACGCGCGCGCAAGGCGTTCAGCGGGCTGCGCGATGCCCAGGTGTTCGCGCTGGTTCCGGGCGCGGTGCGCGGGCTGGGCGACAGTTCGGGTTTCACCATGCAGTTGCAGAATCGCGGCGGGATGAGCCGCGCGGATTTTGTCGCGGCGCGCGACCGCCTGCTCGCGATGGCCAATGCCAACCCCAAGCTGACCTCGGTGCGCCTCAGCGATTTGCCCGATGTCGCGACGCTGAAAATCGACGTCGATACGCAGCGGCTGACCGCTTATGGCATCAACAACAGCGATGTGAATGCGACCCTGGCGACCGCATGGGGCGGCCGTTACGTCAATGATTTCATCGACGAAGGCCGCGTCAAGCGCGTCTATGTCCAGGGCGACGCGCCCTATCGCGCCAAGCCCGAAGACCTGTCGCAATGGTATGTGCGCTCGGCCGATGGCGAGATGTCGCCCTTCTCGGCCTTTGCCCGCACCGGCTGGGCGACGACGCCCAGCAGCACCTCACGTTTTCAGGGCGTGCCCGCGTTTGAAATTTCGGGCCAGCCGTCGCCGGGCACCAGCTCGGGCGAGGCGATGGACGAAATGGAAGCCATGGCAGGGCAGATCGCCGGCACCAGCGTCGCCTGGTCGGGGTCATCGTTCCAGGAACGGCTGTCGTCGGGACAGGCGCCGTTGCTCTATGGCATCTCGCTGCTCGTCGTCTTTCTGTGCCTCGCGGCGCTTTACGAAAGCTGGACGATCCCGCTCGCGGTCATCCTGATCATCCCGCTCGGGCTGATCGGCGCGGTCTGCGCGGTGTCGCTGCGCGGGCTGGAAAACGACGTCTATCTGCAGATCGGCCTGCTCACGACGATGGGACTCGCGGCGAAAAACGCGATCCTGATGATCGAATTCGCCGAACAGGAAGAACGCAAGGGCAAGCGCGTGATCGAGGCGGCGATCGCCGCGGCGCGCATCCGCCTGCGCCCGATCTTGATGACCAGCTTCGCCTTCATCTTTGGCGTGCTGCCGCTGGCGATCGCGACCGGCGCCGGGGCCAACAGCCGCGTCGCGATCGGCACGTCGGTGATCGGCGGCATGCTGACCGCGGCCTTCCTCGCGATCTTTTTCATCCCGCTGTTCTTTGTCCTCGTTCGCCGCGGGGTGCGTGACGGCATCGCCGCGGTTCGCGCGCGCTTTGGCAAGGATAAAGGCGCCGCCCAGGTGCCGGCATGATCCGCACCCGCGACGTCCTGCTCGCGAGCACGCTGTTGCTCGCCGGCTGCTCGCTGGCCCCCAAGACGGTGCTGCCGACGCCGCCGGTGCCGCAAAGCTGGCCGGTCGGCGACGCCTATCTGCTCCAGAGCGAGGCGGCGCTGCCGATCCTCTCCTACCAAAGCGTGTTCACCGATCCGCGGCTTCAGGCGCTGGCCGCGCAGGCGTTGACCAACAACCGCGACCTGCGCGTCGCTTACGCCAATGTCGCCGCGGCGCGCGCGCAAGCGCGCGTCACCCGCGCCGGGCAGTTCCCCGCCATCGGAATCAGCGGCGGCGCGGGCTATGCAGACAGCAACGGTGCGGGCGGCAGCGGCGATTTCTCGCTCCGCGGCGGGGTCACCGCCTTTGAACTCGACCTGTTCGGCAAGCTCGCCAATCTGGCCGAGGCCGACCGCAACCGCGCGCTGGCGACCGAGGCCGCGTCGCGCACCGTGCGCCTCGCGCTGATCGCCAATCTGGCCGAAGTCTGGGCGACCTATGGCGCCGACCGCGACCTGCTCGCCATCGCCCAGGACACCGCGGCGAATGCGCGCGAAAATGTCCGGCTGACCCGCGCCCGGCTCGACGGCGGGGTCGCGCCGCGCACCGATTTGCGCCAAGCCGAACAGATTCTCGCCACCGCCGAGGATGCGATCGCGGCGCAGACGAGCGCGCTGGCGCAGGACGAGAATCTCATCCGCCTGCTCGTCGGCGGCGATATCGACCGCGCGCTGCTCCCGGCCGGTCTGGGCGAAGTGACGCCTGCGATCGCGGCCTTGCCCGCCGGGGTGAACTCGCAAATCCTGCTCCGCCGCCCCGATGTGATCGAGGCCGAATATGGCCTGCGCGCCGCCAATGCGAACATCGGCGTCGCGCGCGCGCAGCTGTTTCCGTCGATCTCGCTCACCGGATTGCTCGGCTTTGCCAGCAACGCGTTGTCCAGCCTGTTCGACAGCGGATCGTTCAATTGGTCGGCGGGCGGCGACGTCACCGCGCCGATTTTCGACGCCGGGGGCCGCCGCGCCGGGGTCGCGGTCAGCGAAGCGCAGCGCGACGCCGCGCTGGCAGGCTATGAGGGCGCGATCCAGACCGCGTTTCGCGAGGTCGCCGACGCGCTCGCGGTGCAGGGCACGATCGCCGAACGGGTGCGCGCCGCCGCGGCGAACACCGCCGCCGCCGCCGACACCGCGGTCCTCACCGATGCGCGGTACAAGGGCGGGATCGACAGCTTCCTCGCCAGCCTCGACGCCCAGCGCAGCCTGTATGCGGCGCGGCGCAGCGAAATCGCGACCCAGCTGCTGCTCGTCCAGACCCGCATCGCGCTGTTCCGCGCGCTCGGCGGGGACAGCGGCGCGGGGGCGACGGCGCCGTAACCTTCGTCATGCCAGACTTGATCCGGCATCCACCGCAACGTCGGCAAGATGGACCCCGGATCAAGTCCGGGGTGACGAAGAAGGCATGGCGGACTCACCTTGACAATCCCCCTCGCTCGCGCGCTAATAGAACAAATCAGGAACATATATGCGCGAGTCGTCTCAACCTCTCGCCGGGCTGCGCCAGCGCATCGCCCGGCTGGCCGCCACCGGTGGTCCCGCAAGCCGCCCGGCCGAGGGCTGGCTGGCGACGGGGCATGGCGCGTTCGATTCGGCGCTTGGCGGCGGACTGGCAGTCGGGCGCACGCATGAATTTTTCGCCGCCGACGCGCTCGACGGCGCCAGCGCCGCTGCCTTTGCGGCGCTGCTGGCGCTGCGCGGCGGCGGCGATGCGCCGCTCCTGTGGCTGCGCACCGTCGATGCCGGACGCCGCACGGGGCATATCTATGCCCCCGGCATCGCCGAACTCGGCGGCGATCCCGATCGGTTGCTGCTGATCGAGACCGCCGACCCCAAAATGCTGCTCGCCTGCGCCAATGATGCGGTGCGCTGCGCCGGTTCGGCGGCGGTGATCGTCGAAAGCTGGGGCAAATTCCCCTTGCTTGACCTGACCGCGGGCCGCCGCCTGACGCTCGGCGCGCGCGATGCGGGGACGACGCTGTTGATGCTGCGGCTGAATGCTGCGCCGACGCCGAGCGTCGCCGAAACGCGCTGGAGCATCGTCGCCGCGCCGTCGCGCGCGCTGGCCGCCGACGCACCGGGCGCGCCCGCTTTCGACCTTGAACTGCTGCGCTGGCGCGGCGGCCCTGCCGGAACGCGCTGGCGACTCGATTGGGATAAAGATGAGCAAATTTTCCGGGACACGGCGCTATCTGGCGCTGTTCTTCCCCTGGCTGCCCGCCGAGCGGTTCACCCGTTCGGCGCCGAAGCCGCCTGACCTCCCGCTCGTCTTTGCCGAGAAGCAGCGCGGGGCGCTGCGTCTCGCGAGCGTCGATGCCCACGCGCAGGCGCTGGGGCTGCGCCCCGGCATGCCGCTCGCCGACGCGCGGGCGCAGGTGCCCGACCTCGCGATCGTGGCGCACGATCCCGTGCTCGACCTGCATTGGCTCGACCGGCTGGCGCAGGGCTGCACGCGCTACACCCCGCTCGTCGCGCTCGATGCGCCCGACGGGCTGATCCTCGACATCACCGGCTGCACCCATTTGCTGGGTAGCGAGGCGGCGCTGATCGACGACATCGACCGGCGGCTGACCCGGCTTGGCATGACGCTGCGCCATGCGCTCGGCCCCACCGCCGACGCCGCGCGGGCACTGGCGCGCTACCAGACGCGGCCCGCCCCCGACGAGGCAAGCGCGATCCGCCGCCTGCCCGTCGCCGCGCTCGAACTCGACGCCGAGGCGACGACCGCGCTGGTCCGCGCCGGGCTCAAGACGATCGGCGACCTCGCGAGCCGGCCGATGGCCAATATCGCCGCGCGCTTTGGCGCCGACGCCGCGACCGCGCTGCGCCGCCTGCTCGGCGATGCGCCAAGCCCGCTCGACCCGCGCGTCACCCCGCCGCCGGTCGCCACCGAACGGCGCTTTGCCGAACCCGTCGCCAGCATGCCCCACGCGACCCAAATCCTGGCCGAACTGGTCGGCGAGGCGATCGTCGAGCTTGCCGAGCGCGGCAAGGGCGGGCGCCATTTCCGCGCTACCTTTTTTCGCAGCGACGGCCTGGCGCGCAGCATCGAGATCGAGACCGGCCATGCGACGCGCGACGCGGGGCTGGTCATGCGCCTGTTCGCCGAACGGATGGATGCTTTGCGCGATCCGCTCGACCCCGGTTTCGGGTTCGACATGATGCGGCTGGCGGTGCCGCGGCTCGAAGCCCTCGCCGCGACCCAGCTCAAGCTCGAGGGCGGCACGGTGCGCGCGGCCCATCAGGGGGCGGCGATGGCCGAACTGGTCGATCGACTGGCGACCCGGCTCGGCCGCGGGCGGGTGTGCAAATTCGCCGCCGTCGACACCCATATCCCCGAACAGGCGCAGCTCGCCTTGCCCGCGATCGACGCCGCGCCGCCCACGCCCTGGCCCGCCCCCGACCCCGGCGAGCCGCCGCTGCGCCCCTTTTACCTCTTTGATCCGCCGCAGGTGATCGAGGTGATCGCCGAGGTTCCCGACGGTCCGCCGCACCGCTTCCGCTGGCGCCGCGCGACCCACGCGATCCGCCGTTACGAGGGGCCCGAACGGATCGCGAGCGAATGGTGGCGCCGCCGCGACAATGGCGGGCTGACCCGCGACTATTACCGCGTCGAGGACGACCGCGGCCGCCGCTACTGGCTGTTTCGCCACGGGCTGTACGACGAAAAGCCCGATCCGCGCTGGTATATCCACGGGCTGTTCGCATGAACGACACGCCCGCACCCGAAACCGGCCCCGAACCAGGCTTTGCCGAACTGGTCGCCGCGACCAACTACAGCTTCCTGCGCGGCGCCTCGCATCCCGCCGCAATGGTGGCGGAGGCGCTGGCGCTGGGGATGACCGGCATCGGCATCGCCGACCGCAACAGCGTGGCGGGGGTGGTGCGGGCGTGGGCGTTTCTGAAAGAATTGCGGGTCAGGCAGGATGCGAGGGCGGAGCATTTCCGGCTGGTGGTCGGCGCGCGGCTCGTCTTTGCCGACGGTACCCCCGACATTATCGCCTATCCAACGACACGCCACGGCTGGGGCCGGCTGACCCGATTGCTTTCAACCGGCAATCTGCGCGCGCAAAAGGGCGATTGCATCCTCTATCTGGAGGATTTGCTGGAGCATTGCGACGACCTGTTGCTGATCGCGATGGGCGGCGATGCGGCGCTGCTCCGCAAACTCAAACGGGCGCGGCGAAAGTCGGTGTGGCTCGCCGCAACGATGGCGCGATCGGGCGCCGATGCACGGCGGACGGTCGAACGCGAACACCTGTCGGCAGCAACCGGCGTCCCGCTGCTCGCGACCAGCGACGCGCTCTATGCGACCATCGTGCAGCGCCCCTTGCACGATGTCATCACCAGCATCCGCGAAGGTACCACGGTCCAGAAAGCGGGCAAGCTGCTGCGCGCCAATGGCGAACGCCATCTAAGAGCGCCCGCCGAAATGAAACGGCTCTTTTCCGCTTGTCCCAAGGCGATCAACGAAAGTGCCAGAATTCTCGCGCGCATCACCTTCCGCCTCGAAGACCTGCAATATGAGTATCCGCACGAACCGGTCCCGCCGGGCTGGAAGCCTTTCAACTATCTTCACCATCTGGTGAAGACGGCGGCAGAAAAGCGCTACGGCGCGCCGCTGAAGCCCAAAATCCGCAAGCTGATCGGCAACGAACTCCGGCTGATTCGGAAGCGGAACTATGTCTATTATTTCCTGACCGTCCACGATCTCGTCCGTTTCGCGCGCGCGCAGGAGCCGCCGATTCTGTGTCAGGGACGCGGATCGGCCGCCAATTCGATCGTCTGCTTTCTGCTCGGCGTCACGTCGGTCGATCCGGACGAGCACAAGCTGCTGTTCTCGCGCTTCGTCTCGGCCGAACGCGACGAGCCCCCCGACATCGACGTCGACTTCGAACATGAGCGGCGCGAGGAGGTTATCCAATATATCTATGATCGCTACACCCGCGATCGCGCAGCCATTGCCGCAACCGTCATTCACTACCGCCCACGCAGCACGATCCGCGAAGTGGGCAAGGCGCTGGGCCTCAGTGAGGACGTGACCGCGCGACTCGCCGATACGAGCTGGGGAAGCTGGGGCGACGAAGTGCCGGTCGAACGGCTCATCGAGGCCGGACTCAATCCGCACAATGGCGAGATCGAGCGGCTGCACCGCTTCGTCGGCGAATTGCTGAAAGCCCCGCGCCATTTGTCGCAGCATGTCGGAGGCTTTGTGCTCACCCAAGGGCGGCTCGACGAACTGGTTCCGATCCACAATGCCGCGATGGAGGATCGCACTTTCATCGAATGGGACAAGGACGACATCGACGCTTTGGGGCTGATGAAGGTCGATGTGCTGGCCCTCGGCATGCTGACCTGCATCCGTAAATGCTACGATCTGATGCGCGCGCATGGGCTGGGCGACCATAGTTTGGAACTCGACATCGATTCCAAGGATCCAGCGGTTTACGACATGCTGTGCAAGGGCGACAGCATCGGCGTCTTTCAGGTCGAGAGCCGCGCGCAGATCAACATGCTGCCGCGCCTGCGGCCGCGTAAGCTTTACGATCTGGTCGTGCAGGTCGCGATCGTCCGCCCCGGACCTATCGAGGGCGACATGGTACATCCCTATTTGCGTCGGCGGAATGAAGAGGAAGAGGTCGAATACCCCTCTCCCTCCCCACCCCATGACCCCAATGAATTGCGGGAAGTTCTGGGCGATACTTTCGGCGTGCCGCTCTTTCAGGAGCAGGCGATGAGCCTGGCGATCACCGCTGCTGGCTTCACCCCCGAAGAAGCCAACGGCCTGCGGCGCGCAATGGCAACTTTTCGCAACGTCGGGACGATCGACAATTTCCGCGAGAAGATGGTCGGCGGCATGGTCGCGCGCGGATATGAACAGGATTTCGCCGAACGCTGTTTCAAGCAGATCGAGGGGTTCGGCAGCTACGGCTTTCCTGAAAGCCATGCCCAGTCCTTTGCGCGGCTCGTCTATGTCTCGTCATGGATCAAACATTATCACCCCGCGGTGTTCACCTGCGGGCTGCTCAATTCGCAGCCGATGGGTTTCTATGCCCCGGCGCAGCTGGTGCGCGATGCGCAGGAGCATGGGGTCGAGGTGCGTGCGGTCGACGTCAATGCGAGCGATTGGGACAACAGCCTTGAACCGCGCGCCGACGGCAGCCTCGCGCTGCGGCTGGGGCTGCGGCAGGTCGACGGGTTTCGCGAAGCATGGGCGGCGCAGATCGCGGCGGCGCGGAGCGCGCCCTTTGCTACCGTCGAGGAACTCGCGCGACGAGCAGACTTGCCATCGCGCGCGCTCCGCCTGCTGGCCGAGGCCGATGCATGCCGGTCGATGGGGCTCGACCGCCGCCCGGCGCTGTGGGATGCGCGCCGCGTCCGCCAGGGGGTGCTGCCGCTGTTCGGCGCCGCCGCAACCGACGAGCTGGGCGCCGAAGACGACGCGCAGCTGCCCCCCACCCCGCTCGTCGAACAGGTGCTGACCGATTACCAGACGACGCGACTGTCGCTGAAAGGCCATCCGATGGCGTTCCTGCGCGGTGATTTTGCGCGCGATGGGGTGCTGAGCGCCGCGCAAGTGATGGCGGCGAAAAATGGATCGATCGTCCGCACCGCGGGCGTCGTGCTGATCCGCCAGCGCCCGGGCAAGGGCAATGCGATCTTCATCACGCTCGAGGACGAGGGCGGGGTCGTCAACATCCTGCTGTGGGCGCGCCATTTCGAACGCTATCGCCGCGCCGTCATGGCGTCGCGGCTGATGCTGGCCGAGGGCGAGGTGCAGCGGAGCAAGGAAGGCGTCATCCACCTGATGGCGACGCGGATCGTCGACCGGACAGCGATGCTCGATACGCTGGGCGACGGGCGCGAAGTCCGCCCCGAGCTGTGCCGCGCCGACGAGGTGGCGCATCCGCAGCTGCCGCGCGGCTATGCGGCGAAACACGGCCATCCGCGCGACGTCCGCATCCTGCCCAAGTCGCGCGATTTTCATTGATGGGAGCCGGCACAGCGAAGCAACGTCCAGGACCGCCTCGCCCCCGATGGCTATGCGCCGGCTTTGGGTGGAAAGCGGCCGTTTGCTATCTCAACATCGTCATCCCGGACTTGATCCAGGATCCATAGCTGCGCCGTCGTCATGGATCCCGGATCAAGTCCGGGATGACGATGAAAGGAAGGGCAGCTTCCGGTCGGCATTGGCCCGAACGACAGGCTCGTAAACACCACACAGACAAAAAGTTGATGCCCCGGCTGTGGGGGCCGGGGCATCGGATCAGGCTATCTAAGGGACCAACCGAATATAGCCTGAAAATCGTTTGCGGAGTTTAGCCGCGAAGCAGGTTCATCACGCCCTGCGAGCTCTGGTTCGCCTGAGCGAGCATCGCCGTCGAGGCCTGCGACAGGATCTGGGCAGCCGCCAGCTTCGTCGATTCCGACGAAAAGTCGGTGTCTTCGATGCGCGACTTGGCATCTGCCAGATTCGTGACGGTCGACGTCAAATTGTCGACAGCCGCTTCGAGGCGGTTCTGCTGGGCACCCAGGTTGGCGCGCTGCGACGCGACGGTCTGGATCCCGGTGTCGAGCGTGGCGAGCGCACCCGACGCGCCGGCGGCGGTCGAGATGTCGAGGGTGCCGACGCCCAGCGCGGTCGCCTGAAGATCGGCGATCGTGATGTTGACCGTCTGACCCGTGGCCGTCCCGGTCTGGATGTCGAAGCCGGTCGCGGCGCTGCCGTTGAGCAGCTGGTTGCCGTTGAAGTCGGTGCGCGTCGCGATGTCACCGATTTGCGAGATCAGCGCGGTGACTTCGGTCTGCATCGCGGCGCGATCGGTCGTGCCGTTGGTGCCGTTGGCCGACTGGACAGCCAGTTCGCGCATCCGAACGAGGATGTTCGAGATGCCCGACATCGCGCCTTCGGCGGTCTGCGCCAGCGAAATGCCGTCGTTGGCGTTGCGCACGGCCTGGTTCAGGCCGCGGACTTTGGCGTCCATACGCGTTGCAATGGCAAGACCCGCAGCGTCGTCTTTCGCGCTGTTGATGCGCTTGCCGCTCGACAGGCGTTCCATCGCCTGCGACTGCATGCGACCCGCAACCCGCGAGTTGTTCTGGGCGCGAAGCGCGCTCACATTGGTGTTGATGACAGTCATTGTTGTTCCTTTCCGGCCTCGATGGCCATTCCCGTGATGTGAAGGCTCGAGGAGCGGTCACGAAAAGCAGTAACGGTCGGCAGCAGCGGCGCTTAAGCCCGGTCCGTCAAAAAAATGCCGAAGCGGCCCCGGCGCCGCGATGCACTCCACTCAATCCCCTGAAAAACAGGCATTAAATCTTTTGGCATGGCCTTTGCATTGTTCTTTGCGTGCGGCGCACCGCTGCGCACAGGACGGATGAAAAGCAATGAGCACGATTGACCCGAGCCGGCTGCTGCAGATGCGCAGTTCGATCCTCAATCAGAACCAGGCGCTGCAACGCGCCGCCGGTCGCGGCGGCATTGGTGGCACCGAGGGCGGCGTCGACGGCGCTGGCGGAACCCCAGATTTCGGCGCGGCGATCAACAATGCGCTGCAACAGGTCAATGCCCAGCAGTCCAAGGCGAGCGAGATCACCGAAGCCTATGAGCGCGGCGATACCCACGACATCGTCAGCGTGATGATCGAACGGCAGAAAGCCTCGCTCGGCTTTGAAACCACGTTGCAGGTGCGCAACAAGCTGCTGTCCGCCTACCGCGACATCATGAACATGCCGGTCTAACCCATGGCCGAGACCCAGATCCTCACCCCCGTTGACGACGGCCACGCGAACCGCCTGCCCGCCCCGGCGTTCGGCGGCCGGCTGGCGCCGTTCACCGGCTTCGTCCGTCAGCCGGCGGTCCAGCGCGCGCTGCCCGCGATCGCCATGACGTCGGCGATCGGCATCGCCGCGCTCGCCTGGTTCACCATGCAGTCGGCGCCGCAGGCGCAATTGTTCGCCGGGCTTGACGACAGCGACAAGTCGGCGGTCGCCGAGGCGCTGCAGACGCAGGGCATCGCGCACAGCATCGATGCGAGCACCGGCGCGCTGACGGTCGACGCCGACAAATTGCATCAGGCGCGCATCGCGCTGGCCGGACAGGGCCTGCCCAAGGCGGCGCCGAGCGGCGACAGCCTGATCGCCGCTCTGCCCATGGGGTCGAGCCGCGCGATCGAGGGCGAAGCGCTGCGTTCGGCACGCGAAGCCGACCTGGCGCGCACCATTGAAACGATCGACGCGGTCAAGAGCGCGCGGGTCCATGTCGCCGCCGCCGAACCCAGCCTGTTCGTCCGCGAGGATAAACCCTCGACCGCGTCGGTGATGCTGACGCTGCAGAACGGCCGTTCGCTCAGCGATGGTCAGGTGCAGGCGATCCGCTTCCTCGTCGCCTCGTCGGTGCCCGGGATGAATGCCGATCAGGTGTCGGTGATCGACCAGCGCGGCGCGCTGTTGTCCGACACCGCATCGGGCAGCGACATGAAGGCCTTCCAGTTGCAGGTGCAGGTCGAAGACCGCTTCCGCCGCGCGCTCGACACCTTGCTCGGCCCGATGCTCGGCGTCGGCAATTATAGCGTCGAGGTCCACGCCGACGTCGACATGTCCGAAAGCCAGGCGACGCGCGAGAGCTTTCCCAAAGACGATCGCGCGATGACCAGCGAACAGATTACCCGCACGGTCAGCGGCGCCGGCAGCCCCCCCGCCGCCGTCGGCATCCCCGGCGCGCTGTCGAACCAGCCGCCGCAGGCGACCACGGTCACCGCCAACGCCCCGACCGCCACCCCGGCGCCCGGCGCGGCGCCCGAAACCGCGAGCAACGAAAACGCCGCGCGCGCCTTTGAAGTCGGCCGCGAAATTTCGGTCACCCACTCGCCGCAGGGCAAACTGCGCCGGGTCTCGGTCGCCGTCGCACTCAATCAGGGCAAGAAAGCGCTGACCCAGGCCGACATGGCCAAGATCGACAGCCTGGTCAAAGGCGCGATCGGTTTCGATGCAACGCGCGGCGATCAGGTGGCGATCAGCCAGCGTCCCTTCGTCCAGGTCGAAGCCGCCGAGCCCGCCTTTTACGACCAGGGTTGGTTTCTGCCGCTGGTCAAGCAGGTCGGGGCGATCTTCGCCGCGCTGCTCGCCTTTCTGTTCATCGGTCGCCCGCTGATCCGCGCCGCCAAGGCCCGCGCCGCTGAACGCGCCGAACGCAATGCCGCGCTGGAGGAAACGCTGCTCGCCGCCACCGACGGACGCCCGGCGCTCGCCAGCCCCGCCGCGGGGCGCGAAATCACCCTCGAGATGATCGAACAGGCGCCGAGCTATGAAACCCGCGCCAATCTGGTCCGCGCCTTTGTCCGCCAGGATTCGGCGCGCGCCGCGCTCGTCGTCCGCCAGCTGATGCAGGAGGGTGCCCGTGGCTGACGCCGCCGAAACCATGGCGCCGTCCGCCCGGCCCGCGATCGAAGGGTCGGCCGCCGCCGCCATCCTGCTGATGCTGCTCGACGAAAGCGAAGCCGCGACGATCCTGAAACATCTTGGCCCCGACGAAGTGCGCCAGCTGGCCAAGGCGATGTTCGACACCGCCAACGCCAGCGAACAGCAGATCGGCCAGGCGCTCGATCGCTTCGTCGTGCGCAGCCGCGATGTCAGCGCGCTTGCCATCGGCGCCGACGTCCGCATCCGCACCGTGATGAACCAGGCGGTCGGCAACGTCCGCGCCGACAATATCCTGGCCGCGGTCGCGCCGCAGCGCAGCGCCGCGTCGCTCGAAATCCTCCGCTGGATGGACGTCGAGGCGATCAGCGGTCTGCTCGCGGCCGAACATCCGCAGGTCGGCGCGCTGATCCTTTCGGTGCTGATCCCCGACGTCGCCGCGCGCGCTATCGAAACGCTCGACGAAATCCTGCAGGCCGATCTGGTGCTGCGCGCCGCGATGCTGACGTCGGTTCCTGCGGCGGCGATCGAGGATCTCGAATCGGTCCTCGCCAGCGCCAATGTCGACGGCCAGCGCGTCGCCAAACAGACGATCGGCGGCCCCAGCGACGTCGCCAAGATCATGAAGAAAATGCCCAAATCATTGAGCGAGCGGACGATCCGCGCGCTCAAAAAGACCGACAAGCTGCTCGCCCAGGCGATCGAGGAAGAGATGTTCATCTTTGAAAATCTGCGCGACCTCGACAAGAAAAGCCTCAGCACGGTGTTGCGCTCGGTCGATGCCGCCGAGCTCGCGGTCGCGCTCAAGGGTGCCGACGACGAGATGGTCGACCTGTGCCTCGCCACCATGTCGCAGCGCGCGTCGGAAACGATCCGCGACGAAATGGCCGAAATGACGATGGTCAAGCGCGCCGACGTCGACGATGCGCAAAAGAGCGTGATGACGATCGTGCGCCAGATGACGGCGTCGGGCGAAATCATGATCGCGGGCGGCGGCGACGATTATGTCTGATCGCACCACCGAAACCGGTTTTGCCCCGGTCACGCTCGCCGCGGCGATGGCGCGCAGTAGCGGCTTTCGCCCGCTGGCCTTTTCCGGCAACGCGCGCACGCCGCAGCCTGCCGACGGCAGCGCCGCCGAACTCGATCTCGACGACCCCTTTGCCCGCGGCCTGGCCGAAGGGCAGCGCATCGCCGAGGCCGCCTATGTCGCCGAACGCCACCAGCTGCTCGCCCTGCTCGCGGGCGCCGAGGCGCTGCAGGATGAACCGAGCGAGGAACTCGCGCAGTTGATCGCGCGCACCGTCGAACGGCTGGTGCACCAGATCGTCGCCAGCGCCCCGATCGACGCCGCCTGGCTGCAGGCGCAGGCCGAAACCGCCGCGGCGCTGGTCGCCGACGCCGACAAGGCGCGCACCCTGTGGGTCCATCCCGACGATGCCGCGCTGCTGACCGATTGTCCGTTGCCGCTGGCGCTCGAAAGCGACGCGGCGATGATGCGCGGCACGGTGCGGATCGAAACCTCGACCGGCTGGATCGAACATGGCCGCGCCGTCTATCTGGACGAATTGCACGCGGCGCTGGGCGAAGGATCGCCCGCATGACCCGCCGCCTCGCCCTGTCGGCGCAGCAATTGCTCGACCCGATCGACCTGACGAACGCCAGCCCGCGCCGCGTCGGCACGCTTGTGTCGCACGAAGGCATCATGCTCGAAGTGTCGGGTTTCCCGCAGCCGCTGGGCAGCAACGTCCGCATCAAGTCGGCGAACAATGATTATGTTTACGGCGAGGTCGTCGGTTTCCGCGGCCAGAGCAGCCTGGTCCTGCCGTTCGACACCAACATGCCGCTGGTCACCGGCGCCCCGGTCGAGCCGCATGGCGCCAGTTCGATGGTCGCGTGCGGCAAGGCGCTGCTCGGCCGCATCATCGACGCGCAGGGCAATGCGCTCGACGGCCGCCCGCCGGTCAAATCGCAGTTTCAATGGCCGCTCGCCGGGCGCAAGGTCAATCCGCTGCGCCGCGGCCGCGTCACCCGCCCGCTCAACATGGGGGTGCGCGCGATCAACGGCCTGCTCACCGTCGGCGAAGGCCAGCGCGTCGCGATCATCGCCGGCTCGGGGGTCGGCAAATCGGTCCTGATGGGCCAGATGATCGCGGGCACCGAATGCGACGTCATCGTCGTCGGCCTGATCGGCGAACGCAGCCGCGAGGTCAGCGATTTCGTCGAGACCAAGCTGCCCCCCGAAGTGCGCAAGAAGGCGGTCGTCGTCGCGGTTCCCGCCGACCATCCGCCGCTGCTCCGCCTGCGCGCCGCGATGCGCGCCACCGCAATCGCCGAGGCGTTCCGCGCCGACGGCAAAAAGGTGCTGCTGCTGATCGACAGCCTGACCCGCGTCGCCCATGCCCAGCGCGAGATCGGACTGACGCTGGGCGAACCGCCGACGATGAAAGGCTATCCGCCGTCGGTGTTCGCGCTGATCCCCTCGCTGTGCGAACGCGCCGGGATCGACCGCGAAACCGGCGGGTCGATCACCGCACTCTACACCGTCCTCGCCGATGGCGGCGACATCGACGATCCGGTCGTCGATTCGGCCCGCGCCATTGTCGACGGCCATATCATCCTGTCGCGCACCCTGGCCGAACAGGGCGTCTATCCCGCGATCGACGTCGCCCGGTCGCTGTCGCGCACGATGGTCGATTCGGTCGATCCCGACCATGCCGCCGCCGCCGCCCGCTTTCGCCAGCTGTGGTCGGCGTATGAAGAGAATCGCGATCTGATGCTGATGGGCGCTTATGTCGCTGGCGGCGATCCGGTGCTCGACGAAGCCATCGCCCGCCGCGCCGACCAGCTCGCCTTCGTGACCCAGCCCGCCAAGGCGCAGGTCGATTTCGACATTTCCCGCCAAACCCTGATTGAAGGATATTCCGCATGACCGCCCGCACCGCACGCCGCAAACGTATCATCCGCGTGCGCACCGTCGAACATCAGATGGCAGAGGCCAATCTGGCGCGGGCCAATGGCGAACTCGCCAGCCTGGTCGAGCTCGCCAGGCGCCTCGAAACACTGCGCGTCGATCTGGCGATGGCCAAAGGCGCGGTCGCCGGCCGCGCGCTCAACACGATCGGCGAACTGTCGATGCGGCTCGACATCGCGCAGGAAAATCTGACCGCGCCGCTGGTGAATGCCAGCGCGCGCCGCGACCATGCCGGGGCGCTGGCGCAAAGCGCCATGGTCAAGGAAGAATCGGCCATCCGCCTTTACGACCGCAGCCGCAAATCGGCCGAAGCCGAAGCCGAGCGCCGCAGCGACGCCAACCGCCCGCACCGCCCGCGCGGCGGCATGCGCCTGCGCCTGATCGAAGGCGGCGCGGCGTGATGAGCACGGCGTCCCTTCCCATGCCGCAGGCTTCGACCCCCGCGGGCTTCGCCGCCTTCCTCAGCACGATCGGCCAGACACCGACCGGCGGCGGTGAAGACAGTGGTTTCGAGCAGCTGCTCGCCGCAGCGCCGATGCCGGCCGCCGCGCCGGTCAAAGCCGCGACACCAATCGCCGTTGCGGGCAGCCCCGCGATGCCGACCGTCACCGCCCCGGTCGCTGTTGCGACGCCGGTTGCGACCCCTGTGGCGGCGCCGTCCACGACCATCGATGCGCCCGCCGTGACCGCAAAGTCGGCCGAACCCGGCACCGCCATCGCCGCTGACCCCGATGCAGCCGCCGCATCGGCGGCAAAGCTGCTGATCGCGGTCAATGGCAGCGCCCCGGCGCCGCAGCCGAAAACCGCCCGAGTCGTCGAACCGAAAACGGGCACCGATACCGAAACCGTCAGCGCGCCCGATACCGGCGCCAGCCCCATGATCACCGCTCCCGCCGAACCGGCCGCGCCAGTCGCCAGCACCGCGGTCATCACGCCTGACCCGATGGCGGCGGCGCCCGCCGTCGTCGCCGCGATGCCCGTCATCGCCGCGATCATCGCCCCGGTTGCCGGCAAGCCGACCAAGGCGAGCGAACCGGCCGCGATCGCGACCGGCGAGGCTGCCGCCGCCCCCGCTGCCGACCTGCCGCCGGCGACATCGCTGGCCAGCGGGCCGCGCCCCGTCGCTGCCAAGCCCGGCGCCCCGGCCAGCGACCCCGCCGCGATCACCGCGCCGGTGACGATCATGTCGCGCCCCACGCCGCCGGCCGCGCCGCGCGCGACCGCCGGAACCGAAGCGCAGCTCGCCAAGCCTGTCGAAGCCGCACCGTCGATGACGATCCAATTTGCCCAGCCGGCCGCTCCGGGCGCCGCCATCGCCGCGAGTGTCGCGCAACCGATGATCGTCACCGAACGCGTGCTCGACCTTGCCAGCGATGGCGCCTGGATCGACCAGCTTGCGCACGACATTGCCGCGACCAGATCGGACAGCGGCGACATCAGTTTTCGCCTGATGCCGCGCCACCTCGGCCGCCTCGACGTCGCGATGCTGGTGGGTGACGAGGGCGTGTCGCTGAAGCTCGACACCCAACATGAGGCGGCGGCGACGATCGTCACCGCCGCGCAGGGCCGCCTGGTCGAAGACCTGCGCCAGCAGGGCGTGCGCGTGACCGGCAGCGAAGTGACCTGCACCCCGGGGGACAATGGACGCCAGATGCAGGGCCAGTCGCAGGGTCAGGGCCGCGCCGCCGCGCAGGACGTCAGCCATCTGATCGAAACTGTTACCGAGCGCGTCAAAGCGCGCGATCCTGAAGAGGCCGCCGACCGCCGCGGCCGCTTTGCCTGACCATAGAGGGTATCACGATGACCAAGGATAAAGACGAAGCCGCGCCCAAGAAGAAGGGCAAGTTCAAAAAACTGCTGTTCATCGGCGTCGGCGCGATCGCGCTGATCGGCGCCGGCGCCGGCGCGGGCATTTATTTCGGCGCGCTGTCGGCGCACGAGGTCAAGCCCGAGGATCATTATCCCAAGCTGGTCGTGCGCAGCGATGGCGAGGAAGCCCCCGCCGCCGAGGGCGAGGACAAGGAAGCGGCACCCAAGGTCGGCACCGTGTCGGTGCCCAACGACAAGTTCAAGGTCGACCCGCGCAAATATGAGGTCACCTATTACCCGATCACCGATGCGTTCACGACGAACCTCGCCGACGGGTCGGGCTTCTTGCAGGCGGGTATCAGCCTTTCGACCTTCTATGACGGCAAGGTTATCAATAATATCAAACGCCAGGCAGTGCCGATCCGCTCGGTCGTGCTTATGGTGCTGGCCGAACAGGATCCGGCGCTGCTCTCGACATCGCAGGGGAAACAACGACTGCAGCGGCAATTGACCGCTGCGATCAACGATGTGCTGCGCGAGAAAGAGGGTTTTGGTGGTATCGACAATGTCTATTTTACGAGCCTGGTGATCCAGTGACCGTTCGCGAAAAATCCGTCAAAGCCGTGCAACCGCCCGCCGCCCCGACCACCGAGGCGGCCGACGCCAAGGCGTCGCTGTTGCTGCGCAAGGCCGAGGGCAGCTATGCCTTTCCGGCGCTCGACAGCGTTGCGGTCCAGTTTGCGCGCAGCTTGCGCGACCTGATCCGCGCGCTTGGCGTTCCGGCGATCCTGGTCGAGCGCGCCGGCGGCGAAACGATCAGCTTTGCCGACTGGAGCGCATCGACCGCTCCGGCGATCTTCTGGCGCTATCATGCGCCGCCGCTGAAAGGCCCGGTGCTGCTCGCGGCGCCGCGCCCGTTGCTGCTCCAGCTCGTCGACATCTTCTATGGCGGCAAGGGCGGCCTCGCCGCCGAACGCGAGGAACTGACCGATGCCGAGGACCGTTTCGCGGCGCGGCTGGGCCGCGACATGGGGCTGCAACTGGCCGCCGCATGGGGCGACAAGCTGGCCATGGAGCCCGAGCTCGACTGCGTGACCAGCGACCCTGCCAAGCTCGCCGCGGTGCGCGCCGATGACGACATGTTCGTCCAGCGCTTCATCCTGCGCGGCGCGCCGTTCGAGGGCCGGACGATCGCCTGCGCCTATCCGCTTGCCGCGCTGCGCGGTGTCGCCGGGGCCGAACCTGCGGCCGAACTGCCCGGCGCCGCCGATCCGGTGTGGGCGGGCGCGCTCAACAAGGCGCTGCGCGACGTCCGCCTGCCCGTCCGCTCGGTGCTGGCGCGCCCCGAAATCAGCCTCGTCAAGCTGCTCGCACTCGAGGTTGGCGACATCATTCCGCTCGGCATGCCGCGCCATGTGCCGGTGACCGTCGCGGGCCGCAGCTTTGCGGTCGGCAGCATCGGCGAGGCCAATGGCAACGCCGCCATCATGATCGAACATATCGAAAAAGGACCGAACCATGACTGACCTCAGCGACGCCCCGACGGCGCCCCGCGCCGACCGCCGCGACAACAAAAATATCGCTGCGGCGCCCAATTTCGATCTGCTGGCCGGCGTCTCGCTGCGCGTGTCGGTCGAGGTCGGATCGACCTCGATGACCCTCGCCGAGCTGCTCGCGATCGACGAAGGCAGCGTGATCGAACTCGACCGCGCCGCCACCGACCTGCTCGATATTTACGCCAACGGCACCCTGATCGCCAAAGGCGAGATCGTCAGCGTCGATGGCCGTTACGGCATCCAGGTCGCCGAAGTCGTCGCCCCGGCGCGCGGCCTCGAAGGCTTTGAGCGGAGAGCCTGATGTTCGAATATATCCTCCGCCTGCTCATCCTGCTGCCGCTCGTCGGCGGCATGGCGTGGGGCAGCCTGTGGCTGTGGAAGCGCGTCCAGATGGGGGTGCCGCTCGTCGGCGGGGCCGCGAAAACGCGCGCCGTCGAGATGGTCGATGTGCTGCCGCTCGGCCCGGGATCGAAGCTCGCGGTGGTCGAATTCGCCGGACAGCGGATTCTGGTCGCGGTGTCGCGGAACGGCATCACCCGCATCGCCGACGACAATCAGGGCGACTTCCATGCAGATTGATCGCAAGACCGGGCTGCGCGCCGCGGCGCTGATCGGCAGCCTCGCGCTGCTCTGCGCCGCGCCCGCCGCTTATGCGCAGACCGCCGACGGCCTCAGCCGCGCGGTGAACGACATCGGCGGCGACGGCCGACCGCTCAGCCTGTCGCTGCAAATCCTGGTCCTGATGAGCCTGTTGACGGTGCTGCCGTCGCTGCTGTTGATGATGACCAGCTTCACCCGCATCATCATCGTGCTGTCGATCCTGCGCCATGCGCTCGGCCTGCAACAGACGCCGCCGAACCAGGTGCTGGTGGGGCTCAGCCTGTTCCTGTCGCTGTTCGTGATGCAGCCGGTGATCAGCGAGGTGAACCGCGTCGCGATCGAACCCTATGGTCAGGAACAGATCGACATCGGCGAAGCCGTGTCGCGATCGGGCACCGCGCTACATGGGTTCATGATGACCCAGACGCGCAAGACCGACCTGATGATGTTCGCCAAGATCGCCAAGGCGCCGACCTATGCCAGCCCCAAGGACGTCCCCTTCTCGATCCTGCTGCCCGCCTTTGTCACCAGCGAATTGAAGACCGCGTTCCAGATCGGTTTCCTGATCTTCCTGCCCTTCCTCGTCATCGATCTGATCGTCGCATCGGCGCTGATGTCGCTCGGCATGATGATGTTGTCGCCGACGATCATCTCGATGCCGTTCAAGCTGCTCTTGTTCGTGCTCGTCGATGGCTGGGCGCTGACGATGGGCTCGCTCGCCGCTTCGTTCGGGACTTAGGGGCCTAACGTGGAAACCGACTATTTCATCGGCATGGCGCAGCAATCCTTATGGATCCTCGCCCTCGCTTCGGCGCCGATCCTGCTCCCGGTGCTCGTCATCGGGGTGCTGCTCGGCATGGTTCAGGCGGCGACGTCGATCAACGAACAGACGCTGACCTTTGTCCCCAAGCTGATCGTCGCGGCGATCTGCCTTGCGATCTTTGGCGGCAGCATCCTGGTGCTGCTCACCGATTTTACCCGCGACATCTTCGCCCAGATCCCGGCGCTGGTGCGCTAAACCGGCTGTGGACCCCGCCGACATCCCGAATATCGAGGCGATGCTCCAGCTGTGGATGCTGGCGATGATCCGCCCCGGTGCGGCGTTCATCGCCGCGCCGGTATTCGGCGCGACCAGCGTCCCGATCCAGCTGCGGCTGGTCATCGCGCTCGCGGTCGGGGTGCCCGCGGTGGCGGCATCGGGCATGGCATTGCCCCCCGAAGGCATTGTGTCGGTCCCCGGCCTGCTGCTCGTCATCGGCGAGGTCGTGATCGGCCTCGGCATCGGCTTCATTCTCCAGATGGGACTCGCCGCCGCCTTGCTGGCGGGCGAGGCGATCAGCAACGCGATGGGGCTGGGCTTTGCGTCGATGGTCGATCCGCTCAGCGGCGCATCGAGTTCGGCGATCGGCCAGTTCCTGTCGATGCTCGCGACCGCGCTGTTCCTCGCCGCCGACGGCCATCTGGTGCTGATCGACATCATCGTCGACAGCTACACCGCCCTCCCACCCGGCAACGCCTTCCCCTCGTTCGAGGCTATCGGCGGCGTGCTGCGGTTCGGCAGCCTGATGTTCGCCGCGGCGTTGACGATCGCGATGCCGGTCGGCTTTGTGCTGATCCTGGTCCAGATCATCATGGGCGTGATCGGCCGTTCGGCCCCCGCGCTCAACCTGTTCGCGGTCGGTATTCCCGCGACCCTGCTCGCCGGCATCATCCTGCTCGGCGTCGCGACCCCGGCGATGGCCGAAGCGATCGTTCGTATCCTGTCCGACGCGCTCGACGGCGCGCGGATGTTCGCGGGGCTCTGACCCGTGGCGAGCAAACCCGACAAAGACCAGAAAACCGAACAGCCGACGCCGAAGAAGCTGAGCGATTCGGCGCGCGAGGGCGATGTGCTGATGTCGCGCGAGCTGGCGACCGCGTTGATGATGCTCGCCGCCGCGGGCTGGATTGTCGCGGCGGGCGGCTGGTTCGTGCAATCGGCGGGCGACCTGCTGCGCCGCGGGCTGACCCTCACCGCCGCCGACGTCGCCGATTTTGCGCCGGCCGAGGCGCTGATGCGCAATGGGGTCGAAATCCTGCTGCCGCTCGCCAGCCTGTTCGCGCTTGCGCTGGGTGCCGCGGTCGCGGGGCCGGCGCTGCTCGGCTCGTTCGGCTGGCGCGGCAAGGCGCTGGCGTTCAAGGGCAACCGGATGAACCCGATGACCGGGCTCAAACGCATGTTCGGGATGCAGGGCGCCGCCGAACTGGGCAAGGCATTGGCCAAGGTGCTGCTGCTCGGCACCATCGGCTATTGGCTCGTCGGCCGCAGCCTCCCCGCGATCATGACGATGGCATCGACCGACCTGCTCGCGGCGATCGGCCTCGCCGGACAGGCGATCGGCCATGCGATGCTGGTGCTCGCCGGCGGCCTGGTGGTCATCGCGCTGATCGACGTCCCGGTGCAATGGTTCCAGCGCAACAAGCGGCTGATGATGAGCAAACAGGAGATCAAGGAGGAGATGCGCCAATCCGACGGGGCGCCCGAGCTCAAGCAAGCGCAGCGCCAGCGCGCGCACGAAATGTTGAGCGGATCGGCGCGCAAGGCGGTGTCCGACGCGACCGTCGTGCTGACCAATCCGACCCATTTCTCGATCGCGCTGCGCTATCGTCCCGGGGTCGATGCGGCGCCGGTTGTGGTCGCGCGCGGCCGCGGCGATGTCGCGCTGGCGATCCGCGAGCTGGCGCGGGGCGCCAATGTCCCGCTGCTCGAATATCCGCAGCTGACCCGCGCCATCTATTTCACCGCGCGCGCCGGGAGGGTGATCCCCGACGAATTGTTCGTCGCGGTCGCCACCGTGCTCGCCTTTGTCTTTCAGCTTGAGCGCATGGTCGCCGAAGGCGCGGCGCCGCCGGTGGTCGATGTTCCCGCATCGCACCATTTCGACCCCGACGGGCGCCGTCAGGCTTAAAATTGCCGCTGCGCTGCCGTTAAGGGGTGCGAAGGATTTTTCGTCATGGTCAGTTCAATTGCCAACAGCCTGGGCGCCGGATCGGGCATCGACATCAAACAGCTGGTCACCGACCTGTCCGCCGCATCGCGCGAGCCAAAGGTCGCACGGATCACGACGCTGACGCAGCAGAACCAGACGCGGATCAGCGCCCTGGCGCAGGCCCGATCGGACCTCGACGGCTTTGCCGATTCGCTGGGCCAGATGGTCAGCGACGGGACGCTGCGCAGCACCCCGACGGTGTCCGACGACAGCGTGCTGAGCGCCACCGCGCGCGCCGGACTCCATGCCGACAGTTTCGCCGCGACCATCATCGTCACCCAGCTCGCGCGCGCCCAAAGCAGCTATTCCGCGGTGGTCGCCGACCGCACCGCCGCGATCGGCACCGGCACGATGACGCTGACGGTGGGGGGTGTCGCCAAGACGATCACCGTCGATGGTACCAACAACAGCCTCGACGGGCTGGCCAGCGCGATCAATTCGAGCGGCGGCGGGGTGACCGCGTCGATCATCGCCGACCAAGGCGGGCACCGCCTGATCCTGAAGGGTCCGTCGGGGGCCGCCAACGCCTTCACCCTCGCCGCCGACGCCGGCGCCGATCCCGGCCTCTCCGCCTTTGCCTATGGCGCGGGCGGCGGCATGACGCTGGGCCAAAGCGCCGCCAACGCCGAATTCACTCTCGACGGCGTCGCGTTCAGCCGCGGCACCAACATCATCGACGATGTGGTGCCGGGCATGTCGCTGACCCTGAAGAAGGCGGCGCCCGGCCAGCCGGTCGACATCGGCGCCAGCCGCCCGCTCGCCATCATCAAACAGACCGTCGGCGATTTCGTCTCGGTCTATAACCAGCTGAAAAAAAGCCTGTCGTCGGCCGCGGGCCTGTCGGGGTCGACCACGTCGCTGCGCGAGCTCGAACGCGAACTTTCGGGGCTGGTCGGCAAAGTCATTTCCAGCCACGGCAGCATCAACAAGCTGACCGACATCGGCGTTTCGACGACCAAGGAAGGTCTGCTGATGGTCGATGAGACCAAGCTCGCGCAGGTGCTCGCCACCGACGCCGGGGCGGTCGAGGCGCTGTTCAACCCGCGCCGCGACGGTGGGCGGACCGAGGCGAGCGACCCCGGCATCGCCTTTGTCCTCGATGCGATCCGCGACAAGGCGGTCGCCACCGACGGCGTGATCGGCCGGGTGAGCAAATCGCTGGGCGACCGCAAGGAAACGCTGGCCGAGCAGCTCGAGAATATCGAGATGCGCGAGGACGCCTATCGCGCCCGGCTGGAAAAACAATATGGCTCGCTCGACGCCCGGCTGGCGGCGTTCAAGGCGACGCAAACCTATCTTGAACAACAGATCAAGCTCTGGACCAACCAGGGCAACGATTAGGGGCATCGACCGTGACAGCTACCGCCTCGACCGTCCGGGCAACCGGGCTCTATCGCCGCTTGCAGCATGAAAGCCGCGCCGCCGCCGCCGACCCGATCGAGCTGGTGACCATGCTCTATGACGAGCTGGAAACCGCGATCGGCGTGCTCGGGTCGATGGTCCGGCAGGGCCAGCGCATTTCAGCCACCGAACCCGCGCACCGCGCCCGCGCGATCCTGATCGGGCTTGACGCCGGGCTGGACCGCGATGCCGGCGGCGACGTCGCGACCGCGCTGTCGCGCGTCTATCGCAGCATGCGCCGCAAGCTCGACGATGCGGTGGCGCAGAACAATGCGGATGCGCTGGCGGAGCTTCTCGACGGTATCCTGACGGTCAGCGCGGCGTGGCGGCAATTGCGCTGACCGCCGTCTCACCAAGCTGAAAACAGGATCGGCCCGCACCCCGGGGTAGGGGTGCGGGCCGATGCCGTTTCAAAAGATCCCGCTGGGTACCCGGCCGCCCTGGGTGGGGACGGGCGGCCGGGTGGTCAGGGGCGGACCAGAGCCCCCTTTTTTCAGCGGGTGCTGAAACTGGTGTCGCGGGCGCCGATCAGGCGGCCTGCTGTTGAACCCCATATTTGCGCATCTTTTCGATCAGCGTCGTGCGCTTCAGCGTCAACAGGCGCGCGGCTTCGGAAATGATGCCGTCAGCCAGGTCGAGGGCGACGTGGATCTGTTCGAGCTCGATCGTTTCGATCTCGCGCTTGAGGTCGATCGGGCGGCCCGGCGCCGGCGCCTTGCTGAACGGCATGGCAGGCGTGGTGTCGTCCGCGCTGGCCTCGACCGCGGCAAAGCTGCTGGGGACAGCCTGCCGCGGCCGGGGCGCTGCGGTGGGGTTCAAAAGCATGGCGACATCGTCGGCGCCCAGCGTTTCGCCGCCGTGCAGCACGCTGGCGCGTTCGACGAAATTCCTGAGTTCGCGGACATTGCCCGGCCAGCGGTGCTGCATCAGCAATTCCATCGCGTCGGCGTCAAAGCGGCACTTGGCCTCGCCCGGCATCTTGCGCTGGAAATGGCGGATGAGGGCGGGAATATCCCCGACGCGGCTGGCCAGGCTGGGGACCTGGAGCACAACCACGCCGAGCCGGAAGAACAGGTCTTCGCGGAATTTGCCATCGGCGATCGCGACGCCGAGATCCTGGTGGGTGGCCGAAATGACGCGGACGTCGACGGCCTTCACATCGCTGCTGCCGACACGGACGATCATCCGTTCCTCGAGCACGCGGAGCAGTTTGACCTGCATGTCGAACCGCATGTCGCCGATTTCGTCGAGGAAAAGCGTGCCGCCCTCGCTCGCTTCGAAATGGCCGATGCGGCGGGCATGGGCGCCGGTGAAGCTGCCCTTTTCATGCCCGAAGAGTTCGGATTCAATGAGGTCGCCGGGGATCGCGCCGCAGTTGATCGCGGAAAAGGCCTTGCCCGACCGGACGCCTTCATCGTGGATCGCGCGGGCCACCAGTTCCTTGCCCGAACCCGACGGGCCGCAGAGCATGACCGATGCGTTCGACCGCGCCACGCGGCGGATCATGTCGCGCAGCTGCGCGGCGGCCGCGCTGCTGCCGACGATCAGCGTCTCAAGCGCTGCACTGCTGTTCTGCCCCACGGTCATTTCGGTCTCCACCGCGCCCCCCAATTCGGCGCCTTTTCGATGGACCCAGAGATTGACGAAAGTGGTAAACAAAAGATTATCCACCTTGGCATAACCCATTCAAAATAAAGGATTATTGCCAGATTGGATGTATTTTCCGCGCAATCGCGTCGTTAACGATCCGATATGCTGCCAAACTGGCACTAATTGTCGGTGGCGGTGCGCCAGCCGAGCGTGATCGAGATGCGGCGGTTGCGCGGATCGAATCGGTCGGAGGGGACATAGGGCTCACGATCGGCGACCCCTTCGATGCGCTGAAAGCGTGTCTTGTCGACGCCGCGATACTCCAGAAAGTGGCGCGTAACCTCGGCGCGGTCGACCGACAGGCGCCAATTGTTGGTCCCCGACTTGGCCGACCAGGGCGCCGCATCGGTGTGCCCGCGCACCATCACCTGGTTGGGCATTTCGGCGACCGGCCCCGCAATCTCGCCGAACAGCCGCACGCCGGCAGGGGTCAGCTGGCTGGTTCCGATGGCGAACATCGAAAAATCGGCGTCGTCGATCACATCGATGCGCAGCCCCTCGACCGTTTCGGTAAAGCGCAGATTGCGCGCGAAGCGCCGGAGCTCGCCCTTGGCCTGCACCCGTTCGGCCAGCGCCTTGGCGACGCGCTGGAACTTCAGCCGTTCGCGCTCGCGCCCCGACGCCTCCTTGGGCCCACCGGTCGCATCGCGCGGGATCGTCATCGATTTGGTCCCGGTCTGCGCCGCGCCATGCGGATATTTGTCGGCCGCGACGAGCGAGTCGCCGCCGAAAAAGCCATTCGACCCCGCGGTGTCCTGTTTCGACTGGACGATCGTCGGCGCGAAATAATCGGCGAGCGCCTTGCGCTGCTTTTCGGTCGTGGCGCCGAGCAGCCACATGAGCAGGAAGAACGCCATCATCGCGGTCACGAAATCGGCATAGGCAACCTTCCACGCCCCGCCATGATGGCCGGCGTGCGGTGCCTCGATGATCTTCTTCACGATGATCGGGCGCGGCAGGTTGGGACGCGCCGCCATCAGCGACCGCGCATTCCGTCAAACACTTCGGCAAAGCTCGGCTGGTTGGCATGTTCGACGCCCGACCGTGCGGCCTCGATCACCAGCGGCTGCGGATGGCCATGCAGTGACGCCACGATCAGCTGTTTCACGGTATGATACATCGCGCCGTCGCTTTCGATCACGGTGCGCGCGCGCGTCGCGAACGGACCGACCAGACCATAAGCGAGCAACACGCCGAGGAAGGTACCGACGAGCGCCGATCCGATCATGCCGCCCAGAACCTCGGGCGGCTTGTCGATCGATCCCATCGTCTTGACGACGCCAAGCACCGCGGCGACGATGCCTAGCGCAGGCAATGCGTCGGCCAGATTCTGCAAGCCGTCGGCGGGTTTGATCGCATGGTGGTGATGGTTCTTCAGCGCGCTGTCCATGACATCCTCGACCGCGTGCGGGTCGAGTGTGCCCGACGAGACAACGACCAAGCGCAGCGTGTCGCAGATCAGATGGATCAGCGTCTGATCCTTGAGCAGCTTGGGATATTGCTGGAACAGCGTCGAATTGGCCGGATCCTCGATATGCGGTTCGACCGCGACCGGGCCTTCGGTGCGCATCATCTTCATCAGCGTCGAGACGAGCAGGATGCAGTCGAGATAGTCCTGCTTCTTGTACTGCGGTCCCTTGAACACTTTGCCGAGACCCCCGCCGAGCGCCTTCAGGTCCGCGCCCGAATTGCCGATGATCAGCGATCCGATGGCGGCGCCGCCGATGATCAGCATTTCGTGCGGCAGCGCGGCCATGACGGGGCCAAGATTGCCTCCGGTCAGCGCGAAGCCCCCGAACACCAGCAGGATCAGTACGACGATGCCGATTACCGGAAACATGCGGGGTCAACTCCATGCGGGGCAAAGGCCCCAAATTCAAAAGACGTCTCTATGCTTAACGGCAGCCGCGCCGCGATATTGAGCGCGCTCAGTTCAAAATATCGAACAAGGTCTGCCGGTTGATCTTGGCAAAAGCCGCCTGCGCCGCGCCCAGCGTCAGATCCTGGGCATTGAGTTCGGCAATGGCGACCGACAGATCGGTATCCTCGACCGACGAACGTTCGTCTTTCAGCGTGATACCGCGCGCCGCCAGCCCGTCACCGATGCGATCGAGCCGCCCCCCCGACAGGCCGAGCGCGGCATGGCGGTCGGCGACATGGCCGATCGCCGTCTCGAGCGCGGTCAGCGCGGCGCCCATCATGGGCTTGTTGCCCGCCGTAACCGCCGCCGCCGCATCGCGGATGCCGGTCGACAGGCTGTTGCCCGCGATGACAAAGACGTCGGCGGCCGCCGGAACAGGCGCAAAACTGATATCCGAATCAAACCGCATGACGCGCGCAGTACCGGCGGCGAACAACGGTTCGCTGTTCGAATCGCGCGTCGCCGCCAGGCTATCGATTTCGTCGGCGATCGTTCCCAATTCGGCGGCGATCGCTGCGCGGTCGGCGGGGTTCGCCGAATCATTTGCCGCCGCGAGGGTCAGCTCGCGCGCGCGGGTCATCAAATTGCTCACCGATTTCATCACGCCATCGGCCTGCGCGACCAGCGCCGACGCCGAGTTGATATTGGCGTTCCACGCGGTCATGCTCGCCTGGCTGGTCCCGATCGTCGCGATCCGCCGCGCCGACACCGGGTCGTCGGACATGCGTTGCAGCCGCTTGCCGCTCGATATCTGGATCTGCGTCCGCTCGATCTGGTCGGCCAGTTTCTGTTGGCGCGCGACTTCGCGCGTCATGCGATTGCCTACGGCGTTAATCATTGTCCGCTCTCCCTTAGATCGAGCTCAGCAGCGTTTGCATGGTTTCGCGCGCGACCTGGATCGTCCGGGCCGCGGCCTGATAGGCTTGCTGGAACCGCAACAGTTCGGCCGCCTCCTTGTCGAGATCGACTTCGCTCACCCCGTCACGCGCCGCGGCGGCGGCGTCGGCGCGGGTCATCGCCGCGGCATCCTGCGCCCGCGCCGACGCGGTCGTCTGTGCCTGCGTCGCCAGATGGCCCGACCAGCGCGATTCGGGATCATTGGCGCCGCGCAGCGCGCCGAGCGCCAGCATGTTGCCGTTGCCGCCCGATGCGTTGGCGGCTGCCACCTGTTCGGGGGTCAGCGTCGCGGCGGTCAGCGTCCCGGCGCTGGTGCCGCTAAACAACGGCGCGCCCGGATTGCCATTGGCATCGCTGCCCGCCTGGTGCGCGGCGTTGAGCTGCATTGCAAAGCCGGTCGCCATCGTATCGAGGCTGGCGCGCTGGTCGGCGACATGGTTCGCCGCTTCCGACAATCCGGCGAGCGAGCCGGTCGCAATCGCCAGCGGCGAACCGCCGACATTATAGGAGAGTCGTCCATCGGCGGCGGCGGTCACCGTGATCGGGTTCACCGCGCCGCCGCCGACGAGCAGGTCGCCCGATCCGCTCGCGCGCAGCGTCACCGATCCATTGTTTTCAAACGTCGCGCTGACGCCCGCCTGCGACGACAATTTGTCGAGCAACCGGTCGCGCTCGTCGAGCAGGCTCGCCTCGTTGGTCGATCCCGGCCGCGCCTTGCGCAGCCCGATGTTGATCTGTTCGAGCGCGTTCAGATTGGTGTTGAAATCCTGAACCGTCGCCGTCGCCGCGCCCTCGACCCCGTCCGCCATCTTGTCGAGCTGGCCTGCTGCGGTGCGAAAGCCCGACGCGACGTCATCGACCGCTTGCAGAAACTGGCTGCGCAATGTCTTGTTCGCCGGATCGGCGGTCAATTGGTCGGCGGTGGTGAACAGCTTGGTCAGGCCGGTCTTGATGCCATTGGTTTCGTCGCTGAGCGCGCCTTCGACCTTGTCCAGCCAGCCGAGCCTGGTCGCCGACCGTTCCGAGTCGCCGCCCGAAATCCGCGAATCCTCGATCAGCCAGGCATCGACCGATCGGCTGACGCCGCGAATCTCGACCCCGCTGGGGTTGACGTTGCCGCGATAAAAGACCGAATCATTGCCGCTGACCGACTCCATCATGTCGAGCCGCCGCCGCGCATAGCCGGGGGTTTGGGCGTTGGCGATATTGTCGCCGATCGTCGACAGCGCGCGCGAATAAGCCTTGAGCCCGCTGTAGCCGATGCCGAGAAGATCGCTCATTGTACGCCTCCAGCTGTACTGCTCAGGCGCCCGCGGAACTGGCGCTCGACCATGTCGGCGATCCCGAACTGGCGCATCGCGGCGATCGAGTCGGCGGTGCGCGCATCGGCCATTTCGCGGAAATTGTCGGTCGCGCTCGACCCGAGCATATCGTCGCCCAGCTTCGCCTGGCGCATCGATGCCATCAACTGACGCAGGATCACCGCCTCGAATTGTTCGGCCGCCTTGCGCAGGCCGCCGTCGCCGCCGCCGCCGGTGAGCGTCGGGGTCGCCGAAGCCGGCACAAAGGACGGCGCCGCGGGCGTTGAGGATATGGGCATCATCATATGATCACCAATTCTGCTGTCAGGGCACCCGCCTGGCTCAGCGCCTCGAGGATCGCGACCAGATCGCCGGGCGACACGCCCAGACGGTTGATCGAATCGACGAGTTCGGACAGCGAGGCATTGGGTTTCATCAAAAAGGCCGGGCGATAATCCTCGGCGACCTCGATCTCGCTCGATGGCTCGATCGCAGTCTCACCGCGGCTGAACGGGGCGGGCTGAACGACCGTCGGCGATTCCTTGATCGAGACGGTGAGCTTGCCGTGGCTGACCGCAGCGGTGCCGACGCGGACCGCGCCATTGATCACCACGGTGCCGGTGCGCGCGTTGACGATCACCTTGGCCGATGGTTCGGAGCGCTGGACACCCAGATTCTCGATTGTCGACATCAGCCGCATCCGCTCGTCACCATTGCCGGCGGCGCGGATCGCGATGCTGGCGCCGTCGATCATCGACGCGCTGCCCGGGATCGCGGCGTTGATTGCATCGGCAACGCGCTTGGCGTTGGTGGCGTCGAATTGATGGAGGTTGAAGGTCAGCCAGTCGCCGGTCGCAAAGCCGGTGTCGACGGCGCGCTCGATCGTCGCCCCGCCCGCGATGCGGCCGCTCGACGGAACATTGACCGTCAGCTTCGATCCGTCGGCGGCATCGACGCCCAGCCCGCCGATGACGAGGTTGCCCTGCACCATCGCGTAAATCTGGCCGTCAGCGCCGTAGAGCGGCGCGAGCACCAGGGTGCCGCCGCGCAGGCTTTTCGCCTTGCCGATCGCCGACACGGTGACGTCCAGGCGCTGGCCGGGCTTGCCGAACGGCGGCAGTTCGGCGGTGATCATCACCGCCGCGGCGTTTTTCAGCGCCGGGTTGACCCCCGGCGGCAGCGTCAGGCCAAAGCGCGAGATTGCGCCCTTCATCCCCAGCGTCGAATAATCGAGGCTGTCGTCGCCGGTCCCCGCGAGGCCGACGACGATGCCGTAGCCGGTGAGCTGGTTAGCGCGCAGGCCCTGGAACTGGCCCATGTCCTTGATGCGCTGCGCCTGCGCCGGCGCCGCAAAGGCAAGACTGGCGATCAGGAGCGCGATCAGGGCAAACAGGGTGGGACGCTGGGTCACGGATAAAATCCTTTTCAGAACGGGCTGATGATCGCGAAGAAGCGCTGCAGCCAGCCTTGCTGGCTGGCGCGCGCGATCTCGCCCTTGCCGACGTACCGGATGTTGGCGTCGGCGACGCGGGTCGACAGGATGCGGTTGTCGGGGCTGATGTCCATCGCGCGGACGATGCCCGAAATCTGGACGCGTTCGTCGCCGCGGTTGAGCGTGAGCAGCTTTTCGCCGCGCACCAGCATCGTGCCGTTGGGATAGACCGCAGCGATGGTCACGCTGACCTCACCCGACAGCGCGTTCGATTGCGACGCGTCGCCCTTGCCCTTGAACTGCTGGCCGCCGCCCATCGCGATGTCGCTGGGGTTGAACAGCGACAGCGGCCCGGTCGATGGCGGCGTCAGGCCGATATTGCCGTCGCGCTGCGTGCCCGCGGCGTTGCTTTTGGTCGCGGCGGTGCGCTCGACAAGCTGGATGGTCAGGATGTCGCCGACCTGCCCGGCGCGTCCGCCCGACGTCAGCGGCACATAGCTGCCCTGAAAGATCGAGCCATTGCCGGGCAGCGGCGCCGGGGGGACCGGCGTCGCCGCAGCAAAGGCGTCGGCGGGCAATTTGTCCTTCGCCGCCGCGCCAACCGGCACGAGCGCGAGGGCAAAGGCCACACTGACCGACAGATTAGAGCGTCTGCGCGGCATTTTTCATCATCTCGTCGGTGGCCTGGATCATCTTGGAATTGACCTCATAGGCGCGCTGGGTCTCGATCATGTCGACGAGTTCCTCAACGACATTGACGTTCGATCCCTCGAGCATCCCGCCGCGCAAGCTGCCGCGGCCTTCCTGCCCGGCAGCGCCGACCTGCGGCGCGCCCGATGCGGCGGTTTCGACCAGCATATTGTCGCCGATCGCCTGCAAGCCCGCCGGATTGGCAAAGCGTGCGAGTTCGATGCGACCAAGTTCGGTCAGCGTCCCGTCGGCGCCGGTCGCCGACACGGTGCCGTCGGCGCCGATCGACACATTGGTGCTGTCCTCGGGAATCTGGATCGCGGGGGTCAGCGGCTTGCCGTCCGAGGTCACGATCGTGCCATCGGGCGAGCGGCCGAAATTGCCGGCGCGGGTATAGCCGGTCCGCCCATCGGGCATTTCGACCTGAAAATATCCGGCGCCGTCGATCGCCATGTCGAGCGCGTTGCCGGTGGTGGCGAACGTCCCCTGCGTATCGATCCGCGACGTGCCGCCCAGCGACACGCCGGTGCCGAGGTTAAGCCCGGTCGCATAACGGTTTTCAGCTGACGACGGCGCACCCGGCGCGGTCATCATCTGATAGCTCAACGTTTCAAAGCTGGCGCGGTCGCGCTTGAAGCCCGTGGTGTTCACGTTGGCGAGGTTGTTGGCGATCACCTGCATCCGGAAGCCCTGGGCATCCAGACCGGTTCGTGCGACGTGCAAGGCACCGAAGCTCATGTCATAGTCTCCTTAACGGGGAAGCTGCATCAAATTGGCGGTCGCGCTGTCCATGTCGCGCACGTCGCTGACCAGCTTGAGCTGGGTATCCCAGCTGCGGCTCGCCTCGATCATGTCGACCAGCGCGGTGGTGGCGGCGACGTTCGATCCTTCGATCGACCGGGTGATCAGCCGCGCTTCGGGATCGTCGGGCAAAATGCCCTCGCCCTTGACGCGGAATAGCCCGTCCAACCCCTTGGCAATGTCGGACCCGGTCGGGGTCGCCAGCCGCAGCCGGTCGACTTCCTGCGGATTTTCGGCATCACCGCCGGCGGGGACGATCCACACCCGCCCCTCGACGTCGATCGTGATCGCGTCAGCGGGGGGGATCGTCACCGGGCCCTGACCACCCTGCACGGGGTGGCCGTCGCCGGTGGTCAGCAGCCCGCTGGGCGATACCTGCAGGTCGCCGCGCCGCGTATAGGCCTCGGTGCCGTCCTTTGCCTGCACCACGAGCAGCGCGTCGCCCTGCACCGCGATGTCCAGATCGCGCCCGGTCGCGGTGACAGTGCCGGCGCGCATGTCGGCGCCGATCACTTCTTCCGACGCCATGGCGCGCGCGCCCGTCCCGCTGCCGTTCAGCCACAGCGCCTGCGCCTCGGCCATGTCGGCGCGAAACCCGGGCGTCTGCGCGTTCGCCAGATTGTTGGCAATCGCCGTCTGGCGGGCCGTGCTGCCCCGCATCGCGGTAAGGCTGGTATAGATGAGTTTGTCCATCTGAAGGCTCCCGGCAGGCGGCTAAATGCGCTGGATCAGCGCATGTTGATGATGGTTTGCGACAGCTGCGACGCGCCCTCGATCGCCTTGGCGTTCGCCTGGAAATTGCGCTGTGCACCGATCAGCATCACCAGTTCTTCGGTGATATCGACGTTCGAGCGTTCGAGTGCGCCCGACCGGATCGCGCCCATCGGGCCGTTGGTCGCGGCGTCGATCGTCGGCGCGCCGCTTTCGCCCGACGACTGCCAATGCGCGTCGCCGACGGGCCGCAGCCCCTCCATCGCCGGGAAGGTCGCCATCGCAACCTTGCCCAGAACCTGCGCTTCGCCATTGGCAAAGGTGGCAGAGACCAGCCCGTCGAGGCCGATCGAGACATTGACCAGCTGCGCGGTGGGATCGCTCGGCGCGCCCGGCGGCAGGACAAAATCAAACGCCCCGGCCAGCGTGTTGTTGGTGACGTTGCCGTTCGCATCGACGGGCAGCAGTTGCAGCTTCTGCCCCGTCGAATCGATCACATTGCGGTCGGGGGTCGCGGTGAACGCGCCGTTGCGGGTGTAGGTCACCTGCTCGCGCGGCGGATCGCCCTTCACCACGAACATTCCTTCACCGACGATCGCCATGTCGAGCGTCTTTTCGCTCGATTCATACGATCCCTGGGTAAACTGCTGGGTGATCCCGTTGAGGCGCTGGCCCTGACCCGCGATCATCTTGGTCGACTGGGTCGGCGACGAGGCGAAAATGTCGCCGAACTGCGCCTTGCTGCGCTTGAACCCGATCGATCCCGCGTTGGCGATGTTGTTCGAGATGACCGACATGTCGGTCTGGGCGCCCTTGAGGCCCGAAAGCGAGGTATAGAATGACATGGCTTTATCCTTCTTAGGTGGTGGGGGTTGTGGGCGCCGGAGTGGCGGCCTTGATGTCCTTGAGCAGCTGGGTCTGCGCTATGAGCTGCTCCGAGATTTTCTGCAGCGTCGTGTTGGTTTCGCTGATCCCGGCGAGGCTGGAAAACTGCGCCATCTGCGCGACCATCTGCTGGTTATCGACGGGGTTGAACGGATCCTGCTGCGACAGCTGCGCGGTCATCAGGCGCAGGAAATCGCTCTGCCCCATCTGCTGCCCGGCGCCCTTCGGCTGGAGCACGACATTGTTGGCGTTGATGACGTTGTTGACGGCCATTTTATTGTCCCATCCTGAGGGTTTCGTTGATCAGGCCCTTGGCGGTTTCGAGGACCTGGACATTGTTCTGATATTGGCGCGCGGTCTCGACCATCTCGACCATCTCCGCGGCGCTATCGACCGCCGCCTGCCAGACGTTGCCGTCCTTGTCGGCGAGCGGGTTCGACGGATCGTGGCGTTTCGACGGCGCCATTTTCGACGTCGTCACCTGATCGACCTGGACCGTCGCGCGGCCCTGGCTGTCCATCACGGTACGGAACACCGGTTTGAGCGAGCGAAAGGCTTCGGCTTCGCTGCCCGCGATCGTCCCGGCGTTGGCCAGGTTCGACGCGGTGGTGTTAAGCCGGACGAGCTGCGCCGACATCGCGCGGCCGCTGATGTCGAAGACGGAGAAATTGCTGGCCATCGTCATTCGCCCTTGATCGCACGGGTCAGCGTGTTGACGCGGCCGCTGAGGAACGAAAGGCTGGACCGGTAGGCGAGTGCGTTTTCGGCGAACGCCGTCTGCTCGGTCGCCATTTCGACGGTGTTGCCGTCGAGCGACGCCTGTACCGGCACGCGATACGCAATCGCGCCCTCGATAGCATTGGCGGTCGAGCCGCCCTGCTGCGCCAGGTCGAGCGCTTTCGAAAAATCGAGGTCGCGCGCCTTATATCCGGGCGTCGCGGCATTGGCGATGTTCGACGCGAGCATCATCATGCGCTGGCTGCGCAGCTGAAGCGCCGTCGCGTGCAGACCAAAGAGTTTCTCGGATGCCATCATCAAATTCCTTCTTTCGCCGCTGGCCGGGTCCGGTCGCTGCCGGCGCCGACGCGCGGAAAACACAAAGAACGATGCAATCGCCGTGCCAAAAGGCATTTATCTATTATTTTCAGTTATTTAAATATGGTCGCCGTCATCGCTTTGGGGTATCAGTCAAAAAACTGACGACTCCACGTCGCGGCGGCGCCAATCGCGCCGCAAACCGCGACTGGCACGCTTCCTGCAAAATGGCGGGTGACCATTTTGGACCGAAGGAGATGGATCGTGTCCCATGCTATCACCACCCGCCTGGCCGTTGGCCTCGCCGCCTATTCCGCTGCCTGTACCGCCGCCGCCAATCCCGCATATGCCCAGCAGGCGACCGAGGATTGGCAGACAATCGACGTGCTGACCGCGATGGTCGCCAGCGCGCTGGGCCGCACTGCGACCCCGGTCGATCGCCGCATCAAGCTGGCGCGCTGTCCCGAACAGGCATCGGTGACCGCGATCGACGCCAATGCGCTCGCGGTGCGCTGCGCCTCGCTCGGCTGGCGCCTGCGCGTCCCCCTGAGCACACCGGCGGCGGGACCAGCGAACGCGGCGCCGACGGCGGCGAGCTTTACCCGCCCCGCCACCGGCGCCCCCGTCATCCGCCGCGGCGACAATGTCCGGGTGACGATCGATACCGAAAGTTTTTCGATCAGCTATGCTGCGGTCGCCGCCGAGGATGGCCGGATCGGCGAGATGATCGCGCTGCGCGGCAACGACGCCAAATCGTCGCTGAGCGCGACCGTGATCGGTCCCGGCCGCGCCCGCCTCGACGACTGACCCCCACCTTTCCTTACCCTGACCAGCCCCTGGCCCGGTGACTGTCGGCTTTCCGACGTCACCGGGCCATTCTTTTGTCTTTTTTGCGCCGCGCCGCCTTAATCCCCCGCGGCGGCGTCCGTTAAAGCCTTCGTGAACCGCGTCGTCACTTTTCTGACGGTACCGGATGGAGGCAGATATGTCGGGTGACAGCAAGATCGGACCCGTCGGCGGTATCGTCCGCACGACTCCGCTGCGCAGCGTCGCCAGCGATGCGGCAACGTCGGCCCGGGCGCCTGCGCCGCTGCCAGCGGCGGCGGACGGCTTGCCCGCAGCGCGCCTGATCCGCCTTGCGGGCGGGCTTGCCAATCAGGCGCCGCCGGTCGATGTCGGCCGCGTCGCATCGCTGCGCAGCGCGATTGCCAGCGGCAGCTATGGCGTCCACCCCGCGATCATCGCCAGCGCCATGATCGATTTCCACACCGGCGGGTCGGAATGATGCTCGAAGAAGTCCAATTGCGGCTCAATGCGTTGGTCGGTGCGCTCGACGGGCATGACGCCGGGGCGATCATCGCGGCGACCGAAGAGCTGGCGACCGCGGTGATCCTGTTTCGCGGCGCGGCCATCCCCAGGGGCAGCGAACATCGCACCCAGGTCTTGATCGGCAAGGCGCTGCGCGAGCTCGAAGCCGCCGCAATCCGCGTCAACGTCCTCAAGGACTGGACGCGTCAGCGGATTGACAGGAACCACGACATCCGCGGCACTCACCAGCGCGGAGCCGCGTTAAACTACTGATTATTCTATAGGTTTCTGCCATTAACCGTAAATGGCACGATGATTGCGTTGGTTTGCTGAGACAGCCCTGCTGCACCAGCGGAACCCGATTTATGAACGCCATCAACAATCCCCAGCCCGGCCGCCGCATCGCTGCACCCGTCATGGATGCGGTGCAAACGGCGTCGGCGCGCACGGGAATCGATTTCGATTATCTGGTCGATGTCGCGCGCGTTGAAAGCGGCTATAACCCGACCGCCAAGGCGTCCACCTCGTCGGCGCGCGGACTGTATCAGTTCACCAAACAGACCTGGCTCGCGACCCTCGACCGCCACGGCGCCAATCACGGCCTCGCCTGGGCCGCCGATGCGATCGGCCGCGATGCATCGGGGCGGCTGACCGTGACCGATCCCACCCTGCGCCAACAGATTTTCGACCTGCGCGACGATCCCGCCGCCGCATCGACGATGGCCGCGGCGCTGACCGGCGACAATCGCGACTATCTGGAAAGCCGGATCGGGCGCAGCGCCGAGCCCGTCGACCTCTATCTCGCGCATTTCCTGGGCAGCGGCGGCGCCGCCAAATTTCTGACCGCGCTCGACGCCAATCCCGACCAGCCCGGCGCGCCGATGATGCCCGAGGCGGCCGCCGCCAACCGGTCGGTGTTCTACGCCCCCGACGGCAGCATGCGCAGCCTGGCCGAAATCCGCGACCGCTTTCGCGCCAAGCTCGAAGACGGCGGCAAGATCGAAAATGTGAAACCCTTCGCCCCCGCCGGCTGGCACGCTTCGGCGAGTCGTACGAGCGGCCTGGCGGGTGGTGGGGGACGTCCCCCGCTGCAGATGATGGAAATTCAGCCCATGCCCCGCAAATTGTCGATGGGTTTTGCCGCCGACGCTTATCGGCGGCTCGCCGCCATGTCGGGCGGCGCGGCATGACCGCCGGCTTCAATATCGCCAACATCGGGCGTATCGCCGGTGCCTCGGCGCTGCCGGTCGGAATGCTCATCCTTGTCGGGCTGATGGTGATCCCGGTTTCGCCGTTGATCCTCGACATCAGCTTCGTCGCCAACATCATGATCAGCCTTGCGATCCTGATGGTCGCCTTGTCGGCCGCCAAGCCGCTCGACTTTTCGTCCTTCCCGACCGTGTTGCTGCTGGCGACCTTGTTCCGCCTTGCGCTCAACGTTGCGTCGACCCGCGTCGTGCTGGTCCACGGGCACGAGGGCACAGCGGCGGCCGGCCATGTCATCGAAGCCTTTGGCCAGGTGCTGATCGGCGGCGACTATGTCGTCGGCCTGTTCGTCTTTTTCGTGCTGATGATCATCAACCTGATCGTCATCACCAAGGGCGCGGGCCGCGTATCCGAAGTGTCGGCGCGCTTCACCCTCGACGCCCTGCCCGGCAAGCAGATGGCGATCGACGCCGATCTCAACGCCGGCTTGCTCAGCCCCGAAGAGGCCAAGGCGCGCCGCGTCGAAGTGGCAACCGAAGCCGATTTCTACGGGTCGATGGATGGTGCCTCGAAATTCGTCAAGGGCGACGCCGTCGCCGGCCTGCTGATCCTGTTCGTCAACATTGTCGGCGGCCTGATCCTCGGCGTCTTCAGCCACGGCCTCAGCTTTTCCGAAGCCGGCAGCACCTATGTGACGCTGGCGATCGGCGACGCGCTGGTTGCGCAGATCCCGGCGCTGTTGCTGTCGATCGCCGCCGCCGCGATCGTCACCCGCGTCGCCTCGCCGCTCGACCTCAGCGGCCAGATAGGCAGCCAGTTTGCCTCGCCGCATGTCTGGATGGCGGTCGGCGCGATCCTGTTCATCCTCGGCCTTGTCCCCGCCATGCCGCAGCTGCTGATCCTGCCCGCCGCGGCGCTGTCCTTTGCCGTCGGCTGGCAACTGCGCCGCAGCGCGGCGCTGATCGCCGATGCGCCCGCCCCGGCGGCGCCCGCACCCGACCCGTCGCGGATCGAATGGGCCGATGTCAGCGATGCCAGCGCCTGCCAGCTTGAAATCGGTTACGCGCTGGTCAGCCTGGTCGATGACCGCAAGGGCGCGCCGCTGATGACGCGGATCACCGGCATCCGCCGCCAATTGTCCAAGGAACTGGGCTTTGTCGTCCCGCCGGTGAAGGTCAGCGACGATCTGTCGCTGCCCGGCAACGTCTATCGCATCTCGGTCGCCGGGGTGATCGTCGGCGAGGACGAGGTCTTTCCCTACGAAATGCTGGCGCTCGATTCGGGCGACCTGGTCACCAAGGTGGTCGGGCGGCCGTGCAAGGATCCCACCTTCGGGCTCGACGCGCTGTGGATTCCCAAGGCGACGCAGAACGACGCGATCGCGGCGGGCTATACCGTCGTCGATCCGGCAACCGTCGTCGCCACCCACCTCAACAACAGCATCGTCGGCGCCGCCGCCGACCTGTTCGGCATCGACGACGCGCAGGCGTTGATCGACAATCTGAAAGCGCATTACCCCCAGCTGGCGCAGAATCTGAGCCCGCAGGGCTATCCGCTGCCGCGGGTCGCCAGCCTGTGCAAATCGCTGCTGATCGAACGCGTGCCGCTGCGCGATTTCCGCAAGATTGCCGAAGCGATGGTTGCGATGTCGGCGCAGCAGCTAGGCGAGCTTGATCTGGTCGAGGCGGTGCGCCAGCGGATCGGCGCGCTGATCGTCCAGACGATCGTGCCGAGCCGCATGCCGCTGCCCGTCGTCACCTTCAGCCCCGACGTCGAAATGCTGCTCAATCAGGCGGTGCGCGCCAATCCGGGCGCAGAATGGCCGTTTGAACATGGCATGGCGATGAAGATCATCGAACAGGTCGGGCAGGCGGTCGAACCGCTGCTGCTCCAGACCCGCAGCTTTGCCCTCGTCGCCTCGCCGATCTGCCGGTCGGCGCTGTCGCGGTTGATCCGCGCCACATTCCCTGACGTCGCGGTGATCTCTTACCTCGAGATTCCGGCCAGCAAACACACCGAAATTGTCGCGACGATCGGCGCCGATGTGCCGCGCCTGGCGACCGGGGCCGATGCCCATATGGAGGACCAACCGCATGAGAATTGAGCCCGCCGAGCAATTTGCCGCGACCGCCGGCCGCGCGCCGCGCGCGCACGGCTATGGCGAAAGCGTCGAGGCGCTGGTCGACGAATATGCGCCGCTGGTCCGCCGGATCGCCTGGCAGGTGTTTTCGCGGGTGTCGCGGACCAGCGAGCTCGACGACCTGATCCAGACCGGCCTGATCGCGCTGATCGAGGCAAGCCGCAATTATGAGGAACGTGGCTTTGCCTTTGCCACCTATGCGACGACCCGCATCCGCGGCGCGATGATCGACCAGTTGCGCCGCGAGGCCGACGTCGGCCGGTCGGCGATGGTCGCCGCGAAACGCATCCAGGCGACGCGCGCGGCATTGGAACAGCAATTGCTGCGCGCCCCGGCGGCGACCGAAATGGCGGCGGCGCTCGACCTGTCGCCCGAAGATTATTTCGCGCTCGAACGCAATGCGACGCACGGCCGTTCGACCTCGCTCGACGAATTGACCGACATCGGTGCCTTTCTGCTGCCCGACGATGGCGTGGGCGCGGGCGACCAATGCGAACAGGACAATCTGATGGGGGCGCTGCGGCAGTGCATCGCCTGCCTGTCCGACCGCGAGCAGATGGTCTTGCAGCTCTATTTCTTTGAAGAACTCAACCTGCACGAGATCGGCTTGACCCTCGACGTCAGCGCCGCCCGGATTTGCCAGATCAAGCGCGAGGCGATGGCCAAGGTCGATCGCATGATGCGCCAGATGACCGAATAGGGTCAAAGATCAGGGGGTGACCGGGTGCGGCGTGCGACCAGCTCGGCACCGCACCCGGTCGGGGGGAGCTCAGGCTGCCAGCGTCTGGTTGTTCTGCCAGGCCACGCCGATTTTTTCGAAATAGCTCGCCATCCGGTCGATGCCGGCGGCGGTCAGCCGGACGATCGTGCGCCGGCGGTCGCGCTCGTCGATCGAGCGCTGGGCAAAGCCCAGCCGTTCGATTGCGCTGATCATGCGAAGCCCCGACGACAACGGCACCCCGGCGCCGGTCGCCAGATCGCTGGCGCTGAGCGCGCGGCCATGGCTTTCGGCCAGCATCAGGTCGAGCATCATGTCCCAGATCGGACCCGCCAGTTCGCTGCTACCGAAATGGCTGCGGCGGATGCGCCGGATCTGGATGCTGAACGACACCTGGTTGAGCAGCGCCGATGGCGTGGCGACGTCACCGTTGCGTGAGATCGGGGGCGCCGGCAATTCTCCACCGCGGCCCGCCAACAGCTCATGAATCTGGTCGATACGTGACTTTAGCTCGGCAACTTCTTGGTTCGAAAATTGCTGCATGAGAGGATGTCCCCTGCGGGGCAGCGCACATCAGGCCGTAACATCGCGCGTCCGACTGGACGATCCCGCGGCATAGATGATCAGCAGCAGAATCGGATAGGATATATAGACTGACAGGAGCGAATAGGGTCGCGCCAATATCTCCGAGAACATATATTTCTGGATGTGGGCAAAAATGGCGATCAATTGCCAGCCGGTGATCCAGTAGGGCCAGAAACGCTGCGTCTTCATGGCAATGAACCAGAAGCTGAGCAGAACCAGCACATCGATGACGAAGATATTCAGTTCAATATCGGTCCAGGTCGGAAACGGCGTCAGAGCACTGGTGAGAACCGAAGCGATCAGGGCGGTGTAGGCCGCCCACCGCTCAAAGGGACCGCCGCGCCTTATCGCGACGGCCACCGTGATGAGCAGTACCAAATAGTAAATCGCCACGGACCACATTGTGGCTGCTAACCCTTCCTGATGATCAAACGGCCTGCGCCAGCGGCAGCGCGGCAACCGCTGCGTCCGCCTGGTCGTTGCTGCCTTCGTCGACCAGCTTGGCGCTGGCGGGCTTGACGCCGGCACCGAACATGCGGGTTCCCAGGCCAACTTCCTTTTGCGTCACCGTCAGCGCGAGATGCGCGTCGGTCAGCAACTGGCGCACTTCGCCGGCGGCGGCAAGGGCGTGCGCAACTTTGGACATCGCGGCCTGGCCGACGATCGCCGACATATTGGTCTCGCGCCGTGCCGTGGGCAGGGTCGCAGCGAGCTGGGCAATGCGGATCATCGCTTCGTCGATGGCATCTTCGGCCTGGTGGAGGTCGGAAGCGATTTTTTTCGCCGCAGAAACGCGTTCATTCAGCATGTTCTTTTTCCTTGAAAAAGAATGCCACCGGTTTCCCCCCCGTAGCATTCGGCTCGAACTATCAGGTCATCACCCGACCAAGCCCGACAAGGATCGAATAGAGAGCGGAGAAAGCCAAAATGGTCGCGAAAGCAATCAAAATTGGCCAGATAATCCTTTCCATCAACCCATGCCGGTTGGCCGGCTGGGACGCGGTAGGAAATGGCGAACCGATGTCGAAAAGTCGCCGAAACGAACTGCGCCCCGGGTCGGCATCGGCCGCCGGGGGAGAGTCGCCTAGGTCGATCAATTGATATGTCAAAGGCTGATAAGGGGTAACACGATCGAAGACACCGTTAACTGCCAGGATGCGAGACGCTTCGATCCTATTGGAAACATTAAGTTTTTTCAAGGCGCGTCGCACGCGTTCATCCACCGTGTGCGGTGAAACATGCATGAGCCGGGCAATTTGTTTGGAATTTTTGTGCTCATAAACGTGTCGCAACGTTTCAATCTGCGCGACCGACAGCAGGCTGATGTAATTGTCGGGATCGCCGTGCACGGGGTTGGAATAGAGCATCACGAGTCGAAATCAAGTTATGGTAACGGTTTCACCCGGCCGCGCATGGCATGGCCGAAACGGAATATCCCCCCCAAAATGCTCGCTTCGCGGCGATTGGCGCCCTTCGCATTAACCCTGTTGTATGGCAATTTTTTTTTGGCGCGCCGTTGAGCCCGCCTTTTGTCCCGAATCGGACCCTAGCGCGACGGCGCGTCGCCGCCGCTTTCCTTGAGGGTGCGATAGCGCTGGATCGATTTTTGGATATGGCGGCGCGCGGCGCGGCGCGCGCCGGCCGCATCGCCCGCCTCGATCGCGGTATAGATGGCCACATGGTCACGGTTGATCGTGTGGGCATAACGCTGGTGACGGACCGGATCGTCGCCCTGCAGGTAAAGCCGCCGCGACGGGACAAGCCGCACCCCCAGAAATTGGGTGAAGCGCAGGAAATGGGAATTGCCGGTCGCGCGGGCGATCGCCGCGTGAAAGGCGGCGTCGGCGGCCACCGAAGCATCGACGTCGCGGCTCTCCTCCATCGCCGCCACGGTGCGGCGCAGTTCGACCAGATCCGCTTCGGTGCGGCGGCGCGCGGCGAGATCGGCCATTTCGACCTCGAACCCCATCCGCATCTCGAGCAGTTTCAGCACATCGTCGATCTCGCCAATCTCGTCGGCGGTGACCTGAAAAGCGCGATATTGGGCGCCGTCGGGGACATAGGCGCCCGATCCGCGGCGCGACACCAGCAGGCCGCGCGCCGACAGCCGCGAATAGGCCTCGCGGACGACGGTGCGGCTGACGCCGAACGTCTCGGTGATCTCTTTTTCGGTCGGGAAGCGCGACCCGACGGGCATGCCGCCCGTCTCGATCTGCTCCTCGAAACGCTGGACCAGATCGTCTGCCAGCGATGCCGCCTTGGTTACCGCCATGGGTGATCGTTATCATTGCGTATCGAAACTGGCTAGGGTCCGAAATCGGGCCGCTGGGCATCGACATAGCTATTCCAGGCATCGCGCGTCGCAAAGTCGCCGCCGCCATCCCACGCGGCGCCGCTGTAATAGACGAACGGCCGCCCGGATCGCACGCGGACGAGGATCAGATGATTGTCGGCATCCTGGGCAAAACCGGCAAAGCTGGCGGGATCGACGATCACCGCGGCCGCCATCCGCCCCTTCGCGCCGTCGGCCGGACCCCACCAGCTCATCCGCGCCGCCGTCTCGTCCCGGTCGATCGCGCCGACCTGGCCACCTTGCACCGGTCGTTTGGAAATCCCGATCGCCACGATCAGCTCGCCGCCGTCGCTGGCGGCGATCGTCGACGTCATGCGGGTGAAATTGCTCCCGGCGGGCAAGGTGAAACGCCGCGTTTCGCGCACCGTCCGCACCGTATCGACCGGCCAGGGTTCGTAATCGACGCTGAAATCGGCCACATCAGCGCCGGACCGCCGAATATGCGGCCGGACATAGTTGCGCGAGGTCCACAGCTTGTTGTCGTACCAGATGCCCAGCCCACCGACCCCGCGCCCGGTGCCGACGTTATAGAAATCGAGGCCTTCGCCCTGGTCGCGGTGCTGATCACCGGTGCGCAGCTGGCGATCCATAAAGGGCCAGCGCACCCGTTTGCCCCACGCGTCGATTCCCGACGACGACGGCGGCTCCGCGCGTTCGAGCGCGCGGCCATAGATGCGAAACGCGATGCGGTCGTTTTCCCAGAGCAGGTCGTCGTACCGATAATCGGCTATGACGACGGCGGCGCGCGCGCGTTGCTCGGCGGCGGTGGCGGGCCGCAGCGGCCGATGCTCCTGCGCGAGCACCGTACCGGCCAGCAAAGCCAGCGCAAGCCACAGCGCCGCGCGCATCACCAGCTCCACATCGTCCCGTCCTCCAGCCGGTTCACCGGCAGATAGGCGCGGGCATAAGGAAAGGTTGCGGCCAGCGCCTCGTCGATATCGACCCCCAGCCCCGGCGCCTCGCCCGGATGGAGCATGCCGTCCGCAAAGCGGTAGGCGTGCGGGAATACCGCGTCGGTTTCGGCGGTATGGCGCATATATTCCTGGATACCGAAATTGGGGATCACCAGCCCCAGGTGCAGCGCCGCCGCCATCGTCACGGGCGACAGGTCGGTGGCGCCGTGACACCCGGTGCGAATCTGGTACAGATCGGCGAGCGAGGCGATCTGGCGCATATGGGTGATGCCGCCGGCGTGCAGCACGGTGGCGCGGATATAGTCGATCAGCCGGTTTTCGATCAGCGCCTTGCAGTCCCAGATCGAACTGAAAATCTCGCCAACCGCCAAGGGTGTGGTGGTGTGCTGGCGGATCAGGCGGAACGCCTCCTGATCCTCGGCCTGCGTCGCATCCTCGATCCAGAAGGGGCGATAGGGCTCCAGATCCTTGCCCAGCCGCGCCGCCTCGATCGGGGTCAGCCGGTGATGGACGTCGTGGAGCAGGTGAACGTCCCACCCCAGCGCTTCGCGCGCCGCCGCGAATAATTCGGGGACAACGCGCAGATATTTGGCGGTCGACCAGCTGTTTTCGGTCGGCAGCGCGCCGTCGGCGGGTTCATAGAAATAGCGATCCTTGCTGACGCCATAGGTCGACGCCATGCCCGGCACCCCGCATTGCAGGCGAATCGCCCGATAGCCCTGCCGCTGATAATCGCGCGCCGCCTCGACCGTGTCGGCGATCGTGTCGCCATTGGCGTGGCCGTAGACCATGCACCCGTCGCGCGCCGCGCCGCCGAGCAGCTGATAGACCGGCAGCCCGGCGACCTTGCCCTTGATGTCCCACAGCGCCATGTCGACCGCGGCGATCGCCGCCATCGTCACCGGCCCGCGCCGCCAATAGGCGCCCTTGTAGAGAAATTGCCAGATATCCTCGATCCGGTGCGCGTCGCGGCCGATCAGGCACGGGGCGACATGGTCGGCCAGATAGCTGACCACCGCCAGCTCGCGGCCGTTGAGCGTCGCGTCGCCGACCCCGGTCGTGCCGTCGTCGCATTCGATCTTCAGCGTCGTGAAATTGCGCCCCGGGCACGTCGTGATCACCCGGGCTGACACGATCTCCGGCATTCCGTCCCCTCTTCGCCCCATCGGGCGCCAAATCGAAAGTTGTCTGACAACCTTATTGACATGCTCGCCGAAAAAGGGAAAGAGATTGTTACCGGTGTCAAGGGCAATGGTCCGGCGTTTGCCCGAAGCGGCGTCAGGGAGGCGGATATGAAACGAGACGGGGTGCTGGCCAGCGCGATCATACCCGCCGTTGCAGCGGCATCGCTCGGCGTGCTCGCCTCGCTCGTGCCGATGAACGCTCCCGCCGCGGCGACGGTCGCCGAACCGGCAATGCCGCAGCCTGCCGCCATCCTCGCCGCGACGCGCCGCGTCGCCGACTGGCAGCTCGCCAACCGCAGCAATTGGGCGGCAATGCCCGCGGCGCGCAAAAGCGTGCAGAATCCGCGCGACTGGCAACAGGCGACGTTCTGGGTCGCGCTGACCGAACTCGCGCGGCGCGACCGCCGCTATGCCCCGCAGCTGCTCGAGCTTGGCCGCGACCAGGGCTGGAAACTCGGCGACCGGCCCTTTCACGCCGACGATCAGCTGATCGCGCAGGCGTGGATCTGGGCCGCGCGCCACGGCGCTGGCAAAGCGGCAATCGCCCCGGCGCGCGCCTATTTCGACCATATGCTCGCCAACCAGCCCGCGATCAGGCTCGAATTTGTCCCCCACGCGCCGGGCAAGGGAACGTCGGATTGCACCGACCGCTGGTGCTGGTGCGATGCGATCTTCATGGCGCCGCCGACGCTGCTGCAGATGACCCGCGCCACCGGCGACCCGCGCTACGCCGAATATGCCCATGCCGAATATAAGGCGGCGACCGACTATCTGTTCGACCCGGCCGAGCAACTCTACTTCCGCGACAGCCGCTTTTTCGGCATGCGCGATGCGAAGGGGCGCAAGCTGTTCTGGAGCCGCGGCAACGGCTGGGTGATGGGCGGACTGGTGCGGATGCTGCAGGCAATGGACAAGGACGATCCGCGCCGCGCCGCTTATGAGGTGCAGTTCAAGGCGATGGCGGCCAAGCTGATCCGGCTGCAAAAGGCCGACGGCTATTGGCCCGCCTCGCTGCTCGACGACCACCCCGCCACCCCGCCCGAATCGAGCGGCACCGCCTTTTTCACCTACGCCTTTGCCTGGGGGGTCGACACCGGCCTGCTCGACCGCCGCGTCTATCAGCCCGCGGCGGTGCGCGGCTGGAACGCGCTCCAGCACGCCGTGCAACCGGACGGCATGCTCGGCTGGGTCCAGCAGGTCGGCGACCGCCCCGACAGCGTATCGGCCAGCGAAACCCAATTTTACGGCAGCGGCGCGTATATTCTCGCCGGGACAGCGATGTATGATCTGTCGGCCCATCGGACGCGGCGCTGACCCGGCGCCCCGCCCGTCATTTCCGGCTTGCGGCAGCCGCCGCGACGCCAACCGCCATAGCCCTCCCTTGGGCTTGCCTGGCCGCCGCCGCGACAGTCCCGTCTGCGGCGGCGGCTTTTTCTTTGCGCCGCGCGCCATGATCGCCCGCCGCACGCTGCTGCTCGCGGCGCCGGCCGCCTGGGCGCGCCCGCGGCAGGGCGCCTTTGACCTGCGCGCGATCGAGCGGCGACGCTTGTTGCCGCAGGCCGCCGCATGGCTCGCCGCACCGCCGCGCACGATCGCCGCGATCGCCGCGCCGCGCAGCCCGGCGGGGCCGCAGGATTATTATTCGGAGGGCGATTATTGGTGGCCCGATCCGGCCAACCCCGGCGGTGCCTATATCCGCCGCGACGGCGAATCGAACCCGGCCAAGTTCGACGGCCACCGTGACGCGCTGATCGCGTTCGGGCGCACCGTCCCCGCGCTCGCCGCCTTGTGGGATCTGACCGGCGAGGCGCGCTTCGCCGCCGCGGCGATGCGTCACCTGGCCGCCTGGTTCGTCGATCCGGCGACCCGCATGAACCCGAACCTGAACCACGCGCAGGCGATCATCGGGGTCAACAAAGGCCGCGCGATCGGGGTGATCGACACGCTGCAAATCGTCGAGGTCGCGCGCGCCGCGGCGCTGTTCGCGCGCCATAGCGCGCCGGACTATGCGACAATCCGCGCTGGGGTCGAGGACTGGTTCGCCGAGTATCTTGATTGGCTGACCACCTCGGCTTTCGGCATCGAGGAACGCGACGAGAAGAATAATCATGGCAGCTGCTGGTTGCTGCAAACCGCCTCCTTCGCCGCCTTGCTGGGCCGCACCGACATCCTCACCGATGCGCGCACCCGACTGCAGACGATCATCATCCCGACCCAGATCGAGCCCGACGGCCGCCAGCCGCGCGAACTCGCGCGCACCAAGCCCTATGCCTATGCGCTGTTCAACCTCGACGTGTTGGCAGCGACCGCGTGGCTGCTGGATGGCGGCACGGGCGCGCTGATCGGTTGGACCACCCCCGACGACCGCTCGATCGGCGGCGCGATCGCTTGGATGGCGCCCTATATCGCCGACAAGACGCGCTGGCCGCTGGCCCCCGACATCGAATATGCGGGCGACTTTCCGGTGCGCCAGCCAAGCCTGTTGTTCGGCGGCCGCGCGCTTGGCCGCGCCGACTGGCTCGCGCTGTGGCAGCGGCTCGACCCCGATCCGGTGATCGGCGAGGTGGTGCGCAATTTCCCGGTGCGCCAGCCTTTGCTCTGGCTCTAATTGCGGCGCTCGACCAGCCCGCGCGCGATCACCTGCGCCTGAATTTCCGCCGCGCCTTCAAAAATATTCAGGATGCGCGCATCGCAAAGCACCCGGCTAATCTCATACTCGAGCGCATAGCCGTTGCCGCCGTGGATCTGCAGGCTGGCATCGGCGTTCGACCAGGCGGCGCGCGCCGCCAGCAGTTTCGCCATCCCGGCTTCGATGTCGCAGCGCTTGCCGCTGTCCTTGGCGCGCGCCGCGGCATAGCTCAGCTCACGCGCGGTGACGAAATCGACCAGGCTCATCGCCAGCTTGTCGGCGACGCGCGGGAAGTTGATGATCGCCTGGCCGAATTGCTTGCGGCCCAGCGCATAATTCAGTCCCAGTTCGAGCGCGCGCCGCGCCACCCCGACCGCGCGCGCCGCGGTCTGGATGCGCGCGCCCTCGAAGGTGCGCATCAGCTGCTTGAACCCCTGCCCCTCGACGCCGCCGAGCAGCGCATCGGCTGGCGCGATCATCGCGTCAAACTGCAGCGCATATTCGCGCATCCCGCGATAACCGAGCACCTCGATTTCGCTGCCGCTCATGCCTGCGGCCGGGAACGGCACCGCCTCGGTCCCGCGCGGCTTGGGGACGAGCAGCATCGACAGGCCCGCATAGCCTTTCGCGTCGGGCACAGTGCGCGCGAGTAGGGTCATCAGGTCGGAGCGCGCAGCGTGGGTGATCCACGTCTTTGCTCCGTCGATGACCCACCCCCCGTCGGTATCGCGCCGCGCGCGCGTCTGGAGCGAGCCGAGGTCCGATCCGACATCGGGTTCGGTGAACACCGCGGTTGGCAGCACGTCGCCGCTGGCGATCCGGGGCAGCCAGTCGGCCTTTTGCGCATCGGTGCCGCCCATCGCGATCAGCTCGCCCGCGATCTCCGACCGCGTCCCGAGCGATCCGGCGCCGATCCAGCCGCGCGACAATTCTTCGGTGACGATGCACATCACCAGCTTCGACAGGCCCAGCCCGCCGAACGCTTCGGGGATGCAGACCCCGAACGTGCCAAGATCGGCCATCGCCTGCACCGTGGCGTCGGGGATCAGGGTGTTGGCGAGGTGCCAGCCATGCGCGTGCGGCACAATCTCGGCATCGGTGAAGCGGCGAAACTGGTCGCGGATCGCGTCGAGGTCGGCATCGTGCAGCGTCTCGCTGGGCCAGTCGCCGTCGGCGAGCGCCGCCGCAACCTCCGCCCGCACGGCTGCATGCTCGGCATCGAGCAGGTCGCTGCAAGCATCGGCCAGCGTCCGCGCCGCGGCCCCGATACCCAGGTCGGCGGGCCGGAACATCTCATTCTGCCCCATCGGCAGGCCGCCGACGAGCTGGCCGATCCCCTCGGCAAAGGCGAGCGTGGCGATTTTCGCATCAAGCGGGTTCGCACCCTGCCCGGACTCGCACCACTCCAGCACCGCGTCCAGCGCCGCCACCGTCGTCGCCACCCAGGCAAAGCCATGCGCGGCGCGCTGCTCGCGGTCGATCGGCCGTTGCGCCAGCCGTGCGGCCAGCGCCGCCTCGGCCGCCGCGCCATAGGCCGTCGCCGCCAAAAGCACGGGGCGAAAGTCGGTCATGCTCAGGCGGCGCGCTCGAAAATCGCCGCGATGCCTTGCCCGCCGCCGATGCACATCGTCTCCAGCCCGTAACGCCCGTCGCGGCGCACCAGCTCGCGCGTCAAATTCGCCAGGATGCGCCCGCCGGTCGCGCCGATCGGATGGCCGAGCGAAATGCCCGAGCCGTTGACGTTGAGAATCTCGTTCCGGCTGTCGCCCTCCGTCCAGCCCCAGCCCTTGAGCACCGCGAGCACCTGCGGCGCGAACGCTTCGTTCAATTCGACCAGATCGATGTCATCCCACCCGAGCCCGGTGCGCGCGAACAGCCGCTCGACCGCGGGAACCGGACCGATCCCCATCCGGCTGGGGTCGCAGCCTGCCGCCGCCCAGCTGTGAAACCAGGCGATCGGTTCGAGTCCGAGCTCCTCAAGCTTGTCCTCGGCGACGACCAGACACGCCGCCGCCGCATCATTCTGCTGGCTGGCGTTGCCCGCAGTCACCACTGCCCCCGGGATCGTCTTCGCCTCGATCGCGCGCAGTGCGCCGAGCGATTCGATCGTCGCATCGGCGCGATAGCCCTCGTCATGGGCAAAGATCACCGGATCGCCCTTGCGCTGCGGCACCGCGACCGGGACCAGCTCGTCGTCGAACAGCCCCTTCGCCCACGCTGCGGCAGCGCGCTGATGGCTGCCCACCGCATAGGCGTCGGCGGCTTCGCGCGTGATGCCAAAATCCTTCGCCAGATTTTCGGCGGTCTCGATCATCCCGCTGATCACCCCGAAACGCTCGATCGGCTGCGACATCAACCGCCCGCGCGTCAGCCGGTCGTGCAGCGTGAGATTCCCCGACCGAACACCCTTGCGGACATCGATGCTGTAATGTTCGACGTTCGACATCGATTCGACCCCGCCCGCAACAACGACGTCGGACATGCCGGTCTGGACCATCATCGCGGCGTTGGCGATCGCCTGCAGCCCTGAGCCGCAACGGCGGTCGAGCTGATAGCCCGGCACCTCGAGCGGCAGCCCGGCGGCCAGCCACGACCAATGGCCGATGCTCGGCGCCTCGCCATTACCATAGCCTTGCGAAAACACGACATCGTCGACGCGCGACGGATCGATCGCGGTGCGCTCGATCAGCGCTTTCAGAACCACCGCACCCAGCTGCCCGGCATCAAGGCTGGCGAGGGCGCCGCCGAATTTGCCGACGGCGGTACGGATCGGGGAAACGATGGCGGCGCGGCGCAGGGTCATGTCATTCTCCAACTTTGCTTGTCACGACAAATGGGCTCGCTGCTCCCCCGCGAAGGCGGGGGTCCATCATCCGATCGGTGCGGCCGTCACCAACGGTCGCCGAGTGGCGAGAGGGCCGGTGATGGGCCCCCGCCTTTACGGGGGAACAGAAAAGGATTGGGAGCATCTCACGCCACCCCGACGATACCGGCATCGATCAGCCGGGCAATCTCGCCCGACGGCAGCGACAGGCGGTCCGCCAAGATTTCTTCGCTATGCGCGCCATTGCGCGGAGCGGGGCGCGGCGGCTGGCGCGCGTCCTGCGGCAAGGTCGCGAAAGCGCCGGCGGCGGGATAGGCGAAGCCGCTGGGGTTGTCGGCCTGCCCAAAGATCGGGTTGCCCGCGACCAGCGCCGGATCCTGCACCGCGTCCAGCATCGTGCGATAGGGCGAATGGACGATCCCGCCCGCGTCGAACACGGCGGCGAGATCGGCATGGCTCCGGTCGGCGATGGCCGCCTCGAACAACGGATACAGCGCGTCGCGATGGGTGAAGCGCAGCCCGTCGTCCTTTGCAAAGGACACTCCGCGTGCCGCCTCGATCGCGGCAATCGCATCGTCCAGACCGAGCGCCAAGACCAGATTGGCCCATTGGCGCGGCGTCACGACGACGATCATCGTCCGCTGGCCATCGGCGGTGACAAAATCACGCCCGAACAGGCCATAGACCGCGTTGCCGAGCCGCGGACGGTTAGCGCCGCTGTAGAGCGCCTCGGCGATCCCGCCCAGATTGGCGACCGTACCGATCGCGACATCCGACAGCGGAACCCGCACCTCGCCGCCTACACCCGTCGCGGTGCGCCGCTGAATCGCGGCGAGCAGCGCAAAGGCGGCATAAGCGCCGCTGAGCAAATCCCATGCGGGCAGGACATGGTTGACCGGTGCGGGGCCGGTACCGGTGAGCATCGGATAGCCGACGCTGTTGTTGACGGTATAGTCGAGCGCTGGCGAGCCGTCGGCCCAGCCCATCACGCGCACGGTGATCAGATCGGCGCACCCTGCGGCCAGCACCTCATGCGACAAAAAGCCGCCGACCGGGAAATTGGTGATGAACTGACCCGTTGCGCGCACCAGCGCCTGCAACAGCTCGCGCCCCTCGGGCCGTCCCAGGTCGAGCGCGACCGACTTTTTGGCGCGGTTGAGATTTTCCCAATAGAGCGAGTCATTGCTCTCGGTCACCGGCCAGCGGCGAAAATCAGGACCGCCGCCGATCTGGTCGACGCGGATCACCTCGGCGCCCATTTGCGCACAATAGAGCCCGGCGGTGGGCGAGGCGACGAAGGACGAGGCTTCGATCACCGACAGGCCGGTCAGCAGGTCATACATCGGATGCTGATCCCCTCCGTCACGTCGCCGAAACCATTATGTCGGGGCATCTGGCTTACCCCGCGCCGCGAGTCAAACCAGTCGCCGTGGCTGCGGCGTCTATCGGACCCTAGATAATCGGCAATTCGTTCGTCGATTTGATCTCCGATAGTGCCACCGTCGAGTTGATTTCCTGCACCCCCGGCAGCTTGCTCAACTTGTCGAAGAAAAACGCCTCATAGGCGTCGATATCCTTGGCAACGATGCGCAGCATGAAGTCCATATTGCCCATCAGGACATAGGCGCCGAGCACCTCGGGAAACGCCGCGATCGCGGCGCTGAACTCGTCGAGGTTGGCACGGCCATGCGCGTTGAGTTTGACCTGCGCAAAGATGTGCGCGTGCAACCCGACCTTGCGCCGGTCGACCACCGCCACCCGCCCCTTGATATAACCATCGCGTTCCAGCCGGTCGATGCGGCGCCAGCACGGCGAGGGCGACAGCCCGACCCGCTCGGCCAGCTCGGCGGTGGTCAGGCTGGCATCGCGTTGCAGCTCGCGAATGATATTCTTCTCGAACGGATCCAGATCGGTCATTTCAACCCCAATTTTTCGATATCGGCGAAACATTGACCGGCATAACGCCAAAAGATCGAAATATCGAGCAAGATTGACCTCGCCCCCTCTGCGATAAGTAACGCAGAATAGGAGGCCGTCATGGTTGTGCAATTTTCTGGGCGTTTGCCCGCCCTCGAAACCGTCCGTCTGGAGGACAAGAGCGTCGGACTCGACGGCATCATCGTCGTCCATTCGACGACGCTGGGACCGGGCGCCGGGGGTTGCCGCCTGTGGCACTATCCCGATCTCGACCAGGCGTTCACCGACGCCTTCCGCCTCGCCGAGGGGATGAGTTACAAAAACGCGATGGCGGGCCTGCCGTTCGGCGGCGCCAAGGCGGTGCTGCGCCGTCCCGACGGACCGTTCGACCGCGCCGCGCTGTTCCGCGCTTTCGGCCGCGCCGTCGCCGCACTCGATGGCCGCTATGTCACCGCCGAAGATGTCGGGACCGGTGTCGCCGACATGCACGAGGTCGCCAGCCAGACGCGCCATGTCGCCGGACTGGCGGCGGTCGGGGCGGCGGCGGGCGGCGATCCGTCGCCCTGGACCGCGCAGGGCGTGTTCGGGGCGATCGAGGCTGGCGCCGCCTTCGCGCTCGGCGCGGACCTCAAGGGGCTCACCGTCGCGGTGCAGGGGACCGGCAATGTCGGCGCCGAACTGTGCCGCCGCCTCGCCGATGCCGGGGCGCGGCTGGTTATCGCCGATGTCGCGCCCGGCCGCCGCGACCGGCTGGCCACGATCCTCTGTGCACGCGTGGTCGGCGCCGATGCGATTGCGGCGGTCGATGCCGACATCTTCGTCCCCTGCGCGCTGGGCGGCGTGCTCGACGCACCGACCGTCGCGGCGATGCAGGCGCGGCTAGTGTGCGGCGGCGCCAACAACCAGCTCGCGGCGCCCGAGGTCGCGGGCCTCCTGCGCGATCGCGGCATCACCTATGTCCCCGACTATGTCGCCAACGCCGGTGGCATCATCAGCGTTTCGGCCGAATATCTGGGCGAAACCGCCGCGAGCGTCGCAAGCCGGGTCGCGCAGATCGGCCCGCGGGTGACCGCCCTTCTGGAAGAAGCATCGCGCCGCGGCCTGTCGCCCGCGCAGGTCGCCGACGAAACCGCCGAACGCCTGATCGCCGCCGCAGGCCGCCTCGCGGCGTGAGGCGGCGGTTCCGGATCACGGCCTGCCCCGACCCGCAGACGCTGCCGCGCATCATCGGCGTTTTTGCGCAGCGATCGCTGGTCCCGGCGATGATGTCGGCGCAGCGGCACGGCGACATGCTGCATATCGAGGCCCATCTCGACGATCTGGACCCCGCGATCGCCGACATCATCGCCGCCAAACTGGGCGAAGCGGTGTTGGTGGCCAGCGCCATCTGCGACCCGGCCGATGGCGCGGACGCGTTGCGGACTGCCCGCATGGCGCGCTGAATCGACGCGGGGGCAATATCCGAGGGCAGGGCAAAGTCGCTTGTCATATTTGCGAATTCATTCGCGGCGATGAACGGGCTAGGACGACGCTTGCGGCGAGATCAGCGGCCCGTTGGGACGGTGGATCAGGTGATGCCGGGCGGGAGATGATGGTGGCAAAATTGTTCGAGCCGATCGCAATCGGGGGATTGCCGCTCGCCAACCGCATCATCATCGCGCCGATGTGCCAATATTCGGCCACGGACGGCCAGATGACCGACTGGCATCTGATGCATCTGGGTCAGCTCGCATTGTCCGGCGCCGGTGCGTTGACGATCGAGGCCACCGCGGTCTTGCCCGACGGACGGATCAGCTACGGCGATGTCGGGCTTTACGATGACGCGACCGAGGCTGCGATGGCGCGCGTGCTGACCGCACTGCGGTCATGGTCGGACATGCCCATCGCGATCCAGCTGGCGCATGCCGGTCGCAAGGCGAGCACCGCCAAGCCGTGGGACGGCGGCGGACAAATCGCCCCCGATGCGACCAAGGGCTGGCAGACGGTAGCCCCGTCGGCGCTTCCCTTTCTCGATGCCGACCATGCACCCGTTGCGCTCGACGCCGCCGGGCTCGCCCGCACCCGCACCGCCTTTGCCGATGCGGCCCGCCGCGCCGCGCGGCTGGGGATCGACGCGGTTCAGCTGCACGCCGCGCATGGCTATCTGCTCCACCAGTTTCTGTCTCCCCTCTCGAACCGGCGCGACGACGATTATGGCGGCAGCCTGGAAAACCGGATGCGCTTTCCGCTCGAAGTCTTCGACGCAGTGCACGATGCGTTTGGCGGCCACGGCCCGGTGACGGTGCGCGTGTCGGGCACCGACTGGACCCCCGGCGGCTGGTCGATCGACGAGACGATCGTGTTTGTGCAGGCGCTCGAAGCGCGCGGCTGCGCCGCGATCAACGTGTCGAGCGGCGGGCTGGATCCGGCGCAGCAGATCGCGCTCGCGCCGGGCTATCAGGTGCCGCTCGCCCGCCGCGTCAAGGACAGGGTCACCATGCCGGTGATCGCGGTCGGGCTGATCACCGACCCGGCGCAGGCCGAAACGATCATCGCGGGCGGCGACGCCGATCTGGTCGCGATCGCGCGCGCCGCGCTCTATGATCCGCGCTGGCCATGGCACGCCGCCGCGGCACTCGGCGCCCAGATCGCGGTGCCGCCGCAATATGAGCGTTGCGAACCGCGCGAGCATCGCGGGCTGTTCATGATCGACCGGGGTTAAACCCCCATCATCCCCGCGGTTGTCGCGCCGTCGATCACATAATCACTGCCCGAGATAAACGCGGCTTCGTCACTGGCGAGAAAGGCGACCAGCGCGCTGATCTCGTCAAGCTGCGCCATCCGTTTCATCGGCGCCATGCCCTCGAACGCGCCGCGCGCCGCTGCCGGATCGGGCGAACGATCGATAACGCCGCGAATCATGTCGGTTTCGACGACCCCGGGCAGGATGGCGTTGACGCGGATCCGATAGCCTTTGCCCGCGCAATGGATCGCCGCCGATTTGACCAGCGCGACGACCGCGGCCTTAGTCACCGAATAGGCGGCATAATTGCCCATTGCGCGCAGCGCGTTCATCGATGAATTGACGATGATCGATCCTGTCGGACCTTGCGGATTTTTTGCCATCGCGCGGATCGCGTGCTGAACGGTCAGCATTACCCCGGTCTGGTTGACGCCGACGATATGGTTCCAGGCGCCGATATCGATATCCTCGACGCTCGCATCGCCCGCCTCGGTCCCGGCGTTGGCAAAGGCGATGTCGAGACGGCCATATTCGGCCTCAATCTCCGCCATAAGCGCGTCCCACGCCGAAGCATCCTCGACGCGGTGGGCGCGGAAGATTGCGCCGGTGTCGCTCTCCACTGCGGCCGCTGCATCGGCGTTGGATCCGGTGAAGACGACCTTGGCGCCTTCGCGGACCAGACGACCGACCGTGGCGGCTCCGATCCCGCTTGTCCCGCCGGTGACCAAAGCGACCTTGTCGCGCAGTCTCTGCTGCATCGCACCTCTCCTCTCTCCGGCTTCTTGCCAGTTTCGCAAGCGACAGGAACCTATCATTTGAGCAAGGTGACGTGCCGCCGCGCCATCCGCATGATAGGCGCATAAATTGGAGAGAATCGACGATGAGCGATAGCGAGCATCCGCCCCGCATAAACTGCGTGCTGATCTGCGGCGGCGTCTGGCACGATATGGATTTTGCGCGGTTGGAGCTGCTGAAATTGCTCGCCGAGGACCAGCGGATACGCACCCGGGTTTTCGAAAATTACGACAATATCGACGCGATCGAAGCGGCGGATATTTTGATCACCTACACCTGCGACGTCACCCCGTCTCTCCCCGCCCAGGAGGCGCTGAAGCGCTGGCTGACCAAAGGCGGGCGCTGGTACGCGCTGCACGGTACCAATTCGATCCTGCGCCTGCTCGACAGCGGGGTTTGGGATGCGCCGCGTTGGGCGCCGCTGATGATGGACCTGCTGGGGTCGCAATTCATCAGCCATCCGGCGATCGAGCCCTACACGGTGCGCGTCGCCGATCCCTACCATCCGCTGGTGGACGGGATCGAACCGTTCGAGACGACCGACGAGCTTTACCATCTCGAAACCCATGGCGACCTGCACGTGCTGCTCGACACCGAATGCACCGGGCCGGGCACGGGCTTTGTCGAGGCCGACGACGCACCCGGCACCTATCCGGTCTTCTACATCAAACAGCATGGCGCCGGCGCGGTGCTTTATCTGACGCTCGGCCATTGCCGCGGTCATTATGACCTGCAACCGATGATGGACTGGTGGCCGACGGTCGACCGCTGCGCGTGGGATCTTCCGGTCTTTTACGACCTGCTGCGCCGCGGGATCGGTTGGCTGAACGAGCGCGAGAGCGCCTAGGCCACCGCGCGCAGCGTCTGCCGATCCTCGCGGATCAGCCCGGCGGCGCGCAGCGCGAGCGCCATCGCCGGGGCGTTGGTGTTCCCTGTCACCGGCGACGGCATCACCGAACAATCGACGACGCGCAGCCCGTCTACGCCTTTGACGCGGAGCCGTGCGTCGGTCACGGCGCGATTGTCGCTGCCCATCCGGCAGGTGCCGACACCGTGGAGACCGCAGGTCGCCAGACGGCGGAAGGCGGCGAGGATTTCGGCATCGCTCTGCACCGCCGCACCCGGCAGCAGCTCGCGCTCGACCAGCCCGACCAGCGCCGGCTGCGCCATATAGCGGCGCATCGCATGGACCGCGGCGATCGCGGTGCGCTCGTCGTCGCGGGTCGACAGCCAGTTCGGCGTGATGGTCGGCGGCGCATCGCTGCCGGGCCCGGCGATCAGGATGCTGCCCTCGCTCGTCAGGCGGAGGAGCTGGCCATAGATCGTCATCCCCGGCTTGCGGTCGATGCTGCTGAGCGGCACCGGATGCTTGTCGTCGCCGAGCGCAAAGGTGTAGCCGCCCAGATAAAGCTGCAAATCGGGGCGCATGTCGCGGCTGGTCAGATTCAGGAAAGCGCCGACCTCGAATGGCCCCGTCGCCATGATGCCGCCGCGGGTCAGCACATATTGGGCCATCGCCCGCGCCAGCCCCAGCCCATAAAAGCTGCGGTTGCTGCCGACGTCGCGCGCCAGGCGGTGCGGCATCGAAAAGCCCAGATGTTCGCGCATCCGCCCGCCGACGTCGGGCGCGTCGATCAGCGGCTCGACCCCGGCGGCGCGCAGCACCGCGGCGGGACCGATGCCCGACCGCTGGAGCAGCAGCGGGCTTTCCAGCGTGCCGCCCGACACGATCACCTCGCCGGCGCACGCGAAACGCTGCGGCTGGCCCGCGACTCCGGCCTCGACGCCGGTGACGCGCCCGCCTTCGACGATCAGCCGCTCGGCCATCGCGTGGGTGACGATGTGCAGGTTCGCGCGCTTCCTGGCGCGCGCCAGAAAGGTCGTCGCCGCGCTTTCGCGCCGCCCGCGGCGGACATTATGCGCATAGAAGCCGACGCGGTCCGAGGTCGCGGCGTTGAGGTCGTCGACGGGCCGCAGCCCCATTTCGGTCCCCGCCTGCACCATTGTTTCGGCGAGCGGATAGCTGTGGATTTTCGGCGCGATCCCGACCGGCCCGCCCGCGCCGCGCATCGCGCTGGCGCCCAGCCCATGATCCTCCAGCTTGCGGAATGCGTCGGTCATCGCCTCGCCATTCCAGCCCGTACAGCCCAGTTTTTCCCATTCGTCATAATCGGCGGGCTCACCGCGGCTCCAGATCATGCCGTTGACCGCCGACGATCCGCCCAGCCCCTTGCCGCGGATCCAAACCTCGCCGGGCGCGCCGCCGTCGCCGCGCGGCTGCGCCACGCCATAGGCCCAGATATGGTCGGGATTGGTGACCAGCTTGGCGACCCCCTTGGGGATCGCGACCCAGCGGCTGTCGTTGCGCCCGCCCGCTTCGAGCAGCAGCACGCGGACGTGCGGGTCGGCGCTCAGCTGCTCGGCGAGCACGCAGCCCGCCGACCCCGCGCCCACGATGATATAGTCCCAGTCCGTCGCCATCCGGCCTCTCCTGTCCCGGCCTGACCTTGGAACCGTCGGCGCCGTCCCCGCACCTAGCGCAATAAATAGTCCCCTCGGCCGCCGCCCGGCATGATAGTGGGCAAAGAAAATAAAGGAGGATGCGATGGCAGAAGCAAGCGGGCGGATCGCCGGCAAGACGGCGTTTGTCACCGGCGGCGCGTCGGGGCTGGGGCTCGACATCGTCCGCCGCTTTGTCGCCGAGGGCGCGCGCGTCGTCATCGCCGACATCGACACCGCCGCGGGCGAAGCACTCGCCGCCGAGCTCGGCCAGCGTTTCATCCGGCTCGACGTCTCGCAGGAGGCCGAATGGCTCGCCGCGCTCGCCACCTGCGACCACATCGACATTCTCGTCAACAATGCCGGTATCACGACGCACGGGTCGATCGAGGATTTGACGTTGGAGGCCTTTCGTCACGAATTTTCGGTCGATGTCGATGGCGTCTTTCTCGGCTGCAAACATGTCATCCCCAAGATGAAGGATCGCGGCGGGTCGGTGATCAACATGTCGTCGATGTGCGGGGTGCGCGCGCAGGGCGATCTCGCCGCCTATAATGCCGCCAAGGCCGCGGTCACCCACCTCACCAAATCGGTCGCGCTGCATTATGCCCGCAAGGGCTACGGCATCCGCTGCAATTCGGTACACCCCGGCGCGATCCACACCCCGATCCTCGACAAGGTGATGGCGCAGGTCGCCGACGGCCAGGCGCTGTACGACAGCTGGGTCGCGACGCATCCGGTCGGACGGCTCGGCAAACCCGAAGAGATTTCGGCGATCGTCCTCTATCTCGCCTCCGACGAATCGGCCTTTGCCACCGGGGCCGAATTCCGCATCGACGGCGGCAGTTCGCTCTGATGGCGGGGCGCCTGGACGGCCGCGTCGCGCTGGTGACCGGCGCCGGATCGGGGATCGGTCTGGCGACCGCGCAGCGGCTGACCGCCGACGGCGCGCGGGTGTTGACGGTCGACCGCGCCGGCGATGTCGACATCGTCGCCGACGTCACCGAGGCGGGGATCAACGCGCGGCTGGCGGCGGCGGCCGAGGCCCGCTTCGGCGCCCTTGACATCATCGTCGCCTGCGCCGGGATCACCGGCATGCAGCCGCTGGACGGGCATAGCGACGAATTTTTCGAGACGATGATGGCGGTGAACGTCACCGCGGTGTTCCGCCTGATGCGCGACGCGCTGCCGCTGCTCAAACAATCGCCGCACGGGCGGATCATCCTGATCGGATCGGTGATGTCGAGCTTTGGCGAAGCGGGGATGACCGCGTACAGCGCGTCGAAACACGCCGTCCTGGGCATGACCAAATCGGTCGCCGCCGAAGTGGGCGCGTTCGGGATCACCGCCAATTGCATCCAGCCGGGCGCGATCGATACGCCGATGACCGCGCCCGCCTTCACCGCCATGCCCGCGTTCAAACAACATTGGATTGAAAAGGCGGCGCTCGGCCGGCTCGGCCAACCCGATGACATCGCCGACGTCGCCGCCTTTCTGGCGTCGGATGATGCGCGATTCATGTCGGGTCACGGGCTTTTCGTCGACGGCGGCGCGACACAACGCCAGTAGATTCAAGCCTCTGGACGCCGCTGAGGCGTGCCTGATATTTTTGATGATTGTTCATTCGGGGTATAAAGCGGACCTTGCCCTCTAGCGTGACCGGCGAGCCTATGCGCTGGCGCGAGAGGGAGGAAATCCAATGTCCACGCATGCCCGAATGCTGCCCGCCGCCCTGGCCACCGTATCGCTCGCGGCGCTGGCGATCGCCAGCCCCGCCGCCGCGCAGGACGCACCCGCCGCCGAAGAAGGCGGCATCCGCGAAATCGTCGTCACCGCGCAAAAGCGCGAGGAAAGCGCGCAGTCGGTGCCGGTCGCGATTACCGCCCTGGACGCCGAGGCGCTCGATACCGGCATGGTGCAGGACATTCGCGATGTCGCGGGACGCGTTCCCAGCCTGGTGATCGACAGCGTTTCAGCCGGTCCCAGCGCCGCTGCGATTTCCATCCGCGGCATTTCGTTCGAGGACATCGAGAAAAGTTTTGACCCGACCGTCGGCGTCGTCGTCGATGGCGTGTTCATCGGCACCAACACCGGCCAGCTGCTCGACAGCTTCGATCTCGAAAGTCTGCAGGTGCTGCGCGGTCCGCAAGGAACCCTGTTCGGCCGCAACACGATCGGCGGCGTGATCGAAGTCAAGCGCAGCACGCCGACCGATGAATTCAGCGCGAAGGGCCGCTTTTCCTATGCCCGGTTCGACACCAAAAGCGCGCGCCTCGTCCTCAACAGCGGCAAGCTGGGCGATTTCATCGCGATCAAGGCATTCGGCTATTATGACAAGACCGACGGCTTTGTCCGCAACCTCAGCACCGGCGGCCGCGACGGCAAATATGAAACGCTGACCGGCGGCGTCACCGCGCTGATCGAGCCGAGCAGCGATTTTTCGGCCGAGATCACCTATGAACACACCCGCGAGCGCGGCGAGACGGTTTCGATCCCGACCTCGTCGAGCCTCGACCTGATCTGCCTCGCCGCAGGCGTACCCGGATTTTCACCGGTCGCCGAGTGCAACCGGTTCGCCCTTCCCGATCGCGGCGTCAACGGCACCTATCAACGCGCACCGCATGACGTCACCAATGACACCGACGCGCTGACCGGCAATATCACCTGGTCGCTGAGCGACAATATCACGCTCTATTCGGTCACCGGCTATCGCACCAATGACGAGAATGTGGCGCAGGATTTCGACGGCAGTTCGGCAGACTTTTTTGCCACCCGGCGTATCCAGTCATTCGAACAATTCAGCCAGGAACTGCGCGTGCTGGCCGAGCTCAGCGATGCGGTCAACCTGCTGGTCGGCGGCTATTATTACACCAGCAATTACCAGCTCGACCAATTCACCCGGCTGGGTCCGGTGCCCTCACAAAGCCCCACGGGAGCGACGCTGCGCGCCTATACCGACAACAAGGCCACCTCCTATGCCGGCTTCGCCGACGCGCAATTCACGTTGAGCGACAAATTTAAACTGTCGGTCGGCGGGCGCTATACCCGCGACAAAAAGGAAACCTTCAACAATTACGGCCAGGTCGTCGGGCTGGTCGAGCTGAGCCAGCCGACATTCGACGGCCGGTCGTGCGTTCGCGTGACGGGGGTCTTTGGGCCGGGGCCGCTGGCGGGACTGCCGACTTACGGACCGGCGACCAATTGTTCGGGCGAGGCGTCGTTCGGAAAATTCACCTGGCGCGCCAATGCGACCTATGAAATCGGCGACAACAAGATTGTCTATGGCTCCTATTCGACCGGGTTCCGGTCGGGCGGCTTCAACGGACGCGCGGCGTCGCCGACGTCGCTTGGCCCCTATTTCCCCGAAACCGTCGATGCGTTTGAAATCGGCTTGAAGGCCGACTGGCTCGACCGCACCTTGCGCACCAACATTGCCCTGTTCCACACAAAATATGACAACAAGCAGGAAGAGGTCGTCCAGCCGTCACCGCCGGGATCGGCCCAGCCGCAGGAAACGGTCGTCGGCAACGCCGCCTCGGCGACGATTACCGGTGCCGAACTGGAACTCATCATCCAGCCGTCCGACGAACTGAACTTCACGGCATCGGCAAGCTATCTTGATGCCAAATATGGCACGTTTCTCAAGGATTTGAACGGCGACAATATCGGCGACGATGTGTCGACGCTGACCTTGCGCCGCGCCCCGAAATACCAGATTTCGGCAGGGGCCAATTATTCGAGGGAAGTGGGCTCGGGGCGGTTCGATGCGAATCTGCTGCTGCGCTTCCAAAGCAAGACGGCGACCTGCATCACCGCCAACCGGCCGATCGTGTTCGGTGCGGTGACCAATGATTTCCGCTGCTTTACCAAGGACCGCGAAAATCTGTCGGGGCAAGTGTCCTACACCTTCCTCACCGGCAGCGGCGAGGTCAGTGTTGCCGTCTTTGGTCGCAATCTGACCAACGTCCGCGACATCGGCAGCACCTTGCCGGTCGCCGGCCTCTTTACCTTCTCGGGCGGTATCGAGCCCCGCACCTATGGTGTCGAACTCGGCTTCAAATTCTAGAATATCCGGGGGTGATCGGCTGATGGCCAAGGCATTTTTCGATCACCCCTATCTGTCGGGGCATCATCAACCGGTGCGGTTCGAGGCGACCGCCCCCGACCTGATCGTCGAAGGCGAAATCCCCGACGACCTCGTCGGGGTTTTCTATCGCAACGGCCCCGAACCCCTCTATCCGACGCGCGAGGGCGACTATCACTGGTTCGACGGCGACGGCATGGTCTACGCCTTTCACATCGAGCGCGGTCGCGCTTCGATGCTGAACCGCTGGGTCCGGACCGAGAAATTTGAGCTGGAAAAAGCCGCGAGGCAGCGATTGTTCGGCATGTTCGGCAATCCGATGACCGCCGACCCGTCGGTGGCGGGCAAACGCTACAACACCGCCAACACCAATATCATCGTCCATGGCGGCAAACTGCTCGCGCTGATGGAGGGCGCCCCTGCGGTCGCGCTCGATCCGCGCACCCTCGCAACGCTGGGCGAGGAACATTATGGCGGCACGATCACCACCACCTTTTCGGCGCACCCCAAGGTCGACCATGCGACGGGCGAGCTGATCAACCTGGGCGCCATGATCAACGGCCCGATGGGGGCGCCGCAAATCCGCTATGACGTGATCGACGCCAGCGGCCGGGTGACCAAGGCCGAGCTGATCGACATGCCGCACAACGCGCTGATGCACACATTTTTCCTGACCGAAAACTGGGTCGTGTTTCCGGTCATTCCGATCGACGCCGACCTTGGCCGCTTTATGAAGGGTGGGCCGATGACGGCGTGGGTCAACAATCGCCCGACCAAATTCGCGATCATGCCGCGTGGCGGATCGGCGAGCGACGTCCGCTGGTTCGACTATGAACCGCGCCACATGTTCCACGAACTCAATGTGTGGGAAGCGGACGGCAAGATCATCGCCGATGTCGCCGCCGCCAACGGCACCGCTCTCTTCCCCGACGAAACAGGGGTCAAACGAACCCACGGCGACACGCAGCAGAGCCTGCGCCGCTGGACGATCGACCCGTCGGGCGAAGGCAGCTGGCTCAAGGAAGAAACGCTCAACGACCGCGACATTCAATTCCCGCGCCCCGACGACCGTTTCATGACGCGCGCCTCGCGCCACAGCTTTGCCAACATCAATCTCAACAGCCGCGACGGGCGCGCCGAGGGGATGGACGCGGTGCTGCGGTTCGACACTGTGAGCGGCACGGAGGATTATTATCATTTCAGCAAAGGCACCTCGTGCGGCGAGCTGATCTTCGCGCCCCGCGTCGGCGCGGCGGGCGAAGGCGATGGCTATGCGATGACGCTGGTCCACCGCGCCGGCGCGGCGACGAGCGAATTGGCGATCTTTGCCGCGCTCGACATCGCCGCGGGACCGCTCGCGACGGTGCATGTCCCGTTCCGCGTCCCGTCGGGTTTCCATTGCAATTTCTATGCGGCCGACTCCAGTCTCTACCGGCAGGCGTTCGGTCACGCCTGAAAAGGGAGAGGAAGTCTGTGACGGTGCCAGCCTTTCAGCGGATCGCCGACGTCGCGCGGACCAACGCCCGCGAGCGCCCCGACCGCATCCTCTTTCATTTCGAGGGCCGCGCGACAAATTATGCCGATTTCGACGCGAACAGCAGCCGCGCCGCGAACGCCCTGATCGCCCTCGGCCTCAACCCCGACGACCGCGTCGCCTATCTCGGCAAGAACAGCGACCTCTATTTCGAACTGGTGGTCGCGGTGGCCAAGGCGGGCGGGGTGATGACGCCGGTCAATTGGCGGCTCGCGATCCCCGAAATCGCGTGGATCATCGACAATTGCGGCGCACGCATCCTGTTCGTCGGGCCCGAATTCACCGATCTGGTCGCCGCGAACCGCGACGCTTTTCCCGGCGTCGCGCATGTCATCGCGACCGAAGGCGCGGCAAACGGCTTTGCCGATTATCGCAGCTGGCGCGGCGCCTTCCCCGCCACCGATCCCGACGTCCCGCGCAGCGAGCAGGACGCGGTGATCCAGATGTATACCTCCGGCACCACCGGCAAACCCAAGGGCGCGGTGCTGACCAACGGATCGGTGCTGCGCTCGCAGCTCGACCGCGATCCGGCGCTGCAGGCCGATTGGGAGCGGTGGGACGAGGATGACGTCGGCCTGGTCGCGATGCCCTGTTTCCACATCGGCGGCACCGGTTACGGCATCACCGTGATGACCAATGGCGCGACCGGCGTCATCACCCGCGAGTTCGACCCCGGCGGGGTGCTCGACCTGATCGAGACCTATGGCATCTCGAAAATCTTCATGGTCCCCGCGGCGATGCAGATCATCGTCAGCCAGCCGCGGGCGCGCGAAGTCGATTTCTCGCGCCTCCGCCACATCGCTTACGGCGCCTCGCCGATCCCGCTCGACCTCTTGCGCCAGTGCATCGATATTTTCGGCTGCGGCTTCGTCCAGATGTACGGGATGACCGAGACATCGGGCACGATCGCGGCGCTGCCGCCCGAGGACCATGACCCCGCGGGCAATGAGCGGATGCGATCGGTCGGCAAGCCGCTGCGCGGGGTCGAGATGCAGGTGATCGACGGCGAGGGTCATGTCCTGCCGCCGCGCGAAATCGGCGAGATCGCGATCCGCAGCCAGGCGAATATGCGCGAATATTGGGGGCGGCCCGAGGCGACGGCGGAGACGATCGACGGCGATGGCTGGCTGCGCACCGGCGACGCGGGCTACACCGACGAGGACGGCTATTTCTACCTCCACGACCGGGTCAAGGACATGATCATCTCGGGCGGCGAGAATGTCTACCCGGCCGAGGTCGAGAATGCGATCTACGGCCACCCCGCGGTCGCCGATGTCGCCGTCGTCGGCGTTCCCGACGCCACATGGGGCGAGGCGGTGAAGGCGTGCGTCGTGCTGAAGGACGGGACAAGCGCCGACGCCGGCGAGATCATCGGCTGGGCGCGGACCCGAATCGCGGGTTATAAATGCCCCAAATCGGTCGATTTCATTGCCGCCTTGCCGCGCAACCCGTCGGGCAAGATCCTGCGCCGCGAGCTGCGCGCGCCCTATTGGGAAGGGCGCGAGCGGCAGATTGGCTAGCCGTCCTGCAACTTCGCCATCGCCGCACCGACCGCCGCGGCAATATCGGCCTCCTGCGGATTGCCCCGCAAAGCCAGCCCGCCGTTGGGCTGCAAATTCTCGCCGGTCACAAACGCCTCGTCGCTCGCCAGCCACAGGCAGGCGTTGGCGACATCCTCCGCCGTATTGAGCCGTCCCAGCGGATAGCGCGGCAGGAAGGCATCGACCAACCCCGGGGTCGCAAACGCATCCTGCGTCATCGGCGATTCGGTGAACGCCGGCGAGACGATATTCGCCCTGATCCCCGCCGCCCCGAAATCATTGGCGACGCAGCGGATCAGCGCCTCCGACCCCGTCTTGGTGCCGATATAGGCGGCATGGTTGCTGATCGGCGATCGCGTCGTCGCTGACGAGACCTGGATGATCGATCCGCCGCTCGGCTCGTTCGCCAGCATCGCGCCGACGAACGCCTGGAGGAAATGATGCACCCCGGTGAACTGCAAGGCGACGATCGCCGCCAGCTCATCCTCGGTCACGTCGAGCAAGGGCTTGAGCAGCCCCCAGCCGCTCGCATTCATCGCGATGTCGACCCCGCCCATCGTCGCTTTCGCCGTATCGGCGAGCGCGAACACCGACGCCTTGTCGGTGATGTCGCACAGCGCGGCATGGCCGCCGATTTCGGCCGCAAAGGCGTCGAGCGGCGCCTGTTTGCGCCCCGCCACCAGCACCGTCGCCCCTTCGCGCGCAAAGATCCGCGCGGTCACCTGCGCCATATTGCCCGCCGATGCCGCGCCGATGATGACGGCGCGCTTGCCTGCCAGCCTGCCCATGTCGATCTCCTTATAGTTGCAACAATTGCTTGCCGCGGTTCTGCCCGCTGAACAGGCGCTTCAGCGTCGCCGGGGCGTTTTCAAACCCCTGCTGCACATCCTCGCGATAGGTCAGCCGCCCATCCTGGACGAACCCCTCGAGCCGCTTGCGGATCGCGGGAAATTCGGCCGCCCAATCGAGCACGATAAAGCCCGCCATCGTGCCGCGCCGAAAGACCAGATTGAAATAATTCTGCGGCCCGGCGGGCAGCGACCCGGTTTCGTAGCGGCTGATCCCGCCGCAGATCGCGATCCGCGCCCCGGTCGCAATCTCGCCGAGCATGTCGTTGAGGATCGCGCCGCCGACATTGTCGAAAATGACATCGACCCCGCCGGGGCAATGGTCCCTGATCTGCCGCCGCACATCGCCCGCCTTGTAGTCGATCGCGGCGTCATAGCCTGCTTCGTCGACCAGCCAGCGGCACTTGTCCTCGCCGCCCGCGATTCCGACCACCCGGCACCCCGCGATCTTGGCGAGCTGGCCGACGACCGATCCGGTGGCCCCCGCCGCGCCCGACACCAACACCGTATCGCCCGCGACCGGGCGCGCGACCTTGAACAACCCGCAATACGCCGTCACCCCGGTGGTCCCGAGCACCGACAGCATCGCGGTCGGCGGCAGCGCGGTGTCGATCTTGACCAGCCCCGTGCCATCCGACACATGCCATTCGGTCCAGCCCGTCGACCCCATGATCAGATCGCCCGCGGCAAAGCCGGGATGGCGGCTCTCCACGACTTCGCTGATCCCGCTGCCGCGCATCACGTCGCCGATCGCCATCGGCGCCACATAGTCGGCGATATTTTCCATCCAGCCCTTTTGCGCCGGGTCGAACCCCAGATAGAGCGTCTTGAGCAGGATTTCGCCGTCACCCGGCGCGCTGACCTCCTTTTCGGCCAACACGAAATCGCCATCTTCGATCCCGCGCCCGCGCGGATGTCCGTTCAGCAGCCATTGGCGCGATGTCGGCATCGATACTCTCCCTGTTCTTTAACCGGAAACTGCGCCTGCGCTTGGCCCGCAACCACCGCCAAAAGTGCCAGTCGCTTAGGATGCGCGAGGGCGTAGGGTGCGATCAGGGAGAGATATGATGCCTGAGGTTCGCCGCAGTTTCTGCCGCTTCTGCCATGCCAATTGCGCGATGCTCGTCACGATCGACGCGGGCCGCGTCACCAAGGTGCAGGGCGATCCCGACGACCCGGTGTTCGGCGGCTATACCTGCATCAAGGGCCGCCAATTGCCCGAAGCGCATCATGGGCCGCAACGCCTAACGGTTTCGCAAAAGCGCGTCGATGGAGCGTTTCAGGATATCGCGATGGAAACCGCGCTCGACGAGATCGGCGCCAAGCTCGCGGCAATCATCGCCGAACATGGCCCGCACGCAGTCGCGGTCTATGGCGGCACCTATGCGTTTCAGAACAGCGCCGGGGTCGGCAGTGCGATGGCGTTCGCGCAGGGGCTGGGCACGCGCAACATCTATACCTCGGTGACCCTCGACCAGCCCGCCAAAGTCTATACGACGATGCGTTACGGCAACTGGATGGGCGGCATGCACACATTCGCCGAGGCCGATGTCGCTTTTTTCATCGGCAACAACCCGATCGTCTCGCATTATGGCCCGCCGGGCGGGCTGCCGCCTTTCTCCCCCTCGCGCCGCCTGCGCGATGCGCTGGACAAGGGACTCAAGCTGATTGTTGCCGACCCCCGGACAAGCGACGTCGCGGCACTGGCGCATATCCATTTGCCGGTGCGCCCGGGCGAAGATCCGGCGATGCTTGCTGGGATCATCCATGTGATCCTGTCGGAGGGGCTCTACGATAAGGGCTTCGTCCAACAATATGTCGACGGGATTGACGAGTTGCAGCGCGCCGTCACCGACTTCACCCCGGCCGTTGCCGCCGCACGCGCCGGGGTCGAGGAAGGCCAGCTCGTCGCCGCAGCCCGCATGTTTGCGAGCGGTACAAAGGGCGTGGTGTCGACCGGCACCGGCCCCGAAATGGCGGGTCAGGGCACACTGACCCAATATCTCGTGTCGTCGCTCAATATCATCTGCGGGCGCTTTTGCCGCGAGGGTGAGAAAAGCTCGATCCCGCGTGTGTTTACCGCCGCGACGCCGCGCCGCGCCCAGGTCGCGCCGCCGATGGCGCTCTATGGCGAAGGCTTTCCCGCGTCGCGCATCCGCGGCCTGACCCACCTCGGCATGGAAATGCCGTGCAATGTGCTCGCCGACGAGATGCTCACGCCCGGCGAGGGCCAGATTCGCGCGCTGATCTCGATCGGCGGCAACCCCGTGGTCGCCTTTCCCGATCAGGACAAGATGACGCGCGCGCTGGACGGCCTGGAGCTGCTCGTTAGCGTCGACGTCAACGCCGGGTCGGCGACCGCCAAACGCTCGGACTATATCCTCGCCCCGACCATGTGCCTCGAGCGCGAGGACATCAGCAACCTCAGCGAATGGTGGTACGAAATCCCCTACGCCCGCTATACCGAGGCGATGATCGACGCCCCCGGCGACCTGATCGAGGAATGGGAAATGCTCTGGGGTCTTGCCCACCGGATCGGCACCCCGATCCCGCTCGCCGGCGGCCCCTGCCCGATGGACGCCAAGCCGAGCAAGCAGACCTTCCTCGACCTGATGAGCGCGGGCTGCGTCGTCGCGCCCAGCCAGGTCCGCGCCGATACCGTTGACGGGAAAGCCGTCATCTATCCCGATCTCCACCCGATCGTCGAACCCGGCGATCCCGATGCGCCCGGCCGCTTCGACCTTTGCGCCGGGGCGATGCCCGATCAGCTCATCGCCTATGCCACAGCCGACCAGCCGACGCCCGATTTCCCGTACCGCATGGTGTCGCGGCGCAGCCGCCACCGCTTCAATTCGACCGGCCAGAACCTGACCGCCCTGACCGCCAAACGCACGACCAATCCCGCCTTCCTGCATCCCGACGACATGGCGCGTATCCCGTGCCGCGAGGGCGACATCGTCCGCATCCGTTCGGCGGCGGGCGAGGTCGTCGCCGAGGCGCGCGCCGCGGCGGGTATGCGCCCCGGCGTCGTGTCGATGGCACATGCGTTCGGCGGTCCCGAGGTCGGCCCCGACCAGGTGCGCGAGCGCGGCAATTCCACCAACCGCCTGGTCAGCGAAACCGTCCGTTATGACCCCATCACCGGCCAGTCGCTGCAAAGCGCGATCCCCGTCGCCATTGTTCCCGCCTGAGGAGTTTTCATGCCCGACAACCGCCGTTTTCTGTTGATCCGCCGCCCCGACGGGGAACCGGTGCGCGACGATTTCGATCTGGTCAGCGAACCCACGCCCGAGCTTGCCGACGGACAATTCCTGATCCGCAACCATTATGCCTCGCTCGACCCCGCGATCCGCGGCTGGATGGACGATGCGCCGAGCTACATGCCGCCGATTCCGCTCGGCACCCCGGTGCGCGCGTCGACCGTCGGGGTTGTCGAGGCGAGCAAGGCCGAAGGATTCGAACCCGGCCAATGGGTGATGGGCCTCAACGGCATCGAGGATTATTCGATCGGCACCGTCGGCGGCTTTACCCAGCCGATCGATGCGAGCCTCGTGCCGTCGGTCACCAACTATCTGTCGGTGCTCGGCGCGGTCGGGATGACCGCCTATTTCGGTTATATCGAGGTGTGCGAGCCCAAAGGCGGCGATGTCGTGCTGATCACCGGCGCGGCGGGTGCGGTCGGTTCGCTCGTCGGCCAGATTGCGAAGATCAAGGGCGCGAGCAAGGTCATCGGCATCGCCGGCGGCGCCGAGAAATGTGCGCGGCTGATCGAGCGTTACGGCTTCGACGCGGCGATCGACTATCGCGGCAAGGATATGGGCGCGCTGACCGCGGCGATCCGCGCCGAAGCGCCCGATGGGGTCGATATCATCTTTGAAAATGTCGGCGGCGACATCCTCGACGCCGGGTTGATGAACCTGCGCCACGGCGCGCGGATCGGGCTGTGCGGACTGATCAGCGAATATAATTCGGTCGAAAAGGTCGGCGCGCGCAACATCTGGCAGCTGATCGTCCACCGCGCCGCGATCCGCGGGCTGCTGGTGGCCGATTATATCCCGCGCTTCGCCGAGGGCGGCGCCGAGATGGCGGCGTGGCTGCAAGCGGGCAAACTGGTCGCCGACGAGCATGTCGATGCGGGGATCGAGAACAGCTTCGATGCCTTCATGCGGCTGTTTTCGGGCAGCAACCAGGGCAAGATGATCCTGAAGATCGCATGACGGGCGCGCGCCGCCTGCTCGTCCTGTCGGACGGTCATCCCTATGAGGCCGCGCCGTTCGCCGATCTGCTCGCCAGTTTCGATGGCTGGACGGTCACCCATCGGATCCACCCCGAGGCCGAGGAAGCGGTCGCCGCGGGGGCCGCGCGCGAAGCCGACGCGATCCTTTTCTATGACATGCCGGGCTATGAATTCGGCGGCGGCACGATGACATCGCGTGTCCCGTCCCCGGCCTATCGCCGCGCCATCACCGGCTATTTCGCGCGCGGCGGCGGCGCGGTCGCGATGCACCATGCCATCGCGGGTTGGGCCGAATGGCCCGAATGGGCCGACATGCTCGGCGGCCGCTTCCTCTACCAGCCGGGCACCGTTGGCGGCGCCCGGCATCTCGATTCGGGCTATCGCCACGATGTCGCTTACGACGCCATGGTCCTCGACCCCGGCCACCCGGTGACCGCCGGACTGCCGCCGCGTTTTGCGCTGTGCGACGAGCTGTATCTGGCGCCGCGGTGGGGCGACGTCACCCCGCTGCTGCGCGCCGATCATGTTTTCGTGCGCGAGAATTTCTATTCGGCGGCGCAGGCGGTCGCGGGGCGGATGTTCAGCAATGCCGACTGGCCGCATCCGCCCGGCAGCGACCTGATCGGATGGGAAAAGCCCGTCGGCGCGGGCCGTCTCGTCTATCTCCAGCCCGGCGACGGCCCCGCCGCTTACGCCAATCCCCACCTCCGCCGCCTGCTCCGCAACGCGCTCGACCATGTCGCGGCGGCCCTCGTCGCCTAACGAAATTGTGCATCGCCTGCCACAACGGCGCGCATATAGTCAGGGGCATAAAGATAAGACCAAGGGAAGAGGCGCCGCGTGAACGACATCGCAGCAAGCAGTTTTTTCGAACCGCAGGTGATTGCGGACCCGTTCGACTATTATCGCACCTGGCTGCCCAAAAGCCCGGTGGTCCAGCTGTCGGACAGCATGTTCCTCGTCCTGTCCTACGAACATTGCGCGCAGGCGACCGGCGACGTCGAAACCTTCTCGAACAATTTTCAGGGCACGCTGTCGGGGGCGATGGCCGAAGATGGTGACGTCGCGGCGATCCTCGCCCAGGGCTGGCCGCAGGTCGATACGCTGCTCACCGCCGATCCGCCGACCCACACCCGCTTCCGCAAGCTCGTCAACCTCGCCTTCTCGATGAAGCGCGTCGCCGCGATCGAGGAGGATATGCGCGGTGTGGTCGTCGATCTGGTCGAACAGATGGCCGCCCGGCCAAGCTGCGATTTCGTCACCGATTTCGCGATCCCCTTGCCCGTCGCGATGATCGCCAGCCAGATCGGCATGACCGGCGACGATCTGGGCAAGGTGAAGCGCTGGTCCGACGCCTTCGTCGACCGGCTGGGCCGGATGATCGCCAAGGAGCGCGAGCTCGAATGTGCGCGCGAGGTCGTCGAGTTCCAGCATTTCGTCAAAGCCCGGATCGACGAACGCCGCGCCAACCCGACCGAAGACCTGCTCTCCGACCTTGTCCATGCCGCGGTCGACGGCGAACGCCCGCTCGAGGATGCCGAGATCCTGTCGATCATGCAGCAGCTGATGGTGGCGGGGAACGAGACGACGACCTCGGCGCTGGCCGGAGGCCTGCTCCAGCTGATCGACAACCCCGCCCAGATGGCGAAGGCGGTCGCCGCCGCCGACGCGGGCAATGAGCGCGCGATCATCAATCTGGTCGAAGAAGTGCTGCGCACCGAAAGCCCGACCGCGGGCATGTGGCGAATGGTGCGGCAGGACGCCGAACTCGGCGGGATCAAAATCCCGCAGGGCGCGATGGTCCAGCTGCGCTATGCCGCGGCGAACCGCGACCCCGCCAAATATCCCGACCCCGACCGTTTCGATATCGAACGGACCAATGCGCGCAGCCACCTCGCGTTCGGCAAGGGCATCCATATGTGCGTCGGCAATATGCTGAGCCGCAAGGAAATGGCGGTCGCCTACACCGAATTGCTGACCCGGCTGACCGATTTTGCCGTCGCCGACGGCCATGCGCCGAGCTGGCCGCCGAACATGTTGCTGCGCGGGCTGACCACCCTGCCGATCACCTACCGGCGGCGCCCATGAATTTCGACCTCGACGAAGGCCAGCACCTCGCGCGCGAATCGATCGGACGCTTTCTGGGGCCGATCGACATCGCCGCGCGCCACGCGATGCGCAAATCCGCAGGCGGCTATTCACGCGCGCGCTGGCAGGAGGGCGCCGACCTTGGCCTGCTCGCGCTCGCCGCGCCCGAGGCAATGGGTGGCATGGGCGGGACGATGGTCGACCTTGCACTCGTCGCCGAGGCGCTCGGCAAAGGCGTGGCGATTGATCCCTGGCTCGAAAACGGCGTGCTGCCGATCCGGCTGGCCGCGGCGGCGGGCGAGGACGCGCTGGTCGAAGATTTGCTGACCGGGGCGCGCTTCGCCGCGGTCGCCTTTGCCGAACCCGGCCGCCGCTACGAAACCGCAGCGGTCGCGACACGCGTCGAGGGCGGCCGGATCATCGGCAGCAAAACCTTTGTCCTTGGCGCATCGCTTGCTGATACGCTCCTGGTCACCCTCGCCGGAAACCAGCTCGCGACGGTCGCGCACAACGCCGCCGGCGTGGTGTTGCAGGACTATCCGGTGATCGACGGATCGAACGCCGCGACGCTCGACCTGCATCGCACGCCCGCCGAGTTGCTCGACCTGCCCGCGGCGAAGTTCGATCGCGTGATCGGCGATGGGCGCCTGCTCGCCGCCGCCGAAATGCTGGGGCTGGCGCAGCGGATGTTCGACGACACGCTCGCCTACACCCGCGAGCGCGAGCAGTTCGGCGCCGCGATCGGAACCTTTCAGGCGCTCCAGCACCGGCTGGTCGAATGTTATGCGGCGCTCGAACTGGCGCGCTCGATGGTCCTGCGCACCGCGATGCAGGACCCGACGACCGACGATACCGATTGGCCGCGGATCACCGCGGGCGCCAAGGCCTATGTCGGCGAAGCGGCGACGCGGATCGGGCTGGAGGCGGTGCAGATGCACGGCGGCATGGGGCAAACCGACGAACTGGTGATCGGCCATGCGCTGAAGCGCGTGATGCTGCTCGACAAGATTTTCGGCGACCAGACGCATTGCCTGCGCAGCTATGCGAGGGCGGCATGAGCGCGCTCACCCCGATCGCGCCCGGGCTGTGGACCGACGAGGCCGAACCCCGGCTGATCGGCGCGCGCCGCGCGGACGGCGAGATTGTCTTTCCGATGCCCGACGGCGACGCCGCCGCACTGGTCGAACCGGTCGCCCTCGCGCGCCGCGGCACGCTATGGTCGTGGACCACGCAAGGTTTTGAGCCCAAGGAACCCTATAGCGGCCCGCAGCCCTTCCAACCCTTCCTCATCGGCTATGTCGAACTGCCCGGCGAAGTCATCGTCGAAACGCGCATCGTCGATGCCGCGCCCGCCGACCTGACCATCGGGATGCCGATGATCTTTGCCGTCGTCGCCTTCGACGCTGAGCGATCGACCTATGCCTTTCGGCCGGAGCGCCAGCCATGACCGACGACGTCTATATCATCGGCGCCGGGATCCACCCCTTTGGCCGCACCGACGGGCGGTCGGGGCGCGATCAGGGCGTCGTCGCGGTGCGTCAGGCGCTGACCGATGCCGGGATCGCCTGGCCCGACGTCGAATTTGCCTATGGCGGATCGGCGGCGGCAGGGTCGGCCGACATCATGGTCAACGAATTGGGGCTGACGAGCGTCCCCTTCATCAATGTCGCCAACGGCTGCGCGACCGGGGGCAGCGCGCTGACCGCCGCGCGCAATGCGATTGCGGCGGGGGCGTGCGACATCGCGCTCGCGGTCGGCTTTGACAAGCATCCACGCGGCGCGTTCAACGCCAAGCCATCGGACTATGGCCTGCCCGAATGGTATGGTGAGACGGGGATGATGCTGACGACGCAATTCTTCGCGCTCAAGATCCAGCGTTACATGGCGCTGCACGGGATCAGCCGCCGCACGCTGGGGCTGGTCGCCGAAAAGGCGTTTCGCAACGGCACGCTCTGCGATCATGCCTGGCGGCGCTCGCCGGTCGACCTCGACACGATATTGAACGCGCCGATGGTCAACGATCCGCTGACCAAATATATGTTCTGTTCGCCCGCCGAGGGCGCGGTCGCGCTGGTGCTGGCATCGGCCAAAAAGGTGCGCGAACTGGGGTCCGACGCGGTGCGCATCGCCAGCGTCGCCTTCCGCACCCGCCCCGAGGGATCGTTCGAGGTGTTCGCGCCGTCGATCAGCGTGGGCGGCGGCGGCAAGCCGACCGAGGTCGCGAGCCGCGCCGCGTTCGAAATGGCGGGTATCGGTCCTGAAGACGTGTCGGTCGCGCAATTGCAGGACACCGAAAGCGGCGCCGAAATCATGCACATGGCCGAAAACGGCTTTTGCGCCGACGGCGAGCAGGAGCAATGGCTTGCCGAGGGCTGGAGCGAGATCGGTGGGAAAATGCCGATCAACACCGACGGCGGCTGCCTGGCGTGCGGCGAGCCGATCGGCGCCTCGGGCCTGCGGCAGGTCTATGAAAACACGGTGCAACTGCGCGGTCGCGGCGGCGAGCGGCAGGTGCCGAACGGCCCCAAGGTCGGTTATTCGCATGTCTATGGCGCCCCCGGCCTGTCGGCAGTGGCGATCCTCGAGCGTTAGTAGAACTATGGATTTAGACCTTACCAAGGACGAACTGGAATTTCGCGAGGAGGTGCGGGAGTTCCTCCGCACGTCGTTACCCGATTATGTCCGCGACGGCGCGCGGCGCACTCCCGGCGTGTTCGTCGAACCCGACATCGGCCTCGTCTGGCACCGCATCCTCAACGACAAGGGCTGGGTCGCCTATCACTGGCCTGAGGATTGCGGCGGCACCGGCTGGACGCCGATGCAGCGCTATATCTTTGAAAAGGAATGCGCGATCGCCGGGGCGCCCGCCTTGTCGGTGCTCGGGCTGCGCCTCGTTGGTCCGGTGATCTGCGCCTTTGGTACCCAGGAACAAAAGGACCGCTTCCTGCCCGCGATCCGCGCCGGGACCGATTATTGGTGTCAGGGCTATAGCGAACCTCAAAGCGGCTCCGACCTCGCGTCGCTGCGCACCAGGGCGCGGCGTGACGGCGACGACTATATCGTCGACGGCTCGAAAATCTGGACGACCCACGCCCACCACGCCAACTGGATTTTCTGCCTCGTCCGCACCGACGGCGAGGTCCGCAAACAGGCGGGGATCAGCTTCCTGTTGATCCCGATGGACCAGCCGGGGGTCACCGTCACCCCGATCATCACCATGGCGGGTGACCATGAGGTCAATCAGGTGTTCCTCGACGGCGCCCGCACCGCGGTCGATAATCGCATCGGCGACGAAGGCCAGGGCTGGACGATCGCCAAATTCCTGCTCGAAAACGAGCGCGGCGGATCGTTTCACGCACCGCGGCTGATCCGCGCCATCGACGAACTCGAAATGACGGCCGGCATCGCGCCCAGCGGCCACAATGGCGCGCTGGGGGCCGATGTCCAGACCGCGACCGACATTGCCCGGCTGCGGCTCGAGGCTGAAGCGCTCGAAACCACCGAGCTGCGCATCCTCGCCGACATCGCCAGGGGTCGCCCCGCCGGGCCGCAAACCTCGCTGGTCAAGCTGATCGCGTCCGAATTGCATCAGCGGATCGATCGCATCGCGATGGACCTTCACGGCTATGACGGCCTGCAACTGCCGACCGTGCGGCCGCTCTACGGCAATGCGGCGCCGCCGCCGATCGGCGATCCCGATGCCCAGATTGCCGCCGCCCGCTTCCTCAACAGCCGCGCCTGGACGGTGTTCGGCGGGTCGAGCGAAGTCCAGAAAAACATCATAGCCAAGACGGTGCTGAGATTATGACACACGCATTGCGCCTGCCGGGCCCGTATGAGATAGTTCCCGATATGGGAGAAAAGGCAGTCAAACTGCCCGACGACGGGTTCCGGCCGCCGCTGGATGCCAGGAACCTTGTCGATGCGGTCACGGTGCGCCACGTGGAGGACATCCACGACGCCGCCGTCGTGCTGCGCGACTATGCCGCCGCCTTTGATCTGCGCGCCGCGCTGTGCGACGATATTGCTTCCAAAGAAACGATGGTGGACGCCGACGGCGCGGTGCTCGCCGCCGACCTGTTCGGCTGGCTTGGCGACGGCGAGCGCTGGTGGGAAGACCATCGGCTGGCGCTCCATTCGCCGCTGCCGCGGTCGTGCCGCTATGAAGGCGAACCCTTCTGGTGCAACAGCGAGGGATTCCGCACCGCGCAGCCCAACCCCTATCTCGACGACATCGACCCGGCACGCTATTTCGCCGCCAATCAACGCTATCAGGCGGCGATTGTCGTTCCGGTGCACCTGCCTTTTGGCCAGATTTCCGCCAACAGTTTTCATCCGAACGACCCCGACGTCGTCGACCTGACCGATCTGTTCGCCGAAATCGGCGACACGCTGGGCCTCGCCACCCGCCGCTTCATCGCCGGCTATGCGTCGGCGATGCGAACCAAGCGCCGGATTCCTTCGGACTGCGAATTGTCAAAGCGCGAGGTCGAATGTCTGCGCTGGGCGGCGATCGGCAAGACCGACCGCGAGATCGGCATGATCATCTCGCTCAGCCACGCGACAGTGCGCTATCATGTCCACCGCGCGGGCGAAAAGCTGAACTCGGTCAACCGCGCGCAGACGATCTTCAAGGCCGGGCAATTGGGCTATCTGGGCGCGAATAGTTAAGGTCAGCAGAAATTCCTCCCTGTCGCGCAGCGATGGGGAGGTGGCAGCGCGCAGCGCTGACGGAGGGGCTTTGGCACCAACGTCGCCGCCCCTCCACCATTCGCTTCGCGAACGGTCCCCCTCCCCATGGCTTCGCCACAGGGAGGAACGAATTACGTCGCCTCCTATCCCAGCGACCGCAGCGGCGCGCTGCCATCCCAGCCCTTTGCCGCCGCGCGCATCATCGCGAACAGCTCGCGCGTCCCCGCCTGCGGTTCCAGCAGCTCGACCAGCGTGCCCGGCCCCGTCCCCGGATCGGCATAAATGACCCCACCCGACTCGCCGACCGGCGCCTCAAAGATAATCTCGGCGCCGACCTCGCCGCAGCGCGCCCGCGCTTCGGCGATCGAATCGACCAGCACGCACACATGGTGCAGCACGTCGGTGACGCCATAGTCGCCGCGATAGATCGACGCCGCGTCATTTTCCGGGCGAATCAACTCGATCTGCATCTCGCCCCAATAGCCGAGCGCCATCGTGAACAGCGGATCGCTCGGGCCGCCGCGATAGCGCCCGCCGGGCAGCGAGACGTTCGGCAGCAGGAAAAACGGCCCCGCGCCGATCACTTCGGTCCAATGCTTCACCGCCGCATCGAAATCCGCCGGCACAAAGGCCAGCTGCATGACATCGCCCAGCGACGCGAGTGTATCGGGTCCGGCCATCGGATCTCTCCCCCTCAAAAGCGATAGCGCACAAGCGCCGGGCTTTGTGCGATAAGATAGCCGAGACCCGGAAGCATACTGGGCAAAATGTGAGGAGAGCCATGGCTGAGTCCGATCCGCAGATCGCCCACAAGGATTGGCCCGCCGTCCGCAAGCGCAATGCGCGCACCGGATTGCGCAAGCTGGTGGCGATCATTGCCGAAAACCGCACCGACATGGCCGAAGCGCCGTTGCCGCTGCACAAATCCGTCTACACCGGCGAAGCGCGCAACGCGGCCGAGATGGCGCATATTTTTCGGGGTGAACCAATCGTCGCAGGGCTGAGCGGTGACATTCCCAAGCCCGGCGACACGTTGGTCTTCGATTCGGTCGGTCCCTCGATCCTGGTCGCGCGCGGCAAGGACGGCGTCGCGCGCGCCTTCCTCAACATGTGCACCCACCGCGGCGCCAAGCTGGTCGAAGAAAACGAACCCTGGAGCGGCCCGCGGCCGCGGCTCGTCTGCCCGTTCCACGCCTGGACCTTCGATCCCGCCGGTGACCTCGTCGGCCAGCCGGGCAAGGAAGGCTTCGCCAATTGCGAGATTGGGGCGCGCAATCTGATCGCGCTGCCCTGCACCGAACATCTTGGTCTGATCTTTGTCCGCGCCGATCCGGGCGGCGAACCGATCGATGCCGCGGCGCATCTCGGCGATTTCGGGCCGGTGCTGGCGCAGCTCGAACTGCACCGCGCCGAACCGGTCAAAAAGGGCATCCTGACGGCGGATTCGAACTGGAAATTTGCGCTCGATACCTATGGCGAGGGCTATCATTTCAAGATGCTCCACAACACCACGATCGGCCAGACGCATTACAGCGACCGCAATGTCTATGAACCGATCGGGCGCCATCACCGCGTCAGCTTTCCCGACCTGTCGATCGGCGATCTGGTCGGCAAGGACGAGAGCGAGTGGCCCGAGACCGAATATGGCGGGGTGCATTTTCTGTTCCCCAACACGGTGATCTTCTTTGGCGCGGTCACCCCCGGGGTCTATTTCACCCAGGTTTTCCGCCTGTTTCCCGACGGGCCGGGCAAGATGTTCTGCCAGTTCGGGGTCTATGCCCCGTTCGGCGTCGAGGGCGACGAGCATCGCGCCATGTGCGAGATGGCCTATGACGCCACCGCGACCGTGGTGCAGACCGAGGATTATCGCGTGGCATCGAACGGCTATGCGAATCTCCTGACCGCCCCCGACGACTTCCGCGTCGTGCTCGGTGCGAACGAACCCGCCCTCCACGGCGTCCACCGCGCGATCGCCGCCGTGTGCGGCATGCCGCTCGACCAGCTTGCCTGACCATCCGGAGTGCATCGATGAACGACCTGAGTTCTCCCCAAGCTGCTGATCGCGACGATCGTTGCCCCGGGACCAGCTATACCGACATGCTGAAGGCCGATACGCGCCGCGTCCCCGATTATCTGTTCGCCGAATCGAACCAGGATATGGGAGACGCGCCGATCCCGATCGCGCGCTATGTCAGCGAGGATTGGGCCAAGCTCGAGCGCGAGAAGATGTGGCCGAACATCTGGCAATATGCAGCGCGCGAAGAGGATATGCCCGAGCCGGGCGACACCGTCGTTTATGACATCAACGAAAAAAGCCTCCTGCTCGTCCGCCAGAAGGATCTGTCGGTCAAGGCCTTCTATAACGTCTGCCTACACCGCGGGCGCAAGCTGCGTACCGAAAGCGGGCGCGCGGTCAATCTGCGCTGCCCCTTCCACGGTTTCCAATGGAACCACGACGGAAGCTTCAAGGAAGCGCCGTGCGCGTGGGACTTCAAACATCTCGAGGCCAAGGACATGAGCCTGCCCGAATTGCGCGTCGAGCGCTGGCAGGGGTTCATCCTCGTCACTGAAAATCACGACCTCCCCAGTTTTCGCGACTGGGTCGGCCCCGGCGTCGAACATTATGACAATTGGCGGCTCGACGAATGCTATACCGGCGCATGGGTCGGCCGCGTCATCCCCGCCAATTGGAAGGCCGTATCCGAAGCGTTCATGGAGGCGTGGCACAGCATTGTCACCCACCCGCAGATCCTGGGCTTCACCGCCGACGCGAACACCCGCTACGACCTCTACGGCGATTTCCTCAATCGCGCGATCACCCCGGCGGGCGCGATGTCGCCGCATATCAAGGGCAAGGATCAATTCTATGTCCTGAAATCGCTGGAGGATTTCATCGGCGCCGGAGACAGCCGGGCGCGCCGCGCGACGGGCGATCCCGCCGACCTGAAGGGTTTTGACGCCGACGATCCGATGCTGGCGCGCAAGGTGCTGGCGCAGGCGAACCGCGACGCCTTTGCGGCGATGAACGGACATGATTATTCGGACGCGACCGACAGCGAGATGCTCGACAATTTCACTTACAACGTCTTTCCCAACTGGTCGCCATGGGGCGGGCTGGTGCCGAACATCGTCTATCGCTGGCGGCCATGGGGTGACGCCGACCATTGCCTGATGGAAGTCCGCATATTGATGCGCACGCCGAAGGGAGAAAAGCCGCCCAAATCGGCGCCGATGCACCTGATCCCCGATGACCAGCCCTTCGCCAGCGCCAGCCATCTGATCGGCGCCGCGCTCGCCGGGGTGTTCGATCAGGACATGGAAAACCTGCCCTATGTGCAGGAGGGCATGAAGTCGTCGCCGAACGGCGTGCTCGAACTCGGCCATTATCAGGAAAGCCGCATCCGCCATTTCCACCGCACGCTGGAAAAATATATGGACGGGACGCTGCCCGCCTGATGGTGGCTCCCTCCCCCCTGCTCTCGCTCGCGGCGGGGGTGATGCCCGAATTTTCGCCGGGACAGACCGTGGCGGCGGCGGCGAAAAGCGGCTGGTCTGCAGTGGGGATCTGGTACGACCCCGCGACATGGACTCCGGCCACGACGATCGAGATCCGCGACCGGGTTGCCGACGCCGGGCTGGTGGTGCTCGACATCGAGGTCATTTGGCTGAAACCCGGTCCCGACGATCCGGCGCATTTCGCCGCGATCGATGCGGGGGCAGCGATCGGCGCGCGCAATGTGCTGGTGGTGAGTTCCGAACCCAATCCCGCGCAGACGGCAGCAAAGCTGGCGCGGCTGAGCGACCATGCAGCGGCGGCGGGAATACGCGTCTGCCTGGAGCTTGCGGCGTTTACGACGGTCGGCAATGTTCAAGCAGCGCTGGTCATTCTCGATACGGCAGGATGCGAAGACGTCGGTCTGTTAATCGATCCGCTCCACCTCGCGCGAACCGGCGGCGCGCCCGCCGATCTCGCGGCGATCAACCCGCGCCGCTTTCCCTATGCGCAATTCTGCGACGCCCCGGCGCGCGGCCCGCCGCCGAGCGACGTCCCCGCGATCATCCACGAAGCGCTCGACCTGCGGCTGATGCCCGGCGACGGCGCGCTGCCGCTCGCCGAATTGTTGGCGGTGTTGCCACATGATACGCCGCTGAGCGTTGAACTACGCAGCGCCGCGCTGCGCGAGAGCTATCCCGATCCCACCCAGCGCGCGCGAGCGCTGCTGGATGCGACGCAGCGCTGGCTACGCTAGCCTAAACCCAATCCTGCCGCTTGGCCCATTCGACGAGCGGCGTAGCGGTCAGCCCCAGCCGCGCCGCGGGCGCCGGATCGACGATCAGCGGCGACACCAGCTGGTCGTTGTACCAGGAATAGAATTTGGCCATGCCGTCATAGATGCTGTGCGGCTGGATTTCGCGCGAACCGGTGACCAGCTCGCTCATGCGCGCCGCGAATTCGCCCGGCGCCAGGCTGAGAAAGCGGATCGGGCGGCCGAGTGCTTCCGACAGGCGCTCGGCGACCTGATCGCCGACCAATGTTTCGGGCCCGCCGAGCGGCAGGTGCAGCGGCGCGTCCGGCTGTTCGAGCGCCGCGACCATCGCCGCGGCGACATCGTCGAGGCACACCCAGTTGATCTTGAGCGTCGGTGTCGCGGGATAGGCGAAAATGCCGCGCTGCGCGATCGACGGCTTGCTCCATACGCGGATCATATTGTCCATGAACACGACCGGCTCGACGAAGCAGCAGCGCGCGCCGCTCGCCTGCAAAGCGGCCTCGATGTCGCGCCGCCCGTCGTGCGCCGACAGGCCGAGGTCATGGTCGGCGACGAAGCAGGCGGTGTTGAAGACGATCGTGCCGACCCCCGCCGCCTTGGCCGCGGTTCCAATCGCCTGCCCATAAGCGGCAGCGCGAGCGCGATCGAATTCGAACGGCAGGTGGAACGCGAGCGCGTCCTGTCCGTCCAACGCCGCCGTCAATGATGCGCTGTCGCCGACGTCGGCAAAAACGGTCGGCAGGTCGGGAAACGGCGTCGTGACCATCGCATCGACGCGCCGCGCGCCCGCGGTGACCTGATGCCCCGCCGCGAGCAGCGCGCGCACCAGCGGCACGCCCTGATCGGCCGATGCGCCGAGGACGAATACCCGCATCTCAGCGCGCGCCCTGCCCGGCGGCGTGGCGCCCGGCGAGATAGCCGAAGACCATCCCCGGCGCGATCGTCCCGCCGGGACCGCCATAGGTCATGCCCATCGCCGAGGCCATGACATTGCCCGCGGCGTAAAGGCCGGGGATCACCGCGCCGTCGACGCTGAGCACCTGCGCGTTGGTATCGGTCTGCGGTCCGCCCTTGGTACCGAGCGCGCCGCTCTTGATCTCGACCGCAAAGAACGGCCCCTTGCCGATCGGCCCCAGCGTCGCGGCGGTCGAACCGCGCCCGTCGGGATCGCCCCACCAGCGGTCATGCGCCGCATCGCCGCGCCCGAAATCGAGATCGCGCCCGGTCGCGCAATGACCGTTGAAGCGTTCGACCGTCGCTTCAAGCGCATCGGGGTCAATATCGAGCCGCGCCCCAAGCTCGGGCAGACTTTCGGCGCGCATCGCCCATTGCGGCGGCGCTACCCCCCGCTCGCCGCTGATCATGCCGAAACCGAAACGGTCGATATATTGCTGGTCGAAAATCAGCCAGCACGGTAGATTGGCATAGTCGAACGCGCTGACATCCTGATCGTGGAACGCCGCGCCGATCGCGTTGTAATTCGCCGCCTCGTTGGTGAAGCGCTTGCCCGCGCGGTTGACCATGATCGAATGCGGCAGGCTGCGCTGCCCCGCGACGAGGGTCTTGCCGGTCGCGCTTTCGCTTTCCGGCACCTCGGCGACGGGCATCCACCAGGCTTCGCGCATATTGCCGAGCATCGCGCCGACGCGCATCGCCATCTTGAGCCCGTCGCCGGTATTCGTCTTCGGGCTGAGCGGGTGCGTCATCGGGCCGCGAAGGAAGGCGCGCAGGAGATCCTTGTCCCACTCGAACCCGCCGGTCGCTAGGATCACCGCATCGGCGGCGATTTCGATCTCGCCGTCGGCGGTCTCGAAGACCGCCCCCACCACCCGGCCTTGATCCATCAACAGCCTTACCGCGCGATGGCCAGTTTTCGGTTCGATTCCGCGATCGAGGCAGGCGCGCAAGAGCCGACCGACCAGCGCCTGCCCGCTGCCGCGCAGATCGCCGTCGATCCGGCGCTGCAACTCCTCGGGCGTCAGCGGCTGCGGCTTCGCCTGCCCCAGCGGGGTGTCGTAGATCGAGAAATAGGGCATCGGATAATAGGGCGACAGCGTGACCTTGCCGGCCCACTCGCCCAGTTCGTGAAATGAGTAGAGCGGGCAGTCGAGCGAGCGCCCGCCGTTCGGCATCCCGCCCGGAAATTCGGCATGATAGTCGGGAAATTCAGGGATCGGGCGAAACTGCACTGGCGTGTTCGCTTCCAGAAACGCCACCATCGCCGGCCCATGGTCGAGAAAGGCTTCGACCAGATGCTGCTGCATCAGCCCATGCGACATCGACATCAGGTAGGTCAGCGCCTTGGCGCGGCTGTCCTCGACGCCCAGCGTCGCTTCATGGTGATTGTTCGGAATCCAGATCATTCCGCCGGACCAGGCGGTGGTGCCGCCGACCTGATCGTGCTTTTCGAACAGCGACACACGCGCCCCGGCCTCATGCGCAGAAATCGCGGCGGTGAGACCCGCCCCGCCGGTGCCGAGGACGATGACATGCGGCGCTTCGCTCATGTGTTACGCTTTCAGTTGCTCGACCATATGCGCGGTGTCGAAATAATGGATGCGCATCGACGCCATCTTGCCGGCGTCGTCGAACGCCGTGACTTCGGCGATATGCGTCTCGAACCTTTTCCCGCTCGATTTCGCGGTCACCGTGAAATGGAGCAAGGCGACAGCATATTTCTCGCCGCCGACCAGTTCCTGCCACTGAACGACGGGGTCTTCCCAAAAAGTCATCACATGCGCGTAGAGCCGCTGCAGCGCATCGCGCCCGCGCCATTCGCCGCCATAAGGCAGCGAGGTCGGCTCGTAGATGACAAGGTCATCGGCCATGAAATCGGCGACCGCGTCCCAGTCGCCCTTCGCGACCGCGGCATACATCGCCTTGCTGGCTTCGAGAGGAGTCGTCATTCGATCGTCCCGACCAGCGTGCCGACCGGATAAACTTCGCCCTCGACCCCGATCGGGCGGATGATCCCCGCGACCTGCGCCTCAACCTCGACCGTCGTCTTGTCGGTTTCGACGGTATAAAGAATGTCGCCGACCTCGACGCGCTCGCCGTCGCCGAACATCCATTCGTTCAGGGTCATTTCGGTCGCCGACATGCCAATTTTCGGGATGCGCAATTCTTCTGCCATGGCGGTCAGCCCTTCCAGTTCATCGCGGCACGCACCGCGTCGGCGATCGCATCCTTGCTGGGAATCCACGCCTGTTCGAGCGCGTTGGCCATCGGTACCGCCGAGAAGGCGCCGCCGATGCGCGTGACCGGCGCCTTCAGCTTCCCGAACAGTTTCTCGTTCAAGCGTGAGGCGATTTCCGCGCCGGTGCCGTATTGCTTGACCGCCTCGTGGAGCACGAGCGCGCGGCCGGTCTTTTCGACCGACGCGGTCACCGTCGCCTCGTCATAGGGCGCGATGGTGCGCAAATCGATGACCTCGACCGAAATGCCTTCGCCGGCGAGCCGCTCGGCGATTTCGAGCGCGTCGAGCACGGTGCGGCCATAGGTGATGATCGAACAGTCGGTCCCCTCGCGCGCGACCGCGGCCTTGCCGAGCGGGACGATGTGCCCCGGCCCCGGATCGTCGGATTTCAAACCGTAACACAGGATGTTCTCGATGAAGATCACCGGGTCGTTGCACGCAATCGCGGCGCGCATCAGCCCCTGCGCGTCGGCGGCGTTCGACGGCGTGACCACTTTCAGCCCCGCGACATGCGCGAACCACGCCTCGAGCATGTCCGAGTGCTGACCGCCGAAACCGACCCCGACCCCGGTTGTGGTGCGGATGACCAGCGGCACGTTCGTCTGCCCGCCCGACATGAAGCGCAGCTTCGCGGCATGATTGACGATCTGGTCCATGGCGACGGTGACGAAATTCATCAGCATGATCTCGGCAATCGGGCGGAAGCCCGCGAGCGCCGCGCCGACGCACGCGCCGACGATCGCCGTTTCGGAAATCGGCGTCGCGCGGACGCGGTGCTCGCCATATTTCTCGGTCAGCCCCGCCGAGATTTTGAACACCCCGCCGCCCTGCTTCGCGGCGACATCCTCGCCGAGCAGGATCACGCCCTCATCCTCGGCCATCGCTTCGTCGATCGCGCGGTTGATCGCCTGCGTCATCGTGATCTGCGCGCTCATGCCGCAATCTCCTCTTCGAAGACGTCCTTGCGGATTTCCTCCGGCCCCGGCAGCGGGCTGTTCGCGGCAAATTCGGCCGCCGCGTCCATCTGCGCGTCGAGATCGGCGACGATCGCGTCGAGCTCGGCCTCGCTGAACTGGTGATCAAGCATCAGCTGGCGCAGCCGCGGCAACGGATCCTCGGCCGCCATTTCGGCAAGATGGTCGGGCGGCATGTAAGAAAAATCGGCGCCGAAGAAATGGCCGAGCATCCGGTAACACATCGCCTCGATCAGCGTCGGCCCGTCGCCCGCCCGCGCGCGGTCGACCGCCGCCTTGGTGGTGTTGTACATGGCGATCGCGTCGTTGCCGTCGACCTTTACCCCGGCCATGCCATAGGCCTTGGCCCGCGTGACGATCGAATCGACCTTCGTGTGATCGGCAAAGGCGGTGTGTTCACCGTAGCGGTTGTTCTGGCACAGGAAGATGACCGGCAGCTTCCACAGCTGCGCCATGTTCATCGCCTCGTGGAAGGCGCCGATGTTGGTCGCGCCGTCGCCGAAACACACCATCGTCACCTTGCCGTCGCCGCGGTTCTGCGATGCGAGCGCAAGACCGTTGGCGATCGGCAGCCCCGACCCGACGACCCCAGTGGTCACCATCACCCCGGTTTCGGGATGGGTGATATGCATTGATCCGCCCTTGCCGCGGCAGGTGCCGCCGACCTTGCCCGCAATCTCGGCGAACAGCGGGTTCAGCGGCACGCCCTTGGCGATCTGGTCGTGCTGGCCGCGATAGGTGGTGACGAGATAATCGTCCTGATTGAGTGCCGCCATCGCCGCCGCGGACACCAATTCCTGCCCGCGCACGGTGTAATAGATCACCGCGAGCTTGCCGGTCATCAGCAGCGAACGGAATTTCTCGTCGGCGCGCGCGACGCGCATCGTGCGGGTGTAGATGTCGCGCAGCTTGTCGCGGTCGATCGTCGGTTCGGTCATGCAGGCTCTCCTCAGGCGGATTCGGCCACGCCCTGTTTATGATTGGCACTGTCGGCGGCACTCGGCCGCGCCGCGACCCGATCGCGCCACGCGACCAGATTGGTCAGCGCGGGGTCGAGCGGCTGCCCGACCATCGCGCCGAATTCAACGAACGAAAACAGCAGGATGTCGGCGAGGCTGAACCGATCGCCGAGCGCCCACGGCCCCGCGCCGACGATCCGGTCGATCGCCGCCAGCCCATCAGCGGCCTGACGCTTGAGGTCGCCCGCAGCATCCGGCAGGCACAGCATCCGCGGCTGGAACATCGGCAATCCTTCGGCGCCACGGAATGCCAGCGTCATCGGCACCACCGCCTGCTGGTCGATGATCCGCACCAGCATCCGTGTCTGCGCGCGCGCTTCCGCGGTCGCACCGAGCAGGGCGTGACCCGCCAACGTCTCGTCAAAATATTCGCAGATGGCGACGCTCTCGGCGATTCGCTGTCCGTCATCGAGTTCGAGCAGCGGGGTATGGCCGAGCGGGCTTTTGGCGCGGAAATCGCCTTGTCGATTCTCGCCCGCCATGATGTCGACCAGCTGGCGGTCGACGCGAAGCCCGGTCTCGGCCAGATACATCAGCACGACGCGCGGATTGGGGCCGATCGATTGATAGAGTTTCATGGTGCGACCCCGATCAGAACTGGACGCGCTTGGTAAATCCGCCGTCGATCACCAGATGCGCGCCGGTCAGATAGGGACAGGCGGGCGAGGCCATGAACACGATGCCCTTCGCGACCTCCTCGGCCTCGCCGAAGCGCCCCAGCGGCATTTGCGCCAGCGTCGCGTCATAGAGCGCCGGGACCGCCGACTTGATGACCTCCCAATTGCCGCCGGGATAATAGATTGCGCCGGGCGAGACGATGTTGACGCGGATATTCTGCGCCGCGAGCGCCTGGCTCAATTGCGAGCCATAGGTGATCAGCGCCGCTTTCAGCGCGTTGAACGCCTGCGGCACGATGAAGGTTTCGACCGCCGCGGTCGACGACATGAAGATGATCGATCCCGACCCCGACGCCGCCAGCGCCTCGGTCAGCACCTCGACCCCGTGCACCGCGCCCATGACGTCCATGTCGAGCCCGCGCTGCCAGTCGCCGGTCGCGCCCTGCCCCGACGAGCTGGCGGTATGGATGAAGATGTCGCAGCCGCCGAGCGCATCGCGCGCCTTGCCCAGCCATTCGCGATAGCCGTCGGGGTTGCCGGTCATGTCGAATTGTTCGCCATGGACCTTGCCCGGCCCCGCCGCGTCGATCGCCGCGACCGCCGCCTTCACCTTGTCGGCATCGCGCGAGAAAAAGGCGACATCGGCGCCCTCGGCGGCAAAAATCTTGAGCGACGCGAGCCCCAGACCGTGCGCGCCGCCATTCATGATGACTTTTTTGCTCTTGAGACCCAGGTCCATCGCATCCTCCTCTGATTATTTTAAGGAAGAGCGTAGCGGCAAGACGGACGGCGAGACATCAGCAAAAATGTGAGCCGAGTGCGTCCATCGGGCCGACGCCGTTCGTCGGCGTAGACCTGACGACTCAGATAGGTATAGCGTCCAGGCCGCGACCTGCTTCACATCGGTCAAGCTCAAGGTCAGGTCGAGGTAACCCTTGGTGAAGGCCGCTACCTCGGCGTCGCGGTGCCAAACCGCAACCCGCGTCGCCGCGCGATCGCGTCGAGTGTCTCGGCCTCGGCCGCACGCACTGTCGTCGCCAAGAGCGCAGCGCCCGCCCATTGCCGATGCAGGAACGGCGGTCGATCATCTCAGACCCCCGGTGCTTTGTCATAGACGAGACGGAAGCCGACATTGCTCGTACCGAGGCCCGGATCGCGGCCCTGCCGCGAGGCCGGGCGGTAACGCTGGCAATAGTTGGGCGCACAGAGATAGCTGCCGCCCTTTACCGTCCGCGACGGCATTCCGGGGTTGAACGGATCATAAGCGTTATTTTCGTCCGGCCCCCTGGGGTTATCTTTATCGTCCGGATTATGGCCGGGCTTGAAGAAGTCGGCGGTGACTTCCCACACATTGCCGACCATGTCGTACAGCCCGTTGCCATTCGGCTTGTAGCAACCGACCGGCGACACGCCCTTGAACCCGTCGGTTTCGGCATTGTAGTTCGGGAAAGCGCCCTGCCAGCTGTTCGCTTCGGTCGGCTGGACATTTTTCGATCGCTGCCCTGCGCTCGCCGCATATTCCCATTCAGCCTCGGTCGGGATGCGCCCGCCGGCCCATTTGGCGTAAGCGATCATATCATCCCATGCGAGGTGGACGACCGGTTCGTTTGGCACCTGGTCGGCGCCGGTCGGACCATAGGGCTTTTGCCAGTTTGCCCCGGGGACATATGTCCACCAGTCCGAATAATTGTTCGACGGGGAATCGGGCGGCGTAAACACCGCCGAACCCGCCTTCAGCATATCGGGCGGGATCTGGTCGACGGGCAGCTGAAACTGCTTCGGATCGACGGGTTCTTCGGCGACAGTGACATAGCCGGTCGCCTTGACGAAGTCAGCGAACTGGCGGTTTGTGACCTCGTGCGGGTCGATCCAGAAGGCGGCAACGGTCGTTTCGCGAACCGGGCCTTCCTCGGCATAAACATCGTCTTCGCCCATCGCGAACGTGCCGCCCGCGAGCTTGACGGGTGCGTCCCCGATCGCGGGGCATTTGCGCGGCGTCGCCGCGGCGACCTGCTTGTCCTTCGGCGCGTCGGCCTCGCCGCACGCCGCGAGGGTCGCGACCAGCGCCGATGCACTCAGCAGAAGGAGGGTCGAACGGATCATGCTGGTCTCCAATCGCAAAGCCTGTTTCTCCAACCGGGGCTGAACGGCCGGACGCCGCCTACATGCAGCTGATGAAGACCCGCATCTTCGCCAACTGGCCTGCGAGCTACAGCCAGATTACACTCGAAGACAATGAGACGGGGCACAGCTACACCTACGCGCAGCACTGCCACTTTCCTGGGCCGCCGCCGACCACAGCCTGCTGATGCACAGCATTGCCGAATCCGGGCGGTTGCGAGCATCCCGCGAGTTCCAGAATGTTTCTAAAGTCTTGGAATCATGGAACAGAGCTTGCTTCGATTCGGATCGCAATGGAACGAAATCGGTGTGACACAGTCTCGTTACGTGAACGAAATGCCTACGTGGCAAAAACGAGCTCCCCTGTCCTTCGTCGGATCATTTTAGGCCATTGAAGCAAAAGGAAAAATGGCGCACCCGAAGGGATTCGAACCCCTGGCCTCTGCCTTCGGAGGGCAGCGCTCTATCCAGCTGAGCTACGGGTGCCAATAGAGCGCGGCCTCTAGCAAGAGCGCGGCCTGGCAGCAATGGCCTATCGACCATCGCGCGGCGATGTGCGAAGCGGCGCCATGGGCATGGGGAACGCCGCGTGAACGCACCATCCGAACAAAGCTGGCCGATGGCCGCCGACCTGTATGGCGAGATGCAGTTGGAGGCGCATCCGCCGGCCAGGCGTCGCTGGCGCGACTATCTGCCCGGGGTGCTGGTTACCGGCATCGCGGCGCTCGCCGCGGCGTGGCTTGCCGACCATTATGCCGCGCCGCTGGTGTTGATGGGGCTGTTGATCGGCCTGGCGATGAGTTTTCTGTCGCAGGACCGGCGTACCCACGCCGGGCTCGACCTGATGTCGCAGACCGCGCTGCGGATCGGGATTGTCCTGGTCGGGGCGCGGATTACCGCGGCGCAGCTGGTCGAGCTGGGGCCGCTGCCCTTTGCCCTGCTGGTGCTGATCATGCTCGCGGTGATCGTCGTCACCGTCGCCAGTGCGCGGCTGTTCGCGCAGGACCGCCACGCCGCGCTGCTCGCCGGCGGCGCGACCGCGATCTGCGGCGCGTCGGCGGCGCTCGCGCTCTATTCGCTGATCGGCGACAAGCGCGTTGACCAGGCGCGCTTCACGTTGACCCTGGTCGGCATCACCGTCGCCAGCGCCTTTGCCATGACGCTCTATCCGGTGCTCGCCGCCGAGCTCCAATTGACCGACGCGCAGGCGGGATTCCTGATCGGCGCATCGATCCATGACGTCGCGCAGGCGATCGGCGGCGGCTTTTCCTTTTCGCCTGCCGCGGGCGAGGTGGCGACGATCGTCAAGCTGACCCGTGTCGCGCTACTCGCGCCGATGCTGATGCTGGTGGCGCTGTGGCTGGGGCGCCGCGGCGAAAAGGATGGCGCGCGCAAGATCCCGCTCCGCCTGCCGTGGTTCATCCTTGGCTTTCTCGGCGTCGCCGCGCTCAATTCGCTCCTTGCCATCCCCCGCGCGGTTCAGGACGGTGCCGCGACGGGGGCGCAGGCGCTGTTGCTGCTCGCGATCGTTGCGACCGCAATGAAGGCGCGGCTGCACTTGCTGCTCGATCAGGGATGGCGCAGTTTCGCGCCGATCATCGTCGCGACGCTGACCAGCTTCCTGCTGTCGCTGGCGGCCGCGCTGAGCCTATGACGCCGCGGCGTCACACTATACTCTTGTAAGATTTAGCTTTTTGGCAAAGCCCAGCTGACCGTCAGCTGGGTCGCGCGGCGCGGAATGTCGAGCTTTGCCTCGCTGAAATTGACCTTTTCATTCGGCGGCAGCATCCGCACCGGCGGCTTGATCGTCCAGCTATAGACGATCGTGCCCTGCGCATCGCGCAGCTCGGCCAGAATCGGCGGCACCCGCTGTTCGCGATCGGTCGGGTTGATGATCACCCCCGATGCGGCGAAATAGATCGTGCCGTCGGCCAGCTCGCGATGGTCCTGATTGGGCGGCAATTCGATCACCAGGTCGGGTTCGGCGGCCATGCCCGGCAGCCCCAGTCCCTGCGCCCAACCCGGCAGACCAAAATAGGCGAGCCCGGCGGTTGCCATCACCATCAGCACCGCGGCGCTCGCCGCGATCAGCGTCCAGCGTTTCGCCGGATTGCGGCGCGGGCGCCGGAACGGCAGCGGCGCCTCTTCGGCGGCGGGTGCCGGGCGCGGCGCCGGGTCGGCGGCAAAGGCTTCGGGCGGCGGCGGCGCGGGGTCGGCAACGGGCGCCGCGCTGTCACCATAAGACGCCGCGGGCGCGGGCGCGGGCGCTGGCGACGGCGGATCGGCGGCTATCACGGGATCGGCGGGCGCGGCGCGATCGGGTGCAGCCGGTTCCTGAAACCAGCTGTGGCGACAATTGGCGCAGCGCACGGTGCGCCCGGTCGGTCCTATCGCCGTATCGGGTACGACATAACGGGTATGGCAGGACGGGCAGGCGAGGATCATGAGCCTCTCTAAACACGCTGATTCGCGGCGTTGCAAGCGCCGCGTCGCCGGGGGCCGTCCACTCCCCGCTTTACCTGACCAGGCAGCCGTGTAACAGGCGGGGCATGAGCGCCGCCGCGCCCCTGTTCCATGCCCCGTCGCCCGCGCAAATCCGGGGGTGCGTGACGCCATGACGGATGCGCCCAGCCCGCGCCCCGGCGGCGCGATGGTCGAATTCGACGGCGTCGGCCTGCGCTATGGCCCCGACGCCGAGGTGCTCTGCGACATCAGCTTCAACCTGCAGCCGGGCAGCTTCTATTTCCTGACCGGCGCGTCGGGCGCGGGCAAGACGTCGCTGCTCAAGATGCTGTATCTGGCGCAGCGGCCGAGCCGCGGCATCGTTCGCCTGTTCGGCGAAGATCTGGTCAATATGCCGCGCCAGCGGCTGCCCGGCTTTCGCCGCCGCATCGGCGTGGTGTTTCAGGATTTCCGCCTGATCCCGCATCTGTCGGCGCGCGACAATATCGCGCTGCCGCTGCGCATCGCCGGGGTCAGCGAAGAGGATCTGTCGGGGCCGGTCGGCGAAATGCTGAGCTGGATCGGGCTGGGCGAGCGCGCCGACGCGCATCCGGCAACGCTGTCGGGCGGCGAACAGCAACGCGTCGCGATCGCGCGCGCGGTGATTGCGCGCCCGCAACTGCTCGTCGCCGACGAACCGACGGGCAACGTCGACCCCGAAATGGCGATGCGCCTGCTGGGCTTGTTCGAGGCGCTGAACCGTCTGGGCACCACCGTCGTCGTCGCGACCCACGACGTTCACCTGATCAGCCGGATCGAAAACGCCCAGATGATGCGACTGGAAAAGGGCCGCCTGTCCGATCCCACCGGCGCGCTGCGCTATCCCCCGGCCAACCGGGCATGACGGGGCGCCCATGATCATCCCGCGCGTCCCCGCCCAGCATCGCCGCCTGCTGCCCGACCGGCGGCTGTCGGGGCCGACGCCGTGGGTCATCGCGATATTGATGATGCTGACCCTGCTCGCCGCCGCCGCCGGGGTCGGGCTTGCGCGCTCGGCAAACGCGATCGGCAGCGCGATCGCCGGCCGGGTGACGGTCCAGATCGTCACCGCGAACCCCGTAACCCGCGCCGAACAAGCCGCGGCGCTGCGCCGCGCCGCCGCCGCCCAGCCCTTTGTCCTGTCGGCGCGCGCGGTCGACCGCGAGGAGCTGCAGGCGACGCTCGGTCAGTGGTTCGGCAGCGCCGACGGCGACGATCCGGTGCTGAACTCGCTGCCCCTCCCCGCGCTGGTCGACATTGATTTCGTCGGCGCGAATCGCAACCGCCAGATGCAGGAGCTGCGCGCGCTGGTCGCCGCCGAAGCGCCAGGGGCGCGGATCATTCCGCACGCCGAATGGCTGGGGCCGGTGGCGCGGCTGATCGGTTCGCTTGCGTGGATCGCCGGCGGGCTCGTGCTGTTGATGACCCTCGCCAGCGCCGCGGTGGTGATCATGACCGCGCGTGCCGCGCTTGGCACCCATTTCGCGACGATCGAGATGCTCCACCTGATCGGCGCCACCGACCGCCAGATCACCCGGCTGTTCCAGCGCCGCATCGCGATCGACACCGCTTACGGTATCGCGCTCGGCAGCGTCGTCGCCGCGGCAATCCTGATGCTGGTCGGCTGGCAATGGGCGGGGATCACCTCGGGGCTCGCCGCGACCGCCTCGCTGGGGCCGACCGGCTGGGCGCTCTTGCTGGCGCTGCCGCTATTGGCTATCGCGCTCGCAGCCCTGACGGCGCGCCAGACGTTGCTCGCCGCGCTCAAGAAGATTCTATGATCAAGCGCCTGATTTCCCTTCTCTTCCTGGCCTGGGTGCTCGGCTTTGCGTGGTTTGCGCTGCTGCCGCCGCTGCCTGCCGCGGCGCAAAAGACCGATGCCATCGTCGTGCTGACGGGCGGCCCGGGACGCATCGACCGCGCGCTCGAACGGCTCGAGGCGGGCGATGCCAAGCGACTGCTGATCAGCGGCGTCGCACGCGAGGTCAAACCGCGCGAGCTCGCCGCCGAATATAAACGCCCGCTGCGGCTGTTCGATTGCTGCATCGCGCTGGGGTTCGAGGCCGAGGATACGCGCTCGAACGCAACCGAGGTCGCGACCTGGGTTGCGCGGCGCAAGTATAAGACGGTGCGCCTTGTCACCACCGACTGGCACATGCGCCGCGCCGAATATGAAATCGGCCGCGCCGTCGGCGACAAGGTGACGATCCTGCCCGACGCGGTGCGCAGCGAGCCCAATTTCGCGACCCTGTTCCGCGAATATCACAAATATCTGGCCGGATTGGCGGGCGGGCTGCTCGGCCTGTGAGATACACCATCGCCCTGTTCCGTTCGATCCTGTTCTGGATCGCCTTTTTCGTGATGAGCGCCATCTCGTCGATCGGCGGGGTTGTCGCGCTGCCGATCTCGCACCGCGGCACGATCTTTTTCGTCCGCATCTGGGCGCAGGCGCATCGGCTGTTCTGCCGCTTCCTGCTCGGCCAGACAATCATCGTCGACGGCGAGATGCCCGACATCCCGGTGCTCTATGTCTTCAAGCATGAATCAGCGTTCGAGACGATCGAACAGCCGATGCTGTTCAAACACCCCGCGGTGTTCGCCAAGGAAGAATTATTCTCGATCCCCGTCTGGGGGCAGGCGGCGCGTTTTTACGGCCTGATCCCGGTCGATCGCGACGGCGGCGGCAAGGCGATGCGCGCGATGCTCGGCGCGGCAAAAGCGGCGCTTGCCGCGGGCCGTCCGCTGGTGCTGTTTGCCGAAGGGACGCGGGTCCCGCACGGGCAGGCGCCTGAATTGCGCCCGGGCTTTGCCGGCATGTACCGTCTGCTCGGGGTGCCGGTGATCCCGGTGGCGGTGAACAGCGGCCTCGCCTTTCCGCCGCGCCGCTGGGTCAAATGGCCGGGCACGATTACCTACAAGATCGGCGAGACGATTCCCGCGGGGTTGCCGCGCGAAGAGGCCGAGGAGCGCGTGCGGGTTGCGATCAATGCGCTGAATCCGCCCGAGGCGTTGCTAGAAAACCCTGCCGCCTGAAACCCGTTCGTGTCGAGCGAAGTCGAGACATGCGAAAGCAAAGGCAGCGCCAGCGTATCTCGACTTCGCTCGATACGAACGGAAATCAGAGTGTCGGCGCTGCGCCTAATGCTTCCGCCCGAAATCAGGCGCCGCATCATCCTGCCCCTCGGCAATGATCGACCGGCGGATCGCCCGGGTGCGGGTGAACCAATCCTCCAGCTTGTCGGCATCGCCGCGGCGGATCGCCTGCTGCAACACGGTCAGATCTTCGTTGAAGCGCTGCAAGGTGGCGAGCACCGCATCCTTGTTGGCCAGGAACACGTCGCGCCACATCACCGGGTCGCTTGCCGCAATGCGGGTGAAATCGCGAAAACCGCCCGCCGAATATTTGATCACCTCGCTCTCGGTGACCTCTTCCAGCTCGCTCGCGGTGCCGACGATCGTATAGGCGATTAGATGCGGCAAATGGCTGGTCACCGCCAGCACCATATCGTGGTGCGCGGCGTCCATGACGTCGACCTTGGCACCCAGCGCCTCCCAAAAGGCGGTCAAGGCTGCGACCGCGTTGGCAGGCGCCGTGGCGTCGGGGGTGATAATGCACCAGCGCCCGTCGAACAGGCTGGCAAAGCCGGCTGCAGGTCCGCTGTTCTCGGTCCCCGCGACCGGATGCGCCGGGATGACGATATGGCCGGGCAAAGCCTTGGCGAGCGCATCGGCGACGCTCGCCTTCGACGATCCGACGTCGGAGATGATCGTGTCCGCGGCTAGCCCCGGCGCCATCGCCTGCGCCGCGGCGGCCATGCCGCCGACCGGCACCGCCAAAATGACCAGATCGGCGGCGGCGACCGCGTCCGCGGCATCATCGTTCACCGCGTCGCACAGCCCCAGCGTCCGGGCGACGTCGCGCACCTCGCTGCTCATGTCATGGCCGGTGACCATCACATCGGGCAGCCGTTCCTTCACCGCGCGCGCGATCGACGATCCGATCAGGCCAAGGCCGATGATCGCCAGCCGTTCGACGCGCCGCGCCATAATCAGCCGTTCAGCGCCGCGCGAATCGCCGCCGCCAGCCCGCGCGTTTCGTCCTCGGTGCCAATCGTCATCCGCAGCGCGCCCGGCAATCCCTGACCCGGCAGCCAACGAACGATATAGCCCGCCTCCATCAGCCGGTTATACACCGTCTCGGCGCTCACATCGCCCTCGAACAACACGAGCAGGAAATTGCACGCCGACTGCACGACGCGCAGGCCGTGATTGCCCAGACTTTCGATCTCCTGTGCCAGCCAGGCGCGCCATTTTGCATTATGCTCGCGGCTGGCCGTGACGAACGCCTCATCACCGATCGCCGCGATCGCCGCCGCCTGCCCCGCGCGAGTAACGTTGAACGGCAGGCGGATGCGGTGCAGCGCCGAAATCACCTCGGCAGCGGCATAGCCCCAGCCGATGCGTTCGGCGGCGAGCCCGTGAATCTTGGAAAAGGTGCGGGTGATAAACACATTCGGCTGCGTCTTCGCCAGTTCGAGCCCGCCATCATCCTCGGCGTCGGTCAGATATTCCGAATAAGCCTGGTCGATCACGAACAGCACGTCCTTGGGCAACCCGGCATAGAGCCGCGCAACCTCGTCCCTCGACGCCAGCGTCCCGGTCGGGTTGTTCGGATTGGCAAGATAGACGACGCGCGTCCGCTCGGTCACCGCGGCGAGCAGCGTATCGACGTCGGTCGCATAATCCTTGTCGTCGGCCTCGACCGGAACCGCGCCGACCCGCCGCGCTGCGATTTCGTACACCGCAAAACCATAGCGCACGTACAAAATCTCGTCGCCCACCCCGGCATAGGTGCCCGCCGCCAGATGCAGCAGCTCGTCCGACCCGTTGCCGCAGATGATCCGCGCCGGATCGAGCCCGAATTTCGCCGCAATCGCTGCGCGCAGCTCGACCGAACCGGGATCGGGATAGCGCGACAGCGCGTCGGGCGCCGCCTGCGCCGCAGCGAATGCCGCCCGCGCTTTCTCGCCAGTCCCCAGCGGGTTTTCGTTGGCGCTCAGCTTGATCAACGGACGGCCATCGGCCCCCGCCGATTTGCCGGGTACATAAGGAGCGATGCCGCTGATCCACGGCTTCGGGCTGAGCATTTGCGTCGCGTCGGTCATGCCGCGCCGTTTAACGCTTCGATAGCCCGAGTCCAGCACGTTGACAGGCTTCGCGCACCCGCTTAGCCCCGCCGCACCATGGCAACCCGCTTGCAACCCGTCCAACACAACCAGATCGAACTCAACCGGCCGCTTGCGCTCGACAGCGGCGCAGTCCTCGCGCGGCCGACGATCGCGTTCGAGACCTATGGCCCGATCAACGCGGCGCGCAGCAATGTCATCCTCATCTGTCACGCGCTGACGATGGATCAATATGTCGCCTCGACCCATCCGGTGACCGGCAAGCCCGGCTGGTGGAGCAAGGTCGTGCGGCCCGGCGGTGTGATCGACACCGATCGCTATCACGTCATCTGCGCCAATGTGATCGGCAGCTGTCTGGGGTCGAGCGGCCCCGCCAGCGTCGATCCGGCAACCGGCAAACCCTTTGCCATGGCGTTCCCGGTGGTGACGATCGGCGACATGGTGCGCGCCCAGGCGATGCTGCTCGACCAGCTCGGCATCGAACGGCTTCATGCCGTCATCGGCGGATCGATGGGCGGGATGCAGGCACTCGCCTGGGCCGCCCATTATCCCAGCCGCGTCGAACGCGCCCTCATCATCGCCTCGGCCGCACGCCATTCGGCGCAGAATATCGCGTTCCACGAAGTGGGCCGGCAGGCGATCATGGCCGACCCCGATTGGCAGGGCGGCGACTATTATGCCAGCGGGCGGCTGCCGGTGAAGGGGCTCTCTGTCGCGCGCATGGCCGCGCACATCACCTATTTGTCCGAAGCCGGGCTGACCGAGAAATTCGGTCGCCAGCTGCAGGACCGCGAGGTCAAGACGTTCGGCTTTGACGCCGATTTCCAGATCGAATCCTATCTGCGCCATCAGGGGATCAGCTTCGTCGACCGTTTCGACGCCAACTCCTACCTCTACATCACCCGCGCGATGGATTATTTCGATCTGGCCGATCCGCACGGCGGTCGCCTCGCCGACGCATTCCGCCACTCGCCGGTGCGCTTCGGTCTCGTCAGCTTCGATTCGGACTGGCTGTATCCGACCGCCGAATCGCGGCGCATCGTTCAGGCACTGCACGGCGCCGGGGCGCAGGCGAGCTTCGTCGAACTGTCGAGCCCGTTCGGCCACGACGCATTCCTGCTCGATTCGCCCGAGATGTGGCGCCTGATGGCGGGTTTTATCGAGGCGGGGCTGTGAAGAGCGCGCCGACCCTTCGTCCCGACCTCGCCCTGATTGCGGCGCAGGTTCCCACCGGCGCGCGGGTCCTCGATGTTGGTTGCGGCGATGGCACGCTGATGGCGGCGCTGCGCGATACCAAGGCGACCGACGTCCGCGGACTCGAGATCGACCCCGCCAATGTCTCGGCCGCGATGGAATTGGGCCTCGCGGTGGTGCAGGGCGACGCCGACCGCGACCTTGCCGATTATCCCGATGACAGTTTCGACATCGCCATATTGTCGCAAACGCTGCAAACCTCGCACCGGCCCGACCGCATCATCGACCAATTGCTGCGGATTGCGCCGCGCGCCTTTGTCAGCTTTCCCAATTTCGCGCACTGGCGCGTCCGGCTGGACCTCTTGTGGGGCGGGCGGATGCCGGTGACCCGCCTGCTGCCCGTCGCCTGGTACGAAACCCCCAACATCCACCATGTCACGGTCAGCGATTTTCGCGACCTGCTGCGCGGCAAGGGGATCGGGGTCGAGGCGGCCTGGTATCTGTCGGGCGACAAACCGACGAGCGCCGCCGCCGCGACCTGGCGCGCCGAACATGCGATTTTTTTAATTTCGCGCTGATATTCGCCGCCCCCGCCTTTGCGGGGGCGACGGTGATTCAATCCCGCTTCATCAACCCGTTCGCGACAAAATCATTCGCGATCCGCGCAATTTCCGAAATATCGGCATCTTCGTCCCACAGGCCGTAGCGCATGCCCAGAAACACGTTCATTCCGCCGATCGCCCAGGCGTGGATCTCACCGACATCGGCGCGAATCTCGCCGCGCGCCGCGCCTGCCTCCAACCGCTGCCGCACGCGCGCCACCGTCGTTTCATAATGCCGACGATAGCTCGCATAATCGACGAACTCGGCCTCATCGATGATCCGGTAGATTTCCTTATGCTCGCGCACAAAGCCGAGGAAGGATTCAAGCCCGATGCGTTCGGCGCTAATCTCGTCGGGCGCCGCCTGAACCAGCGGCGTGACATGATCGCGCAACTGTTCGCTCATATAGCGGACGAGTGCCTGGAATATCTCATCCTTCGAATCGAAATAGGTGTAGAAACTGCCGAGCGCGGTCCCGGCGCGGCGGGTGATGCCGCTGATCGACGCTTCGTGAAAGCCGCGCTCGCCAAATTCGACTGCCGCCGCGTCGAGCAGCTTGCGCAAGGTGCGGCGCCCGCGATCGGTGCGCGGCGTCTTGTCTCGCGCTTCGCCCGCGGTGTCCGGTGCTGCGTTCTGCGGCTGATCCATGACTATTTTCCGTCTCCCCTCCGCCCGCTCTCGCTGCATCGTGGCTTTTTCGCACCACTGGCAAGCAAAAAACGACGAAGTCATATTCCAAGTTGAAACTTGGTTCATGTTTCATTATTGGGTGCATCGCGGCTTGGCAAGCACCGAGCCCAAGAAAAACGAAAAGGGTGGCCCCGCGCCGCCCCTCACATGGGAGAGTCCTACATGCGTCCTTTCGCTCGTCCGCTGCGCCGTGCCATCCTCGCCTCGAGCGCGCTGTCCCTGCTCGCCCTCGCCCCCGCCGCCTTTGCGCAAGACGCTGACGCTGCCGAAGCGGGCGCCAGTGCCGATGCCGGCGATGACGAAATCATCGTCACCGCGCGCCGCCGCGACGAACGCCTGATCGACGTCCCCGTCGCGATCACCGCTTATTCGGGCGAAGCGCTGGCCAAGGCGGGCGCGATCGACATCACCGACATCGGCCAGACGACCCCGAACACCACGCTCGAAGTGTCGCGCGGCACCAACTCGACGCTCAGCGCCTTCATCCGCGGCGTCGGCCAGCAGGATCCGGTGTCGGGTTTTGAACAGGGCGTCGGCCTCTATCTCGACGACGTCTATCTCAACCGCCCGCAGGCCGCGGTGCTCGACATCTATGACGTCGAACGCATCGAAATCCTGCGCGGGCCGCAGGGCACGCTGTACGGCCGCAATACCATCGGCGGCGCGGTCAAATATGTGACCAAGCAGTTGCCCGAGGAGTTCTCGCTCAAGATCAAGGGCACGCTCGGCACTTATGATCAGGCCGATCTGGTCGTCACCGCCAGCGCGCCGATCGGCGACCTGCTGCGCGTCGGCGGTTCGGTGGCCCGCCTGTCGCGCGGCGGCTTTGGCGACAACCTCACCACCGGCCTCGAAAATTACAACAAGGACGTGTGGGCCGGCCGCGGCACCGTCGAACTCGGCGGCTATGGCGAACCGGTGCTGATCCGCATTTCGGGCGACTATACCAAGGACAAGAGCGCGCCGCGCGGCGGCCACCGCCTGATCCCGTCGCTGCGCACCAACGCGCCGGTGCTCGACGATGTTTTCGACAGCCGCGGCGGCCTTAACGATCCGAAGCAGGAAATCGAATCCTACGGTCTGGCGATGAATGTCACCGCCGAGCTGACCGACACGCTGACCCTCCGCTCGATCAGCGCCTGGCGCAAGGACACGTCGGCGACCCCGATCGATTTCGACGCGCTGCCCGCGGTCGATGTCGACGTCCCCGGCTTTTATTTCAACGAACAGATCAGCCAGGAATTCCAGCTGCTCTATGAAGGCGACCGGCTCAAGGGCCTGCTCGGCTTCTATTATCTCGACGCGACCGCCGACACCTTGTTCGACGTCCGCATCTTCAACACCTTTGCCGGGCTGACCGCCTTTACCGAAGCCGATGTCGATACCACGACCTTTGCGGTGTTCGGCGATGCGACCTTCGATTTCACCGACCAGCTCAGCCTGTCGGTCGGCGGCCGCTACACCTGGGACACGCGCGAGGCGTCGATCCTGCGCCAGAATTACCTGGGCGGCGGCTCGCCGGTGTTCGGCGGCGCGGGCGTTCCTTTCGGTGCCCCCGGGACCGATTTCGACGGCAAGCGCAGCTTCAACAAATTCACCCCGCGCGCCTCGCTGTCGTTCAAGCCGACCCCCGACCACACGCTCTACGCCAGCTTTTCGCAGGGCTTCAAGGGTGGCGGCTTTGACCCGCGCGGGGTCGGTGTCAACGCGCCCGACCTCGACGGCAACGGCACCCGCAGCGACGCCGAAATCGCCGCTTTCCTCAGCTTCCGTCCCGAACAGGTCGAAAGCTATGAAGTCGGCTACAAGGGCAGCCTGATGGACGGCGCGGTCAATGTCGCGATCGCGGGCTTCTATGCCGATTACACCGACGTCCAGATCCCGGGTTCGGTCGCCTGCACTGTCAGCGGCCTGCCCAGCTTTTGCGGTGTCGTGTCGAACGCCGGCAAGGCGACCTTCAAGGGCGTCGAATTTGAAGGCCGCGTGCGGCTGGGCGAAGATCTTGCCGCGGCGGGCGACCGGCTGACGCTGTCGACCGCGCTTGGCTATATCGACGCCGATTATAAGCAGTTCATCGCCAACATTACCGACCCGGTGACCCTCCGGCCGACGCCGACCGACGTGTCGGATTTCCGCGAGGTGCAGAACACCCCCAAATGGACCGCCAGCGGCACCATCGCCTATGCCACCCCGATCGGCGACGGCGATTTGAGCGTCGGCACGACCTTGTCGTACCGCAGCAAGACCCATCAGTTCGAAATCCCGAACCCCTATATCGACCAGAAGGGGTTCGCGATGCTTGACGCCAGTATCATCTACACCGCGCCCGACGATCGCTGGAGCATCGGGCTGTTCGGCAAGAATCTGACCGACAAAGCATATAAGACCTCGGGCTACACCTTCATCGTCGTGGATCCGGTCACCGGCGTGCCGGCGTTGGGCGCCAACGGTCTGCCGCGCTCGGCGCTCGGCACCGAAGGCACGCTGACCGCCTTCTACGGCAACCCGCGCCAGGTTTTTGTGACCGGCACGGTGAAGTTCTGAGCCGCTGAATATCTAAAAAATAGGGGGAAGGGGCGTCCAGATTGGCGCCCCTTTTTCGTGCGCGAACGCGATGGTGGGTTGGGGTGATGTCTAGGCCAATCCTCTACCCCCGTTCGTGTCGAGCGAACGGAATATAAAGGACAGTTTGTTCGCTTCCGCGCGCCCTATCCGCCCAGCGGCGGTGCTCCGCCGTCGGCCACCATCCGCTCGCCATCGATGACGATCGGGCTCGCCAGCCCGTCGACAAACGCCCCCTCGGGCCGAAACCGCATCGCGCGCGCCGTCACTTGCGGGTCGGCGAACACCGCTGCCATATCGTTGATTGGTCCCGCGGGCACGCCTTCGCCCTCCAGCGCCAGCGCCAGCGGCTGCGCGTCCCAGCCGGCGATCCTCGCCGCGAGCAGCGGGATCAACGTCGCCCGATTCGCCAGCCGCGCGGCATTGCTCGCAAAACGTGCGTCATCGGCCCAGCCCGGCTCGCCGAGGATCGTACATAATTTACCGAATTGGGCGTCGTTGCCGACCGCGATCACCAGCTGGCCGTCGGCGGTCGCGAACGCCTGATACGGCACGACATTGGCATGGCCATTGCCCATCCGGCGCGGCACGGTGCCGCTCGCGAGATAATTGGCTGCCTGATTGGCGAGCACCCCGACCTGGCAATCGAGCAGCGCCATATCGATATGCGCGCCCGCGCCGGTGACGTCACGGCGGCGCAATGCGGCGAGGATCGCGACCGCCGAATACATGCCGGTAAAGATGTCGGCATAGGCGATCCCCGCCTTTTGCGGCGCGCCATCGGGCTCGCCGGTCAGCGCCATCGCGCCGCCCATCGCCTGGATGATGAAATCATAGCCCGCGCGGTGCGCATAAGGACCGGTCTGACCGAAACCGGTGATCGAACAGACGATCAGCCGCGGGAAATCGGCGCATAATGTCGCGGGATCGAGGCCATATTTGACCAGCCCGCCGACCTTGTAATTCTCGATCACCACATCGGCATCGGCAATCAGCGCCCGAACATCGGCCTGCCCCGCGGTGGTAGCAATGTCGATCGCGACCCCCGTCTTGCCGCGATTGGTGCTGTGATAATAAGCCGCGCCCAGATTTTCGCCGCCTTCGCCCATAATGAACGGCGGCCCCCAGCTGCGCGTGTCGTCGCCGACCCCCGGCCGCTCGACCTTGACCACCTCGGCGCCCAGATCGGCGAGCAATTGCCCGCACCACGGCCCTGCGAGCACCCGCGCCAGTTCAACGACGCGGATGCCCGCCAGTGGCCTCGCTATGCTATCCGCCAAAAGCGGAAATGCCGGTGATCGCGCGGCCCAGGATCAGCGCATGAACATCGTGCGTTCCCTCGTAAGTGTTCACCGTTTCCAGGTTCACGGCGTGGCGGATAACATGATAATCGGCGGAAATGCCGTTGCCGCCGTGCATATCGCGCGCGACGCGGGCGATATCGAGCGCCTTGCCGCAATTGTTGCGCTTGAGCAGGCTGATCGCATCGGGAATCAGCCGCCCCTCGTCGATCAACCGCCCGACGCGCAGCGCCGCGTTCAAACCGAGTGCAATTTCGGTGAGCATGTTCGCGAGCTTCAGCTGGACGATCTGATTCGCCGCCAGCGGGCGCCCGAACTGCTGGCGCTCACCGGTATAATTGCGCGCCGCCTCGTAACAAAACTCCGCCGCGCCCATCGCGCCCCAGCCGATGCCGTAACGCGCACGGTTGAGACAGCCGAACGGGCCTTTCAGCCCCGAGACATGCGGCAACAGCGCATCTTCGCCGACCTCGACCGAATCCATGACGATTTCGCCGGTGACCGACGCGCGCAGGCTCACCTTGCCCTCGATCTTTGGTGCCGACAGGCCCTTCATGCCCTTTTCGAGCACAAAGCCGCGGATCGCGCCGTCATGCGCCTCCGACTTCGCCCACACGACGAACACGTCGGCGATCGGCGAATTGGTGATCCACATCTTGGCGCCCTTCAGGCGGTAACCGCCCGCGATCTTTTCGGCGCGCGTCCGCATTCCGCCAGGATCGCTGCCCGCGTCGGGCTCGGTCAGGCCAAAGCAGCCGACGAGTTCGCCCGAGGTCAGCCCGGGCAGATATTTCCGCTTCTGTTCCTCGCTACCATAAGCGTTGATCGGGTGGATCACGAGCGAGCTTTGCACCGAACAGGCCGATCGATAGCCCGAATCGATCCGCTCGACCTCGCGTGCGATCAGCCCATAGCTGACATAATTCAGCCCCGCGCCACCATATTCGGGGTCGATCGTCGCCCCGAGCAGGCCGAGCGCGCCCATTTCCAACATGATCTCGCGGTCAAACCGCTCATCGAGAAATGCCGAGGTCACGCGCGGCAGCAATTCGCCTTCGGCATAGGCACGCGCGGTGTCACGCACCATCCGCTCCTCTTCGTTCAGTTCGGCGTCGAGCTGGAGAGGATCGAGCGGGTCGAGCACTTCGATGCGCTGCGGGTCGGCGAGGGCCATGGAAAAGCGCTTTCTCTTCAAGGCGAGCCGCCCTTTCGGGATGCGCGCTAGGGGGTCGGTGCGGCCGCGTTGCGGACGATGGCGGCAGCCGGGCTGTCGCGCGGCTCCAATATCGCCGCGGTCTCGATCAGGTCAAGCGCACGCCGCGCCTCATGATAGCGGCGCGCGTCGATCAACCAGTCGTTGGCGGCGGCGGCACCGGGCATCGCCTCGACCTCGGCGATCGCCAGATCGGCTTGGCCGGCACCCAGATAGCGCCGCGCCCGGTCGAGTCGCTCCGCGGCGCGCGGCGACTGCGTTCCCGCGGCGCGGACGACGAACAATTCGCCAAGTTCGCGGCGCAGCCCCGTCCACAGGCTGCCATTGCCATCGCCGCCGCGGCCGACGAGCTGCGGTGCCAGCGTATCGAGTTCGGCGCGCAATTGTTCGAGCGTCACCGGGTCGCGCGACGTTTCGATGATCGTTTTCACCGCATTCGGCTGGTCGTCGCCGAAACGCAGGCGCAGCTGGGCGTCGAGATAACCGAGCGACAGGCCGCGATCGAGCGCGCGGCGGACAGCAAAGGCCACCAGCAGCCCCTCCGAGCGCGACGCATTGCCCGACGCCGATTCGGCCTGCAGGGTGATCCGCGACAGCCGCTGTTCCAGTTCGGCGACCCGCGCCGCCAGCGCATTGGCGCCGTCGACCGGCGCGACGATCAATGGCTGTCCCGCGGCGGCGCCTTTTGGCGCAGCGCCCGCGATCAACACCGGGTCGGCGGTGCCGCCTGCCACGGACGTGTCGGCCATCTTCGTCGTCGGCGCGGTGCCATCGCCGGTCAGCCAGCGGTTCACCGCCCAGCCGCCGCCGACAACACCGGCGAGCAGCAGAAGCAGGGCAGCGATGGCGAGCAGACGAAACGATGGCCCCCTCGTCGGGACCGCCTCGTCCGCAGGCGAGGGGGTGTCGATGCTGTCGATTGCCATATGTCTCTTTCGAACGACCCTATTTTTCGCCCTTGTGGCACAAAGCATGGGCCAGTGCCAACATTGACGCATCGGTCGGCTGTGCCGCTATGGCCAATTCGGCCCAGCCATCGCCCGCCGCCGCCGCGACCGCGGGGCTGATCGCGGCGAGCGTCAGGTGCGCGCGACGCGGCCCGACCAGGTCGGCGATCCGCTGCGCCGCGCGCGCCGAATGGGCGAGCAGCACCGCTGGGGCGGCGACACATTCCTCCCAGCCGGGCGGCGGATCAACCGCGTCGACCGCATAGCAGGCCAGCGGCTTCAGGGCCGCACCGCGCGGATCAAACTCGGACCGCTCGCGGCCGCAAAGCCATAAGATCCGGGCGATTTTTTTTGACGTCATAGCGTCAAGAAGGCTTTGTGCATCCCCTGCGCCGGTCTGCACGACGGTCAGTCCGGCCGCCCGCGCGGCATCGGCGGTGGCGGTGCCCACTGCATAAACCGGAAGCGCCGCCAACCCCGCAAGCGGCGGCCCGGCCAGCCGCGCCGCTTGCGCGCTAGTGAGCAGCAGCGCGTCGAAATCGGCGACTGATGGCACCGCCCATGGCATCGCCCGCGCCGCGAACAGCGGCATCGCATAAGCGTCGAGGCCCAGCGCCGCGGCGCGTGCGATGGTGGCGCTATTGCCCGGTTCGGGGCGGGTGACGAGCAGCGGCACGCCGCCGCTCATGCCGCGAACAGCCGCCGCACCGTATCGGGCGCATCGGCGAGCAACCGCCGCGCCAGCGCCGCCGCGGCATCGTCGTGATCGATCACCGCATAGCCCGCGGCATGATCGGCGCCATCTTCGGAAAAAATTTCGGCATCGAGCCGCAGGGTGCCATCGTCCAGCCAACCAGCATGCGCCGCCACCGGCGATCGGCAATCGCCGCCCAGCGCCGCCAGAAACGCGCGTTCGGCCGCGACCGCACGGTGGGTCGGTGCGTGGTCGATCGCGCCGAGCAGCGCCAGCGCGGCGCCATCGGCGGCGCGGCACTCGATGCCGATCGCGCCTTGCGACGCCGCGGGCAGCAGCACCGCCGCGTCCTGCGCGCTGCCTACGCCATGCATCCCCAGCCGGTCGAGCCCCGCCGCCGCCAGCAACGTCGCATCGGCCTCGCCCGCCGCCAGCTTCGCCAGCCGCGTCGCGACATTGCCGCGCAGCAGCACCGGCGCCAGGTCGGGGCGAATCCGCCGCACCTGCGCGGCGCGGCGCGGACTACTCGTCCCCAGCCGCGCGCCATACGGCAGGTCGGCGATGCTGGTCGCCGCAATATCTTCGCGCACCACCAGCCGGTCGCGCGGATCGGCGCGTTCGAGCATCGCACCCAGCACAAAACGCGCATCGCGCAGCGTTTCGACGTCCTTCAGCGAGTGGACCGCAATATCGATCACCCCGGCATCAAGTGCCGCATCAAGCTCGCGCGTCCACAGTTCCTTGCCGCCGACCTCGGCCAGCGCGCGGTCCTGGATGCGGTCGCCGGTCGCGGTCATCGGCACGATCGTCAGCGCCTCGGACGCGATGCCATGGGTAGCAATCAGCGCCGCCGCCGCCATATGCGCCTGTGCCATCGCCAATGGCGATGCCCGCGTGCCGATCCGCAGCGGATTTTCGATATTGGGAAGTTCGGTCATCGCGTCGCTGCTAGCGCGGCTTGCCCTGCCGATAAAGGGGCGGGTAAGGGATGCGCACGATTATGACTCTCATCCTTGGCCTTGAATCGAGCTGCGACGAAACCGCGGCGGCGCTTGTCGACAGCGATCGGCGCATTTTGGCGCACCGCGTCGCGGGGCAAGAGGCCGAGCATAGCCCCTTTGGCGGGGTCGTCCCCGAAATCGCCGCGCGCGCGCATGTCGACCGCCTCGCCCCGATCGTCGCCGGGGTGCTCGCCGATGCCGGCGTGTCGCTCGCCGACGTCGATGCCGTCGCCGCGACCGCCGGTCCCGGGCTGATCGGCGGGGTAATGGTCGGGCTGGTCACCGGCAAGGCGCTCGCCCACGCCGCGAACAAGCCGCTGATCGCGGTCAATCATCTTGAGGGGCATGCGCTGTCGCCGCGGCTCGTCGAACCCGGCCTCGGCTTTCCCTATCTGCTGCTGCTCGTGTCGGGCGGCCATTGCCAGTTGCTGCTGGTCAAGGGCGTCGGCGATTATCGCCGCCTCGCCACCACGATCGACGATGCCGCGGGCGAGGCGTTCGACAAGACCGCCAAGCTGCTCGGGCTCGGCTATCCCGGCGGCCCCGCGGTCGAGCGCATCGCGCAGGACGGCAACCCCCACGCGGTGCCGCTGCCGCGGCCGCTTGTCGGCAGCGCCGAACCGCATTTCTCGTTCGCCGGGCTCAAGAGCGCGGTCGCGCGCGCCGCCGCGAGCGGCGCCCACAGCGTTCCCGACCTCGCCGCCTCGTTCCAGCAGGCGGTCGTTGACTGCCTCGTCGATCGCAGCCGCATCGCGCTCACCGCCTGCCCTGACGCGACCGCGTTCGTCGTCGCGGGCGGGGTGGCCGCCAATGGCGCGATCCGGACCGCGCTGACCGACCTCGCCGCGCGCTTCGACCGCCCGTTCGTCGCGCCGCCCTTGTGGCTGTGCACCGACAATGGCGCGATGATCGCCTGGGCCGGGGCCGAGCGCTTCGCCGCGGGCCTGTTCGACGATCTGTCGGTCGCCGCACGCCCGCGCTGGCCGCTCGATCCCGCCGCCGAAACCGTGCGCGGCGCCGGAGTCAAAGCATGACGTCATATCGCAGTTTCGGCATTGTCGGCGGCGGCGCATGGGGCACCGCGCTCGCGCAAATGCTCGCCGCCGATGGCGCCCCGGTGCGGCTGTGGGCGCGCGAGGATGATGTCGTCGCCGCGATCAATGCCGAGCATCGCAACCCGGTCTTTTTGCCCGGCGCGGCGCTGTCGGCGTCGCTCACCGCGACCGGGGCGCTCGCCGACATGGCCGCTTGCGACGCGCTGCTCGTCGTCGTGCCGGTGCCCTTTCTGCGCGCCGTGCTGGCCAATCTGCCCGCCGGCGACGCGCCGCTGATCTTTTGCAGCAAGGGGATGGAGGCGGGCAGCTTTGCCTTTCCGATCGACATGGCGCGCGAGCTCGCACCCCAGCGGCCGCACGCGGTGCTGTCGGGGCCGACCTTTGCACACGAGGTCGCCGCCGGGCTGCCGACCGCGATCACCCTCGCCGCCGCCGACCCTGACCTCGCCGCCGCCATTGCCCGCGCAATCGCCCGCCCGCATTTCCGCCCCTATGTGTCGACCGACGTCATCGGCGCCGAGATTGGCGGCGCGATCAAGAATATCCTCGCCATCGCGTGCGGCATCGTCGACGGCGCCGGGCTCGGGCTCAACGCCCGCGCCGCGCTGATCAGCCGCGGCTTTGCCGAAATGACGCGCTTTGGGCTGGCGCGCGGCGCGAAGGCTGAAACGCTGGCGGGGCTCGCCGGGCTTGGCGACCTTGTCCTCACCTGCACCTCGGCCAATTCGCGCAACTTCGCACTCGGCCAGGGGCTGGGCAGCGGCGCCGACGCCGCAGCGCTGATGGCCGACCGCCGCACCGTCGCCGAGGGCGCGTTCAGCGCCCCGGTCATCGCCGCCGCGGCGCGCGCCGACGGCATCGACATGCCGATCTGCGACACGGTGGCGCGGCTGGTCGCCGGTGAAACACGCGTTTCCGATGCCATTCACGCCCTGCTCAGCCGCCCGCTGCGATCCGAGGGTCGGTGATCGATTGGACAGATTTGCCTGCGCCCCCGCGCCACGCTAGAGTAGCGTTCGGGGACCAGCAGAAGGGGCGGCGGGCTTGAGCCAGACGGACAGCGCAGCCGCGCCCACATCGCCCGCGGGCGCCCCCTCGGGCGATGCCGACACCGCCGCGCTTGCCAAGGGCGGGCGCACCAATTTCTTCGGCTTCCTCCTGCGCCTCGTCGCGCGCCTGCCCTTCCTTTATGTCGCCGGGCGCTGGTACGGGCCCGAAGCGGTCGGGCGCTTTGCTTTTGCGGTACTCGTCATCGAACTGGTCGCACAGCTCGCGACGCTGGGGCTCAAGCGCGGGCTTGCCGAACAGCTGAGCGCGCCGGGCGCCGACCATCGCACCGTCGTGTGGGACGGCATGTTCGTCGCGCTGCTCGCCTCGACGGCGGGATCGGCGCTGCTGTTTCTGCTGCCCCAGCTGATGTATCCCGCGGGCGATGTCGGCGGCGCCGACCGCTGGATGGCGCTGCTCGTCTTTGCCATTGCCGGGACCGACATCGCGCTCGCAGCCTGCGCCTATCGTTTCGACATCGGCGCGACGGTGCGCGCGCGGGCGATCGTCGAACCCTGGGTGATCAGCGCCGCGGCGGCGGGCTTCTGGTTCGTGTCGGTGCAGGATGGATTGATGCTGTCCTATGCCGCCGCGATGGTCGGCGCCTTCCTGACCGCGCTGATCCCGATGCTGCGCCATTATGGCGGGCCGCGCGGCTGGCAACCGCATCCCGCGCATCTGATCGCAGTTGCGCGGCGCAACGCGCCGCTCGCCGCCGCCGACGCGATCGAGTGGGGCACGCGCCGCCTCGACCTGTTCATCCTCGGCCAGTTCACCTCGCCGACGATCTACGGCATTTATTACATGGCGCAGCAGGTCGCGTCGCTGCCGCAAAAGCTGAAAACCAGTTTTGAACCGATCCTCGGCCCGGTGATCACCCGCAACCTCGCCGAAAACCGGCTTGCCGCCGTGGCGGCACAGGTCAGCCAGGTCGGCTTCTGGATCATCGCCGCGCAGGCCGGGGTCGCATTGGCGCTGGGCATCCCCGGCGAAGCCGTGATGGGCCTCGTCGGCCCCGAATTCGTCAGCGGCACCGCGGCGCTCGCCTTCCTGCTCGCCGCCGAAGTCGTCGCCGCGACCGCGGTCGTCAGCGAAGCGGCGCTGGTCTATGTCGCGCGCCACCGTAATCTTTTGATCAGCATTGCGACGCTCGCCCTGCAGGCGGTGCTCAGCGTCGCGCTGATCCTGATCGCGAAATCGATGGGGCTGCCGCCGATCACTTACGCCGCCGCCGTCGCGCTGGCGCTGATGCTCGCGCTCGGCTTTGCTTCGCTGGTCAAGGCACGACTGCTAGCGCATGTGCTGAAGGCGCCGGTCAACAGCCTGCGCTGGGCGCTCGTGTGGGCGACGACGGGCGCCGCAATCCTCGGCTGGGGCGCGACGCAGCTGCCCGAATGGGCCGAGCTGCTGATCGGCGTGCCGGTGATCCTCGGCATTTATTCGTGGCTGATCTGGACCCGCGGTTTCGGTCCCGCCGACCGCGCCCTGTTCAAAAAACATCCCGAAACGGCAGGCGCCGAGCCCGCCGCCACCTGACGTCAGGCGCTAGTTACTTCACCGCGTCCTGCGCCGCGTCGCCAACATCCTGCGCGGCATCGCCGACCTTTTGCGCCGCTTCCGTAATCGCGCCGGTCTCGGCCTTTTCATTGCCCAGAAACTGGAACGCGAAAAAGCCCGCGACCGCCAGCACGACCAGCAGGATCAGGCCCATGCCCAATCCGCCGCCGCGCCGCGGTTCACGGTCGATGATCGTCGTGGTGTGCGTCGTCCCGTCGGGGGCGCGTGTTTCGTGAATCTCGTCGGCCATGTCATTCTCCTGTGCCATGCATCTGGCGCATAGGACGCGTTGGGTGGCTGAAAGTTCCTAGTCGAGCCGTGCGGCGACCTTGGCGTTGAGGTCGGTTTGCGCCCGCGGCCCGACCTGCGCGATGATTTCGCGCGCGCACACCGCCCCCATCGTCAGGCAGTCGGCGATCGGGCGTCCTTCGGCCAGCCCCGCCAGGAAACCGGCGGCGAACAAATCGCCCGCCCCCGTCGTGTCGACCACATCATCGATCGGCTCGGCGGCGACTTCAGTGCGTTCGCCGCCCGTCACCGCAACCGCGCCATGTTCGCCGCGCGTCGCGATGAGCAAGGGCACCGCGGCCGCGACCTTCGCCAGCGCGGTTTCAAAGTCGCCTTCCTGCGCGAGTTCGAGCAGCTCGGCCTCATTGGCGAACAGGATGTCGATCTCGCGCGCCGCGGTCATGCGGCGGAAATCCTCGCCATGCCCCGCGACCACGAACGTGTCGGACAGGGTGAAAGCGACGCGGCGGCCCGCCGCCTTGGCCAGCCCGATCGCCTCGGCCATCGCAGCGCGCGAGGCATCGGCGTTCCACAAATAACCTTCGAGATAGAGGATGTCGGCGTCGGCGATCAGCGCCGCATCAATCGATTCATGGCCCAGATTCTGCGACGCCCCCAGGAAGGTGTTCATGGTCCGCTGGCCGTCGGGGGTCACCAGGATCAGGCAACGCGCGGTCGGGGCGCCGCCCGCCAGCGGCGGGGTGTCAAAGGCGACGCCGAGCGAGGTCAGGTCGTGGGTGAACACCTGACCCAGCTGATCCTGCGCCACCTGGCCGATAAAGCCGCAGCGGCGCCCGAGCGCCGCCATCCCGGCCAGCGTGTTCGCCGCGCTACCGCCCGACATTTCGATCGCCGGACCCATTGCCGCATAGAGCCGCTCGGCCTCGTCGGCGTCGATCAGCCGCATCGATCCCTTGACCAGATTTTCGGTCTCGATCAGCGCATCGTCGGCGCGGGCAAGGACGTCGACAATGGCGTTGCCAATGGCAACAACGTCGAAACGGGCGGTGGAGGCCATGAAATATCCTGTGATGTGTGGAAAAAATGCTGCTGCGCTTTAGGGAGGCGGGCCGATCAAGGCAAGCGCGACGCTTGACGCACGCCCCGCCGCCCACCATCCCCGATCGATGACCCGCGCCGTCCACGCCTTTCTGCTCGCGCTCAGGGATTTGCCCCGCCCGCGCGTGCTGCGCATCCTGTTGCAAAGCCTGGCGCTCACCCTGCTCCTGCTGATCGTCGCGGGCGCGGCGCTGTTCGTCGCCGCCCGCTGGGCGCTCGAACATTGGCAATGGCTGGGCGCGGCCGAACGCGACATGGCGGGGATCTTGGTCGTCGTCGCGATCATCGCGGGCAGCTGGTTGTTGTTTCGCGCCATTGCGATCGTCGTCGTCGGGCTGTTCGCCGACGCGATCGTCGCCGATGTCGAAGGACGCCATTATCCCGCCGCCGCGGCGCGCGCCGTCGATGTCGGCTGGCGGCAGAATATCCGCCTCGCGCTCGCGTCGCTGGTGCGGCTGATCGGCGGCAATCTGCTCGCGCTGCCGGTCTATATCCTACTGCTCGTCACCGGCATCGGCACCCCGATCTTTGCGCTGTTCGTCAACGGCTTGCTGCTTGGCCGCGATCTCGAGGCGATGGTGCTGGCGCGCCACCCCGAACGGCCACGGCTCGAACGGCCCGCGCGCTGGTCGCTCGGCCTGCTGTCCGCCGCAACCTTCATGGTGCCCATCGCCAATCTGTTGGCGCCGATCGTCAGCGCCGCTATGGCCGTCCACATGCTCCATTTGGCGAGCGGGGACCTGAAAAAATGATCAACAACAACCGCTTGGCGATATTCACCGGCCTCGCCCTGCTGCTCGGCGGCTGCGCCGGCAACGCGATTCCGCGCGCCACCCCGCCCAAGGCGCCGGCGGCGGCGGGTCCGATCACCGCGCCGCGCCCGACCCAGAACAACAGCATGATCGGCCGCCCCGCCAACGCCGCGCTCGGGCTGTTCGGCAAGCCGCGCCTCGACGTCGCCGAGGGCGCCGCGCGCAAATTGCAGTTCAGCGGCACCGCGTGCATCCTCGACATCTATTATTATGCGCCGCGCCAGGGCGCCGACGCGCTCGCCACCCATGTCGATGCGCGCACCCCCGACGGCCGCGATGCCAATGTCCCCAGCTGCATCGAGGCGCTGCGCCGCTAGGCTGACGTCACGACGTCAATTCACCCAACGCCCAGCGCGCCGCATCCGCCACCATCGGCGTTTCGTCCTTGGTCAGCCGTTCCAGCGCCGGCCGAAACGCGGCGTCGCCGCTGTTCCCTGCCGCTATTGCGGCGTTGCGCACCATCCGCCCGCGCCCGATGCGCTTGATCGGCGACCCCGCGAATATCTGCCGGAACCCCGCATCGTCGAGCGCGAGCAGGTCGGCGAGCGACGGCGCGACCAGCTCGGCACGCGGCAGGAAGGCGCGGTGCGTATGCGCGGTGTCAGCGAACTTGTTCCACGGGCACACCGCCAGGCAATCGTCGCAGCCATAGACGCGGTTGCCGATCCCGCGCCGCAGGTCGAGCGGGATCGGCCCGTCATGCTCGATCGTCAGGTACGAGATACAGCGCCGCGCATCGAGCTGGTAGGGCGCTGGAAAGGCCTGCGTCGGGCAGGCGGTCTGGCACGCCGAGCAGCTGCCACAGCGATCGCGCCCCGGCACGCTCGGCGCCAGATCCAGCGTCGTGTAAATCGCGCCCAGGAACAGCCAGCTGCCATGGTCGCGGCTGACCAGATTGCTGTGTTTGCCTTGCCAGCCCAGCCCGGCCGCCGCCGCCAGCGGCTTTTCCATCACCGGCGCGGTGTCGACGAACACCTTGAGCTCGGCGCCGGGCGCTTCGGCGACCAGCCAGCGCGCCACCGCTTTCAGCGCCTTTTTGACGACGTCATGATAATCGCCGCCCTGCGCATAGACCGAAATCCGGCCGCGACCAGGGTGCTCGGCGAGCGCCAGCGGGTCGTGCGCCGGGGCATAGCTCATCCCCAGCGCGATCACCGACCGCACCTCGGGCCACAGTCCCTTGGGCGAGCCGCGCTGTGCGGCGCGGCTTTCCATCCAGATCATGTCGCCGTGGCGTCCATCGGCCAGCCACTGGTTCAATCGCGCCGCGGTTTGCGGCGCCGCGCCCGCGTCGGCGATCCCGAACGCGGCAAAGCCATGTGCGCGCGCCACCGTTTCGAGCCGGTGTTCGAGCGACGATGTTTCAAGGGGCAAGGCTTCGGCAACCATTGCCGCTCTATACGCGAGCCGCCTCGCCGTGCCATAGCTGGCGCGTGAGAAGATTGGGGACCGAAGTTTGAACGATTATAGCGTCGAGGCGACCGGCCTCACCAAATATTTCGGCGATTTCAAGGCGGTCGATCGAGTCAGCCTCACGGTGCCAACCGGCAGTATTTATGGCGTGCTCGGCCCCAATGGCGCCGGCAAGACCACCAGCCTGCGGATGACGCTGGGCATCATCGACCCCGACGAGGGCAGCAGCCGCCTGTTCGGCGACCAGCGGCCGCAGGCGGTGCGCCACCGCATCGGCTATCTGCCCGAAGAACGCGGGCTGTATCCCGGCATGAAGGCGCGCGAGGCGATCGCCTTCATGGGCGCGCTGCGCGGGCTCGACTGGAGTGAAGGCCGCCGCCGCGCCGCGACTTTCATGACCGAACTCGGGCTCGAGCGCGTGATCGACGAAAAGGTCCGCAAAATGTCAAAGGGCATGGCCCAGATGATCCAGTTGATCGGATCGATCGTCCATGCGCCCGACCTGATCGTTCTCGACGAACCTTTTTCCGGGCTCGACCCGGTCAATCAGGAACGGCTCGAAATGCTCGTCCGCCGCGAGCGCGATCGCGGCGCCACGATCCTGTTTTCGACCCATGTCATGGCGCATGCCGAACGCCTGTGCGATCGGCTGGCGATCATCGCGCGCTCGCAGCGCCGTTTTGAAGGCACGGTCGACGACGCGCGCGCCCTGCTGCCGATGCAGGTGCGTTACACGCCGCGCGCCGATGCCGACCCCGGCGCCATCGCCGCGCTGCTCCCCGCGGGCGCCGAGATGCGCGGCGACAGCTGGTTTTTCCCGATCGAAGATGCCGACGTCGAACCACTGCTGGCGCGGATCACGGGCAGCGGACTGGGCGTTGCGGGGCTGTCGATTACCCGTCCCGCGCTCCACGACGCCTTTGTCCATATCGTCCGCCAGGTCGATGCGAGCTTCGAAGCCGACGCAAGTAACGACGCGGTAGAGGAGGCGCTGGCATGACCCCTTTCCTCAAGAATATGTTCGTCATCGCGCGCCGCGATTTTCTGGCGATCGTCGCCACCCCGACCTTCCTGCTGTTCCTGCTCGCGCCGCTGTTCATGGTCGGCATGGGGCTGGCGGGCGGCATGGGCGCCTCGCAGCTTGCCGACAGCACTCGCGGCACCGGCCGCATCGTCGCGGTCGTCGATGCCGCGGATGTCGAGGAGCTGCGCGCCGCCGACCGCCGCCTCCGCGACGCCTTTACCCGCGGCGACGCGCCGCCGCCGCTCGAATATCGCATCGCCGGGCAAGGCGCGCCCGATCCGCTGGCGATCACCCGCGAAAAGGGCACCGACACCTATGCGGTGATGACCGGGCCGCTCGCCAGCCCGCGCATCGTCGAGCGCAATGCCGACGGCGGTTCGGGGCGCTATCTCACCCTGCTGGTCAATCAGGTGCTGCGCGACCGCGCCGCTGGCGAAATCGCCCCTGCAAAGCCGCGCTTTGAAAGCATCCAGCGCGGCGGCACCAGCATTGCCGTGCAGCAGTCGCTCGGCTTTGGCGCGGTGTTCATCATCTTCCTGCTGACCTTGCTCCTCGCGGGCCAGACGGTGAGCTCGCTCGCCGAGGAAAAGGGCAACAAGGTCATCGAAATCCTCGCCGCCGCGGTCCCGCTCGAAAGCGTCTTTCTGGGCAAGCTGCTCGGCTTTCTGGGGGTCGCGGTGCTGTTCATCGCCTTCTGGATGGCGATGGCGCTCGCCGGCGGGCTGATCGCGGCGATGCAGATCGACGCGGCGACGCTGGCGACGGCGCAAAGCGCGGGCGAGGCGGCCGCGGCGCTCGGCGCGGCGCCCGCGACCGGCTGGCCCTTTTTCCTTGGCATCGGCTTCGTCTATTTCATCCTGTCCTTCCTGCTCCTCGGTGCGGTGTTCCTCGGCGTCGGCGCGCAGGCGGCGACGGTGCGCGAAATCCAGATGCTCAGCCTGCCGATCACGATCTTCCAGGTCGGCATGTTCAGCCTGTCGACCGCCGCCGCCAGCGCCCCGGGCAGCACATTGTCGACCGTCGCGCAGATTTTCCCCTTCTCGTCGCCGCTCGCGATGGCGGCGCGCGCCGCGACCGACGACAGCAAGGCGGTGCACCTCCTCGCGCTCGGCTGGCAAGCGATCTGGGTGGCGCTCGTCATCTTCCTGTCGGTGCGCCTCTTTCGCGCCGGGGTGCTCAGCGGCGGCGGCAGCTGGAAATTCTGGCGGCGCCGCGGAAGGGCGGCAGCGATAGCCGCTAACGCCGCTTCTGCAACCGCGCAGGCCACCGACCCTCATTGACAAAGCTGTAAATAGTGGCATTCTGCAACTGAATCGGCCGCGCGATGACGGCTGGACGGAGGATAGCAATGGCCACCCAAATTCGCACCGCCCCCGAAATCGCCAACCCGCTCGACGTCAGCCGCGCCGAACTGTGGAGCGAGGACCGCTGGCAGGAACCGATGCGCCAGCTGCGCGCCGAATCGCCAATCTATCATTGCGAGGATTCGAAATTCGGCCCCTATTGGTCGGTGACCACCTATAAACCGATCCAGCATATCGAGGCGCTGCCCAAGATTTTCTCGTCGTCGTGGGAATATGGCGGGATTACCGTCGCCGGCGACGGCGTCGAACATCTCAAAGAGGGCGAAATCCCGCTGCCGATGTTCATCGCGATGGATCCGCCGCAGCACACCGCACAGCGCCGCACCGTCGCCCCGGCCTTTGGCCCCTCCGAAATCGAGCGGATGCGCGCCGATACGCAGCAGCGCACCAGCGACCTGATCGATACCTTGCCGATCGGTCAGCCCTTCGACTGGGTCGAAAAACTGTCGATCGAACTCACCACCGACATGCTCGCGCTGCTGTTCGACTTTCCGTGGGACGAACGCCACCGGCTAACCGCCTGGTCCGACGCGCTGGGCGACATCGAATCCTTCGACACCACCGAATTGCGTCAGGCGCGCACCGCCAAGGCCTTTGAAATGGGCGCCGCGTTCAAGGAGTTGTGGGACCGCAAGGCGCTCAACCCCGGTCCGCACGACCTCATCTCGATCATGCTGCAATCCGACGCGATGAAGCATATGAGCGAGCATGAATTCATGGGCAATCTCATCCTGCTCATCGTCGGCGGCAACGACACGACGCGCAACTCGATGTCGTCCTATGCCTATGGCCTGCACTGCTTCCCCGACGAGCGCGCCAAGCTCGAAACCAATCACGACCCCGAACTCGCGGTCAACGCGATGCACGAAATCATCCGTTGGCAGACCCCGCTCGCGCATATGCGCCGCACCGCGATGGAAGATACCGAGCTGTTCGGCCACCAGATCAAGAAACGCGACAAGATCGCGCTCTGGTACGCCTCGGCGAACCGCGACGAGAGCGTCTTTCCCGACGGCGACCGGATCATCGTCGACCGCGAAAACGCCCGCCGTCACCTCGCCTTCGGTTATGGCATCCACCGCTGCGTCGGCGCGCGCGTCGCCGAATTGCAGCTGACGACGCTGATCTCTGAAATGCAAAAGCGCCGCCTGCGCGTCAATGTCCTCGCCGAGCCCGAGCGCGTCCACGCCAGCTTCGTCCATGGCTATCGCCACATGCAGGTCGAGCTGGAGAAATATTGACACCGCTTGAAACCTGGCGCCACAAAACCACGTATCTGACGTGAAGGCCCGGCCCCCGGGTCAGGAGTTCGCCATGATCGACCGCCGTTATCTGCTCGCTGGCCTCGCCCTTGGCGGCGGGGTGATCGCCGCCCCGATGTTGTTCGCCAAATCGGCGCGCCCGCAGGCCGCCCCCGGCTGGCGGCTCAGCGACGCCGAATGGAAAAAGCGCCTGTCGCCGCTGCAATATCGCGTCCTGCGCGAAGCGGCGACCGAACGCCCGTTCAGCCATCCGCTCGACAAGGAAAAGCGCGCCGGCACCTTTGCCTGTGCGGGCTGCGCGCTGCCGCTCTATTCGAGCAAGACCAAATATGACAGCGGCACCGGCTGGCCCAGCTTCTGGGCACCGCTCAAGGGCGGGATCGCGACATCGACCGACTATGACCTCGGCTATGCGCGGGTCGAAGTGCATTGCAAACGCTGCAGCGGTCATCTTGGCCATGTCTTTGACGACGGGCCGAAACCGACCGGCAAACGTTATTGCATGAACGGCGCCGCGCTGACCTTTCGCGCCGCCTGACGCCGCGGCGTCAGCGCGCTGGCGGCGACTTTACCCGCCACACCGATAGGCCGGTCCGCTGCCCGATAGCGACGGGTTCGAGCCAGATCGGCGGCGTGCCCGCGTAAAGCTGGGCCGCGAGCGCATCCTTGCGGGCGCGGCGATATTGGACGAGGTCGTTCGCGGAGCGGCAAAAAATCACCAGCTGGGCGCCATTTTTGCGGACCAGCGCCTCGGCTTGGGCCGGGTCGCCGGTAAAGGCGCGCAGCGTGTCGGCCATCGCCTGCTTGTTGCGATGGTGCCCCGTCGCCACCAATCCATGGCGCGTCCAGAACATCAGCGGCGCGCCCAGATCGATCGGGGTCATGATCGTCGTCGGCGGCAACCGGTTCAGCGCCGCGATCGTCGCGGGGTCGAGACAGGTCTGGGCAAAGGGTTCATGCGCCGCGGTTTCCGCGTCATCGTGCTGCAAGGCGGGAAACAGCAGTCCGAGCGCCGCCGCTGCCGCAATGCTGCCGAGCAACGGCAGGCTTAGCGACGCCATCGCCGACGCCAGCACGCGCGGGATCGTCGCCGGGATGGTCCGCGCCCAGCCCCAGACGCGCAGGCCAAGCCAGGCACTGCCGGGCAAGGCAAACAGATGGGCGGTGGACACACTCCGCAGCACGAACAGCGACAGCGCCGCCGCCCCCACCAGCGCCACGATCACCGTCGCCCACGCCTTGCGATCATCGGCCTCGGCACAGCCACGCCACGCCAGCAGCGACCCGATCAGACCGGCAATCGACGGCACCAGCACAAAAATGGCGTCATAGCCGCGCGACGCCCACAACGGCTGACCCTCGAGGATGTTCTTGTACCAATATTCGACGACGATCGGGTCGAGCGAGGCAAATGGGCCGTTCGCGCATTGCGGTTCGGCCCATACCAGCGCCGCCGCCGCCGCGAGCCCCGCGCCGCCGAGCAGCGCGAGGCGCAGCCACACCGCCCGCGGATTGGCGCGCGCAGCGGCAAAGGTCGCCGCCGCCGCCGCCACAAACGCCGCCATATAGGGCACCGACAGCGAATCGCACCAGGTTCCCGTCAGCCCGAGGGGGCCGCGGGTCGCGAATTGGATCAGGATGGCCCCGCCCGCCAGCGCGCCTAGATAGCCGCACAAGCGATCGCGGTCGGGGGCGCGGCCATGCAGCGCCCAGCGGAGTGCCGCCAGCGCGGCGAACAGCGCGACAATCGGCAATCCTTCAATCGACACCGCCAGCAATGCGGCGGCGAACAGCCCGGCCCACGCCCCCGCCCGCCATGTTGCGGGGCGCAGCGCCTGCGCCATGATCAGCATCGCAAACAGGATTTGCCAGCCGTGATGATCAACCCGGAGCGGGCGGAACTGCATCACGATGAAACCCGACATGATCAGGAACAGCGGCACGACATAGGCAATCCGCCGGTCGGACAGGCCGCGATAACCGAGCACGCAGGCGGCGCTCAGGACAGCGCCGAGCAGCGGCGGCCACAGCGTCATCACAATGCGTTCGGCCATCGCCTGCCCGAACAGCGGCTTGAGCAGCAATATCCCCGCCGCCAGCGGCGCATCGACGATCCGCGACCAGTGCATCAGCACCCCGCCGCCCGCCGGATTGACGCGATATTGCGACAGATCCCACCAGCTTTGGCCGGCCAGCAGGTCGCGGACCTGCGCCATGCGCATCGCGTCGTCGGTGTCGCTCAGGTCGAGCGCGACGATCGCCGGCCAGTTGGCCATGATCGCGATCAGGCTCATCGCGCTCCAGATCAGCAGCGCGATGCGCAAGGGCGTGAACCACGGCCCCAAAACGATCCCGCCGGACGCCGAAACCGGCGGCACCGCGCCGACCGCAGACAACGCGGGCGCGTCCGTCATGCCGCGGCGGCCCGGAACACGATATGGCGGCGCAGCAGATAGGTGGTCTGGAAACTGACGACGATCGCCACCAGTTTCGCGAGCCGCGGGTCGAGCCCGAGCGCGCTGCCGGTGCCGACGATCGCCGTCGTCACCGCCAGACCGATCAACGCCGATCCGACGAACAGCAATTTCTGGCGATGGCGCTCACCGGTGCCGCGTGCCGCAGCGCCGTCGGCAAAGACAAGCCGGCTCGACACCAGCCAGTGCACCAATATGCCGGCGCAATAGCCGACCGCCGACGCCGCCATCGGCGACAGCCCCGAATCGAGCAGCAGCAGGAACAGCCCGGCATCGCTGCCCAGCGCCAGACCGCTGGCGAGCAGATAGTTCAGCCAGCGAATCTCGCCGCGGCGGATCGATCCGATCAGGTTCAGCGCGGGTTGCACGGCAAGAATCCCTCCGGCCAAGGCGTCAGGCGGCCTTCGTCACGCGCGCCGGGACGTCGCGGACCGACGCCAGCGCCGCCTGCTCGCCCTCGGTGCCGCTTTCATGATATTCGGCATCCTCGTTGACGCCCCAGATGTCATAGACGCGGTCTCCGGCGACGATATTGCGCACCGTCAGCATCGCTGTCATCATCGCATGATCCTGGTTGTTGTAGCGGTGCATGCCGTTGCGCCCGACCATGTGCAGCGTCGGATAGCGCGCCTCGAGTTCGCTGCGCATCGTTTCGACATGCGTGGCATAGTCATCGTCATAGACCGGATAGGCCTTTTCCTGCCGCACGACCGCGCCGCCGACGACATCTTCGGGATCGCACAGGCCGAGAATCGCCATTTCGCGGGTCGCCAGCGCGACCAGATCCTCGTCGCTTGATGCCCACAGCCCGTCGCCCTCGAAACAGAAATATTCCAGGCCCACGCACGCCAGTTCGGGGTCGGGCACCATTTCGGGCGACCAGCTGCGGAAATTCTGCACCCGGCCGACCTGCACCTTGCTGTCGTGGATATAGATCCAGTTGTCGGGGAACAGATCCGCCGACCGGATTTTCAGCGCGACGGTCAGAAAGTCGCGATATTTCAGCTTCGGCGCCGCATTCAGCGCGCAGGCGGGCAGCGGATGGATACGCGCTGCCAGCTCGCGCATCGGCGCCGAGCTGATGACATGCGCCGCATCGATCACGACATCGCCGTTCGGGCCATTGGCGGTCAACCGCCAGCGGCCGCTCACCTGATCCTGCGTCAGCTGCTTGAAGCTATGCGCCATCAGCACATGGTTGCCGCCCGCGACCACCTTGTCGCGCGCCGCATCCCACATCATGCCGGGGCCAAGCCGCGGATAGCGAAAGGTTTCGAGCAGGGTCTTGGTCGCCATGCCGTCATTCGGGCGCTTGTTCAGCCCCAAGCTGCGCTTCAGCCCGTCGAGCACCGCGGCACCCAGGCTCAGCCCCTTGATCCGCTGCGCCGCCCAGTCGGCCGACATTTCGTCGCACGGCATGCCCCACACCTTCTCGGTATAGGTTTTGAAAAAGATCGAATAGAGCTTCCGCCCGAACTGGTTGATCGTCCAGTCCTCGAAACTGCGGACATTCTTGTTCGGCAGCAGCTTCGCCTGCGCATAGCTCACCATGCACAAAGTCGAACGGACAATCCCCAGATTCCACAGCGCCTCGAACGCGCGCAGCGGATAGGAATAGAATTTACCTTCGTAATAAATGCGGCTCATCCGCGGGCGCTGGATGAAATCGTCGGGCAGAATCTCGTTCCACAGATCGACGACTGCCTGGCTTTTGGAGAAAAATCGGTGGCCGCCGATGTCAAAGCGAAAGCCTTCGTGCTCGACGGTGCGGCTGATCCCGCCGACATAGACCGGGTCCTTTTCGATCACCGTCACCTTATACCCCTGTTGGGTCAGCTGATAGGCGGCGGTCAGCCCGGCCGGCCCGGCGCCAATGATGGCGACGTCGGCACTGGTCGGGCGGCTTTTCGAAACTTGGGCGTCGGTCACTTAAATTCCCCCACAGACAGATTACGGTCTAACTGGCGCAGGACGCGCTAAAAAATGGTTAATGCGCCGGTAGGAAAATGGTCATCCAGCACCGGTTTCATGCGCTGATCCGCCCGCGCGGTGGCAGGATGCGATACACGCTGAACGTATCCGACGAGAGCCGCGGATCACGGCTCAGCCAGCGCACCGGCTTTCCCTGCGCCAGCTGCGCGGCAAGGCCGCCGGGCGCCTCGCGCGCAAAGCGTTGCATTTCGGGCAAACCCAGGCAGGCGACCAGATATTGGGCGCGCTCGGCACGAACGATCGGCTCCGCGGCGCCGGGCGCGGCGGTAAAGGCTGCAATGATCCGGCGCATCGCCGCGGCATTGCGATGATGCCCGGTCGCGACAACGCTGTGCGGGGTGCGGACCAACAACGCCGGACCGATGTCGATCGGCGCGAACATATGGGACGGCCGCAATTTGTTCAACGCGGCGAGCGCAGACGCGGTGGGACATTTGCCCATGTCCTGCGCTTCGCGCGTCGGCGCGCCCGTCACCGCAAAAGCCAGCTTTGCACCGAGCGCCGCATCCACCCCCGGCAACGCCGCAAAGATCAGCAGGACCGATGCCGCCCGGCCCGCCAGCGAGCTGCGACTTCGGCTCCAGTGCCACAGGCCGATCGCCATCGCCGCAAAGGCGGGGATCAGAAACGCATGGGTCGTCGCACCTATGCGGGTTACGAAAAGCGACGTCGCCGCACTGGCCAAGATGATCACGGTGGCGCGGGTCCAATTTTCCGCGAAAACATCACTGCGGCTCTGCCGCCACGCCCATGCCAGCGCCCCCAGCCCGACCAGCGTCGGTGCGAGATAGAGCATCGCATAGGGCGCTTGCTGGGTCCAGATCGGCCGCCCCTCGAACACCAGATCATACCAATAGTGCCGAACCAGCGGATCGAGCGCGCCGAAAGGACCGGACAGACAGGGCTTGCCGATCAGGATGAATAGCGCGCCGCCGACCACGCCAGCCGCCAACAAACCCGCAGCACGGCGCGGCATCGACCGTGACAGCCCCGCGGGCGCCTGAATCCAGGCCCAGGTGATCGCCCCGGTCGCCGCCACCGCGGCCGCATAGGACAAGGAAAAACTGTCGCAAAACACCGTCAGCGTCGATAGCGTCCCGCGCATTGCCAGCAGCCAGACGGTCGGCAAGATTGTCAATCCGAGCGCAAAACCGGCAAGCCGCCGCGACGTCGCCGGATCGCGCAGCCAGTCAGCGGCAAACAGCGCCCCAAAGATCGCCAGATAGGGTAGCCCTTCCAGCGAAATCTCGGTGTGCACGGTGATAATCGCCGCCGCCGCGAGGCCGTTGGCAAACGTCGCTGGCCGCAACGCGATCCAGAACATCGCGACCGACAGCAACAGCTGCCAGCTGTGGTGATCGATGCGCATCGGTACAAAAAACTGCAAAAAAGTGACGCCAGTGAACGCAATCAACAGCCCGACAATGACAAGCGGCCGACCGCCCAGCAGGGACAGGATCCGGCCGAGGAGCAGGAACAGCGGCAGGATCAGCAATTGGGGCTGAAGGGCCAGCGCCCAACGCTCGCCCGCCGCCTCGCCCAACAAAGGCTGCAGGATCAGGATAAGCCCCGCGATCGACGCATCGACAAAGCGCGACCAGTGCATAAGACCGCCGCCCTCGGTCGGATTGACCCGATATTGCTGGATATCAAACCAGCTTTGCCCGGCGAGCAGGTCGCGCACCTGCGCCAGCCGCATCGCATCGTCGGGATCGGGATAAAGAAACTGTGGGATGGCATCATATTGACTGAACAGGCTGAACAGCGCGAGGATGAACCAAAGCGAAACGGCAAGCCCATCGCCCCCAATGCGCGCGATAAGCTGCCCTGCCCTGCCTGTCCGCTGCATTACGCGTATAACCCCATCTCTCGCGCCCGCCCAAGGCTGCGTTCCGCTGTGGTCAATCATGGCTAAGGACTGGTTAATTCGGGGTCGCAATTCTCGGCAAAACGCCCTTTCCCGGCTTGGGGCGCTGCCCAAATTGCGATAAACTTGCCCCGGCCAAGGAGGCGCGACATGGCGGGTGGTCTGGCAATTGTCCTGAGCGGCGGCGGCGCCAAGGGCGCCTTTCAGGTCGGCGTCGTCCACGAACTCGTCGTGGGCCGCGGCGTGCGCCTCGACATCGTCGCCGGCGTATCAACCGGCGCGATTCAGGCGCTGGGGGTCGCGCAGGACGATGTTCCGGGCCTGCTCGACGCCTGGCTCGCGATCCGCGGCAACAGCTCGATCTACAAATCGCGCCCGCTGGGCGTCGTCGGCGGGCTGCTCGGCGAGGATGCGATCTACGACACCGCGCCGCTCAAGCGCCTGCTCAAGGGCTTTGCCAACGACGCCAAACTGCGCGCCAGCGGGCGCAAATTGTTGCTTGGGGTCGTCAATCTGGGCACCGGCACCTACCGCAGCATCGACGAGACTGTACCCGGCATCCACAATTGGGTCTATGCCAGCTGTGCGATGCCGCTGTTTTTCGACCCCCTCAAGACGCGCGCGAGCGACGGGACCGAGGAACAATGGGTCGATGGCGGGGTGCGCGACGTGACCCCGCTCAGCGCGGCGCTCGACATGAACCCGCGCGGCGTGATCGCGGTGCGCGCCTCGCCCGCGCCGCGGCCCGGCCCGGTGCGTATCTTCCCCAATTTGATCAAGATCGGGCTGCGCGCGGTCGACATATTGCAATCGGAGGTGTCGGCCAATGACCTCGCGGGCGCGGCGCTGATCAACGACCTGATCGCCGCGCGCGAGGCTCAGCTGCGCGCGCTGCAAAGCGAAGGCATCGGCGGCGCCCAGGCCGCGCGCATCCTCCGCCCGCTCGACGTCCAGATCTCGCGCTACCGCTTCGCCCCGATCCGCATCATCGAACCCGAGGAAGAAGTCGCCGAAACGCTCGAATTCAACCCCGCCAAAATCCGCGCCGCGATCGACGCCGGCCGCCGCGCGGTCGATCGCGAATGGGACGCGCTGGAACCGTTGTTGAGTTGAGATGGCGCGGACGACTGTTTGCGCCCGGTTGCGAACATTGATCCGCCCTGTGGCGAAGCCATGGGGAGGATATTCTCCTCTTCGTCATCCCGGACTTGACCCGGGATCCATCTCGCTCGCCGCTTAGGGCGATGCAAGGGGCCATGGACCCCGGATCAAGTCCGGGGTGACGAAGACAGGATGCCCAGCAATCCATCCCAAAGCCGACAATCGCTTCCTAAGGTCCGCCATCCCCCGCGCCCGGCGGCCCGCGCGCGCCATTGCCCTCGCCCGTCACTGCCGTTTCCTGCACCGCCACATCGCGGCGCAGCGGCTTCAACGCCAGCGTCCCCAGCCGCACCCGCGGCGTCGCCTTGCCCGGCACCGCGGCAATTGCAAAACCGCCGTCGAGCCGCAGCGCCGCCGCCGACGCCTGCCCCAGCCGCACCGTGTAACGCCCGTAAGCGACGCTTTCAAAAAGGAAATATCCGTCGAACTCGGTCAGCGTCGTCGCGCGCACCCGCCCTTCGGCATCGACCAGCTCGAGGCTCAGCCCCTCGACCGGATTGCCGCCGTCGCGCCGCACCACCCCCTCGATCTCGCCCGCCGCCGACATCGGAAGCGCGATGCGCGTTGCGACGCCGGGGCGCGGCGACACGACCACGCCGGGCAGCGCCGGCTGGACATAGGGATCGGGCAGGCTGCCGGCATCGATCCCGATCAGCACCGGACGGAACGGCTCCAGCCCGTCGATCGTCGCCTGTCCCTGCTGGTCGGTCGCCGCGTCGATAAAGCCGTGGCCCGCGGTCAGCGGCACCCCTGCCAGCGCAGCCTCGCCCGACTGGCGAATGCCGTCGCCATTGTCGTCCATCCACACATCGGCGATCACCTGGCCACGACTTGCCAGCTTTTCGCTCGACACGCGCCAGCCGCCATTCGGCTTCGGCCCAAAGCTGAACGCGAGCGACAGCGACGCCGCGAGCGATCCGTCGCTCGCCACTTCGCCGAAGCCGCTCAGCTGTAACCGGTTGAAACGGCGGGTATATCCGGCGCCGATCCGTGCCCGGTCGAACCCGCGATCATAGCCGATTTCGGCGCGCCATTCGGCGTCGCCCCTGCCCGCCCATTCGCCGATCAACGCCACCCGCGTGTCGCTGCTGTCGCCCGACAGCGCAAAGCGCGCCTCTCCGCGGACGCGAACACGCCCGATCCGGGCATTGGCGAGCAGGCTGGCGGTCAGATTGTCGGGCGGATCGGGACCGACCGGCACCTTGGTCCGGCTCCAGTCGAGCTGGCCGGTAAAGGTCAGCGCGCGAAAACTCGCCGATGCGCGCGCGCTGGCTTCCAGGCTGGTGATCCCCGACCGCCGATCGATCTGGCGGACGTCGAAATTCAGCGGCAGCACGGTCTGCCCCAGCTTGACCGACTGATCGACCGAAATCGAATAGAGGCCATTGATATTGCCCAGGAAACGGTCGGACACAAAGCCGTTCCAGCCGCGCATCGCGTCGGCGCGAACATAGGTTTCGCCGAACGCCGCCAGCCAGCTCGCGCGCACCGCGCCCCCGCCGTCATCCGCATAGCTGCCGCCGACCTCGAGCAAGGTCGGGCCGAGCGAGCGGCGCAGCGCCACCTCGGCATAATTGCGCCGGACATTTTCGATCATCAGGCTATGGGCATAAGCCGCGACCGACGTGCGCGCATCGAGCCCGCGCTCGGCGCCCAACGTGCCGCGCCAGCCGCGGCGGAATGGACCGCGCCGCCGCCCGCCAAATTCGATCAGGTCGGCGTCTTCCTGTGCAAATCCCGCCCAATACCAAGTCTGCTGCGGCGGGATCGAGTCCATCCCTACCTGCACCTGCTTGATTTCGCGCCTGATTTGTCCCTGCGGGCCATAGAGGACGATTTCAAAGCGGTTCGATCCATATTGCAGCGGCACGTCGAGAAATTCGTAGCGGCCGTCGCCATTGGGGCTGGTGAATGCCAGCAATTGGCCGTTGCGATACAGTTCGGCGTCCCAGCCCGCGGGCAGATCGCCGCGAAAATTGGTCTTGTCGAAACTGTCGGGGCGCTCGACCGGGCGATTGGTGACCACCGCGCCGCGCCCCGGCGCCGACGATGCGACGATTCCGGTCGACAACAGGCTGACATCGCCCGCGGCATAATGCGTTGCCTTCAGCGGCCCGAGCAGCCGCCCTTCGGGATCGGTGCGATACAGACGCATCCGCAGGCTGTCGGGCACCCCCTTGTTGTCCGACGACAGCCGCGCGTCGAAACTCTGCCCCAGCACCTCGCCCGCGGCGAAAATCTCGTACCGCCCCTGAACATAGGAACCGCCGCGCTTGTCGGAGACAAACCCCGCCGAAGCGACAACATCGACCGACGGCGTCGCCCACGCCTGATACGGCCGCGACGCCAGCGGCAGGCTGGCGAGGTCGAATTGCGCCGTCGGACGGATCGCCGCGGCGCGCGCGCGCCGCTCGGCGGCAAGCTGGAACGGTAGTTTGTCCTTGGTCTCTATCCGCAGCACGGCGTTCGACAGGTCGGCGGCGATCGGCACCCCCAGCCAGCTGGTCAAACTGTCCAGATCGATGCACCAGCCGGCGGGGGTATCGCGGATCATCGTTGCCGAGAGCCGAAAACTCTGGCTGCCCGCGCGCACTTCGCCCGCGTCGCGGTCGATCGTCAGGCTGCGCCGCTCGTCGAACACCCAGCCGGTTGCGCGGCGCAACTTCTTGTCGACGCGCACCGCCAGGTCGAGGGCCAGCACGATGTCGGCCAGGTCGACGCACACCCCCTGCGGCGTCTGATAGCCGCGCACGCCGTCGCCGAGCCGATACTGTCCCGAGCGCAGGTCGAACAGCCAGCTGTCGTCCTCGGTCGGCGCCCAGCCATCGGCGGCAAGCGAAACGGGCTGGTTATCAACGGCCGCGGCGCCGGCCGGGACAAGCCCGACCAGCGCCAACCCGGCGAATATCGCCGGTTTCCATCGAGCAAGCACCGCGCGGAGCACGGCCCGGCTTCTCTTGGGCGTCCCTATGCGCTCACTTCACCACCCGATCCGCCTCGTCGATCGTGCCGCCGCCGATTTCGCGGTCCTCGCTATAACGGATGTGCACCGGCCCTTTCAGCTTGGCGGCGAGTTCGGGCGGCACGCGCAGCGACACCTGGCGCGCCGCGACCTCGGGATAGACCGCGATGCCGCGCGCGATCAGCAGCGGTTCGGGCGCCCCCGGCCGCGTCACCTCGATGTCGCCATAGACCGATCGGTTGCCGCTGCGTGTCAGGTCGAAATTGAACGCCGGACCGTCGGGCGTCTCGGCGACCCACGCGTCGCCGATCACCGCCTCGGCGCCCAGATCGCCAACGCGCACGATCACCGGAATGGTGATGCCGTAAATCGGGGTGAGCGCGATCGACACACCGCCGCCCGCCGGCTTCGACGAGTCCGACGGGACCGCCGCGGCGGCGTCGGGCACCGCGCGAAACAGCATATGCGCGCGATATTCGCCCGGCGGCGTGCCTTCGGGAATGCGCACCCCGACGCGGATCACCTGCGGCTGATTGGGCGGCAGGGTGACGCGGCGCGGACTGAACGCGATCATGTCGAGCGCGGTGCGCTCGGCGGGACTGACGTTTTCCTCGGCAATCTCGTCGAGCCCGCCGACCGCGGTCATCCGCTTGATCTCGAGGCTGATACGATAGGTCGCGGGCTCGGCACCGATGTTGTTCAGCACCACCTCGGTGCCGCGCGATCCGTCGAGCACCACCCGCGTCGGCGCGACGAGCAGGTCGCCCGCCGCCTGGACGGGCAGCGCCGCGCCGCCGAATGCCAACGCGAAAAACAGGCCGAAGCCCTTGAAAAGTCTAGGCATGGATACGATCCCCACAATCGTTGGTCCGGAATGGCCCACACCATTCCGCTGGTCGCATCCTGCCTGCGCCAACATGGTTGATATTTCGCTAACCAAGCCGCGCGCCGCGCGCGAATTCCGCACACAAAATGGGGTCGCCAGACCTGCGCCTGGCGACCCCTATTTGGCCGGCGCGCCGAAGCCCTCCGGTCCCCCCATATTATTGGTAGTTGGCGGTGACGTTGAACGTCCCGGTATAGTCGCCCGCGGTCTGGTTGGCGCCAACGCTCAGCGTGCCGCCGACCTGAAAGCTGCCACCGGTTGCGCCCAGCGTGATGTTCGCCGCCGAATAGGTCAGCGTCGAGGCCATCGTACCGCCCAGCGAACCGTTGAGCGTGACGTTGGCGTCACCGCCGACCAGCACAACGGCGCCGTCGGTACCGGCGACGTTGAAATTGGCCGCGGTGGTCGTCCCGGTGCAGGTCAGGCCCGCGCCGCAGGTGCGGGCGCCAGCGGTCGTCACGGCGACGGTCGAAGCGGTGGCACCGCTGATGATCGTCGCATATTGCAGGTCGCTGGTATTGGTGAGCGTGATCTGGCGCAGGATCTTGGCCGTGGCCGTCCCGGTCGCCGTTGCAGCATGGGCCGCCGAAGCGTTCATGGCGAGGGCAGCAATCGCGGCGCCGACGATGGCGCGCTTCATTCCAAATTTGCGCATATGTTTGGTCCCTTGAATTCGAAAACTGACAATCGAAACTCGAATGGAAATCCCACCCCATTCGCCGACCTGTTTAGCGGCGCACAGGTTCAACCTTTGCCAGCAAGATTGGTTAACAACGCAATAGGAATTGCCCCGCCCTACCCGTGGTAAGCGAGGTAAATCAGGGGTTTAGCCTGACGATGAAGGGGTCGTGGGGACCGCCCGTCCTTCCTTAACGGCCCGGACTGGCACAAATTAAGCGCGCTGCGCGGTATCGATTCGCACCCCGCTCGTTATCTCGTCTCGGCAAAGGCACGGCCTTACCGTGGCCTTTGGCGATCAACGTCGAGATTCCGGCCCGCGCCGGAATGACGGGCTGATCTGTCAGATCGCCTCGCCGCTCAATCGCTGGCAGATCATGTCGAGCTGGTCGAGCGACGCGAATTTCAGCGTCAGCGCCCCCTTGCCGCCGCCGGCATATTGGATCGCGACCCCGATGCCGAGCAGTTCGGACAAATGGCGTTCGACGGCGACGATGTCGGGATCGCGCCCGCCGTCCATGCCCTTATACTCCAGCGGCGCCTTGCGCCCGCCGCCCTTGTCCTCGCGCACCAGCGCCTCGACCGCGCGCACCGACAGGCCGTCCTTGACCACCCGCCGCGCGATCGCCTCGGCATCGACGGCGCCGATCAGCGCGCGCGCGTGGCCCATCGCCAGCGATCCGTCGCCGACCAGCGCCTGCACCGCGTCGGGCAGGTCGAGCAGCCGCATCAGATTCGCGACATGGCTGCGCGATTTGCCGACCAGTTTCGCCAACGCTTCCTGATTATGCCCGAAATCGTCGATCAGGCGGCGATAAGCGCCCGCCTCTTCGATCGCATTCAGGTCTTGCCGCTGGATATTTTCGACCAGTGCGATTTCATAGGTCGCGGCATCGTCGAGTTCGCGCACCAGCGCCGGGATCTGATGGAGTCCCGCCCGCTGTGCGGCGCGCCAGCGCCGCTCGCCCGCAACCAGCTGATAGCCGTCACCGTCGGGGGCACGGCGGACGATGATCGGCTGCAACAGCCCGCGCAGCCCGATCGAATCGGCGAGTTCGGTGATCGCATTGTCGTCGAAATGGCGCCGCGGCTGTCCCGGCAGCGGGCGAATCGATCCCAGCGGCACATGCTGCACCGCGTCGCCCGACACCGTCGATACAGTCTTTGCGGCGCTGCCCGCACTGGCGAGCACCGGCGCCTCGGCGGCAACGTCACCAAAGAGCGCGTTCAGCCCGCGCCCCAGTCCCGACGGCCGCTTGCGTGCCGGCGATGCTCCACCCTCGTCTTTATTATCAACCATTTATGCAGCCTTGCGGACGTTGGGCAGACGATCGATCAACTCGCGCGCCAGCGCGATATACGCCGCCGACCCGGCGCAACGATGGTCATAGATCAGCGCCGGCAAACCATGACTCGGCGCCTCCGACAGGCGGACGTTGCGCGGGATGACGGTTTGGAACACCACCGGCCCCAGCACTTCGCGGACATCGTCCGACACCTGATCGGTCAGCCGGTTGCGGCGATCGAACATCGTTAGCGCGACCCCCAGAATCGACAATTTCTGGTTGAAACGCTCGCGCACCCGCTCGACCGTCGTGAGCAGCTGGCTCAGCCCCTCAAGCGCGAAAAATTCGCATTGCAGCGGCACGATCAGCGATTCGGCCGCGATCAGCGCGTTGAGCGTCAGCATCCCCAGCGACGGCGGGCAATCGATCAGGCAAATGTCCCATTGCGCCGCGTCCGGTCCCGACAGCGCCTGCTGCATCCGGTGCAACCGGTCCTGAAATTCGATCAGTTCAATCTCGGCGCCCGACAGGTCGACCGTCGCCGGGACGATGTCGAGCCGCGGCACCGCGGTCGGGATCGCGCATTCGCGCAAGCTCGCATCGCCGCGCAGCAGCTCGTAACTCGAATATTCGCGCTGCGCCTGCTTGATCCCCAGCCCGGTCGAGGCATTGCCCTGCGGATCGAGGTCGATGATCAGCGTCCGCCAACCGGTCGCCGCCAGCGCGGTAGCCAGGTTGATCGCGGTCGTCGTCTTGCCAACCCCGCCCTTCTGGTTCGCCACGCAAATGCGGATCATGCTTTTCCTCGTTTCTTATCCGTGATTTGCCCGATTCCGACCAGAATCTGGCTGTCGGCGTCGGTAAGGCTTTGTTCCACGTGAAACAGATTCTGCCACGCCTGCGGCAACAACGCCAGTTCCTTAACCGCATTTCGCCCCTTTGGCAGCAGCCAGCGCGTCGATTCGGTGGAAAAACGGGCGGATAAGTCGATCAGCTTGTCGAGCGGCGCAAACGCCCGCGCGCTGATCGTCGCCGCAGCGCGCGTTTCGATGCGTTCGAGCGGCGCTTCGACGACCTCGACATGCGCTAGCGCCAGTTCACCAACCACCGCACGCAGGAAATCGCACCGCCGCCTACGCGATTCGACCAGCATCATAGGCCGGTCGCTCAATATCGCGACGACGAGCCCGGGCAACCCCGGCCCGCTCCCCAGATCGAGCCACAGCCCGTCGCGATCGTTATCGAGCGCAAGCAATTGCGCGCTGTCGGCAATATGACGCACCCACAAGACCGGGATCGTCGACGCGGCAATCAGGTTTTGCTGCGCACTCTCAGCGACGAGCATCGTCGCAAACCGCTCCAGCCGCATCCATTGAGCGGTAGACGGGGCAAAGGTCGCGCCGATCCAGTCGCGCGCAGCTTGTTCGCTGCCTACTATCGCGTCAACGTTACCCATCATCCACTTTCCATTCCGTCATTCGCGAGAAAGCGGGAATCTCGTCCATCCTTCTTCCCGCCTTTGCGCCTTTGCGTGAGCCAAACAATTTCTCACACAAAGACACAAAGATGTCGCGTCAGGCATCACCCCACGTGCTTCACAGGCATAGTCACTCACCTCAGTTTCCGTTCGTGTCGAGCGAAGTCGAGACACCCATCGGTATAGCGCTTCGCGCGAAACCCAGAACCTGTTGCCTAGGCCAAAACCGCCCTCTTTGTGTCTTTGTGTGAGATTCCAATAGCCTGCCGCCCGCGACCTCAAGCCGCCCGCCGCCGGCTATGCACCATGATCGCGGTCAACGCCGCCGGGGTCACCCCATCGATCCGTGCTGCCTGCCCCAAGGTCTCCGGCCGCGCCTTGCTCAGCCGCTCGACCATCTCGCGCGACAGCCCGCCGATCGCGGCGTAGTCGAGCGCCGGATCGAGCAGAATCGACTCGTTCGCCGCCAACGACCGCAACTCGGCATCCTGCCGCGCGATGTAAGGCGCATAATGCGCATCCTCGACCAGCTCGGCGAGGATCGTCGGATCGATCACGTCTAGTTCGGGTGCCAGCTGCGCCAAGGTCGCAATCGTCACATCGGGAAAGCGCAGCAGTTCGATCCGCGTCCGCGCGATCCCGTCGCCGGGGATCGCCATCCCGATCACGCCATAATCGGCGCTCATCACCGGCACCGCGAGCAAGGCTTCGGCTTTCGCACGCTCGGCCTGCCGCGCCGCGAACAGCGTCGCCGTCGCCGGACGCACCAGCCCCAGCGCAATTCCCTTCGGCGTGAGTCGCGTCGCCGCGTTATCAGCCCGGAGCCGCAGCCGGTATTCGGCGCGCGCGGTGAGCATCCGATACGGCTCCGTCACCCCCTGCAACACCAGATCGTCGACCATCACCCCGATGTAGGATTCGGATCGGTCGAGGATCAGCGGCGCACGTCCCTGCCCCGCCAGCGCCGCGTTGGCGCCCGCGATCAGCCCCTGCGCCGCGGCCTCTTCATATCCGGTCGTCCCGTTGATCTGCCCCGCGCAATAAAGCCCGGACATCGCGCGAACCTGCAACGTCCGGTCGAGCGCGCGCGGATCGATATGGTCATATTCGACCGCATAGCCGGGAACGACCATCTCGACCGCCTCCAGCCCCTCGATCGTGCGCAGCATGGCGAGCTGGACGTCGGCGGGCAACGAGGTCGAAATGCCATTCGGATAGACGAGGTGCGTGTCGAGCCCCTCGGGCTCCAGAAACACCTGGTGCCCGTCGCGATCGGCAAAACGGTGGATCTTGTCCTCGATCGACGGGCAATAGCGCGGCCCCGCCGCCCCGATCGCGCCCGTAAACAGCGGTGAGCGATGAAGATTATCAGCAATGATCGCATGCGACTCGGCGTTGGTGCGCGTGATCGCGCAAAAAATCTGCGGCACCATCCGTGCGCTGTTCCACGTGGAACAGGTCCATGTCCCGCCGTCCGACGGCTGTTCTTCGAGCCGCGCCCAGTCGATCGTCCGCCCGTCGAGCCGCGGCGGCGTCCCGGTCTTCAGCCGCGCCATCGGCAGATCGGCGGCGCGCAACTGCGCCGCCAGCCGATGCGCGCCATCCTCGCCGATGCGCCCGCCGACCATCCGCTCCTCGCCGCGGAACATCCGCCCGCCCAGAAAGGTGCCGGTCGCCAGCACCACCGCGGGCGTGGTCAGCACCGTTCCGTCGCCGAGCGCAAGCCCGGCGACCGTCGCCCCGTCGGCGGACAACCGCAGCGCGGCGGCTTCCCCGGCGATGACCGTGATGCCATCCTCGGCCGCCAGCAGGCGCTGGATCGCATCGCGGTAGCGCGTCCGGTCGGCCTGGACGCGCGGCCCCTGCACCGCGGCGCCCTTCGACGCATTGAGCATCCGGTAATGGATCGCAGCATGATCGGCGGCGCGCGCCATCCAGCCGTCGAGCGCGTCGACCTCGCGCATCAGATGCCCTTTGCCGAGCCCGCCGATCGCTGGGTTGCACGACATCGTCCCAATCAGCGCCGGATCGAAACTGACCAGCGCGACGCGCGCGCCGAGCCGCGCCGCGGCAGCGGCGGCTTCGGTTCCGGCATGGCCACCGCCGACGACGATGACATCATATATGGTGCTGCTGTGCATGATCGCAGCGCCCTTAGCCCAAATGCAGCGCCGAATCCATCGCCGTACGACCGAAGCGATGTTTCACGTGAAACATCATTTTCCGATGCAGAAACGTCCAAACAAAGTGTCGAGCATATCTTCCACCCCCGCTCGTCCGGTGATCCGGTCGAGCGCCCCGCTCGCCAGCCGCAGCCGTTCGGCGAGCAGGATCAGGTCGCCCGCCTCGCGCGACCCCGCTTCGATCCGCAGCCAATCGCGCGCCTCGCCCAGCGCGGCGCGCTGGCGCTGACGCAGCGCCGCCTCCCCTTCGCGCGGCAACAATGTCCGCGCCATCTCGACGATCAACCGATGCAGCCTGTCCATCCCCTCACCCGTCGCCGCCGACAGCATCAGGTCGCACCGCGCCGCCGCGGCTTCGGCCGCGGCGTCGCCCTTCCAGCGGTCGGCCTGCGCCGCGATCAGGATCGCGCGCGGGTGGTCCGGGACATCATGCGGCGGCCCCAGCCACAATATTATGTCCGCCGCCTCGACCGCCGCCTTCGCACGGTCGATCCCGATCATCTCGATCGTATCGACACTGTCCCCGCGCAGTCCCGCGGTATCCGAAAAGCGCATCGCGATCCCGTCGAGTGCCAACGGGGTCTCGATCACATCGCGCGTCGTCCCCGCGACCGGCGACACGATTGCCAGCTCCCTCTGAGCCAAAGCATTGATTAAAGTCGATTTTCCGGCATTCGGCGGCCCCGCAATGACCACCGACAATCCCTCGGCGATCACCTCGGCGGCGGGTCGCGCCAGCCACCCGCCCAGTTCGTCCGCCAGCCCGCCCATTCCCGCAATCAACCGCCGCGCGACGGCGTCGCCAACTTCGACATCATCCTCATCGGCAAAATTCAGCTCGGCCTCGGCCCCCGCCATCAGCGTCAGCAAGCGATCCTGCCACCCCGCCACAGCGCGCGACACATGCCCGCTCGCCAGCCCGAGCGCCTGCACCCGCTGGCTCTCGGTCTCGGCCGCGAGCAGGTCGGCCAGCCCCTCGGCCTCGGCGAGGTCAATCCGCCCGTTGAGGAACGCGCGCCGGGTAAACTCGCCCGCCTCGGCACGCCGCAGCCCCGGCAGCGTCGCCAGCGCCGTTTCGACCGCCGCCACGACAGCGCGGCCGCCATGCAAATGTAGCTCGGCCAGATCTTCGCCGGTCGCCGTCGCCGGTCCGGGGAACCAGAGGACCAAGGCACGATCGAGCGGCGCGCCTGCGAGAGACTTGAGATCGGCCAGCGTGGCCCGCCGCGGCGATGGCAAGCGCCCGGCAAGCGCCCGTAACGCCTCTCCTGCCTGCGCCCCGCTGATTCGCACGACCGCGATCGCCGCCGGCGGCATCCCGCTCGACAGCGCGAAAATCGTGTCGCTTACGCTGGCTTGGTTCAGCTCTTGCGCCCCCGCGCGGGCTTGTCGTCGTCGGCCCCAGCCGCGGATTTTCCGGCCGCGTTGCTCGCCCCGCCCATCAGCCCGCCGCCGAACTGACCGAGCAGCGACTGGACCAGCCCCAAGCCGCTTTCGCCCATCGGTACCCAGGTCTTCACCATCGCCTGCACCATGTCGGGAGTGATCCCCTTCGCCATCAACTCCTTGACCCGGTCGAGGTAGATGTCGTGCAGCGGCTCCAGATTTGGCAGCCCGAACAATTGCCGCGCCTCTTCGGGGGTGCAATCGATCTCGATATTGAACTTCATCGCCTGTCTCCGCCCCGAAATGCCGGTAAGCCGCTTGAGCCATGCCCGCAGCCCCGCTAGCTTCGCGCTTTCAACGCCATTTAGCAAGAGTCAGGAGCCACCATGCCCGCGACGAACATCTCCATCCCCGCGCTCGACGGGACAGGCGCGATCCCCGCCTATGTCGCGCGTCCCGACGCCGACGGCTCGCCCGCGATCATCGTCATTCCCGAAATCTTTGGGGTGAACGCCGGGATCCGCGAAAAATGCGATGACTGGGCCGCGCAAGGCTATCTGGCGATCGCCCCCGACCTGTTCTGGCGCTTTGCCCCCGGGGTCGAGCTCGATCCCGATGTCGAGGCCGAATTGCAGGAAGCCTTCGGCTATTTCGGCCAATATGACGCCGACGACGGGGTTCAGGACATCGAGGCGGCGATCCGCTGGCTCCACGCGCAGGGCGCCGTCAAAGTCGGCTGCGTCGGCTTCTGCCTTGGCGGGCGGCTCGCCTATATGGCCGCAGCGCGCACCGACGTGAATGCATCGGTCGGCTATTATGGCGTGATGATCGATCAGATGCTGAATGAAAGCCACGCGATCGCGCATCCGCTGATGCTCCACATCCCGACGATGGATCATCTCGTCGGCCCGGAAGCGCAGGCCAAGATGCACGAAGGGCTCGACCCGCATCCCAAGGTCACGCTCCACGACTATCCCGGGCTCGACCACGGCTTTGCCGCGACCGGCGGCAATCGCCGCGACGAGGCGGCGGCGCAGCTTGCCGATGGACGCACCAAAGCGTTTTTCACCGAGCATCTGGCATGACTGCCGCCGCAGGTGTCGCCGCCTGGCACGCTTATATGGAGGGCGGCGGCGATCCGCAGACACTTCGCGAAATGCTCGCCGAGAACGCGGTGTTCCACTCGCCCGTCGTCCACTCACCGCAGGCCGGGCGCGACAAGGTCTTCGCCTATCTGCACGCCGCAAGCCATGTCCTCGGCGGCGACGACTTCCGTTACGAGCGCGAGATCATCGACGGCAATCAGGCAATGCTCGAATTCGCCACCACCCTCGACGGCATCCACATCAACGGCGTCGATATCATCCGCTGGAACAATGACGGAAAAATCATCGATTTCAAGGTGATGGTTCGCCCACTCAAGGCGATCAACAAGGTCTGGGAAAAGATGGGCGAAATGCTCGCCGCGCAAGGGTAGCCGGCAACCCGCACTAGATCAGCATCAACGCCGCCAGCTCGCGATAGAGGTGCGGCGGCAGGTCGGCGACCCCGTCATGGTCGGCCATGCCTTTCGGCGCATCCTCATCGGCCAGATAGCGCCACCCCTGGTGCGCGCGTTTTGATAGCGGCGGCAGGATTTCAACCTCGGCGGCGCAGACGATGTCGATCCGGCCGTCCTTGCGATCGTCGAAGCGCAGGATCTGCTGCCGCGCGACGATCCGGTGCTTGATGATCCAGTGCAGATAGCCACCGACCAGCTCGTCCATCCGCTTCGGCCGCATCCGCGTCGGCACGCGTAACTCGCCGTCGCGAACGCGCGTCGCTACCCGGCGCGCAAAGGTCTCGACATGCGCGCAACCGACCGCGACCTTGGTGAGATGGAGTGGGGGCATATCAGCCAAATGGGGATGGCGGCGGCCAAAACCAAGCCGTCACCCCGACGATGCCGTCGCGCGGCTGGCCGTCGGCCGGCCACGCGATGATGCATCTTGTCTTGCCTTAGCCGAGCAGCGTGCCCAGCCCGACCGACGGGTCGACCCAGCCGTCGTAGATCATCTTGACCGCGACATAGACGATCACCGCCAGGCCGAAATAGGCGATCCAGCGATAGCGTTCGATATATTTGGCGATGATGTTCGCAGCGACGCCCATCAGGATGACCGCAACGATCAGGCCGACGATCATGATCCCCGGGTGATCACGCGCCGCGCCGGCGACCGCAAGGACGTTGTCGAGGCTCATCGACACGTCGGCAATGGCAACCGCCCAGGCGGCGGCGGCAAAGCTCTTGGCGGGTTTCAGGCCCGAATGCTCATCGCCCGCGACTTCGGGCGATCCGGCCGAATGGGCGCCTTCGCGCAGTTCGCGCCACATTTTCCAGGCCACCCAGGCGAGCAGGAGCCCACCCACAAAGATCAACCCGACGATCTGGAGCAGCTGGGTGACGACGAGGGCAAAGGCAATCCGCAGCACCAGCGCGGCCAGAACGCCGATGATGATCACCTTGCGACGCTGGTCGGCAGGCAGGCCTGCCGCGAGGGCACCGACGACGATCGCATTGTCGCCCGCGAGCACGAGATCGATCAGCAGCACCTGCAAAAACGCCGCCATGGCGGCGGGTTCGGTGATGTTCGAAAAATCATTGACGATATGGCCCCAGATTTCCGACGGGCCACCCAGCCCCTGCGCGGCCGTGGTGGCGGCGGTCAACAACAGGTCAATCACACAGGCTCTCCGAAATAACGCACGACCGGCATCGGGTCATAAAAGGGATGCAACAGCGCCCGCCATTGCTCGTAGCGATCCGAGCGGCGGAAACCATCGCGATGGTCTTCCATGCGGTCCCAATGCACGATCAGCAAGTAGGTTTCCACCGCTTCGCACCCGCGTCGCACATCCATGCCCAAAAAACCGGGCGAGGCGGCGATCAGCGGGCGGGCGGTGGCCAGGGCGCGCTCGAAAGCGGCGCCCTGCCCGGGCCGAACCTGCAACAGGGCCTGTTCGACGATCATCGCGCCCGGGCGCGACTATTGATTCATCGAATCGAAGAAATCCTCGTTGGTCTTCGAATCCTTGATCTTGTCGAGCAGGAATTCCATCGCGTCGATGGTGCCCATCTGCATCAGGATGCGGCGCAGCACCCACATCTTGCTGAGCTTGTCCTTCTCGACGAGCAATTCTTCCTTGCGAGTGCCCGACTTGCCGACATCCAGCGACGGGAAGATGCGCTTGTCGGCGACCTTGCGGTCGAGGACGATTTCCGAGTTACCGGTGCCCTTGAATTCTTCAAAGATCACTTCGTCCATGCGGCTGCCGGTATCGATCAGCGCGGTGGCGATGATCGACAGCGAACCGCCTTCTTCGATGTTGCGCGCGGCGCCGAAGAAGCGCTTCGGCCGCTGCAGCGCATTGGCGTCGACACCGCCGGTCAGCACCTTGCCCGACGAGGGAACGACGGTGTTATAGGCGCGGCCAAGGCGGGTGATCGAATCGAGCAGGATGACAACATCCTTCTTGTGCTCGACCAGGCGCTTGGCCTTTTCGATCACCATTTCGGCGACCTGGACGTGGCGCGTTGCGGGTTCGTCGAAGGTCGAGGAGACGACCTCGCCCTTCACGCTGCGCTGCATGTCGGTGACTTCTTCGGGGCGTTCGTCGACCAGCAGGACGATCAGATAGACCTCGGGATGGTTGTCGGTGATCGCCTTGGCGATATTCTGCAGCAGCACGGTCTTACCCGTGCGCGGCGGCGCGACGATCAGCGCGCGCTGGCCCTTGCCCTGCGGGCTGACGAGGTCGATGACGCGCGCCGACTTGTCCTTGACGGTCGGGTCAACGGTGTCGAGCGACAGCTTCTGGTTCGGATAAAGCGGGGTCAAATTGTCGAAATTGACGCGGTGGCGAACCACGTCGGGATCGTCGAAATTGACGCTGATCAACTTGGTGAGCGCAAAATAACGCTCGCCGTCGCGCGGCGCGCGGATTTCGCCTTCGACGGTGTCACCGGTGCGTAGGCCATATTTGCGGACCTGGTTCGGCGAGACATAGATGTCGTCGGGACCGGCAAGATAATTGGCTTCGGACGAGCGCAGGAAGCCGAACGAGTCGGGCAAAACCTCGATCGTGCCCGAACCGATGATTTCTTCGCCCTCTTCGGCGAGTTCTTTCAGGATCGAGAACATCAGGTCCTGCTTGCGCAGCGTCGAGGCACCCTCGACCCCCAGCTCTTCAGCCATTTCGACAAGCTGGGCGGGGGCTTTGGTTTTAAGTTCTTTAAGATGCATGGATGGATTCCAGGGTAAGATATATGGAGAAAATACCGTCGGTTTTCAGTGCACCGCTGGGGTGCCTATCCGGCCGTGGGACGACCGTTTGCGATAGCTCCGACGCTTGGGAAGCGCCGCCCGGCTGGCGGGATTGCCATGGCCCCTATCCCTCGCGCAATGCCAAGTCAATCGGGCTGCGCCCGAACCCGGTACCAGCGGGGCGCGATCAGGGCCGTACGACCGCCAGAATGACAATGATCGCCGCGGCGACACCCGGCACTTCGTTGAGCAGCCGCAGCTGCTTTTCGGTCAGCGGCCGCAACCCCTGCTGCAGTTTCTTGAAATAGCCGATCATCCAGCCGTGATAGCCCGACAGCGCAAGAACGAGGGTGAATTTGGCGATGAACCAGATCTCGCCCCAATAATTGCCGTTGAAGGCGAGCAGCAGGCCGAGAATCCAGACGATCGTCAGCGCCGGGTTCAGAATGATGCGGCGCAGCCGGTCTTCGCGCTCGATCCACTTCTTGTCCTCGTCGGATCCGACCGGGCATTGGTGGTGATAGACAAAAAAGCGCGGCATCATGAACAGGCCGGCCATCAGGAAAATGACAAAAATGATGTGCGCCGCTTTGACCCAAAGCATCGTCGCTCCCAAAAAACCTGCCAAGTCTGCCATAAATTATCCGCCGCGAACGCGTTTGATCAGATGTTCGACATGGGCGATCGGCGTATCGGGCACGATGCCATGACCCAGGTTAAAGATATGGGGACGCGCCGGGAACGCCGCAAGGATGCGGTCGATCGCCGCGTCCAGCGCCGCGCCGCCCGCCACCAGCGCCAGCGGATCGAGATTGCCCTGCACCGGCAGATGTTGCGGCAGGACGCGCTCGGCCCAATCGGGATCAACCGTCTCGTCGAGACCGATCGCATCGACCTTTGTTTCGTCGGCATAGGCGCGCAGCTTGCCGCCGGCCCCCTTCGGAAAGCCGATCACCGGGGTGTCGGGGTGCATCGCCTTCAGCTGGCGGACGATTTCTGCGTTCGGCGCGATCACCCAGCGTTCGAACTGCGCCGGGCTGAGGCTGCCGGCCCAGCTGTCGAACAGCTGCACCGCCTCAACGCCATGTTCGATCTGCCCCGACAGGTAAGTTACCGTGACATCGACGATCGCATCGATGATTGCCTGGAACGCCGCGGGATCGCCGAACGCCAGCCGCCGCGTCGTCGCCTGGTCCTTCGACCCCTGCCCGGCGACCATGTAAGTCGCGACGGTCCACGGACTTCCCGCAAAGCCCAAAAAGGTCGTCTCGGCGGGGAGCGACGCCGCCACGCGTGCCACCGTCGCATAGATAGGGTCGAATCGCTCGGGCGCCGCTTCGAGCGCGGTGAGCGCACTGTCGATCAGCGGCGGCGCCAGCCGCGGCCCCTCGCCCGCCTCGAACCATAATGTCTGGCCCAGCGCGTGGGGGACAATCAATATGTCCGAAAACAGGATCGATCCGTCGAACCCGAACCGCCGGATCGGTTGCAAGGTCACCTCCGCGGCGGCCTCGGGATCATAGCATAGCTCGAGGAAACCGCCCTTGGTCTCACGCAGCGCGCGATATTCGGGCAGATAGCGTCCAGCCTGGCGCATCAGCCACAAGGGCGGGCGCGTTTGCCGCGTTCCGCGCAGCACGGCCAGCAAGCTCTTCGGTGACGCCTTCACACGGCCCCTCTTTCTCTCTTCAATATATAGATTAGATAATATTGTGGTGGTTTGTTGGTCGGCGGACAGCGCGGCTTTAGGCGGGGGCGTCGTTTTTGCCAACAGCTTGACTCGCGCAGCATCGCCGCTCGCAACAGAGTCGCGCCCCGCTTTGCCCCATATTCACAGCCTGTGGATAAGATTTGTCCCTTGTGGACAAGTGGTGGAGCGGAATCGACACGGTCGGGGATGAATCCTCCCTCCCCATTCCGTCCCCGCGCTTCTCCAATATTTATCCACAGCCGCTTTTTCGGCATCGACGAGCGGTTCCGGGATTGCCTTTTTCCGCGGCGTCCCGCCATGGTGGCGCGATGGGCCGGCTCCACCTTCATCTCATATCCGACTCCACGGGCGAGACACTCGAAAATATCGCCAAGGCGGCGATTGCGCAGTTCGACGACGTCGAGGTGGTGCGCCATTTCTGGCCGATGGTGCGATCGGAATCGCATCTCGACCGGATTATGGCCGAAGTGCAGGCAAGTCCGGGGATGATCCTGTTCACGCTGGTCAATGGTGACCTGCGCGTCAGCCTCGAACGCCGCGCCGGGGCGCTCAATCTGCCGCTGGTTCCCGCGCTCGACGCGGTGACCGATGCGCTGTCGCGGATGCTGGGCCAGGAAGCGAAGGCGCGCCCCGGGCGCCAGCATCAGCTCGATGCCGCCTATTTCGCGCGGGTCGAGGCGATCCAGTTTACCGTCGCGCACGACGACGGCATTGGCTGGGAAAATTGGGAACAGGCCGATATCGTGTTGGCCGGGGTGTCGCGCACATCGAAGACCCCGACCAGCATCTATCTCGCCAACCGTGGTTTTAAGACCGCGAACATCCCGATCGTCCCCGAATCACCGCCGCCCGATGCTTTGTACCGTCTGAAACGTCCGATGATCGTCGGGCTGACCACCGGACTCGACCGGCTGGTCCAGGTGCGGCGCAACCGGCTGCTGTCGCTCAACCAGGCGCCCGAGACCGCCTATGTCGACGACGAGCGGGTGAAGGCCGAGCTGGCTTATGCGCGCCGCATGTTCGCCGACAATGGCTGGCCGGTGATCGACGTCACCCGCCGCTCGATCGAAGAAACCGCCGCCGCGGTGATCAAGCTGGTCGAGGATCGCGGCGCCGCATGACGCTGCTGCTCGCCTCGCAAAGCAGCGGCCGCGCCGCGATGCTGCGCGCCGCCGGGCTCGATTTTGAAACGACCCCCGCGCATGTCGACGAGGAGGCGCTGACCGCGTCGCTGCGGGCCGCGGGTCAGACGCCGCGCAACATCGCCGACGCGCTGGCCGAGGCGAAAGCGGTCAAAATCTCGTCGCGGCTGCCGGGGGTCACGGTCATCGGCGCCGACTCGACGCTCGCGCTCGACGATGGTGCGATGCTGTCCAAGCCCGAAAGTCCAGCCGAAGCGGCCGATCATCTTCGCCGCATGGCGGGAGGCCGCCACCGTCTGTTCAGCGCCGCGGTGGCGGCGCGCGACGGCGCCCCGGTGTGGCGCGCGATCGGCGAGGCCAAGCTGTGGATGCGCCCCTTGTCCGACGCCTTCATCGCCGCCTATGTCGCGCAGCATTGGGACAGCATCCGCTGGACCGTCGGCTGTTACGAAATCGAAGGAGCGGGCGTGCAATTGTTCGAAAAGATCGAGGGCGATCCCTGGACGATTATCGGCATGCCGATGCTGCCGTTGCTGGCGTGGCTGCGCACGACGGGCGTCGCTCCATCATGAGCGCCGCGCCTTATGCCGAGGTGATCGGCGATCCGATCGCCCAGTCGAAATCGCCGCTGATTCACACATTCTGGCTCGACGCGCTTGGTATCGCGGCCGACTATCGCCGCGCCCACATCAAGCCCGAAGACCTCGCCGCCTTTATCGACAAACGCCGCGGTGATGCCGACTGGCGCGGCTGCAACGTCACCATGCCGCACAAGGCCGCGGTGATGGATCTGGTCGACGATCCGGGCAACATTCGCGGCACGATCGGCGCGATGAACACGATCGTGCGCCAGCCCGACGGGGCGCTGATCGGCACCAACACCGATGCAGCCGGCTTTTACGCGCCGCTCGCCGAACTCGATCTAGCGGGCGCGCCGGTCGCGGTGGTCGGCGCGGGCGGCGCGGCGCGCGCGGTGCTGTTCGCGCTGGCGCGCGCCAAGGTCGGCCCCGTCACCATCCTCAATCGCAGCCCATTGAAAGCGATGGGTCTGCTCGCGACCTTCGGGCTCAAGGGCGATGTCGTGGCGCTCGATGCGCAGCTGCCGCCCGTATCGCTGCTCGTCAATTCGAGCAGCCTCGGCATGAAGGGCCAGCCGCCGCTCGACCTCGACCTGTCGCCGCTCGCCGACGATGCGATCGTCTACGACCTTGTCTATTCGCCGCTCCAGACCGGGCTGCTGAAAGCCGCCGAAGCGCGCGGGCTCGACACCGTCGATGGGCTCGACATGCTGATCGGACAGGCCGCGCTCGCGTTCGAGCTGTTCTTCGGCGCCGCCCCGCCCGAAGGCCGCGACGACGAACTGCGCGCGCTGCTGACCGCATGATCCACTGCCCCCACCCTGGCCCACGCCCCGGCTCGCGGCTGCGGCGGCCTTTCATCCTAGGCCTCACCGGTTCGATCGGCATGGGCAAATCGACCGCCGCGGCGATGTTCGAGCGCGAGGGCGTGCCGGTGTTCGATGCCGACGCCGAAGTCCACCGGTTGCAGGGGCCGGGCGGCGCGCTGGTCGCGGCGATCGAGGCGCGCTTTCCCGGCACGACCGGACCCGGCGGCGTTGACCGGCAAAGGCTCGGGGCGCTGGTGCTGGGCAACCGTCATGAACTTGCCGCGCTTGAAGCGATCGTCCATCCGGCGGTGTTTCAGGCGCAGAAACGGTTTCTGGCGCGGCATCGCGCTCGCGCGGTTGTTGTGCTCGACATCCCGCTCTTGTTCGAAAAGGGCGGCTGGCGGCGCGTCGGTGCGATCGCGGTCGTATCGGCGCCGACGTGGATGCAGACCAAGCGGGTGATGCGCCGCCCGGGCATGACCTATGCCCGGCTGAAGGCGATCCGCCGCCTGCAGGTGCCCGACCGCGTCAAGCGCGCGCGCGCCGACTTCATCATCGAAACCGGCGGACCGAAAAGCGAAACGCATCGCCAGATTCGCGCCATCGCCTCTTGTTTCCGCGCCCGATAGGGTCCAGATTGATCGCTCAATGCGAGAGATTATCTTCGATACGGAAACCACGGGCCTCGACCCCAAGGCCGGACACCGGCTGGTCGAAATCGGATGCATCGAACTGATCGACCGGCGCGAATCGGGCCGGAACTTCCACGCCTATTTTCATCCCGAGCGCGACATGCCCGCCGAAGCCGAAGCGGTGCACGGCCTGTCGATGCAGTTCCTCGCGGACAAGCCGCTGTTTGCGGCGCGTGTCGACGAATTGATGGAGTTTCTGGGCGATGCGCCGTTGGTCGCGCACAATGCTGCGTTCGACTTTGGCTTCGTCAACGCCGAACTCGCGCGGGTCGGCCGCCCCGCGCTCGACCCGGCGCGGATGTGCTGCACCGTGCAGATGGCGCGCAAGCTGCATCCCGGCGCCAAGCATAATCTCGATGCGCTGTGCGTCCGTTACGGCATCGACCGCAGCCACCGCGTCAAGCATGGCGCGCTGCTCGACGCCGAATTGCTCGCGCATCTGTATATCGAAATGACGGGCGGCCGACAGATCGGGCTGGGATTGGCGTCGGCCGCGACCGGCGCTGCCGCCGCACCCGGCGCCGCGACCCCCGCCGCGCCGCGCGGCTCCGACCGTCCTTTTCGTGAACCTCGCCCCCATATGGCATCGGCCGCTGACCTCGCGCGCCATGCCGAATTTGTCGCAGGGCTGAACCAGCCGCTGTGGCTCGATACGGTGTGATGACTCTCCCTTAAGTCATCGCATCGGACATAGCAGGAGAAGACCAATGGAAATCCGCGTCTCTGGCCACCAGATCGAAACCGGCGAAGCGCTGCAGGCGCATGTGTCGGACCGGATGAACGCGATTGCCGACAAATATTTCTCGCGCGCGATCGGGGCACATGCGACCTTTGGCAAAGGGCCGCACGACAGTTTCCAGTGCGACATCGTCGCGCATGTGATGCAGGGGTTGGTGCTCAAGGGGCATGGCCAGGCGCAGGACGCGCATGTCGCGTTCGAGGGCGCCGCCGAGCGCATCGAAAAGCAGCTGCGGCGCTATATGCGACGATTGAAGGACCACAACAACGGCGTGGCCCAGCCATCGCCGACGGTCGATGAGATCGAGGACAATGCGGGTTACACCGTGTTCGACGCGGGCGATGACGAGGATGCGGGCGACGCGCCGGCGATCATCGCTGAAACGCGGGTCGATATTCCCAGCAGCAGCGTGTCCGACGCGGTGATGATGCTCGACCTGCGCAACACCAACGCGCTGCTGTTCGTCAACAGCAAGACCGGCGCGCACAACATGGTCTATCGCCGCGACGACGGGACGATCGGCTGGGTCGAGCCACGATAAGGCTGGATTTTCTCCGCCAACCGGCATAAGGGCCGCGCCCAACACGTCCTATGCCGGTATGGCGGGGCGCCGGTACGACCGATCCGCAATCGATTGCCCAGGAACGGCCGGCCCCTCTGCCCGGCGGCTACACAGATTTGACCAGAACAATGAACCTTTCTTCCCTTCTTTATCCCGCGACCGTCCGTGCGCATGTGCAGCTCGATTCGAAAAAGGCGCTTTTTCCCTTTGTCGGCGATCTCGCCAGCCGTTCGCTCGGCCTCGATGCGGGCGAAGTCAGCGAAGCGTTGCTCGAACGCGAACGGCTCGGTTCGACCGGATTCGGGCGCGGTATCGCGCTGCCGCACGCCAAAATGGCCGATCTGACCGGGGTGCGCGGCCTGTTTCTGCAATTGTCGCGCCCGATCGATTTCAACGCGGTCGATGGTCTGCCGGTCGATCTGCTGTTTGTCCTGCTGTCGCCGCTCGATGCCGGCGCCGACCATCTCAAGGCGCTCGCCGGCGTCTCGCGGATGCTGCGCAACGAACCGATTGCCGAACGACTGCGCGGTGCAAAGAGTGACGAAGCACTGTATGCGCTGCTCGCCGATACCGAAACGCGTGACGCGGCGTAACGCCGCGGCGCGGGCCATTCCATGCCGCGGCTGACCAGCCGCTTTCTCGTCGATCTGTTGCTCCGCCGGACCGAATCGGCTGGTGGCTTTGCCACCGTGATCGCCAAGGGCGATGAGCATTCGGGGACCATATTGCTCCAATGCCGCGAACGCGGCGTGCCCGGCCCGCTGCTCGAACGGCGTTTTTCGGCGAGTGGCCACTATATCTGGGAGGCGGTCGGCCCGGACGACCCCAAGGATGGTGAATCGCGCGCCAACTACCAGAACCGGCGGCAACAGGCCGATCCCGATTTGTGGATCGTTGAACTGGATATCGCAGATGCGCCACGACTCGTCGCGGAGTGGGCCGCGTTAACTTGACTCTGTTGCAGCGCACAATAAGTAGCGCCCATTCGATAACGCGTAGGTCGTTCCGTGGGTTGCATCGCCTTGGTGATGTCCCGAAAAACCGGGTTGGACACGCAGTCGGACGATGACCGCAGGCGGTATTGGGCCATAGCCCCCCACCTGTTTTGAAAGTTTCGGTTCATCGGCCGCACTTTTGACGGACACTATGAGTCGTATTTTGAACGTGGCCAGCGTGGCTGCCGTCGGCATGACTGCCGCCACCATGCTGCTTTTGGCGGAACCCGGCTTTGCAAGCGATCTTGCCGCCGACGCCAATCTTCCCGCCCTGATCGCCCCTAGCGCCGATGCGCCGGTTGTGGCTGAACAGGCGGATCTGTCGATCAAGGCCGATACGCCGATCGACGGCATTACCGAAAATACCGACGAAGCACCGGCCCCCGAATCGAAACCGGCGCCGGTCACCGCCGAATCGCTCGCGGCGCTGGTCGCCGCGACCCCTCGCCCGGCGGACATGGATCCTGAGCTGCGCTGCCTTGCCGGCACCGTCTATTTCGAGTCGCGTGGCGAATCGCTCGTTGGCCAGCTTGCGGTCGCGCACGTCGTGATCAACCGCGCCCAGTCGGGCCGCTTCCCCAAAAGCCTGTGCGGTGTGGTCCATCAGCGCAGCCAGTTCAGCTTTGTCCGCGGCGGCAAGATGCCGGCGATCCGCGAAGGCGCGCAGTGGAACAATGCTATCGCAATCGCACAGATCGCCCGCGACGGCAGCTGGAAGAATCATGCACCGGGCGCGTTGTTCTTCCACGCCCGCTACGTCTCGCCCGGCTGGCGCAAGACGCGCATCGCGCAGATCGACAACCACATCTTCTATCGCTGAGGCGCACGTCGCCGGCAGCGGCCGCATCCCATTCATTGCCAAGCCATATTTGGTGGCGCATGATGCGCTGATGATGCGTCAACTTTCTGTCGCCCTGCTCGGTGCAGCGGCGCTCTCGTTCGGCGGCTGTGCCACCGCGGTGCCGCCGGTTGAAGTCACCCGTTTCCATAACGCAGTTCCCAGCTGGGCGCCGGGGACGCGCTATGCGATCGCGACGGCGCCGCTCGACGGCCCGGCGGCGGGGATGCCCTCGCTCGAGTGGAACAGCTATCGCGCCGCGGTCGATCAGCAATTGCAGCGCCAGGGGCTGGTCGCGGCGGGGAGCAATGAGCGCGCGCCGTTGTTGGTCCGCGTCGCCTTTGAGCGGAGCGAGCAGCCGAGCGCCGGTCGCCGGTCGCCGGTCTCGGTCGGGGTCGGCGGTTCGACGGGAAGCTATGGGTCGGGGGTCGGGCTGGGGATCGGGCTCAACCTTGGCGGCGGGCCGAAAAGGACGGCTGATGTACAGCTGTCGGTGCGTATCGACGATGCCGCGACCGGACAGGCCCTTTGGGAAGGCCGCGCGCTGGCCGCGATCCCGGTAAAGGCGCCGGCGTCACAGCCGTCGCTCGCCGCGGCAAAATTGGCTGAGGCCTTATTCAAGGACTTCCCCGGCGAATCGGGACGCACTATCAGCGTCCCATGACCATCACCATCAACGCCGCTTTCGACAGCGGCAATATCGTCGTGGATTCGATCGACGGCACCGCGGCGCGCCTGTCGATCCGCAAGGATCGCGAATCGGATTTCTTCCAATGGTTCCACTTCCGCGTGGCGTGCGCCGTCGGCGACGCACTCGAACTGGCGATCACCGGGCTCGACGCCTCAGCCTATCCTGACGGCTGGCCGGGCTATGCGGCATGCGCCAGCTATGACCGCGACTATTGGTTCCGCCTTGACACCAGCTACGATGCCAAAGCAGGCGGGGGCACGCTGACCATCCGCCACACCGCCGAAAGCCCGATCCTCTACCTTGCCTATTTCGCCCCTTTCTCGATGGAGCGCCACCACGACCTGGTCGCCAGCGTGGCCGAGTGCGAGGGCGTCACCTATCGCTCGCTTGGCACCAGTATCGAAGGCCAGCCGATCGACTGCCTCGAAATGGGCAGCGGCGACACCCAAGTGTGGCTCTATGCGCGCCAGCATCCGGGTGAGAGCATGGCCGAATGGTGGATCGAGGGCGCGCTCGAAAAGCTCACCGATCCGGCCGACCCGCATGCGCGCTCGCTGCTCAAGAAATGCCGCTTTCACATCGTGCCGAACATGAATCCCGACGGATCGTGCCGCGGCCATCTGCGGACCAATTTCGCGGGGGTGAACCTCAACCGCGAATGGGACAATCCAACCGCCGAGCGCAGCCCCGAAGTGCTGTGCGTCCTGGGCGCGATGGACGAAAGCGGCGTCGATTGGGCGATGGACGTCCATGGCGATGAAGCGATCCCGGCGGTGTTCCTCGCCGGCTTTGAAGGCATCCCGTCGCTCAAACCTGAGCAGCTGGACCAATATAAGGCGTTCCAGACGGCGCTTGCCGCGAACACCCCCGATTTTCAGGTCGCGCTCGGCTATAGCGAATCGGCGCCGGGCAAGGCCAATCTGTCGATGTCGACCACCCAGCTCGCCGAACGTTTCGGCGCGGTGTCGATGACGATCGAGATGCCGTTCAAGGACAATGACGACCTGCCCGACCCGGTCGCCGGCTGGTCGCCCGAACGCTCGAAACTGCTCGCGCACGCGTGCCTGGCGACATTGGACCAGATGCTGTGAGCGCGGCGGCGGCTTGGCGGATCGTCGAAGATGATCTGTCGGGCGCCGCGATCCGCGCCCTGCTCGAACAGCATTTTGCCGGGATGCTCGCCAATTCACCGGCGGGCAGCTGTCACTTCCTCGACTTCGACGGGCTGAATGCCGCCGACGTGACCTTCTGGTCGATCCACGACTGCGATGCGCTGGCGGGGTGCGGGGCGCTCAGGATGCTCGACGCCGCGCATGGCGAGATCAAATCGATGCGCACCGCCGACGCCTTCCTGCGCCGCGGTGTCGCGGCGCACATGCTCGACCATATCATCGCCGAGGCAAAAGCCCGCGGGCTCGGGCGGCTCAGCCTCGAAACCGGCTCGGGCGCTGCGTTCGCCCCGGCGATCGCGCTCTATCGCCGCTATGGCTTTGCCGATTGCGAACCCTTTGCCGATTACCAGCCCGATCCGTTCAGCCGCTTCATGACGCGCGAAATCTAGCTGCGCAAACGGGGTCCGGAAGGGACTCCGGACCCCGTTCGTGGTCGGAGTTCGTGGGCAGGCTATGCCGCCTGCTTATCCTCGATCACCGGGGCACTGCCGCCGATCGCAATCTTGTGCGGCTTCATCGCCTCGGGCACTTCGCGTACCAGGTCGATGGTCAGCAGCCCGTCGGCGAGGTCCGCCTGATCGACGCGCACGAAATCGGCGAGCTGGAAGCGGCGCTCGAAGGCGCGCGTCGCGATGCCGCTATACAACAGCTGGCGGCCTTCGCCCTCGGAGGCGGGCGCCTTGCGACCGCTGACGGTCAGCATATTCTGCTGCGCGACGATGTCGATCTCGTCGCTCTTGAACCCCGCGACCGCCACGGTGATGCGGAAATGGTCGTCGGCGATTTTTTCGATGTCGAACGGCGGATAATTTTCGGCGCCCGACCCGCTGGTTTCGAGGAAATCGAACAGGCGATCGAAACCGACGGTCGATCGGCGATAGGGGGTCCAGTCGAAGCTGTTACGCATGGGTCATTCCTTCCTTGTGCAAAGCGAAGTCACGGGACCGCGGCGGGACGCCGCGATCACCACCCGGCCCCGTATCGGCGGCCGGATGCTGCAAATCTGGGTGCGGGCGAAACCATTTCAAGAGGGGCGTTGGCCTTCGCGCCAAAGCCGCGCTATGGGGCGGCGAATTCGCTCCATCCGAAGGACAGACCATGCCCCAGCTCATCCTCATCCGTCACGGCCAGTCGCAGTGGAACCTTGAAAACCGCTTCACCGGCTGGTGGGATGTCGATGTCACCGAAAAAGGCGCGGCCGAGGCGTGGGCGGCGGGCGAGTTGATGAAATCGCGGGGCGTCGCCCCCGACACCTGTTTCACCTCGGTCCAGTCGCGGGCGATCAAGACGCTCAATCTCGCGCTCGAGGCGATGGGGCGGTTGTGGCTGCCGGTGACCAAGGACTGGCGCTTGAACGAACGCCATTATGGCGGGCTGACCGGGCTCGACAAGGCCGAGACCGCGGCCAAGCATGGCGATGATCAGGTCAAGATCTGGCGCCGCAGCTTTGACATCCCGCCGCCGCCGCTCGATGCGGGATCGCCTTATGAACTGGCGAGTGACCCGCGCTATGCCGGCATCGCGATCCCATCGACCGAAAGCCTGAAGGACACGATCGCGCGCGTCCTCCCCTATTATCAGAGCGCGATCGTGCCCGAGCTTGCCGCGGGCAAGACGGTGCTGATCTCGGCGCATGGCAACAGCCTGCGCGCGCTGGTCAAGCATCTGTCGGCCATTTCGGATGCCGACATCACCAGCCTCGAAATCCCGACCGGCCAGCCGATCGTCTACGAACTGAACGACGACCTGACGGCGCGCGAACGCTATTATCTGAGCGAGCGGTAAGTTCCTGTTCCCCGGCGAAAGCCGGAGAACAGAATCATAGCGTTCCCGTTACCGTCAGCTGGAAATATTGCCCGAATTTGCGCTGCCGACTTTCGCGGAACGCAATCGGTCCGTCGCGGCGGTCGACAAACACGGTGCGGTCAAAGCCGTCCTTCATCCCCGCAAGGTTGCGGTACGACAGCTTCACCGTAAAGCCGGCAACATCCTTATGCTCGACAAAGGCGGTCACGAACGCGCCGTCGGTATATTCGCGCTCGATCGCGCCCAGACGCAAATTGGGGCTGTAGCGCTCGTCGAAATAGCCCGCGCCCCACGCCAGGTTCGTCGCCGGAATATCGTGGCGCAGGCTCAGGTCGACAAGATATTCCTGCCCCTCGCTCTGATCGCGCCACACGCCGGTCAGCGGGTCGCGCACGCGGTTGCGCCGCCAGGTCAGGTCGCTGTTGATCCGGGCGCCTTTCCAGCCCAACCGGTCGAGCAGCAGCGTCGCCCTTGAACTGACGCGATACAGATGCGCTCCTGGCAGATTGCCGCGGCCTTCGGTGGTCGGCGACAGCGGAATCTGATCGACCAGATCCTGCGCATAGGCATAAGCGAACGCGACCGAGGCATTGCCCCACGCGCCCATGTCCTGGACCAACTCCAGCTCGGTGCGGTTGACAATCGGCGGGACGAGCAGGCCGTTGCCGCCATTGCCCTGGCCGTTGGCGACGTCGACCGAACTGGCAAAATCAAAGAAATTCAGCTGATCGACACGGCGCTGCACGAACCAGTTGACCGTCGTCTTGTCGCTCAGCTTCCATGCCAGCGCGACCTTGCCCTTGGGGCGAATGAAGCGGCGCGTCAGGCCGCCCGGCCCCGACGACGACAGCTCGCTATATTCGGCGCCGAGGTTGACCTGTGCGGTCAGATTGGGGGCGAGCGTGCGCCCCCAGGTCAGCGAGGCGTCGCCGCGCTTTTCCTCGACCTTGGTCGTTTCGCCGCCGAAGACGACGGGCAGGAAGCTGCCGTCGGGTTGAAGCGTCGCGAACTCGGCATCGACGTCGAGGCTGTTATACGCCCCTTCCAGCGCGACCTGCCAGTCGGTGCCGTCCGCGGAGCGCCAGCCATATTCGCCGCGCAGGATCGATTCGCTTTCGTCGGCGGTCTGCTTGAACCGCTCGCCGCTGCGCCCGCCGATGTCGCGATCGACGACAAAGGTGTCGACGAAAGGGCTATGTTCAAAGCGATAGAGCCCAATCAGCTTCAGCCGGCCCTTGCCCAACCCCAGCTCATAATCGCCGCCGATGTCGAAATTATGCTCGTCTTCGATCGATTCGAACGTCTCGCGCACGGTGCCGTTGGCCGACCGGACCGAAATCCCGCTTACCTTATCCTCCAGCTGCTGCAACTGGCCGCCCAGATTGAAATTCCATTTGTTGCCGCCGCCCGTCGTGCGCGCCAGCGCCAGCGCCAGGCGCGGCCGATCGCCGTAATAGGTGGCGAATTCGTCGCGCGTGAACTGCAACACGCCATTGCCGTCGAACCGCTGTTCGGGGCCCCAATGGCCCTGCCGGGTCGCTTCGTTCTTCAGGCTGAGCGTGACATTGGTGCCGCCCAGCTTGCCGGTGGTCGAAACCTCGCCGGCCAGCCAATTGTCGGCGATCCGGGGACGCCATTCGGGTTGCCAGCGGATCGTGGTCTTGAACCCATTGTCGGCCGCGCCCGCGACCAATACGACGTTGGCGACCTGGCCGGTCAGACCGGGGACGTTCAGGCTCGCGCCGTCGACGATCTCGACATAGGCGACCTGGGTGGCGGCAATGCGTTGCAGTGCGCTGCGCGCGTCGGTCGATTTGTTGGCGATCCGCTCGCCGTTGATCAGAACATTCTCGGTCGCCGCACCCAGTCCGCGGCCGCCGCCGTTGGTCCCGGTGACGATCAGGAAGCCAGGCACTTTTTCGACCATATCGAGCGCGGTGCGCGGGGCAAAGCGCGCGAAGTCGGATGCGCCATAACGCTGGCCGCCGCTGGGCGGTTCAGCGGTCTCGGGCGTTGCCGCGACCGGGCCGTCCTGGGCCAGCGCCGGGGCGCCGACCAGCGTGACGGCAACACCGATCGATAGTCTCCAGGCGATTGCCCGCATAAATCCCCCCATAAGCCGCGGCGAAACAAAGTTACGCCCGCCGCGTCATAAGGAAGGTCGTCGCAAAACTATGTCACAATATCCACCAACGGTCGGTGGGGATCGATCAGCAAACGATCGATCGCCCGTCAGTCGCGCAGCAGCTCGTTGATCCCGGTCTTGGCGCGCGTCTTGGCATCGACGCGCTTGACGATCACGGCGCAGTACAGCGACGGGCCGGGCGATCCGTCGGGCAACGGCTTGCCGGGCATCGCGCCGGGGACGACAACCGCGTAAGGCGGCACTTCGCCGATGAAAATCTCGCCCGTGGCGCGGTCGACGATCTTGGTCGACGCGCCCAGATAGACCCCCATCGACAGCACCGCACCCTCGCGCACGATCACGCCCTCGGCGACCTCGGCGCGCGCGCCGATGAAGGCGCCGTCCTCGATCACCACCGGTCCGGCCTGCAGCGGTTCTAGTACACCGCCAATACCGGCGCCGCCCGACAGATGGACGTTGGCGCCGATCTGGGCGCAGCTGCCGACCGTTGCCCAGGCGTCGACCATCGACCCCTCACCGACATAGGCGCCGATATTGACGAAGCTCGGCAGCAACACCGCGCCCTTGCTGATAAAGGCGCCGCGGCGGACGATCGAACCGGGCACGGCGCGGAAGCCTGCGTCGCGAAAACGGTTCTCGCCCCAGCCGGCAAATTTCGACGGCACCTTGTCCCACCAGCGCGCGCCGCCGGGGCCGCCCTCGATCAATTCCATGTCGTTCAGGCGGAACGACAGCAGCACCGCCTTTTTCAGCCACTGGTTGACCTGCCACAGCCCGTCGGTCTGGCGCTGTGCGACGCGAAAGCTGCCGTCGTCGAGCCCGGCGAGCGCGGTTTCGACCGCGTCGCGCACCGCGCCCTGCGTCGTCAGCCCCAATGTGTCGCGATCGTCCCACGCGGCGTCGATCGTTGATTGCAGGTCGGTCGTCATGAAATCCCCCAGGGTGCAGGCCCCCAAAATTCTGGAAGCGTATCGAGCCAGTCGGCAAGGTCGCTGACGTGAAAATCGACCTGGTCCGGCAGGTGGTCGCGATGGCCGCTTTCGCTGCCATTGTCCAGCCACACGGTGGTCATTCCCAGCGCTTTTGCCGGGGTCAGGTTACGCGCCATATCCTCGACGAACAGGCTGCGCGCTGGGTCGATGCCGAGGTGCGCCGCCATCATGGCATAGGCCGCGGGATCGGGTTTCGGGGTGTAGGAGGTGGCGCGGATGTCGCAGATGCCGCCGAACAGGTCGGCGATGCCGCGGGCGTCCAGCACGCGCGCGGCATAATCGGCGTCGGCGTTGGTAAAGACCAGCTTGCGTCCGGGCAGACGTTCAAGGCCCGCCCGCAGCCGCGCGTCGGGCGCGATGCGGTCGAGCGCGATGGCGTGAACATCGACCAGAAAATGCTCGGGATCGACGCCGTGATGCCGCATCAACCCCGCCATCGTCGTACCATGATCGTGGAAATATTGCTTCTGCACCCGCCGCGCTTCGACGGCATCGACGTCCAGCAGCCGCATGATGAAGGCGCCCATGCGCGCGTCGATCAGGTCGAACAGCTTCGCCGACGGCGGATAGAGGGTGTTGTCGAGATCGAAGATCCAGCAATCGATATGGTCGAGCGAGACGGGCATGACGGAGCGGCGCATAAGGGCTGGGGTGGACGGCGGCAAGCGGTGTCGCTTTACCTTCCTGCAATGTCTTTGGCCTTACATTGGAAACTGCTAATCCAGTCGGCATCCGGGCGAACGCCGGGATATCGAAGAGTGAAGGGGAGCGGCGATGGCCGACGCGGCGCGACGCGATTGCATCCGGCGGATGGCAGGGCGGCCTTTGCCCCTGCTGCTCAGCGTCGCCGCCCTGTCGCTGGCGGGCTGCGGCGGCGGTGGCGGTGCGCGGCCTTCGCCCACCCCGGCGCCGCCGTCGGCACCCGCGCCGACCCCCACGCCCACGCCCACGCCCGCTCCGACTCCCACACCAACCCCGCCGCCGACCGGCAATTTCAACACCGCCGAAACCCGCCGCTCCGACGGGGTCAATTTTCACGGCGCGATCACCGCCTATCAGGCGGGGGCCAGCGGGCAGGGGATTTTGGCGGGGGTCATCGACGATGGCATTGACCAGGACAGCCCCGAATTCACCGGGCGCATCTCGTCGCTCTCGGCCGATGTGGCCGGATCGCGCGGGATCAACGGCGAGGGCAGCCACGGCACCAATGTCGCGCAGATCCTGCTCGGCGGCAAGAATGACGAGGGCACTTTTGGCATCGCCTTCAACGCCAATCTGCTCGTGCTGCGCGCCGACCGGCCGGGGAGCTGCGCGACCGAGGATCCAAGCAACGACGAAAGCGGCTGCCTGTTCCCCGAAAATGCGATCGCGGCGGGGCTCGACCGGGCGGTCAGTGCGGGGGCGCGGGTGGTCAACATCTCGCTCGGCGGCGACGACGCGCCCGGCGCCACATTGCGCGGCGCGGTGGCGCGCGCGACCGCGGCGGGGATCATCGTCATCCTGTCGGCCGGCAATGAAGGCGACACCACCGCGAACGGCAACGACCCGAACAACCCGGGACTCTTTGCCCAAGGAATGCGCGATGCGGGCGGCGGGCTGGTCATCATCGTGGGATCGGTCAACGAAAATGGGGTGAGCTCGGGGTTCAGCAACCGCGCCGGCACCTATGCCGGTTCCTATCTCGCGGCGCTCGGCGAGGGGGTGTGCTGTGCTTATAAGGACGGCGTGATCGAGACGCGGGGCGCTTTTGTCTTCGTGCTCAACGGGACCAGCTTTGCGGCGCCGCAGGTTGCCGGCGCGGTGGCGTTGCTGGCGCAGGCGTTCCCGAATTTGTCGAGCCAACAGATCGTGCAAATCCTTTATCAATCGGCGCGCGATGCGGGGGCAGCGGGCGACGATGGCGTCTATGGGCAAGGCGTGCTCGACATCGCGCGCGCGTTTCAGCCCGCGGGGGCGACGACGCTCGCCGGCACCGCGACCGCGGTTCCGCTCGGCAGCGCGCTCGGGATGCTCGGCGGACCGATGGGCGATGCCGGCGCGGCGCGGTCGGGATCGACCATCGGTCTGGTTGCCGACGGCTTCGGCCGCGCTTTCAGCGTCGATTTCGGCCAGTCGCTGGCGCCACGCCGCCCCGATTTCAAGCTGTCGGGGGCGATCGGCGGCCTGATTCGTCAGCAAAGCGCCGCCAGCACCGCGACCGCACTGTCGCTCGTCACCGCGCCGGGGGTAGGCGCGGGCGATGCGCTGGCGGGCCTGTCATTCCACGACGCGCGGGGCGCGCGCACCCTCGCGGCGTCGGTGGTGACGCGGCTCGATGCGCGGACGCGGATCGGCTTTGCCGCCGGTCGCGGCACCGGCGGCTTGCTCGCGGGCGAGCGCGGCGAGAGCGGCCATGCGATGCTGATCGGCGACGGCGCGCACGACGGGCTGGGCTTTGCCGCCAGCCCCGGAATCGCGACCCTGATCCGCCATAATATCTATGACAATCTATATGTTAATATATCGGCAGAAAGCGGCTTTGTGTCGGGGTCGCGGTGGCAGGATGATCCGTTGCTGCGCTACCGGTCGAGCCGCGACAGCCGCTACCAGCGGCTCGGCGCGGCCTGGGATGGCGGTTTCGGCCCGGTGCGTGCGGCGCTCGGGGCGAGCTGGCTGCGCGAATCGGACAGCCTGCTCGGCGCGCGGCTCGGTCCGGTGTTCGGCGCCGGGGGGGCGACCAGCCTGGTCGGCGACGCGAATCTCGGGGTCGACCTGGCCGATGGCTGGCGCCTGTCGGGCGCGTGGCGGCAGATGTGGACGCGCCCCGATCGCGGCGGGCTGATCGCCAGCGGCGCGCTGTGGTCGTCGGCCTTTTCTTTCGACGTCGCCAAGGCGGGGCTGCTGCGGCCCGGCGACCGCGCCGCGCTCCGCTTTGCCCAGCCGCTGCGCGTTGCGCGCGGCGGCATCGATCTCATACTCCCCGTCGCGCATGATTATGCCAGCGGCCGCACCGATTTTGGCCGACGGACCTATAATCTCGCGCCAACCGGGCGCGAACTGGTGGTCGAGGCGAGCTACACCATGGCGCTGCTGGGCGGCGATCTGGTCGCCAACACCTGGATACGCCGTGATCCCGGCCATATCGCGGCGCTGCCCGACGACAAGGGCGCGGCGCTGCGCTTTACGCTGGGCTTCTGATCGGCTTTAACGGCTCCCAACGTCAAATCAGGGGATGCCAGAATGAAACCGATCCATTGCCTCTCGCTCGCGCTGCTCAGCGCTGCGCTGGCCGCGCCGCTCGCCGCGCAGGCGCCCGCGCGCACCGTGATTCACGCCGGGCAATTGCTCGCCGAACCGGGCAAGCCGGTGCGCGGTGCATCGACGATCATCGTCGAGAATGGCCGGATCGTCGCGGTCGCCGACGGCTATCAACCCGCCGAACCCGGCGCAACGCTGATCGATCTGAAGGACAAATATGTCCTTCCCGGGCTGATCGACAGCCATGTCCATTTGACCAGCGACGCCGGCGGGATTGCCGGGCAGCTCGAAGAAATCACCCTCAGCCCCGCGGCGCAGGCGTTCAATGCGGAGGTCAATGGCATGAAGACGCTGCGCGCCGGTTTCACCACCGTGCGCAACCTCGGCGATGGCGACGGTGCGACGCTGGCGCTGCGCGATGCGATTGCGGCGGGCAAGGTACAGGGGCCGCGCATCGTCGATGCGGGCAACAGCATTTCGGGCAGCGCGGGGCATATGGATGGCTCGCTCGGCTATCGCGACGAACTGCGGCCTTTCTTCGCGGGCGCGGGCAATACCTGCAACGGCGCCGACGATTGCCGCCGCGCGGTGCGGCTTCAGGTCGGGCGCGGCGCCGATGTGATCAAATTCGCCTCGACCGGCGGGGTCAACAGCCGCATCGGCGCCGGGCTGGGCAAGCAGATGTTCGACGATGAAGCGCAGGCGATCGTCGAAACCGCCGCGTTGTTCGGCAAAAAGGTCGCGGTCCACGCGCATGGCGCCGACGGCATCCGCCTCGCGCTGACCGCGGGCGCCGACTCGATCGAACATGGCACGATCCTCGACGAAGCGACGATCGCCCAATGGGCGAAATCGAAAACCTATTATGTCCCGACGCTATCGACGGTGAACGGGTATAAGGAACGCATCGCCGCCAACGCGGCCGCCTATGAACCCGACGTGCTGGCGAAGATCAAATGGCGCATCGAAATTACCGGCAAAAGCCTGGAGCAGCTTGTCCCGCGCGGGGTGAAGATCGCCTTCGGCACCGACGCCGGGGTGTCGAAGCACGGCCGCAACGGCGACGAGTTCGAGCTGATGGTCCAGCATGGCATGACCCCGGTCGCGGCGCTGAAAGCGGCGACGGTGAACGCCGCCGACCTGCTCGGCCTGTCGAGCGAGATCGGCACGATCGCCGCGGGCAAAAGCGCCGACATCATTGCAGTGGCGAGCGACCCGATCGCCGATGTGCGGGTGCTGAAAAAGGTCGATTTCGTGATGGCGCGGGGGATGGTGGTCGAGTGAATCTTTCTTGATCCTCCCTGTGGCGAAGCCATGGGGAGGGGGACCGTTCGCGAAGCGAAGGGTGGAGGGGCCTTGCGACGGTGCGCCCAAGCCCCTCCGTGAGCCCTTCGGGCTGCCACCTCCCCATGACTGCGTCACAGGGAGGATGAGTCGTCGACCAGTGCTTGGCGCAGCTGCCACCATTGTTCCTGCTTCGCCGAAAAACTGCGGGTATTCGCCGCGCTGCTCGACGGCAGATCGACGACTGTGACTCCGTCCAGCGGCGGCAACTGCCGCCGCCCGATCGCCGCGGCCGTGCCGCCGTTGAACGCGATCATCCGCAGGTCGGGCAACGTCGCGATCAGCGCCGCCAGATCGTGCGGGTCGGCTTCGCGGATGTCCGAATCGCTGCTCGACCGCCGTTCGGCGGTACGGATCACGTCCCACAGGCCGATCTTTGCGGCGCGCAGCATCGCCAGCCGTGCGTCATAGTCCAATTCGGCAAGCGGTTCGCCGATCGCCGCGCCGACCAACCGCCAGAACTGGTTCGTCGGATGCGCATAATAGCGCCGTTCGGCGAGCGACCGCGCCCCGGGCAGGCTGCCGAGGATCAGCAGCCGGACGTCGGGGGCGATCAAAGGGGTAAAGCTGGCGTGGCGCACGGCGGGCATCGGGGTGCGATAACCCGCCCGCGACGGCGCAACAATATTGCTCCTGCCCTTGACCGGTCGGGGAATCACCGCTAGGGGCGCGCTCGACCGAAAAGGGCGGTTTGCTGCCTCTTCCGGCCCCAACAGCGCTGAACATTGCTGGCGCGGATGGAGCCTCCGGACGATCAATTGCGATCTGCCGGGGTCTTTTGCTGTTACAAGGTCGCCTGTTTTCCGCGGATTTCCGTGGAATTCGGACCGATGCTTCATCCACCGCGGCACAGTAACCGTTCGCCTTGATGGGCGGACATTTAAAGGTGAAGCATTCATGCCCACGATCAACCAGCTGGTCCGCAAGGGCCGGACTCCCCAGAAGGTGAAGTCCAAGGTCCCGGCGATGGACGCAAACCCGCAAAAGCGCGGCGTTTGCACCCGAGTCTATACGACGACCCCGAAAAAGCCGAACTCGGCGCTCCGTAAGGTTGCCAAGGTCCGCCTGACCAACCAGCGCGAAGTCATCACCTACATCCCGGGCGAAGGCCACAACCTCCAGGAACACAGCGTTGTGCTGATCCGCGGCGGTCGTGTCCGCGATCTTCCCGGTGTGCGTTACCACGTCCTGCGCGGCGTGCTCGATACGCAGGGTGTGAAGGACCGCAAGCAGAGCCGTTCGAAATACGGCGCGAAGCGTCCGAAGTAAGGACCGCTTTTTCGGCTATTTGATCATCCCTGGCTGCTCATGCGCCGGGATGCTGTTGTAAAAGGAATTACCTATGGCTCGTCGTCGTCGTCCTGAACGCCGCGAAATCCTGCCCGATCCCCGTTTCGGTGATACGGTGCTGTCGAAATTCATGAACAGCGTGATGCTGGACGGGAAAAAGTCGGTCGCCGAAAACATCGTTTACGGTGCGCTCGAATCGGTCGAAGCCCGTGCCAAGAAGGAACCGATCGGCGTGTTCCACGAAGCGCTGGCGAACATCCGTCCGAACATCGAAGTCCGCAGCCGCCGCGTCGGCGGTGCGACCTATCAGGTGCCGGTCGAAGTCCGTCCGGACCGCGCCCAGGCGCTGGCGATCCGCTGGCTGATCACCGCCGCCCGCAACCGCAGCGAAACGACGATGGCCGCGCGCCTGTCGGGCGAGCTGCTCGACGCGTCGAACAACCGCGGCAACGCGGTGAAGAAGCGCGAAGACACCCACCGGATGGCCGAAGCCAACCGCGCGTTCAGCCACTACCGCTGGTAACCGCGGCTGGCGCCGGATCCTCGCTGGTAATTGCCGAGGCGCTTCGGCGTCTCGCAATCGCAACAATTCTTCCTATATCGGGGGCGGCTTCAAAGGCCGCCCCCCACATCCAAGGAAAAGACCATGGCACGCAGCCATCCGCTCAGCATGTATCGCAACATCGGTATCATGGCGCACATCGACGCCGGCAAGACCACGACCACCGAGCGTATCCTTTATTACACCGGCAAGTCCTACAAGATCGGCGAAGTCCATGACGGCGCCGCGACGATGGACTGGATGGAGCAGGAGCAGGAGCGCGGGATCACGATCACCTCGGCTGCCACCACCTGTTTCTGGAACGATCACCGCATCAACATCATCGACACCCCCGGGCACGTCGACTTCACGATCGAAGTCGAACGCTCGCTGCGCGTGCTCGATGGTGCCGTCGCGTGCTTCGACGGCGTGGCCGGGGTTGAACCGCAGTCGGAAACGGTGTGGCGCCAGGCCGACCGTTACGGCGTGCCGCGCATGTGCTTCATCAACAAGCTCGACCGCACCGGCGCGAACTTTGAATATTGCGTCCAGTCGATCATCGATCGCCTCGGCGCGCGCCCCGCGGTGCTCTACATCCCGATCGGGATCGAAGCCGACCTCAAGGGTCTCGTCGACCTCGTCCACAACCGCGCCATCGTCTGGAAGGACGAAGCGCTGGGCGCCGAATTCTTCTATGAAGACATTCCGGCCGACCTCGCCGACAAGGCCGCCGAATATCGCACCAACCTCATCGAAATGGCCGTCGAGCAAGACGATGATGTCATGGAAGCCTATCTGGGCGGCGATGAACCCGACGTCGACACGCTGAAGCGCCTGATCCGCAAGGGCACGCTCAACCAGTCGTTCGTCCCCGTCTGCTGCGGCTCGGCGTTCAAGAACAAGGGCGTCCAGCCGTTGCTCGACGCGGTCGTCGATTACATGCCGAGCCCGCTCGACATTCCCGACGTCCAGGGTCTGAAGCTCGACGGCGAGACCCCCGATTCGCGCCCGCCCGAAGACGACGCGCCGCTGTCGCTGCTGGCGTTCAAGATCATGAACGATCCGTTCGTCGGCTCGCTGACCTTTGCCCGCATCTATTCGGGCACCCTGACCAAGGGCACCTATCTGAACTCGGTCAAGGACAAGAAGGAAAAGGTTGGCCGCATGCTGCTGATGCATGCGAACAGCCGCGAAGACATTGATGAAGCCTTTGCCGGCGACATCGTGGCGCTCGCGGGCCTCAAGGAAACCACGACCGGGGATACGCTCTGCGCGACCAACGCGCCGATCATCCTCGAACGCATGGTCTTCCCCGATCCGGTCATCGAACTGTCGGTGGAACCCAAGACCAAGGCCGACCAGGAACGCATGGGCATCGCGCTCAACCGTCTGGCTGCCGAGGATCCCTCGTTCCGCGTGTCGACCGATCATGAATCGGGCCAGACGATCATCAAGGGCATGGGCGAGCTTCACCTCGACATCCTCGTCGATCGCATGCGCCGCGAATTCAAGGTCGAAGCGAATGTCGGTGCGCCGCAGGTGGCGTATCGCGAATCGCTCGCGAAGGCCGTCGACGTCGATTACACCCACAAGAAGCAGTCGGGTGGCTCGGGCCAGTTCGGCCGCGTCAAGGTGACTGTGGTTCCCGGCGAACGCGGTTCGGGCATCGTGTTCAGCGACGAGATCAAGGGCGGTAACATCCCGCGCGAATATATCCCCTCGGTGGAAAAGGGCATGCGCGAATCGGCCGAAAACGGCCATATGATCGGCTTCCCGATCATCGATTTTGAAATCAAGCTGACCGACGGCGCGTATCACGACGTCGATTCGTCGGCGCTGGCGTTCGAAATCGCGGGCCGTGCGGCGATGCGCGAGGTGGCGGCAAAGGCCGGCATCAAGCTGCTCGAGCCGGTGATGAAGGTCGAAGTGACGACGCCCGAAGATTTCATGGGCGACGTGATCGGCGATCTCAACAGCCGCCGCGGTCAGATCCAGGGCACCGACAGCCGGGGCAACGCCCAGGTCGTCGAGGCGATGGTGCCGCTGGCGAACATGTTCGGCTATGTGAACCAGCTGCGCAGCTTCAGCCAGGGACGCGCCAACTATTCGATGCAATTCTCGCATTATGAAGAAGTGCCGACGAACGTCGCCGAAGAGGTGAAAGCCAAAATGGCGTAAGCATTTGCGGGGTGAGCGGCTTTCGGGCCGCTTTCACCCCGCAGGGCTTGCCCTCTTCTGCAAAGCCGACTAAGGGCGGCGCCTGTTTCAACAGGCGGTTCCGCCGAGTGAACAATTTCTGAGCATTTAGACACGCCAGACGAAGGACAAGGGTAAAATCATGGCCAAGGCAAAATTCGAGCGGAACAAGCCGCACTGCAACATCGGCACCATCGGTCACGTTGACCATGGCAAGACCTCGCTGACCGCAGCGATCACCAAGGTGCTCGCCGAAACGACCGGCGGTACCGCCGTCGATTTCGCGAACATCGACAAGGCGCCCGAAGAGCGCGAGCGCGGCATCACCATTTCGACGGCGCACGTCGAATATGAAACCGCTGCCCGCCACTATGCGCACGTCGATTGCCCGGGCCACGCCGACTATGTGAAGAACATGATCACCGGTGCTGCCCAGATGGACGGCGCGATCCTCGTCGTGTCGGCCGCTGACGGCCCGATGCCGCAGACCAAGGAGCACATCCTGCTCGCCAAGCAGGTCGGCGTGCCGACCATGGTCGTCTTCCTCAACAAGGTCGACCAGCTGGACGATCCCGAGCTGCTCGAACTCGTCGAGCTCGAAATCCGCGAAGAACTGTCGAAGCGCGACTTCGACGGCGACAATATTCCGATCATCCCGGGTTCGGCGCTCGCCGCCCTCGAAGGTCGCGACGACAACATCGGCAAGGAAGCCATTCTGAAGCTGATGGAAGCCGTTGACGCGTGGATCCCGCAGCCGGAGCGTCCGCTCGACAAGCCCTTCCTGATGCCGATCGAAGACGTGTTCTCGATCTCGGGTCGCGGTACCGTCGTCACCGGCCGTATCGAAACCGGTATCGTCAAGGTCGGTGAAGAAGTCGAAATCGTCGGCATCAAGGACACCAAGAAGACCGTCGTGACCGGCGTCGAAATGTTCCGCAAGCTGCTCGACCAGGGCCAGGCTGGCGATAACGTCGGTGCGCTGATCCGCGGCGTCGGCCGTGAGGAAGTCGAGCGTGGCCAGGTGCTCTGCAAGCCCGGCTCGATCAAGCCGCACACCGAATTCACCTCGGAAGTCTATGTGCTGTCGAAGGACGAAGGCGGCCGTCATACGCCGTTCTTTGCCAACTATCGTCCGCAGTTCTACTTCCGCACCACCGACGTCACCGGTGAGGTCGTTCTCCCCGAGGGCACCGAAATGGTGATGCCGGGCGACAACGTCCAGCTGTCGGTCAAGCTGATCGCTCCGATCGCCATGGACCCGGGTCTGCGCTTCGCAATCCGCGAAGGCGGTCGTACCGTCGGCGCAGGGGTTGTGGCGACGATCACAAAGTAATATAGGGCCGCGAGCCGCCCGATTCGGAAGCGATTCGGGCGGGCTCGTAGCTTAAAGATTTTTGATGGCCGATCCGGCTTCCATGTGGAGGTCGGAACAGGCCATTTCGGCTCTTTCGCATCGTCAGACGGGATTCGACTGGAACAGTCATGGAAACGCAGAATATTCGCATTCGCCTGAAGGCCTTTGATCACCGCGTGCTCGATCAGGCCACCACCGACATCGCCGATACGGCACGTCGCACCGGCGCGCTCATTCGCGGCCCTATCCCGCTGCCGACGCGCATTGAAAAATTCACCGTGAACCGCGGCCCGCACATCGACAAAAAGTCGCGTGAGCAGTTCGAGGTCCGGACCCACAAGCGGCTGCTCGACATCGTGCAGCCGACCCCGCAGACGGTCGATGCGCTGATGAAGCTCGACCTTGCCGCGGGCGTGAACGTTGAGATCAAGCTGGCCTAAGCCAGCGCAGCCTCTGCACCAGCAGGGGTCTCTATCGGCAGGCGCTTCGGTGGCTGCATTGTCCGGAGCGATCCGGACCGACGATAGGGTGGATACCGCCGGTCGCTTCCCTCGGGAGGCATAAACGACCGGGCTGCGTCCCCCGTCTCGCCGCTCCTCCTTCGGGAAAGCGGCACCTCAGCCCGGACGGGGCGACCATCGAAATTCCGGGCTGGGAGGGTAGCCGTCGAGCGTTGCTTGATGGCCGCCCACACGCCGTGCGGAATGGTCCGCCCGGCCTCTGTTGAGGAGTATGATCATGCGGACTGGCGTGATCGCGAAGAAAATGGGGATGACCCGCCTGTTTCAGGACGACGGCCGCCACGTGCCCGTCACCGTCCTGAGCCTCGAAGGCTGTCAGGTCATCTCTGTGCGCGAACAAGAACGCGACGGCTATGTGGCCGTCCAGCTGGGTGCCGGATCGGCCAAGGCGAAGAACGTTGCGAAGCCGCAACGCGGCGCTTTCGGCAAGGCCGAAGTCGAGCTCAAGGCCAAGGTCGTCGAATTCCGCGTCGCTGACGACGCGACGCTCGACGTCGGTGCTGAACTGTCGGCCGACCATTTCGTCGCCGGCCAGATCGTCGACATCCAGGGCGTGACCCAGGGCAAGGGCTTTGCCGGGGCGATGAAGCGTTGGGGTTTCGGCGGTATGCGCGCCACCCACGGCGTTTCGATCAGCCACCGCGCCCATGGTTCGACCGGTAACCGTCAGGATCCGGGCCGCGTCTTCAAGAACAAGAAGATGGCCGGTCATATGGGCGCGCGCAATCGCACCCAGCAGAATCTCGAAATCGTCCGCACCGACGTCGAGCGCGGCCTTCTCTTCGTCAAGGGCTCGGTCCCGGGCTCGAAGGGCGGCTGGCTGATGGTCCGCGATGCGGTCAAGCTGCCGCGCCACCCTGAAGCCCCCTATCCGGCGGGCATCAAGAGCGCAGCGAACGCCAATCAAGAAGCCCCGGCTGATGCGCCTGTGGAAACCCCGGTTGAAGAAACCGTGGTCGACACTGCCACCACCGACGGCGCACAGGAGTCCTGATCATGAAGGTCAAGGTTCAAACCCTCGACGGCAAAGCCGGCACCGACATCGATCTGAACGACGATGTGTTCGGGGTCGACGCCCGCGCCGACATCCTGCACCGCGTCGTCGCATGGCAGCTTGAAAAGCGCCGTGGTCCGGCCCGAGCGGCGCGCGAACGCAGCGATGTGTCGCGCACCGGCAAGAAATTCGGTCGCCAGAAGGGCGGCGGTACCGCGCGTCACGGCGATCGGGCTGCTCCGATCTTCATCGGCGGTGGTAAGGCGCATGGCCCCCGGGCGCGCACCTTCGGCCACTCGCTGAACAAGAAGATCCGCACCCTCGGCCTGAAGATGGCGCTGAGCGACAAGGCGAAGGGCGGCAAGCTGGTCGTCATCGACACGCTCGAGCTCAAGGACGCGAAGACCAAGGCGCTCGCCGGCACGCTCGGCAAGCTCGACCTCGGCAATCGCGCCCTCTTCATCGATGGCGATGCGGTGCATGAAAGCTTCGCGATGGCATCGGCCAATCTGATCGGGGTCGATGCGCTGCCGGCGATCGGTGCCAATGTCTATGACATCATCCGTGCCGACACGCTGGTCCTGACCCGCGCGGCGGTCGAACAGCTGGAGGCACGCTGCAATGGCTAAGGCAAAAACAGTCGACGCGCGTCACTATGACGTGATCCTGGCTCCAGTGATCACCGAAAAGTCGACGCTGCTCAGCGAAAATAACGCGGTGGTGTTCAAGGTCGCAAGCGACGCGACCAAGCCCGCCATCAAGGCTGCCGTCGAGGCGCTGTTCGATGTCAAGGTGATCGGCGTCAACACGCTCATCACCAAGGGCAAGACCAAGCGCTGGAAGGGCAAGCCCTATACCCGCAGCGACGTGAAGAAGGCGATTGTTCGTCTGGCCGAAGGCCAGTCGATCGACGTCACCACCGGCGTCTGATTGTAGGGAAAGGCAAAGAAAATGGCACTTAAGTCCTATAATCCGACCAGCCCCGCGCAACGCGGCCTGATCCTGATCGATCGGTCGTCGCTGTGGAAGGGCAAGCCCGTCAAGGCGCTGACCGAAGGCAAGAGCAAGACCGGCGGCCGCAACAACAAGGGTCATGTCACCTCGCGCGGTATCGGCGGCGGTCACAAGCAGCGTTATCGCATCGTCGATTTCAAGCGTCGCCTGTGGGATGTCGAAGGCACCGTCGAGCGGCTGGAATATGATCCCAACCGCACCGCCTTCATCGCGCTGGTCAACTATGGCAAGGACGATGCCGGCAAGGATCGCGTCGCCTATATCCTGGCGCCGCAGCGTCTGGCGGTTGGTGACAAGGTCATCGCTGGCAAAAAGACCGACGTGAAGCCGGGCAATGCGATGGAATTGTCGCAGATGCCGGTCGGCACGATCGTCCACAACATCGAGATGAAGCCGGGCAAGGGTGGCCAGATCGCCCGTTCGGCGGGCACTTACGCGCAAGTCGTCGGTCGTGACCGCGGTCTGGTGATCGTGCGTCTCGGTTCGGGCGAACAGCGTTATATCCGCGGCGATTGCATGGGTACGGTGGGTGCGGTGTCGAACCCCGACAACACCAACCAGACGCTCGCCAAGGCCGGCCGTAGCCGCTGGGCGGGCAAGCGTCCGCTGACCCGCGGCGTGGCCAAGAACCCCGTCGATCACCCGCATGGCGGCGGCGAAGGCCGCACCTCGGGCGGCCGTCACCCGGTGACCCCGTGGGGCAAGCCGACCAAGGGTGCGCGCACGCGCCATAACAAGTCGACCGACAAGATGATCATCCGGTCGCGTCACGCGAAGAAGAAGAGGTAAGCCATGGCTCGCTCGGTCTGGAAGGGTCCTTTCGTGGACCTCCATCTGCTCAAGAAAGCCGAAACGGCCCAGGACGGTGGCAGCTCTGCCCCGATCAAAACCTGGTCGCGCCGGTCCACCATCCTGCCGCAGTTCGTGGGGCTGACCTTCAACGTCTATAACGGCCGCAAGTTCGTGCCGGTGTCGGTGAATGAAGACATGGTCGGCATGAAGCTGGGTGAATTTGCGCCGACGCGCTTCTTCCCCGGTCACGCTGCTGACAAGAAGGGCAAACGCTAATGGGCAAGGAAAAGTCCCCCCGCCGCGTTGCCGATAACGAGGCGCTCTCGGTCGGCACGCAGATTCGCGGTTCGGCGCAGAAGCTGAACCTCGTTGCCGCGCTGATCCGCGGTCGCAAGGTCGAAGACGCGATGAACATCCTCACCTTCTCGAAGAAGGCGATGGCTGTTGACGTGCGCAAGGTTCTCGCCAGCGCCGTCGCCAACGCGGAAAACAACCACAACCTCGACGTTGATGCGCTGGTCATCCAGGAAGCAAGCGTCGGCAAGTCGATCTCGATGAAGCGCTGGCACGCACGCGGCCGCGGCAAGTCGACCCGGATCGTCAAGCCGTTCAGCCGCATCCGCATTGTCGTGCGCGAACAGGAAGAAGAGGCGTAAGATGGGCCAGAAGAGCAATCCGATCGGCCTGCGCCTGCAGGTCAACCGCACCTGGGACAGCCGCTGGTTCGCCGAAGGCCAGGATTATGGCCGCATGCTGGTCGAGGATCTGAAGATCCGCCAATATGTGTTCAAGAACCTGCCGCAGGCCGCGATCTCGAAGGTCGTGATCGAACGCCCGGCGAAACTGTGCCGCGTGTCGATCTATGCCGCCCGTCCGGGCGTCATCATCGGCAAGAAGGGCGCCGACATCGAAAAGCTGCGCAAGCAGCTGGGCGCGCTGACGGGCAGCGACGTGTCGCTGAACATCGTCGAAATCCGCAAGCCCGAGGTTGACGCCAAGCTCGTCGGCCAGGGCATTGCCGACCAGCTCGAACGTCGCGTCGCGTTCCGCCGCGCCATGAAGCGCGCGGTTCAGTCGGCGATGCGTCTGGGCGCCGAAGGCATCCGTATCAACTGCGCCGGCCGTCTGGGCGGCGCGGAAATCGCGCGTACCGAATGGTACCGCGAGGGCCGGGTGCCGCTGCACACGCTGCGCGCCAATGTCGACTATGCCGAATCGACCGCGCACACCGCCTATGGCGTGTGCGGGATCAAGGTGTGGATCTTCAAGGGCGAGATTCTCGGCCACGATCCGATGGCGACCGACCGTTTGATGCTCGACGCACAGACGACCGGCGTCCGTCCGGCTCGTGAAGATCGCCGCTAAGGACTGCTGACATGCTGCAACCGAAAAAAACCAAGTTCCGCAAGGCTTTCAAAGGCCGCATCCATGGCAATGCCAAGGGTGGCACCAGCCTGAACTTCGGCTCCTACGGGCTGAAGGCGATGGAACCCGAGCGCATCACCGCGCGCCAGATCGAAGCGGCACGCCGTGCGATCAGCCGCGCGATCAAGCGCCAGGGCCGTTTGTGGATTCGCATCTTCCCCGACGTCCCCGTGTCGTCGAAGCCGGCCGAAGTCCGCATGGGTAAGGGCAAGGGCGCTCCCGAATATTGGGCTGCGCGCGTCAAGCCGGGCCGTATCCTGTTTGAACTCGACGGCGTTCCCGGCCCCGTGGCCGCGCTGGCATTCGAACGTGCGGCGATGAAGCTGCCGATCAAGACGAAGGTGATCGCCCGTCTCGGCGACACCTCGCATCTGGAGGGTTAAGGGCCATGTCCAAGACCGAAGATTTCAAGGCCAAGACCGACGACCAGCTCGCCGAACAGCTTGGCGAACTGAAGCGTGAGGCGTTCAACCTCCGCTTCCAGGCGGCCACCGGCCAGCTTGAAAAAGCATCGCGCGTCAAGGAAGTCCGGCGTTCGATCGCCCGCATCAAGACGCAGCAGACCGAGCGCACGCGCTCGGCCGCGAAGTAAGGAGACTATCGATGCCGAAGCGCATTCTGACCGGTACGGTGGTGTCCGACAAGGGCGACAAGACCGTCGTGGTGAAAGTCGAGCGGAAGGTGAAGCACCCTCTGTACGGCAAGATCATCCGCCGTTCGAAAAAGTATCACGCCCATGATGAGGACAACGCCATCAAGGCCGGCGAAACCGTCCGCATCGAGGAAACGAAGCCGATTTCGAAGCTCAAGACGTGGAAGGTGCTCGACAAGGTCGACACTCACAGCAAGCCGGCTTCGGCTGCTCCCGCCGCGGCCGAAGGCTGACACCAGTTCACGGAACCGCCGGGGTTGCCCGGTAGGCCACAATAGAAGGAAATGCATCGATGATTCAGATGCAGTCACAATTGGAAGTCGCTGACAACAGCGGTGCCAAGCGCGTCCAGTGCATCAAGGTGCTGGGCGGGTCGAAGCGCCGCGTTGCCGGCGTTGGCGACGTCATCGTCGTGTCGATCAAGGAAGCGCAGCCGCGCGGCAAGGTCAAAAAGGGTGACGTGCATCGCGCCGTCATCGTCCGCACCCGCAAGGATGTGCGCCGCGCCGATGGCTCGGTGATCCGGTTCGACACCAACGCCGCCGTGCTCGTCAACAAGAACGAAGAGCCGATCGGCACCCGTATCTTTGGCCCGGTGGTCCGCGAACTGCGCGGCCGCGGCTATATGAAGATCATCAGCCTGGCACCGGAGGTTCTCTGACCATGGGTATGGCCAAGATCAAGAAGGGCGACACGGTTGTCATCCTGTCCGGCAAGGACAAGGGCAAGACCGGCGAAGTGACGCAGAGCCTGCCGAAAGACGGCAAGGTTGTGGTCGCGGGCGTCAACATCATCACGCGGCACCGCAAGCCGAGCCAGACCAACCCGCAGGGCGGTCTGGAACGCAAGGAAGCGCCGCTGCACGCGAGCAAGGTCGCGGTTGCCGACCCCAAGTCGGGCAAGCCGACCCGCGTGCGTTTCGAAACCAAGGACGGCAAGAAGGTCCGCGTGGCCGTGAAGTCCGGGGAGACCATCAATGGGTGACAATTATACCCCGCGCATGCGCACCCGCTATGACGATGTGATCGTCAAGGCGATGACCGAGAAATTCGGTTATAAAAATGCGATGGAAGTGCCGAAGATCGAAAAGATCGTGCTCAACATGGGCGTCGGTGAAGCCACGCAGGACAAGAAGAAGGTCGAATCGGCAGCTGCTGAAATGGAGCTGATCGCCGGCCAGAAGCCTGTCGTGACCAAGGCCAAGAAGTCGATCGCCCAGTTCAAGCTGCGCGAAGGCATGCCGATCGGTTGCAAGGTCACCTTGCGCCGCGAACGCATGTATGAATTTCTCGACCGCTTGATCACCATCGCCATGCCGCGCATCCGCGACTTTCGCGGCGTGTCGGCGACCAGCTTCGACGGCCGTGGCAATTACGCCATGGGCCTGAAAGAGCAGATCATCTTCCCCGAAATCAACTATGACCGCATCGACCAGGTGCGCGGCATGGATGTGATCGTGACCACCACGGCGCGCACGGATGACGAAGCCCGCGAACTGCTCAAGCTGTTCGGCTTCCCCTTCCCGATCGAAGCCGAAGAAAAGGCAGCCGCCTGAGTCCTTTCGGATCAGAGTGGCTCTTTCAAGAAGGAAAGAGAACTTAAGTCATGGCGAAACTGAGTTCGACGAACAAAAATGAGCGTCGCAAGCAGCTGGTGAAGAAATATGCCGGCCGTTATGCGAAGCTGAAGGCGATTGCAGCGGACACCTCTCTCGACGAGGGCGAGCGTCTGATCGCGCGCCTCAAGATGGCGGAAATCCCGCGCAATGGTAACCCGACCCGCATCCGTAACCGGTGCGAGCTGACGGGGCGCCCGCGCGCTTATTATCGCAAATTCCGGCTGTGCCGTATTCAACTCCGCGATCTGGCCAACAAGGGCCTGATCCCCGGTGTTGTTAAGTCGAGCTGGTAAGGGACAGACAAGATGGCAATGACCGATCCTTTGGGTGATATGCTCACCCGCATCCGCAACGGCCAGACGGCGAAGAAGGACAGCGTCCTGACGCCGGCTTCGACGCTGCGCGTTCGTGTTCTCGACGTGCTGCAGCGCGAAGGCTATATCCGCGGCTACAGCGAAGAAGCGCTGGGTGCCAAGGGCGAGCACAAGGGCATCCGTATCGAGCTGAAATATTTCGAAGGGCAGCCGGCGATCCGCCATGTGGCGCGCGTTTCGAAGCCGGGCCGCCGCATCTATTCGGGGTCGAAAGACCTGCCGATCGTGCGCAACGGCCTGGGCATCACCATCGTGTCGACCCCGCGCGGTGTCCTGTCGGACGCCGAGGCTCGCGAGCATAATGTCGGCGGCGAAGTGCTGGCGGAGGTGTTCTGATGTCACGCATTGGTAAAAAAGCAGTCGAAATCCCCAGCGGCGTCACCGCCGCGATCGACGGCGGTCAGCTGTCGATCAAGGGGCCGAAGGGCACGCTCGCGATGCCGCTGTCCGACAATATCAAATATGAAGTCGGCGATGGCAGCATTTCGGTGCAGCCGGCGAATGACAGCCGCGAAGCTCGCGCCTTTTGGGGCATGCAGCGCACTTTGGTGCAGAACCTGATCACCGGCGTCACCGAGGGCTTTACCAAGGTGCTCGAAATCACCGGTGTGGGCTATCGTGCCAACTCGCAGGGCAAAAATCTGAAGCTGCAGCTCGGCTACAGCCACGATGTCGACTTCGCGGTGCCCGAGGGCATCGAGATCAAGACGCCCGACAACACCACGATCGAGATCAGCGGCATCGACAAGCAGCAGGTCGGTCAGGTTGCAGCCGAAATCCGCCGCTGGCGCAAGCCGGAGCCCTATAAGGGCAAGGGCATCAAATATCGCGGCGAGTACATCTTCCGCAAAGAAGGCAAGAAGAAGTAAGCCATGGCACATCTTACCCCATTCGAAAAACGCCGTCAGCGCGTTCGTACTGCCCTCCGCAAGCGGGCCGGTGGGCGCGCGCGCCTGTCGGTGCACCGTTCGGGCCGGCATATCTATGCCCAGCTTATCGATGATGCCGCCGGCCAGACGCTGGCTGCGGCTTCGACGCTGGACAAGGATGTCCGCGGCAAGACCGGCGCGACCACCGCGGCGGCTGCCGACGTTGGCAAGCGCCTCGCCGCTGCCGCCAAAAAGGCGGGTGTGACGCAGGTCGTGTTCGACCGCGGCGGTTTCCTGTTCCACGGGCGCATCAAGGCGCTGGCCGACGCGGCTCGCGAAGGCGGATTGGAGTTCTAATCATGGCAGACGAAGTACAGAACGTCGAAGGCGCTCCCGAAGCAGCCCCCACCACCGACGGTCAGGCTCCGCGCCGCGGCCGTGGCGGCGGCGCTGGCGGCCGTGACGGCAACCGTGGCGGTCGTGACGGTGGCCGTGGCCGCCGCGACGATCGTCGTTCGCAGGGCGATGACGGCGGCGAAGAGCTGATCGAAAAGCTCGTCCATATCAACCGCGTGTCGAAAACCGTGAAGGGCGGCAAGCGCTTTGGTTTCGCAGCGCTCGTCGTCGTCGGCGATGGCAAGGGCCGTGCGGGCTTTGGTCATGGCAAGGCGCGCGAAGTGCCCGAAGCCATTTCAAAGGCGACGGCGGCTGCCAAGAAGTCGATGATCCGCGTGCCGCTGCGCGATGGCCGTACCCTGCACCATGATGGCCTCGGCCATTTCGGTGCTGGTCTGGTCACCGTCCGCTCGGCGCCCGCCGGGACCGGCATCATCGCCGGTGGCCCGATGCGCGCCGTGTTCGAATCGCTCGGCGTTGCTGATGTGGTGACCAAATCGAACGGCACCTCGAACCCCTATAACATGATCCGCGCGACCTTTGAGGCGCTCGGCGAACAGACCAGCCCCAAGTCGGTCGCGCAGCGTCGCGGCAAGAAGGTGTCGGATCTGATCAAGCGCGGCGGTGCATCCGACCGCGCAGCCGAAGCCGAAGCCGCGGCGGTGACGGAGTAAGATCATGGCTGACAAGAAGATCAAGATTCGCCAGATCGGCTCGCCGATCCGTCGGCCGAGCAGCCAGCGCGCCATCCTGACCGGCCTCGGCCTGGGCAAGATGCACCGCGAGGTCGAACTGGTCGACACCCCCGAAGTGCGCGGCATGATCCGCAAGCTGCCGCACATGGTCGAAGTCATCGAGGGTTAACCCTCCGCGACCGACCCAATCCTATCCGCGCGACAAAAGCGAAAGCGAGTGCACAATGACGATCAAACTGAACGAACTTCGTGACAACAAGGGCGCCCGCAAGGGCCGGATGCGCGTCGGACGCGGCATCGGTTCGGGCAAGGGCAAGACCGCCGGCCGCGGCCAAAAGGGCCAGAAGGCCCGTAGCGGCGTTGCGATCAACGGCTTTGAAGGCGGCCAGATGCCGCTCCACATGCGGATCCCGAAGCGCGGCTTCAACAATATTTTCGCCAAGGATTTTGCGATCGTCAATCTGGGCATGGTCCAGAAACTGGTCGACGCGAAAAAGCTCGACGCCAAGGCGGTGATCGATCACGCCGCGCTCAAGGCGGTTGGCCTGGCCCGCGGCGGCAAGGATGGCGTCCGCCTCCTCGCCAAGGGTGAGCTGACCTCGAAGCTGAACTTCGCCGTCGCCGGCGCGTCAAAGGGCGCGATCGAAGCGGTCGAAAAGGCTGGCGGCAAGGTCGAACTGCCCGAAGCCAAGCCTGAGGGCGAAGGCAAGAAAGCCACGCGCAAGGCTGCCGCGGCCGCCAAGAAGAACTAATGCACTTGGGGGCGGACGGCATCGGGCCGCTCCGCCCCCGACGCATTTGAATCGGGCCTTTCCCCTTGCGCTTCGTGACCTCCGAACGCACATAGGCGCCGGGTCGCGGGGGGCGCGGTCCGGAACCCGAGGAAAATACCCATGGCCTCTCGCGCCGATCAGCTTGCTTCCAACCTGAACTTCTCGAAATTCGGCAAAGCGACCGAACTCAAGAACCGCATCTGGTTCACGATCGGCGCGCTGATCGTCTTTCGTTTCCTGTCGTTCGTGCCGCTGCCCGGCGTTGATCCGGTTGCGCTGTCGACGCTGTACAGCCAGGCCGCCTCGGGCGGCGTCCTCGACATTTTCAACACCTTCTCGGGCGGCAGCCTGGAGCGCATGAGCATCATCGCGCTCGGCGTCATGCCCTATATCACCGCGTCGATCGTCGTGCAGCTGGCCGCCGCCTTGTCGCCCAGCCTCGCCGCGCTCAAGAAAGAGGGCGAAAGCGGACGCAAGAAGCTCAACCAATATACCCGCTACGGCACCGTTTTTCTGACCGCGATCCAGGGCTATTTCATTGCCGTCGGGCTTGAAACGCTGGGCGCGAGCCAGGGCATTGCCGCGGTCGTCGATCCCGGCATGATGTTCCGCATTGGCGCCGTGATCAGCATCGTCGGCGGCACCCTGTTCCTGATGTGGCTGGGTGAACAGATCACCGCTCGCGGTATCGGTAACGGCGTATCGCTGATCATCATGGCGGGCATTCTGGCCCAGCTGCCGCGCAGCTTTGCCCAGATGTTCACCCAGGTCCGCGAAGGGTCGATGGGCGGCGGCACGGTGATCGCCGTGTTCGCCGGCGCGATCATCGTCATTGCCTTCATCGCGTTCATGGAACGCGCGCAGCGCCGCGTGCTGGTGCAATATCCCAAGCGCGCGACCCAGCGCGGCGGGATGCAGGCCGACCGCAGCCATTTGCCGTTGAAGGTGAACACCGCGGGCGTGATTCCGCCGATCTTTGCCTCGTCGCTGCTGCTGATGCCGCTGACCATCACCCAGATGATGGGCAACAATGTCCAGGGCGACACCGCGACCAGCGATTTCCTGATCTCGCTCAACCAGTATCTGGCGCATGGCCAGCCGCTCTACATGGCGCTTTATGCGTTCGGCATCATCTTCTTCTGCTTCTTTTACGTCGCCGTCGTCTTCAATCCCGAGGAAACCGCCGACAATCTGAAGCGCCAGAACGGGTTCATCCCCGGCATCCGCCCCGGCAAGAACACCGCTGCCTATCTCGACCATGTGCTGACGCGCATCACCGTGCTGGGTGCGGCCTATCTGGCGGCGATCTGTCTGATCCCCGAATATTTCATCGCCCAGTCGGGGCTGCCCTTTGCGCTCGGCGGCACCAGCCTGCTGATCATCGTCAACGTGACGATCGATACGATCAGCCAGATCCAGAGCCACATGCTGGCGCATCAATATGGCGACCTGATCAAAAAGGCCAAATTGAAGGGCGGCGTTGCGCGGCGCTAAACGCCAAGCTACGGCAACTAGCGCCGAGGGTTAGGCAACGGGCAGGCAACAGGGGCTTCCATGACGCTGAACATCATTTTGCTGGGTCCGCCGGGGGCGGGCAAGGGAACGCAGGCGGTGCGTCTGGAAGACGAGCATGGCATGGTCCAGCTGTCGACCGGCGACATGCTGCGCGCCGCGGTCAAGGCGGGCACGCCGATCGGGGTGCAGGCAAAGGCGGTGATGGACGCGGGCGAGCTGGTGTCGGACGACATCGTCTCGGGCCTGATCGGCGAACGGCTCGACCAGCTTGGCGCCGAGACATCGGTGATCTTCGACGGCTATCCGCGCACCGCGGCGCAGGCCGATGCGCTCGATACGATCCTCAGCGACCGCGGCCGCAAGCTCGACCATGTCATCGAACTGCTGGTCGAGGAAGATGCGCTGGTCGATCGGATCACCGGGCGCTTTTCGTGCGGCAATTGCGGCGCGGGCTATCACGACCGCTACAAGCTGCCGAAGGTCGCGGACACCTGCGACCAGTGCGGCGGCCACGACTTCAAACGCCGTCCCGACGATAACGAGGAAACGGTGCGCACCCGCATGGCCGAATATCGCGCCAAGACCGCGCCGATCCTGCCGATCTACGACGCGCGCGGCATCGTCACCCGCGTCGATGGCATGGCGCCGATCGACGAAGTCAACGACGCGATCGAAGCCGTTCTCGCACCTGCTGGCTAGCCAGCTTCCCCGGCGCCGGTTATTGAGGTGCGAGGGGGAGCAGGCTCATGGCAATTTCCGGATATTTCACAGGTGCTGCGATGATCGCGGCGCTGGCTTTTGCGCCCGTCGCGACCGCCAAGGTGGTCGATCAGAGCGAGGCCGGTTTCACCGTCGCGCACACCGCGCAGGTCACCGCAACCCCCGCCGACGTGTGGAAAATGCTCCGTATGCCGCAAAACTGGTGGTCGAAAGAGCATAGCTGGTCGGGCGATGGCGCGAATTTCTGGCTCGATTCGCAGGCTGGCGGCTGTTTCTGCGAAAAATTGCCCGATACCGGATCGGGGGTCGGCAGCGTCCAGCACGCGCGGGTGCTGTTCTCCAAGCCGGGGCAGATGCTGCGCCTGTCGGGCGCTTTCGGGCCGCTGCAGGGCGAAGCGCTGAACGGCACGCTGACCATCCAGATCAAGGCCACCCCGACCGGCAGCGCGCTGCGCTTCGACTATGTCGTCGGCGGCTATATGCGCTTCAAGGTCGCCGACATCGCGCCCGCGGTCGACAAGGTGATCGGCGAACAATTGCTCGGCCTCGCCAATGCGCTTGGCGGGGCATTGCCGCCGACGCGCGACGAAAAAGCGGCGGCGGAGGCGGCCGAAAGGTCGGTGCCAGAAGCGCCGCCCGCAAAGGAAGAACCGGGGCTCGACGCGGCGGTCGCCGATCTGGTCGAAGCCGCGCCAAAGGCCGAGCCCGAAAGCCGCTAAGCCAATCACCGTAGCCCTGAGCCTGTCGAAGGGCGCTCAACGGAAAAGCGCCCTTCGACAGGTCCAGGGCCACGGTTCAGGAGCAGCAGGACGGTTACGCCTCGGGCGTCCCGCGCAGCTTTGCCAGCGCCGCGAACGGCCCGGCGGCGTCTTCGCTCAGCACGCCCTTTTCGGCCAGGACGCGGGCGGCGTCGGGGTGGCGCGGAAACGGATCGAGCGCCAGCGACAGCGTCTGCACCGCCGCCTCACCCAGATCGATCCGGTCGCCGTCGAGCGGCAGCAGGTCGCAATCCTCGCTGCTGATCTCGATCTCTTCGTCGGCGTCGACCGGGGCATCGACATCGCGCAGGAAGCGCAGGTCGAACGGTTCGGCCAGCGTTGCCGGGACGGGCAGGCCGGTTGCGGCGCACGGCTGGACCAGCTCGGCCTGCACCGCGCCCTTCACCCCGATACCCCCCGCCACGGCGCGGACCTCGGCGGTCAAGGTAAAGCGGTCGACGGCGATCAGGCCGAGCCGTTTGGCGATCCGTGCGCGCGCCTCAGCGTCGGCCTCGATCGCAATGTCGCGGCCCTGCGCCGCATCCGATACGGTCAGGACGAGCGAAAATTCGGGTGCGGTGCTCAAACCGCGGCTCCTGCCAGCCGATCGGCGGTGACGAGGACCGGCACCGGCATCGCCGCCAGCGCCGCGCGCAACTTGCCGACCTCGGCCATCACATGCGCCAGCCCGGCGGCGTCCGGTTCGTTGCCGCGCCACAGGTTGCGCACCAGCGCGGCGCGCAGTTCGTCCGAGCCGTCGGCGGCGCGATAGACGCCGAGCCGCCCGCCGAGCGCGCCGACCATCCGCCCGATCTGTTTGCCGACGACCATGTCGCCAAAACCGATCTGGCGCATCTGGCCGTCCATATCATTGACGAACAATTCGGTCAGTTCGACCCCGGCGCGCCCCGCGGCCGGGTCGTCGTCGATCCGGTGCAGGACGAGCGCCAGCACCAGGCTCACCATATCAAAGCGGCCGTCGAGCGTGTCGGGGACGCCGCCATCGGCATACCAGTGCGGAGCGCGGGCGGTCGCGACGACGGCGTTCCACAGCGGGCGGCGGGCTTCGCGCGGGTCGGGCTGCGAGCGGAAGAGGTTACGAAGCGAGAACATGTCCACCGCTTAGGCGCAATCGGTGCCGCGGAAAAGGGGGGGCGACGCGCTGCGCTGGTCAGCTTGTGGCAAGCTTTGCCGCGCCACAAGCGGCTTGTGCGCCATGTCCGCTTGCGGTTAAGAGGCGCGAGAGCGAGCGCCGAGCGCCGAGTGAGGCCGCGACAGGCGCAACGGAGATTATAGATGCCGAATATCAACTTTTCGTCTGCCGCTCCGCGCGCGCGCCTGATCGTCCTCGGGCTTGCCGTCGCGCTCACTGTCAGCGGCTGTGCGCAGCTCAAGGGTCGGCAGGGCTATGTCGTCGATCCGTTGCTGACCAGCGCGATCACCCCCGGCGTCGACAACCGCGAATCGGTCGAAAAGACGCTCGGCCGCCCGACCTTTGTCGGTCAGTTCAGCGACAATGAATATTATTATGTCTCGCGCGAAACGCGCCAGCTCGCCTTTGCCAAGCCGCGTCCGGTCGACCAACAGGTACTGCGCGTCCGCTTCGATGCCGCGGGCAATGTCGCGGCGGTTGATCGCACTGGGCTGGAACTGGTGAGCAAGATCAGCCCCGAAGGCGACAAGACCCCGACGCTGGGCCGCGAGCGCAGCTTCTTCGAGGACATCTTCGGCAACATCGGCGCCGTCGGCGCCCCGGGTGCGGGCGCTCCCAGCGGCCAGTAAGCCTGCGACTTAATCCTCCCTGTCGCGCAGCGATGGGGAGGGGGACCGCTCGCCGCAGGCGAGTGGTGGAGGGGCGGCGACGTCAGCGCCAAAGCCCCTCCGTCAGCACTTCGCGCTGCCACCTCCCCATGGCTTCGCCACAGGGAGGATTAAGGATTCTACTGCGCGATGCCGCCCGCGGCGAGCACCGCCAGCGTCACCAGATCCGACGCCGGCGACGCCATTGTCGCGACCTGCACCGGATGTTCCATGCCGACCAGCATCGGGCCGATCACCGCGCCGCCGCCCAGCTCGCGCATCAGCTTCGCCGACAGATTCGCCGATTGCAGCCCGGGCATGACCAGCACATTCGCCGGTCCCGACAGGCGGCAGAACGGATATTTCGCCATCACCTTTTCATTCAGCGCGACGTCGGGCGCCATTTCGCCTTCATATTCGAACCCCGGCTTGCGCTGGTCGAGGAGCGCCACCGCATCGCGGATATTGTCGAGCCAGCTGCCCGGCGGATTGCCAAAGGTCGAATAGGACAGGAACGCGACGCGCGGTTCGTGGCCCATGCGCCGCGCGACCTGCGCGGTGCGTTCGGCAATATCGGCGAGCATTTCGGCGGTCGGCCGCTCGTTGACCGTGGTGTCGGACATAAAGATGGTTTGATGCTGGCCGACCAGCACATGGATGCCGAACGGCGTCTTGCCCTCGGCATGGTCGATCACCCGGCGCACTTCGCGCATCGTCTGCGAATAGGTGCGGGTGACCCCGGTGATCATCGCGTCGCCTAGCCCCAGCTTGAGCATCAGCGAGCCAAAGATGTTGCGGTCGCGGTTGACCATCCGTTCGACATCGCGGCGCAGGTAACCGCGACGCTGGAGCCGCTCGTACAGGATCTCGACCATCTGCGGCACATGCGGCGAATTGACGCTGTTGTGGACCTCGTAATTTTCGGGATCGGCGACCCCCATGTCCTTCAGCTTGTCGCGCAGCCCTTCGCGCCCGACCAGCACCGGGGTGCCATAGCCGCCGTCGCGGAACTGGATCGCCGCGCGCAGCACCACCTCTTCCTCGCCCTCGGCAAACACCACCCGCTTGGGATTGGCGCGCGCCGCTTCATACGCCAGCGTCAGCACCGACGTCGTCGGGTTGAGCCGCGCGCGCAAGGAGGTGCGATAGGCGTCGAGGTCGGCGATCGGTTTTTGCGCGACGCCGGTTTCCATCGCCGCCTTGGCCACCGCGGCGGGGACGATTTCCATCAGCCGCGGGTCAAAGGGCGAGGGGATGATATATTCGGGGCCAAAGCTCGATGCGCGCCCGCCATAGGCGGCGGCGACCTCCTCGGGCACCTGCTGGCGCGCCAGGTCGGCGATGGCATAGGCGGCGGCGATCTTCATTTCCTCGTTGATCGCGGTCGCGCGCACGTCGAGTGCGCCGCGAAAGATGAAGGGGAAGCACAGGACATTGTTGACCTGGTTCGGAAAATCCGACCGCCCGGTCGCGATGATCGCGTCGGGCCGCGCGGCGCGCGCATCGGGGGGCGATATTTCGGGATCGGGATTCGCCATTGCAAAGATGATCGGCGCGGGCGCCATGTCCTTGACCATTTCGGGCTTCAACGCGCCCGCCGCCGACAGGCCCAGGAACACGTCGGCACCGACGAGTGCCTCGGTCAGGTCGCGCGCTTCGGTCGGCACCGCATGCGCCGACTTCCACTGGTCCATGCCCTCCAGGCGGCCCTGATAAATGGTGCCTTTGCGGTCGCACATGATGACATTTTCATGGGCCACGCCCATCGATTTGATCAGCGAGGTACAGGCGATCGCCGCGGCGCCGGCGCCGTTGACGACAACCTTCACCGTCGCGAGGTCGCGCCCGGTCAGGTAGCAGGCGTTGATCAGTCCGGCGGCGGTGATGATCGCGGTGCCATGCTGGTCGTCATGGAACACCGGGATGTTCATCTTTTCCTTCAGCGCCGCTTCGATGATGAAACAATTGGGCGCCGCAATGTCTTCCAGATTGATCCCGCCGAAACTCGGTTCGAGCAGTTCGACCGCCTCGATAAAGCGCTGCGGGTCTTCGGTATCGACTTCCAGGTCGATCGAATCGACGTCGGCAAAGCGCTTGAACAGCACCGCCTTGCCTTCCATCACCGGCTTCGAGGCGAGCGCGCCCAGATTGCCCAGGCCCAGGATCGCGGTGCCGTTCGAAATCACCGCGACCAGATTGCCCTTGATCGTATAATCATAGGCTTTCGCCGGATCTTCGGCGATCGCCAGCACCGGGACGGCGACGCCGGGCGAATAGGCAAGTGACAGGTCACGCTGGGTCGCCATCGGCTTCGACGCGACGATCTCGATTTTGCCGGGCCGGCCATATTCGTGATAAAGCAGAGCCTCGCGGTCCGAAAACTGCACCTTGCTGCCGCTGTCCATCATCTATCCCCTATCCAAACTCATCAGACGCGCGCCCGAGCCCTTTCCCTAACGTCGCAGGCGCCGATTGTAACCCCGCCTCGATCGTAAAGTGTGTTGCGCGCGCCTTTTGAAGGTGGCCAGCAGGATGGCCGCTTGCGACCGGTTGTGGACGCTCTCTCTTCCCTTCGTCATTCCCGCTTTCGCGGGAATGACGAGGAGGGTGTAGGGCCGCTCCCCACCCCAAAGCGGCCATCCGTCGCTCAAAAATACGCTGTCCTACATTATTCCGCTATGCCAGCCTTCGTGTCAGCTGTTTCAATTTACAGGCAAAAGCGGTCACCGCCCCGATTCCGGATGCGGCCAAGTGCCAGCCGTCCTCTGTCCGCCCAACACGACAAATCGGGCGCTGCACTAGGCTGAACTTTCCTGAACTTTGGCATGATGGCCCGATCCACGCGCCGACCGGATCGCGGCACCGGCCCGGGATAACCGAAGACGGCAATGGCTGCTCGCCACCCCAAAACCGATACCGCTCAACCCCGCCTTGCCATGCCGCCCCCAATCACTAAGCAGGGTCCGATGCCC
>NZ_SCOT01000020.1 GCF_005502465.1 Sphingopyxis sp. L1A2A
GACAGGGGCGATGATATTGCCGGGGCCGCCGCCCCCGCCGCCCCCGCCAGCACCGCATCGAGCGCGTCGAGCTGCGGATGGCTGAACCCGGCATGGCCGACCGGGATCGCCGCATAGGCCAGCCCCGCGGCGGCGGCGGCCCCGGCAATATCATCGCCCTGCGGCGCGTCGGGCTCCTCGCCGTCGGGGCGATTGTTGACGATCGTCGCAAAGCCCGCGGCCTTCGCCTCGGCGACATCCTCGAGGCCAATCTGCGGGGCGACGCTATAGTCGGCGGACAGGGTACGAAAATCGCTCATGGCCGCGATGTATAAACCGCGCGCCTTGGCTGACAAGCGCGAAAGCCCGCGGCTTGCGCGCCCCGTCTAAAACTGCCGGATCACCGCCAGAAACGCATCGCCCCACGCCTCCAGTTTTTTCGCGCCAACCCCCGGAATCGCGCCCATCGCGTCCAGCGTCGCAGGGCGGTCGGTCGCCATCGCGCGCAGCACCGCGTCGTGAAAGATCACATAGGGCGGCACATTCGCCTCGGCGGCCAGCTCGCGCCGCGTCGCGCGCAGCGCGTCGAACAGCGGATCGCCGATCGGGTTGGCGACCCCCCCCGCCCCCGCGCCGCCGCGGACCTCGCGTTTGGTGCGTTTCACCGGCGGTTCGGCGATCAGCACCGCCGCCTCGCCCTTCATCATCGCGCGCGCGGTGGGGCCGAGCATCAACCCGCCATGCTCGGTCGTCTCGAGCGCCTCGCGCGCGACCAGCGTGCGCACCAGCGGCTTGATCAGCCGCGCCTCTTCGCCCGCGACGATCCCGAACACTGACAATTTGTCATGGCCGCGCTGGGCGATCCGTTCGTCGCTGCGCCCGGTCAGCACCGCCTCGATATGCCCGGCGCCATAGCTTTGGCCGGTGCGATAGACCGCGCTCAGCAGCTTTTGCGCGAGCACTGTCGCGTCGACCTGCGCCGCGGGGTCGAGGCAATTGTCGCAATTGCCGCAACGGGGCGGCGGGCTTTCGCCGAAATGGCGCAGCAGCTGGGCGCGGCGGCACTCGACGGTTTCGACGAGCGTCGCGAGGCCGTTCAGCCGCACCCGCTCGCCCGGCACCCGCGCCTCGGGCAGTTCGGACAGCCGCATTCTGGCTTTGGCGAAATCGTCGGCGCCCCACAGCATCATCGCCTCGGCCGGGTCGCCGTCGCGCCCGGCACGCCCGGTTTCCTGATAATAGCTTTCGATCGATTTGGGCAGCGCCGCGTGCGCGACAAAACGCACATCGGGCTTGTCGATCCCCATCCCGAAGGCGACCGTCGCGGTGACGATGCCGTCTTCCGACGCGACAAAATCATGCTGGACGCGCGACCGCACCTCGGCATCGAGTCCGGCATGATAGGCGGCAACCGGACGCCCCGTCGCCTTCGCCAATTGTTCCGCCAGCCGCTCGGTCCCGCTGCGCGTCGGGCAATAGACGATCCCCGGCCCCGGATTGGCAGCGATAAATTCGACCAACTGGCGCGCCGCGGTGACGCGCGGGCGGATCGCATACCGAATGTTCGGGCGGTCGAAGCCCGCAAGAATCAGCCCGTCGTCGGGAATACCGAGCTGAAAGAGGATATCTTCGCGCGTGTGCTTGTCGGCGGTCGCAGTCAGCGCGAGCCGCGGCACCTCGGCAAACGCGTCGAGCAACGGGCGCAGCAAGCGGTAGTCGGGGCGGAAATCATGCCCCCATTCCGAAACGCAATGCGCCTCGTCGATCGCGAACAGCGCCGGGGTCTTGGCCTCAAGCAGCGCGCGAAAGCCCTCGCCCGTCGCGCGCTCGGGCGCCACGTACAAGAGGTCGAGTTCGCCGTCGCGATACCGCTGCCGCGTCTCGGCGCCGTCGGCATCGACGCTGGTCAGGCTGGCGGCGCGAATCCCCGCCGCGCGCGCCCCGCGCAGCTGGTCGTGCATCAGCGCGATCAGCGGCGACACGACGACGACGCAACCGTTCAGCGCGACCGCGGGCAGCTGATACGTCAGCGACTTGCCCGCCCCCGTCGGCATCACCGCCAACGTCCGCTCGCGCGCCATCACCCGGTCGACGACATCGGCCTGCCGCCCGCGAAACTGGTCGAAGCCGAAGGTCGATTTCAGGAGGGGGAGGAGCGTGGCGGCAGACATTGCGATGGCGATAGGGCGGACACGGCGGCGAGGGAAGCCCCAGTCCCTTCAATAATGGCGGCAAATACCATTCCTCGTCATTCCCGCGAAAGCGGGAGCCCGACCGCAACGCCGCGACCGGGTTCCCGCTTTCGCTAGAACGACGAGATGTTTGAGTCAGCCTTAGCTGCGCGTGATCGACGCTCCGCCGTCGAGTAGCGATGCCGTGCCGGTGATGAAGCTCGCATCGTCCGAGGCGAGATATAGCACCGAGCGCGCGATCTCGATCGGCTGCGCGACGCGCTTCAGCGCGTGCAGGTTCGTCACGAAATCCTTCTTGTCGGCACTGTCGTTCACATCATGATACATGTCGGTCTCGACCGCGCCTGGCAGCACCGCATTGACGCGCACCTGCTGAGGTCCGAACTCGGCGGCGAGGGCCTGCGTCAGCCCGATCAGCCCCGACTTGCTCGCCGAGTAAGCGGCGCTGCCCGGGAAGGCGAAGCTGTAGCCGACGAAGGTCGAGGTGAAGATCACCGAGCCGCCGCCATGCTTCACCATCTCGGCGATCTGGTGTTTCGCGCCGAGGAACGAGCCGGTGAGGTTGACCGCTAGCGCATCGGCAAAGCCCGCGCCCGATACCTCGGTGCTCGGCCCTGCTTCGCCGAACACCCCGGCATTGTTGAACGCGATGTCGAGCCGGCCGTAATTTTGGGTCACGGCGCGAACGAGTGCTTCGTGAAAGGCTTCGTCGCGGACGTCGCCGGCAACGGCGATGGCCTTGCCGCCCGCGGCGGTGATTTCGGCAACCAGCGCGTCGAGTTCGGCCTGGCGGCGCGCCCCGACGACGACCGAGGCGCCCTCCGCGGCAAAGAGTTTCGCGGTTTCGCGGCCGATGCCCGAGCTGGCGCCGGTGACGATCGCAACCTTGTTCAACAAACGGTTCATGATCTTTCTCCTGTTCGGCGGCGGGCTCAAATGCCCGTGTCGATGAAGCGAAGATGGACTTGGCACCCCGTTCGGAATAGACAGCATATCTTGGTTCTATAATTCGGGAATACCGAACGATGATCCGGATCGAAGGCATAATGGCATTTGTCGCGACGGTCGAAAATGGCTCGATCAGCGGCGCCGCGCGCCAGCTCCGCCTCTCCAAATCGGTGGTCAGCGAACGCCTCGCCGAACTCGAACGCTCATTGGGCGGCGCGCTGCTCCATCGCACCACGCGCAAGCTCAGCCTGACCGAGGACGGCACCGCCTTCCTGCTGCGCGCGCTGCGTATCACTCGCGACATATCCGAGGCCGCCGCCGACATGGCCGAGCGACGCGGCACCTTGTCGGGCCCGCTGCGCATCGCCGCGCCGGTGACCTTCGCCCGCCTCCACCTCGGCCCCGCGCTCTACCCGTTCCTGAAAGACCACCCCGAAATCCAGCTCACGCTGGACCTCGACGACCGCCGCATCGACGTCGCGTCGAGCGGCCACGACGCGATCATCCGCCATGGCACGATCGACGACACGCGTCTTGTCGCGTGGACGCTCGCGAGGAGCCACCGCCTGCTCACCGCTTCCGCCGCCTACCTCGCGGAACGTGGCACACCGCAGACGATCGAAGATCTCCGCCACCACCGCGGCATCTTCTACACCAACCGCGGCGCCGCCGACTGGCGCTTCCGCACGAGTTCGGGGCCGGTATCGATACAGGCGCACTCGATGTTCGGCGTCAACAACGGCGACATGATGCGCGACGCCGCCATCGCCGGGCTCGGGCTGGCGATGCTTCCCGCGTTTATCGCGGGGCCGGTGGTAAAGGCAGGGGAATTGCAGATAGTCGCCCTCGACGTCGAACCCGACGAAGAATTTCTCTATATGGCGCACGCACAGGGGCGGAACCCGTCGGCAAAGCTGCGGGCGCTCAGGGAGCATTTGCGGGAGAGTTTCGGCGATCCGCCCTATTGGGACCCGGTTGCAGGGTAGGGGCAGAGCCTCAGGCCGAGGGCCGCTCGACGAAGAGCCTTTGCCCAACAAACCACGCCGCGACGGCGCCCGCAATCTGCGCTGCAACGAAGGCCGGCACATCGGCCGCCGCGATCCCCGCAAAACTGTCGCTCAGGCTGCGCGCGATCGTGATCGCCGGGTTCGCAAAGCTGGTCGATGAGGTGAACCAATAGGCCGCGACGATATAGAGCGCGACGCCGGGGGCGGTCCATTCGGGGCGGTGGCGCACCATGCCGATGATCGTCAGGATCAGGCCAAAGGTCGCGACAAACTCACCCACCCATTGCCCGGTGCCGCTGCGCGCATGATCCGAAAATTGCACGATCGGCAGCGCAAACATCACATGCGCCGCCCACACGCCCAGGATGCCGCCGCCGATCTGCGCCGCGACATAAGGCGGCAGCATACCCCACCGCAAATCGCGGTGCAGCGCCATCACCAGGCTGACCGCGGGGTTGAAATGCGCGCCCGACACCGGCCCCAGCATCGCGATCAGGCCGAACAAGATCGCGCCGGTCGCCAGCGAATTGGCGAGCAGCGCGACCGCGACATTGCCGCCCGCGAGCCGCTCGGCCATGATCCCCGATCCGACGACCGCGGCGAACAGAAAGAAGCTGCCGATCGCTTCGGCGAGCAGCGCGCGCCTCACGCCGCGCCCTCCATCCGCCCGATGTCGTTGAGCGCCGCGCGCCGCTCGGCCGGCGTCATGATTTCGAGCGGCAGCGCCAGCATTGCTCCGACGCGCAACTCCAGCAACCGCCAGGTTTCGGCAAACGCCGCGTCCTCCGCGGCTTCACCGACCGCATCGGCGGGGTCGGCGAGCCCCCAATGCGCGCGCACCGGGGCGCCGCTGAACAGCGGACAAGCCTCGCCCGCCGCATTGCCGCACACGGTGATCGCAATGTCGATGCGCGGGGCATCAGGCGCGGCGAATTCGTCCCAGCTTTTCGAGCGGACGCCGCCGGTGTCATAGCCCTTCCGCGCCAGCAGCCGCAGCGCCCCGGGGTGCGGCGCGCCCTTGGGCTGGCTGCCCGCGCTATAGGCGCTGAGCCGCCCTTCGCCCATCCGGCCGACAATCGCCTCGCCCAATATGCTGCGCGCCGAATTGCCGGTGCACAATATCAGCACCGCCAGCCCCTCCCCCGCGGTCATGTCAGCAGCAGGCGGTCTGGGCGGGCGCTGCCTGCGGCAGCGTCGGCACGCAGCACGCGCCATCGGCAGCATCGGCCGACGCCAGCGGCGCGAAATCGGGGCTGTCGCCGTACACCGTTGCCTCGCCTTCGGTCAGAAACGCTTCCCACACCACCCCGTCGGGATCGGCGATCCAGCTTTTTTCGGATTTCGCATAACAACAGGTCGTCGCGCCTTCCTCCAGCACGGGTGCCCCGGCGTCCTTCAGCCGCCCATAGACCGCCGCGAGTTCGGCGGCGTCCTCGACCTGCAACCCGACATGCTCGATCCCGCGATGCGCGCCGTCGCGCACCGAAATCGCGAAATTGATCCGCGGATCGTCGAGCATCCATTTGGCATAATCGGGCTTGGTCACGCTCGGCGCGTGGCCGAACAATCCCGAATAAAAGGCGATCGACCTGTCCAGATCGGCAACCCCGACATGCATATGAAACCGGCTCATGCGCTTTTCCTTTCGTCCTTCGTTTCGGCAACACAGGCGGCCGCGGGCGCACAAACCGCCCCGCCGCCACAGCAATTTTCCATCAGAAAGCCGACGAGCGCGTTCATCGCGGCATAGTCGGCGGTGTAGATCAGCGACCGCCCATCGCGGCGCTGGACGATCAGCCCGGCGCCGGTCAGCTGCGCCAGATGAAAGGACAGCGACGACGCGGGCACCCCCAGCGCCTCGGCAATCGCCCCCGCCGCAAGGCCTTCCGGCCCGGCCTGGACGAGCAACCGGAACAGCGCCAACCGATGCTCCTGCGCCAGCGCGCTCAAGGCGCGAACGACATGCTCCGATAACATCTGGACCTCCATGATTCGATAATCGTCGAATTATGGAAATCAGCGATCGGCGTCAAGACATATTTCGACGATTATCGAAATGTTGTCTTGGGAATCTCATAAATGTCGTCATTGCGAGGAGCGAAGCGACGCGGCAATCCAGCGCGGCGGTAGCCGCTCTGGATTGCCGCGTCGCTCGCAATGACGGATGGGATGGCCCTAAACCGTCCCCTCTTCCACCTCTGCCTGCTGCCGCGCCCACATATCGGCGTACAGCCCGCGCATCCGCAGCAGCTGGTCGTGCGTCCCGGTCTCCGCCACCCGGCCCTTGTCGAGCACGATGATCCGGTCGGCGCCGGTCACCGTCGACAGGCGGTGCGCGATCACCAGGGTTGTCCGCCGCGCCGCGATGCGTTCGAGCGTGTCCTGGATCGCCGCCTCGGTGCGGCTGTCGAGCGCGCTCGTCGCCTCGTCCAAAATCAACACCGGCGGATTTTTGAGCAGGGTGCGCGCGATCGCGACGCGCTGTTTCTCGCCGCCCGACAGCTTTAGCCCGCGTTCGCCAACCTCGGTGTCATAGCCCTGCGGCAGGATCGCGATGAAGCCGTCGATCGCCGCACCTTCGACCGCCGCCGCAATCTCTGCCGCGCTCGCACCTTCACGACCATAGGCGACATTATAGCCGATGCTGTCGTTGAACAGCACCGTGTCCTGCGGCACGATGCCGATCGCGCCGCGCAGGCTGGCCTGCGTCACCGCGGCAATATCCTGGTCGTCGATCATGATCCGCCCGCCCTGCGGGTCGTAAAAGCGGAACAACAGCCGCGCGATCGTCGATTTGCCCGCGCCCGACGGGCCGACGATCGCCAGCGTCTCGCCCGCGCCCACGGCGAAGCTGACGCCGTTCAGGATCGTGCGGTCGGGCTCATAGCCGAACACCACATTCTCGAACGCCACCGCGCCGCCGTGCACGACCAGCGGCGGCGCGTCCGGCGCATCCGAGATCTCGGGCGGGGTGTCGATCAGGCGGAACATCGCCTCCATGTCGATCAGCCCCTGGCGGATGACGCGATAGACCATGCCGAGCATGTCGAGCGGGCGGAACAGCTGCGCGAGCAAGGTGTTCACGAGCACCACATCGCCGACCTGAAACTGTCCCTCCGACCAGCCCCACACGGTGTACGCCATCGCCCCCGCCAGCGCGGCATTGGTGATCAGGCTCTGCCCGATGTTCAGCCACGCCAGGCTGTTTTCGCTTTTCACCGCGGCACGCGCATAGCGGTCGGCGACGTCGCGATAGCGTGCCGCCTCGCGATCCTCGGCGCCAAAATATTTGACCGTTTCGTAATTGAGCAGGCTGTCGACGCTGCGCCCGATGGTCAGCGTGTCGAGGTCGTTCATTTGGGTGCGCAGCGCGTTGCGCCAGTCGGTCACCTTGCGCGTGAAGACGATATAGACCACGACCATCAGCGCGGTCGCGCTGGCCAGGCCGAAGCTGAATTTGGTCCAGAAGATGATCAGCACCGCGAGCAATTCGATGATCGTCGGCGCGATGTTGAACAGCAGGAAATACAGCATCGTGTCGATGCTCTTGGTCCCGCGCTCGATCACCTTGGTCACCTCGCCGGTCCGCCGCGCCAGATGAAAGCGCAGGCTCAGCGCGTGGAGGTGGCTGAAGGTCGCGATCGCCAACTCGCGCGTCGCATCCTGCCCGACCCGCTCGAACACGACATTGCGGAGGTTGTCGAACAGCACCCCGGCAAAACGCGCTCCGGCATAAGCGAGCACCAGCCCGATCGCGAGCGCGACGCCTTCCTCCATCCCCGGCACCATCTTGTCGATCGCGGCCCCATAGAGGAAGCCCATCGACAGCTGGACGCCCTTCGACGCCAGAATGATGAGCCCCGCCAGGACGATGCGAACCTTGTGCTCGGTGTGCCCGGCGGGCCACAGATAGGGCAGGAAACGCTTGAGCGTGTCGAGAACCGGCGGTTCTTTGGCCGCGTCGGCGGAGGTGAGCGTATCGGGCGGCATGCGCGCCCCATGTAGGGGCGCGGGCGCGGAACGCCAAGCGAGTCTCGCGGTTCATCGCTGTTCTCGCCCGTTCGTCATTCCGGCGAAAGCGGGAATGACGAAGGTGGGTGATGTCCGCTCTCCACCCCAAAGCTGCGATCCGCGCTCAAAAAAAATGCTGTCCTACATTATTCCGCTGTGCCAGCCTTCGTCTCAGCTCTTTTAATTCACAGGCAAAAGCGGTCGCCGCCCGGATTGCGGACACGGCCAAGAACCGGTCGCCATGTGTCCACCGAACACAACAAATCGGGCGCTGCACTAGGCTGAACTTTCCTGAACTTTGGCGTGATGGCCGGTCCATGCGCCGACCGGATCGCAGCCCCAAAGCCGACATCGCGACCCCACCGTCCGAATCCGATTGACCCGCATCATTTTCGATATAAATATGATATCATCTTTATATCGAGTCGGAGGGTAAGATGGTTGATGGAGGGACTCCCGCGCTGAACCGCAGTCGCGAAACGCGCGCGCTGACGCAGAGCGGTTATCTGATGCTGCTGATCTGGATGCTGCTGCTGGGCGTCGCGGCGTGGGCGGGGATCAGCAATGCCACCGCCGAATACCAGGTCGCGTGGAAATGGGCGGTCGTCGCGCTGTCGGCGATCGTCGGCTTTCTGATCCTGTGCGGCTTTTACATGATCAACCCCAATGAAGCCGCGGCGATCCAGCTGTTCGGCGCGTACAAGGGCACCGATCGCGCGGAGGGGCTGCGCTGGGTGCTGCCGTGGCTGATGCGCAAAAAGATCGCGGTGCGCGCCAACAACGTCATTTCGGACAAGATCAAGGTCAACGATTTGCGCGGCAATCCGATCGAGATGGCGGCGCAGGTCGTGTGGCGCGTCACCGACACCGCGCAGGCTTTGTTCGACGTCGATGATTACAAGGAATTCGTAATGGCGCAGATCGAGGCCGCGGTGCGCTCAATCGGCTCACGCTACCCCTATGACGACATCGAACATCAGGAAGTCACGCTGCGCGGCAACCATGAGGAGGTCGGGGTCGAGCTGCGCAAGGCGCTGATCGAGCGGTTGGACGTCGCCGGGATCACCGTCGACGAATGCGGGCTGACCCACCTCGCCTATGCACAGGAAATCGCGGGCGCGATGCTGCGCCGCCAGCAGGCCGAAGCGGTGATCGCGGCGCGCAAGAAACTGGTCGAGGGCGCGGTGACGATGGTCGAAATGGCGCTGACCCAATTGTCCGAAAAGGGCGTCGTCGACCTCGACGACGAGCGCAAGGCGGTGATGGTGTCGAACCTGATGGTCGTGCTGTGCGGCGAACGCGACACCCAGCCTGTGGTGAACGCCGGCTCGCTCTACTGAGCCGTCCGGTGAGATAGATGATGCCCGCGTCCGCCAAAAAAGCCTTTGCTCTCCGTCTCGACCCCGCGCTCTACGCGGCGGTCGAGCGGCTGGCGGCGGACGAACTGCGCAGCGCCAATGCCGAGATCGAAATACTGCTGCGCGAGGCGCTGGCACGGCGCGGGGTGAAGCCCAAGGCCGCCGCACCCGCGCGGCGCGGGCGACCGCCGAAAGCGAACGGTTGAAGCGTAACAAGCTGCGACATCCCTCTTTCGTCATTCTCGCGAAAGCGGGAACCCAGCGAGCCAGCGCACGACCTGGGTTCCCGCTTTCGCGGGAATGACGATGGATGAATATCGAGGGGCTTAATGTCCCGTATTCGGTCGTTGCTCGCCGTCAGACAGCTTTTCCACCGATAGCGTCCGCGCCCCGCTTGCCCCACCAGTAGTTGATGGTTAAGGCCGATGGTCATGACTAGTACCCTCGCCCCCGTCCGTATTGCCCCGTCGATTCTGAGCGCCGATTTCGCCGCGCTGGGGCAGGAAGTGCGCGCGATCGAGGTTGCGGGCGCCGACTGGGTCCATATCGACGTGATGGACGGCCATTTTGTCCCCAATCTGACGATCGGCCCGGCGGTGGTCAAAGCGCTGCGCTCGCATAGCGCCCTGCCCTTCGACGTCCATCTGATGATTTCGCCGGTCGATCATTTCCTCGACGCCTTTGCCGCGGCGGGCGCCGACATCATCACCGTGCACCCCGAAGCAGGGCCGCATATCCATCGCAGCATCCAGCACATCAAATCGCTGGGCAAGCAGGCAGGGGTGTCGCTCAATCCCGCGACCCCGGCAAAGATGCTCGACTATCTGATCGACGACATCGACCTGGTGCTGATCATGAGCGTCAATCCGGGGTTCGGTGGCCAGAGCTTCATCACCAGCCAGCTGCGCAAGATCGAAGCGGTGCGCAAGATGATCGACAAGACCGGCCGCGACATCCGGCTGGAGGTCGATGGCGGCATCGATGCTGCGACCGCACCGCTGGCGATCGCCGCGGGCGCCGATGTGCTGGTGGCGGGGACCGCGACCTTCAAGGGCGGCCCGGATGCCTATGCCGACAATATCCGGCGGCTGCGGGGCGCCTGACCGATGGAGGGGAGACCGTTAACTTCGGCCCCTGCCGACCCGCCGCTCGACCTGGCTGACGACGCGCCGCCGATCGACGATTCGATCGAGCCCGGCAAACGGCTGATCCGCCTGCCCGCCGACAAGGGGCTGTCGCTCGGCGATCGCGTCGCCAATGCGATCACCCGGCTGACCTGGCGCACGCCGCTCCACGCCTTTCGCCTGAAAGGCCGCTTTCCGCTCAAATTGCTGGGGGTGCCGACCGACCCGGTGCCCGGCGACCCCCGCGCCGGGACCGCGATCCGCGCCGGCCATTTCCTCCACCGCGGGTTAAAGCTGCCGCTCGGCGAGCTCGATTTTGCCGCGCTCGACGTCGCGCCGACCTTTGCCGATTATCTGCACAGCTTTGCCTGGCTGCGCGACCTTGGTGCCACCGGCACCCGCGCCGACGGGGTGCCGATCGCCGAAGCGGTCGTCCGCCACTGGCTCGGCACCCACGGCGAGACGGTGAGCGAACCGGCGTGGAAGGCCGACAACACCGCGTGGCGCATCCTGTTCTGGGCGAGCCACGCGCCGCTGATCCTGTCGTCGAGCGACCTGGTCTATCGCTCGGCGGTGCTCAACCACCTCGCGCGCGCCGCACGCCACCTCGACCGTGTCGCCGACAAGACGCGCCCCGGCACCGGCCAGATGGTCGCGTGGGTCGGCATCGTCGCCGCGTCGCTGCTGATGCCCGGCGGCGAGCCGCGGCAGATCTTTGGCGAAGCGGGGCTGCGCAAGGTGCTCGAGACGAGCTTCTATGCCGACGGCGGCAATATCTCGCGCTCGCCGCAGGCGCAGCTCGACGCGATCATGGCGCTGTCGATGCTTGCCAAGGTTTATGACATGCGCCGGATGGAAGTCCCGCCCTTCGTGCAGGAAGTGCTGACGCGCGCGGTCCCGGCGCTGCTCGGGCTGCTCCACAGCGACGGCGGCATGGGCAGCTGGCAGGGCAGCGGCGCAACGTCGGCGGCCTATGTCCAGGCGATCGTCGCCGCAAGCGGAGTGCGCACCCGGCCGCTGAAGCAGGCGCGCGACTGGGGCTATCAGCGGCTGGTCGCGAACAAGGTCGTGCTGCTGACCGACGCGGCGCCGCCCCCGATCGCGCGGGTGACCGAGGCGGGCTGCGCCTCAACGCTGGCGTTCGAGCTGTCCGACGGCGACGAGCGCATCGTCGTAAATTGCGGCGGTGCGGCGCTGACCGGGGCGACGATCCCCGCCGACCTGGCGCGCGGCCTCCGCACCACCGCGGCGCATTCGACCTTGATCCTGGCCGACACCAATTCGACCGCGATTCTGGCCAGCGGGTCACTGGGCCGCGGGGTGACCGAGGTCGAGCTCGACCGGCGCGAGACGCCGCAGGGCAGCCGCGTCGAGATGAGCCACGACGGCTATGCGCGGCGCCACGGGCTGATCCACCGCCGCCTGCTGATCCTGTCCCCCAACGGGCGCGAGCTACGCGGCGAGGACATGCTGCTGCCCGCCCCGCGCACCCGGCGCAAGGGCGACAAAGGGTTCGCGCTGCGCTTTCACCTTGGCCGCCACATTTCGGCGAGCCTGACCGCCGACAAGCTGGGCGCGCTGCTGCGTATCAACGGCGGGCCGCTGTGGCAGTTTCGCACCTCAGAGGGCGCGCTGAGCGTCGAGGAAAGCCTGTGGGTCGACGGCGAAGGCCGCCCGCACCCCACCGAACAGCTGGTCGTCACCGGCACCGCGCCGGCGGGCGGCGCGAGCATCGGCTGGATTTTCAAGCATATCGGGTAGGGAAGCGGCGTCACGCCGCTCTCGTCATTGCGAGGAGCGAAGCGACGAAGCAATCCAGAGCGGCGAGGACAGCCGGCGCCCAAAGGGACTGAACGCCGGCTGCCTAGTGGCTTAGAAAGCGTAACGCGCCATCAGCTGGAACACCGGGCCGGCCTTTTCGCTTTCCAGTTCATATTCGTCGAACGTGCCCGTGCTCTGGGTATCGATCGTCGTGAATTTGTTGAACACTTCGCGCTTCGCGCCGTTCAACAGGTTCGAACCTACGGCGCGGATCGTGAAACTTTTGCCAAAACGCTTTTCGACGAAGATTTCCAGATCGGCGCCATAGCTGGTGAACACCTCTTCACCGACGGTGCGATCAAACGCGCGGCCTTGTTTGCGATAGGTGGCGCCGAACGCCGCGCCGACCGATTTGACGTCCTGGATAAAGCCGAAATTATAGACATATTTCGACTGGCCGTTGAAGCGGCGCTCACCAAAGTCGTCGGTGATCTCGCTGTCGAGCAAGGACAGGTTGCCGAAGATGCCGGTGTCGGGCAGCCCGATGAAGCCGAGATCGGTCGAAAGGTCGAACTCGATCCCATAGACTTTGCCGTCGCCGACATTGAAGGGTTGCAGCACGAATGTGCCGTCGCCTTCCGATCCCTCTTCCAGCGTGTTGGTCACTTCTATCAGATCCTGCACCTTGCGGTAAAAGACATTGATCCCGACGATGCCCGAACGGCCGATGCGCTGTTCATAGCCAAGGTCCGCACCCCACGCCGTTTCGGGGTCGAGCAGCGGGTTGCCGAGCAGGTCGTTGTCGCCGAGCTCGGCCTCGAGCAGCGCCGGCGACAGAAAGTTGAATTCGGGGCGGCGGCTGGTGCGCGCGACCGAACCGGTGATCCGGCCGCCATTGCCGACGTCGAACTTGAACGACGCCGACGGCAGAAATTTTTCATAATCATTGGTGAAGCGCGACGCCGGCGGGGTGAGGTCGTCGATCGTCAGGTCGGTGGTTTCGTACCGCACCCCGGCTTCCCACGCAAAGGCGCCTGCCTTGCCCTCGATCAGGACAAAGCCGTCGAGCCGTTCTTCTTCGATCGAATTCACGCCGCCGGTCGCGGGCACGAAAGCGCCGAACGTGCGGACGAATTCGGTCGGGTTGCGGGTGAACTGGTCGTAGCCTTGGCGCGTCGCGACGGGCAGATTGTAGCGATCGCGCGGCGCTTCGGTAATCGCGGTCGAGCGGTCCTTGTCCTGCCAGAAGCCGCCGAAGATCAGCCTGGTGTCTTCGCCCAGATCGAACGCATGCTCGAGCTTGACCGAAAATTCCTTGTCCTTGATCGCGCTGCGCGTCTGGTCGCCCGTGAAACGCGGTGCCGACCGGTCGAACTCGACCTCATATTCGGTTTCAAACACGTCTTCGTCGAACTGCGACAGCCCAAATTTCAGGCTGGTTTCGCCGAGCGACCAGCGGTGCGCGACCTTGCCGTTGACGCTGTAATTGTCCTGATTGATCTTGGCGACATTGGCGTTGTCGACGGTCAGATTGCCCGGCGGCGTGGCGCGGACCGGCCCGTTGATCGCGGTCAGATCATTATATTCAAAGCTGCGCTCGTTTTCGATCCGGTCGGTGTGAACGTAAAAGCCGTTGATCGAAAAATCGGTCGTGTCGCCCTTGATGTCATAGGTCGCGTTGAACGAATAATCCTTGCCATCCCGGGTATCGACCTGGTCCTCGCGATTGTCGAATATGGGAACATTGGTCGGATCGCCGTTGGCATCTTCCTGATTGGCGTAGCGCAGCGAGAATTTCTTTTTGGGATTGTGCCGACCCTGGAAATTGGCGCCGAGCAAGAAACGGCCCGGACCAAGCGCCCCGCCGATGACGCCGCCGACGCTGGGTTCGAGCTCCTTGTCGTCGAAATAGAGGCCGCCGGCGCGCAGGTATCCGCCATCGAGTTCATACCCATCGCGCAGTTTGATATTCAGCGTGCCCGCCACCGCATCGCCCGACCGACGCGCCGACGATGAGCGGACAATTTCGACCCGCTCGATCAGCTCGGCAGGGATACGATCGAGAAAGAAGCTGCGGTCGGCGTTCGATCCCGGCACCTTTTCGCCATTGATCAGGATCTGGGTGTAGCCCGGCGGCAGACCGCGCAACCGCGCCCCGTCGCTTTCGATGACGTCGGACAGAAAGGTCACCGACGGCACGCGCTTCAACGCGTCACCCGCGGTCAGCGGTTCGAAGCGCTGGAAAAATTCGCTGTCATAGGTGAGGATCGGTTCGGCCTGATCGTCATTGCGGTTGCGATAGCCGATGCTGCCGAGCACGACGATGTCCTGCGACGTCGTGATCGTGCCGTCCTCATTCTGGATCGGTGCCATATCCTGTGCCGCGTCCTGCGCGGCGGCGGGGGTCGCGGCGAGCGCCGCGGCAAGCGCCAGCGCGGCGGCAGAATGCAGGTTGAAAGCTCGAATCATGTGTCATAACCCCCTTGATCGTTGCCGGGCCTCTAGGGGGGCCATGTGACAGTTTGCGGCGAGCCGCATGACGTTTAAATGACGCTTAAGTGACGGAAATATTGTGGGATTGACGCCGCCGGAGTTTGCTGGGACGGGGCGCGCCAATCGCCATTGGCGCCATCGGGAACAGGGGAAATCGTCATGACCGCCGTCCGCACATCGAAGCTGCTGACTTCGTTCGCTTTTGCATCACTGCTGAGCGGATGCGCTGGACAAGCGGCGCCCGTCATCACCGGCCTGCCGCCGGTGGCGGTCACCGCGAGCGGCGAGACCGCGCCGGTCGGCACCGGCCGCGCCGATGCCGCCGACGATCCGGGAATCTGGGTCGACCCCGCCAATCCCGGCCGCGCGCTGATTGTCGCCACCGACAAGAAAGCCGGGCTGCACGTCTATGACCTGACCGGCAAGGATCTGGCGTTTCTGAAAAGCGGCCTGGTCAACAATGTCGATATCGTCGGCGATATCGTTGTCGCGAGCGACCGCAACGACGGGCTGAACGCGCATCTGGCGGTCTACCGCCTCGACGGCGCCAAACCGGCGCTGACCGCGCTGGGCCGCGCCGCGGCGGGCAGCGGCGAAGCCTATGGCCTGTGCCTGAAGAAGAGCGCGCCGGGCACGCCGATCACCGCGGCGCTGATCGTCAAGGACGGCACGGTGCGCGTCGGGACGCTGACGGTCGATGGCACGCCCAGCTTCACAGTGCAGTGGGAGCACAAGATTGCAACCCAGTCCGAAGGCTGTGTGTTCGACGGCGACACGCTGTATGTCGGCGAAGAAGTCGGGGGGCTATGGGAGCTGAAACAGGACGGCGAGGGCGCCGCAGCGCGGCTGGTCGCGCCGATCGACAACCAGCGGCTCGTCGCCGACCTCGAAGGGCTGGCGACGATCGATCACAAGGATCAGCGCTACCTGATCGCGTCGAGCCAGGGTGATAACGCCTATGCGGTGTTCCGCCTGCCGTCGGTCGAATATGTCGGACGCTTTGCGGTGACCGCCGGCGCATTCGGCGCGACGAGCGAAACCGACGGGATCGAGGCCGTCGCAGGCAATTTCGGCCCCGCCTATCCCGACGGCCTCTTTCTGGCGCAGGACGGCGACAACGCGCCCAAGGCCCAGAATTTCAAGCTGGTGCGCTGGGACCAGATCGCGGCGGCGCTGGGGCTTTAACATCCGCCGCCCCCGCGAAGGGCGTTTCAGAGTCACGCGCCTCTGAACGCGGCCGCCATAGGCGTAACGCAAGGTTGCCAGCGGCCCCGCCTTCGCGGGGGCGACGATGCTTGCTCTTGTGGAGCGACCCGCCTAGGGGGGCGGCGTCTTTCCCATCCTGCAAAGGCCGCCCTTTCCCATGACCGACCTGATTCCCGTCCGTCGCGCCCTCTTGTCCGTCAGCGACAAGGCCGGGCTGACCGAGCTTGCCGCCGCCCTCGTCAAACATGGCGTCGAACTGGTGTCGACCGGCGGGACCGCCAAGGCGCTGCGCGAAGCGGGTCACAATGTCCTCGACGTCGCCGACCTCACCGGCTTTCCCGAGATGATGGACGGCCGCGTCAAGACGCTGCACCCGACCGTCCACGGCGGCATCCTGGCAGTGCGCGACGACGCGGCGCATGTCGCGGCGATGGAAGAACATGGCATCGGCGCGATCGATCTGGTCGTCGTCAACCTCTACCCCTTCGCGGCGACCGTCGCGAAGGGCGCAGCGCGGGACGAGATCATCGAGAATATCGACATCGGCGGTCCCGCGATGGTGCGCTCATCGGCCAAGAACCACGCCTTTGTCGGCATCGTCACCGAGCCCGAGGACTATGCCGCGGTGATCGCCGAGATGGACGCCAACGGCGGCGCAACCACGCTGGGCTTACGCAAACGCCTCGCCGCAACGGCGTTCGCGCACACCGCGACGTATGACGGGATGATCGCGAGCTGGTTCGCCTTTGCCGATCAGGGCAAGCTGTTCCCCGATACGCTGCCGCTGACCGCCAAGCTGCAAGCCGAGCTGCGCTATGGCGAGAATCCGCACCAGCAAGCGGCGCTCTACCTGCCCGCCGGTCCGGCCGCGCGCGGCATTGCACAGGCCGAACAGGTGCAGGGCAAGGAGCTCAGCTACAACAATATCAACGACGCCGACGCGGCGCTCGAACTGGTCGCCGAATTCCGCGCAGCCGACCCGACCTGCGTCATCGTCAAGCACGCCAACCCCTGCGGCGTCGCCACCGCGGCGACGATCGCCGAGGCCTATGACGCGGCGCTGAAATGCGACGATGTCTCGGCGTTCGGCGGCATCATCGCGGTCAACCGGCCGCTCGACGGCGCGACCGCCGAAGCGATCAGCAGCATCTTTACCGAGGTTGTCTGCGCTCCCGACGCCGACGCCGATGCGCGCGCGGTGTTCGCGAAGAAGAAGAATTTGCGCCTGTTGCTGACCGGCGAGCTGCCCGATCCGGCGCGCGGCGGGCTGATGATGAAGACGATCGCCGGCGGCTGGCTGGTCCAGAGCCGCGACAATGGCCGCATCACCCGCGCCGACCTGAGAATCGTCACCGACCGGGCGCCGACCGAGGAGGAGCTGGCCGACGCGCTGTTCGCATGGACGATCGCCAAGCATGTGAAGTCGAACGCGATCGTTTATGCCAAGGGCGGATCGACCGCGGGCATCGGCGCCGGGCAGATGAACCGCCGCGACAGCGCGCGGATCGCCGCGGTGAAGGCACGCGAAGCCGCCGAATCGCATGGCTGGGCAGAAGCCCGCACCGTCGGCAGCGCGGTGGCGAGCGATGCTTTTTTCCCCTTCGCCGACGGCCTGCTGGCGGCGGTCGAGGCGGGCGCGACCTGCGTCATCCAGCCGGGCGGGTCGATCCGCGACGATGAGGTGATCGCCGCGGCGAACGACGCGGGACTGGCGATGGTGTTCACCGGGATGCGGCATTTCAGGCATTAGAGCCTGATGAGTTTGAGTTACTGCATTCGTCATTGCGAGCGAAGCGAAGCAATCCAGGGCGGTTTACGCCACGCTGGATTGCCGCGTCGCTTCGTTCCTCGCAATGACGACTCTAACTGAATCCATCACGCTCTAGAATAGCATCTATATCGTCATCCCGGCGAAGGCCGGGATGACGATCTAAAGTGGGAGGCGCTATCGCGACTCGCGATACCCCGCGTGGCGCATGATGCGGTCGATCAGGCGCCGTTCTTCGGACGTCGGGGTGGGGATGATCGCCGCGGGTGGCTCGATCCGGCGGCCGAACAACGGACGTCGCGGCGGGACAAGGGGAGAGAAACGCATCGGGGGCTCGCCTTCATTGCGCAGCGTCGCCCCCCGGCACCGCTATGGATCTGGTCCCTGCCCCTTGGTGAAGGAGCAGGGTTGCCGGTCCGTCAAAAGCTTTGGTTACTGTTTTCTTTCCGGTACCGTGAAGGTGCCGGTGACGCGCCCGCCGGTGCCGCCCGCGATCGGATTGCCGTCGGGACCGCGCGCCGCGCCGCGCCCGTCGACCGTCGCCCGACCGCTGTTCAGGTCGATGACCATCCGCCCGCCCGACAGGCGGTTGCCACGCTGGGTCAGCTGGACATTGCCGACCATCGTGATCAGGCGGCGGTCAAGGTCATAGATCGCGACATTGCCCGACGCGCGCTCGTCGCCCTTGGTCACCACGACCCCGCCGGTCGCGTCGAGCCGGTTGACGTCGGTGCCGCCCGACCGCGAATAAGCGACGGTCATCCGCGCCGCGGTCAGCGTCATGCCGGCCTGCGTCACCCGGACATTGCCGGCGATGACGACGCGGTCGGCGCGGTCCTGCACCTCGATGCTGTTCGCGGCAAAATCGACCGGGGCGTTGCTGTTGTGGTTGGCCAGCGCCTGCGCCTGCGCGGTGTCGCCGCCGGTACCGACCGACAGCAAAGCAAGGCTGGTGAAAACAAACCCCGCGCCCGCAAGCGCCATGCTCTTCATGGTCCAAAGCCGGTTCATTTGATCACTCCCTGATTGATCCGCAGCCGCGCATTGCCCTGCAGGCGCACGATCCGCCGGTCGAGGTCGGCGGTCAGCTGGTTGGCCGAAAAGCTACCGATGTTCAACGTCCCGTCGACCCCGCCCTGCCCGCTCAGCGTGCGGGTCTTGAGGTCGATCGACACGTTGCTGGCATCGATGCGATAGCCGCCGGCGCTTTTGACCTGCACCATCCCCGGCACCGCGACCTTTTCGGTTTCCATATTATAGGCGCTGTTGCGGGCGACGATCGTCGCCGGTCCGTCGGCCAGGCGGATCGCGCCCGACAGGTCGCTCATCCGCACGATCGGTTCGGCCGAGCTTTTCTGCACCGCGCTGCCCGCGAGCAGGGCAAAGGGCTGGCCCTTGGCATCCTGGCCGCGATATTCGGCGCGGGTGACCTTCATCCGCTCCTGCGCCACCTCGACCTTGTCCTTGGCGAGCAGGAAGCTGACCTCGGCGCGCTGGGTGAAGGGCGAAAAGATCAGCACCGCGGCGACCACCCCGATGACCAGCGGCAACCCAAAGCGCAGGATGCGCACGACGCGGTCGTGACTCGACCCGCTCGCCGCCCACAGGCGGCGCATCGTGCGATCAAGATCGGCGCGTTCGGACATGCTTTTGCGAATCGCCCTTTATGTGTGCGCGAAAATGTCGACCTCGGGCCAGCCGGCCAGGTCGAGCGCGGCGCGCGTCGGCAGAAAATCGAAACAGGCCTGCGCCAGCTCGGTGCGCCCCTCGCGCGCCAGCCGCATGTCGAGAATGTCTTTCATCGCGTGCAGAAAGCGCACGTCGCTCGCGGCATAGTCGCGCTGCGCATCGCTGAGTTCGGCGGCGCCCCAGTCGCTCGACTGCTGCTGTTTCGACACTTCCTGGCCCAAAAGCTCGCGGACCAATTCCTTCAGCCCATGGCGGTCGGTGTAGGTGCGGATCAGCTTCGAGGCGATCTTGGTGCAATAGACGGGCGCCGTCACGACGCCGAGCGCCTGCTGCAGCGCCGCAATGTCGAACCGGGCAAAATGAAACAATTTCAACCGGTTGGGATCGGTCAATATCGCTTTGAGGACCGGGGCGTCATAGGTGCTGCCGGGCGCGAAGCGGACCAGATGCTCGTCGCCCGACCCGTCGCTGATCTGCACCAGGCACAGCCGGTCGCGCAGCGGGTTCAATCCCATCGTTTCGGTGTCGATCGCGACGGCGCCCGGACCCAGCGCGCCCGCGGGCAAATCTTCTTCGTGGAAATATACAGTCATTGGCCCGCCTTAGGCGAAGCGGCGGTGCCGCTCAATGACTGGTTTTGGCGCCGCCAGCCCATCCGCCGCCAGCCCGCGGCAAAGCGCGCTTTACCAAGGCGGACGGCTTTGAATTTTCCGTTCGCAGGCGGCATGGATTTAAGCTATATATTGCGCCGTTAGAGGCATGGGGCGAGTCCGTGCCTATGGTGAACTGCGTCCCCCGTCCGGCGCAAGGCGCCGATCGAATGGGGTATGGACGAACCGAAAGCGACTATTAGACAATGAGTTTCAACAAGGATCGCCGCGGCCAGCGGGGGCGCGGCAAGCGCGATGATTTCGGCAATTTCGACAGCTTCGAACCTGCACCCTATGGCGGCGACAGCTATGGTGGCGGCAATCGTGGGGGTGGCTTCGGCGATCGCGGCGGCTTTGGCGGTGGTGATCGTCCCGGTGGCGGCTTTGGCGGCGGTGACCGAGGCGGCTTTGGCGGCGGCGATCGTGGCGGCGGCGGCTTTGGCGGCGGACGTGGCGGCGGCATGCCGGCGCAGGTCGTCGGTGAAGGCAATGGCACGGTCAAATTCTTCAACGCGGCGAAAGGCTTCGGCTTTGTCGCGCGCGACGATGGCGGCGAGGACGTGTTCGTCCACATCAGCGCGGTCGAACAGGCAGGGCTTCAGGGTCTTGCCTCGGGCCAGCCGCTGGGCTTCACCCTCGTCGAACGCAACGGCAAGGTGTCGGCCATCGATATCAAGATCGAAGGCGAACCGATGCCGATCGAAGACAGCGCGCCGCGTGCACGTGACGATCGCGGTGCGCCCGGTGGGGCCCCGGGCGGCGCCCGCGGACGGCGTCAGCTGACCGGCGAACGCACCTCGGGCACGGTCAAATTCTTCAACACGACGAAGGGTTTTGGCTTTATCGCGCGCGACGACGGACAGGCCGACGCCTTTGTCCACATCAGCGCGGTGCAGCGCGCCGGCATGACCGGCCTCGACGAAGGCGACCGCGTCGCGTTCGACATCGAAGTCGACGATCGCGGCAAATTCGCGGCCGTGAACATCCAGCCGCATCAGGACTGATCGGCGGGACCAGCAAAATGAAAAGGGCGGCTCACGGGCCGCCCTTTTCTGTTGGTTTCCCTTCCCTGCAAGGGAGGGGTGCGAAGATTTGGCAGCTTGCTGCCTAGTCGCAGCGGGGTAGGTGTGCGGCCATGCAGAACGCCTGCGGCGACCCACCCCTAACCCCTCCCTGAAGAAGGGAGGGGAATCATCAATACCCCAGCGTCGCTTCCAGAAACCAGATCCGCTGCTGCGTCTCGTCGGCCCATGTGTCGACCAAGCCGCTGGTCGCGATGTCGCCATCGGCTTCGGCGGCGGCCTTCACCGCTTTCAGCTGGCCGAGCAAAATCTTGTTGTCGTCCGCCAGCGTGCGGATCATCGCCTCGGCGTCCGGCCCCGCCGCATCATCGTCGCGAATCGACTGGCGGCGGCCGATGTCGCCGATCGACTGCAACGTTCGCGCGCCATTTTTGCGGACCCGTTCGGCGATCAGGTCGGTGGTTGCGAAAATCTGAATGGCCTGTTCGTCGAACAACAGGTGGAGTTCGCGAAAGCGCGGCCCCTGGACGTGCCAATGATAGTTTTTGGTCTTGAGATAGAGCGCGAAACTGTCGGCGAGCAGCGCGTTGAGCGCGTCGGCGACGGCAGGGGCATTGTTGTTCTTATCGGACATGGGAGCATCCTTTCGTTGACCGCCCCCATATAGCGTGGCGCGACGATATTTTCCCATTGAACCTGTCGGTCGCGCTCATCGATAAAAACGATGACTTTCCGAAAATCGCGGCGGCTATCCGATCAATCCGAACGTCCCCATCGCGGTGCGAAGTCCCCAGATGGTCAGGATCGCGGCGCTCACCCAGCGGATGACCGCCGCGCCGCGCTGCGCCGCAAGGTCGGGACCGAACGCCAGGAACGGCAGCATCGCGAGCGTCCAGCCGACCAGCGCGCCCGCCGCCGCCCATTGCCCGGCACCGCTGGTCGCCGCGAGCGCGCCGATCAGGAAATGGCTGCGGTCGCCGAACTGCGCGATCAGCACCCGCCCCGCCAACATCGTCGGGGTTGCCGCCAGCGCCTTGTCATCGAACAGCGACGGTCGCCCGCGCCACAGCAAAGCCGCGGCGGCGGACAGCATCGCGAACGCCACCAGCAACGCCGCCACCCCCTGGCCGATCATGCGGTTGGCGATCGCGCCGGCGGTGGCGGCGATGATGGCATTCAGCATGAAGGCGCCAAAGGCGATGCCCACGACCACCCGCCGGTCGGCGCGCGCGCTCAGCAGCCGCGACAGCAATATGCCGCTGCGCCCGTCGGCATTGGCCAGCAGCACCGCCACCAGCGCAAGCATGATTGCATCCATGGAACTGGTCTGGATCGTCAGCCGGGGTCGGTCAATGCCCCAGCCGCATCGCGACCGACGCCAGCCACGCCTCTTGCGCCGCGGCGGGCAGGGGCCCGCGCGGTACGCAGGCGGCGTCGCTCATCGCGTCGAGATAGGTCAGGATCGCGGCACGATACCCGCCGCCGGCGACCGCCGATTCCAGCCGGCTGGCCAAAGTTTCGACCGCGGCAAAGCCATTGTCGCGCGCCAGACAGCGAATGTCGTCGATGCCCTGGACGATCTGCGCCAGCGCGCAGTGCGGCAAGGCTTCGGCGAGCGCGCCGATCTGGCCGGTAATCCGGTCCCGAATGTCATGATATGGGTCGGCTTGGGTACGCATCGTCCACCCCCTGTCCTATCGGGGACGATGCGCTCATTTGGTTAACACGAGGTTAGCCGAGTGTCAGCGATGTCCGGGCGCCGAGCCCTGGCCCTGCTTGTTGCGATACATGTCGCGGTCGGCGGCGGCCAATATGTCCGATTCGGTCATCCCGGTCTGGAGCATCGCGATGCCGAAGCAGGCGGACAGCGCGATCTGGTGACCGTCATAGTCCGCCGGCGCCGCGGTCAGTACGTCGCACAGGCGGTTGATCTGGGCGCGGGCGCCATCCTCGCTCGACTGATCGAGGATCAGCCCGAATTCGTCGCCGCCGATACGCGCCGCGACGTCGGTGGCGCGGATCGATTCGGCCAGACGCTTGGCGATTTCCATCAGGGCAAAGTCGCCCGCGGCATGGCCAAAGCTGTCGTTGATCAATTTCAGCTGGTTGACGTCGACAAACACCACCGCGGCGCGTTCGGCGTGGCGTTCAAAGCGCGCGATGCGGTGATGGATCGCGGTCAGGAAATAGCGGCGGTTGAACAACGGGGTCAGCGTATCGCGCTCGGACACCCGTTCCAGCTCGGCCACGGCGATCTTCAATACGCGGTTCTCGCGGCGCAGAGCGTCGCGTTCCCGGCGTATTTCACGCAGTTGGTCCTCGATGGAGTCAACGGCTAATGCGGCGAACTGATCGACCGCAATCCGCGCCCCCCCTACGCTGTCCATTCAACGTCCCCGAAACCTACGCTCGCTCCCCGGCCCGATGCCGATGATTATCGAGCCACAACCCTAAACGCGACTTGATACCAATCGGTAAACGCTGAGGTAGCGAACCACAATTACCCGTTCGAGGTGCCGGAACGGCAACGATCCCGGTGCCGCCGCACCGCCGGTTGTGACGGAATTGCAGGCGATTGCGGCGCACCGGGCCAGCGCGCCGGACAGGGGCGCGGCGGAATAATCCAAAGGTGGGCGGCGCGCACCCCGAACGAAATCACGCCCTACCCCGATCGGCTGAACGGCGGATCGCGCCCGTTGCCGAACGGGCGGCGTTGCCCGCGCGCGGCCTTGTCGCTAGGGGGTATGCGGCAGCGATTCATCCGTGGATCGGACGCCGGTACAGGAGGGTCGAGGGATGGGCGAAAGCGCGCCGCAGGTGGGCGTCATCATGGGCAGCCAGTCGGACTGGCCGACGATGGCGCACGCGGTCCAGATCCTCGAACATTTCTGCATCGCGCACGAGGTGCAGATCGTGTCGGCGCATCGCACCCCCGACCGCCTCGTCACCTATGCCAAAAGCGCCGCCGAGCGCGGCCTGCGGGCGATCATCGCCGGGGCCGGCGGCGCCGCGCACCTGCCCGGCATGGTCGCATCGATGACGCGGGTGCCGGTGCTCGGCGTCCCCGTCCAGTCGGCGGCGCTCAGCGGCATCGACAGCCTCTATTCGATCGTCCAGATGCCCGGCGGCATTCCGGTCGCGACCTTTGCGATCGGCAAGGCGGGGGCGACCAATGCCGCGCTGTTCGCCGCCGCGCTGCTCGCGAACAATGACCCGGGGCTCGCGGACAAGCTCAACGCCTGGCGCGACGAACAGACGAACAGCGTCGCTCCAACCCCCGTGCGCGAGGGCTGATCGCTTGCTGGCACCGGGTTCGACGATCGGCATCCTCGGCGGCGGCCAGCTCGGCCGGATGCTCGCCGTCGCCGCGGCGCAGCTCGGCTACCAGGTTCATATCTACGCCCCCGACCGCGAGAGCGTGGCGGCGCAGGTCGCGGCGCAGCATGTCCAGGCGGCGTGGGACGACCAACCGCGCCTCGCCGCCTTTGCCGCGGGCTGCGACGCGGTGACGATCGAGTTTGAAAATGTGCCGGTCGACACGGTGCGCTTTCTGTCGGGGCATGTCGCGGTGCGCCCCGGCGCGCAGGCGCTCGAAATCGCGCAGGACCGGCTGACCGAAAAGACGTTCGTCGCCGGACTTGGCGGACGGCCCGCCCCCTTTGCCCTGGTGCCCGACCGCGCCGCGCTCGACACCGCGCTCGCCGCGATCGGCGCCCCCGCGATCCTTAAGACGCTGCGGATGGGTTATGACGGCAAAGGGCAGGCGCGGCTTACCACCCCCGCCGACGCCGACGCCGCATGGGACGCGATCGACCGCCACGCCGCGATCCTCGAAGGCTTCGTCACCTTCGCGCATGAATTTTCGGTGCTGCTGGTCCGCGGCATCGACGGCGAGACGCGCTTCTGGGACAGCAGCGTCAATGTTCACGACGGCGGCATCCTCGCGACGTCGGCGCTGCCGTCGCCGCCGATCATCCTCGACCAGCAAGACGAAGCCCGCGCGCTGATGGCGCGCATCGCCGACGATCTCGACTATGTCGGCGTGCTCACCGGCGAGTTTTTTGCCACCGACGATGGCCCGATTTTCAACGAGATGGCGCCGCGCGTCCACAACAGCGGCCACTGGACGATCGAGGGGGCGGTGACCAGCCAGTTCGAAAATCATATCCGCGCCGTCGCCGGGCTGCCGCTCGGCAGCACCGCCAGCCCGGTGCTGCCCGTCGTCATGCACAATCTGATCGGTGCTTCGATTGCTGAAGTTCCTGACCTGCTCGCGGACCCCGGCGCGCATGTCCATCATTATGGCAAGACCGAGGTCCGTCAGGGCCGCAAGCTGGGCCATGTCACCTGGGTTGGAACCTCTCCCGCATGAGCCACCCCGAAATCACCCTGATCCTCGCGCGCGCCGCCAATGGCGTGGTCGGCGCGAACGGCAAAATGCCCTGGCACCTGCCCGCCGATCTGCGCCGCTTCAAACAGCTGACGATGGGGCGCCCGATGATCATGGGGCGCAAGACGTTCGACAGCCTGCCCGCGGTGCTCGAAGGGCGGCGCCACATCGTCCTGACCCGCGATGCCGACTGGCACGACGAAGGCGCCGAGCCCGTCGCAAGTGTCGAGGAGGCGCTGAAACTCGCCAATGCCCCGCATGTCATGGTGATCGGCGGCGCCGAAATCTACCGCCTGTTCCTCCCCCTCGCCGACCGCATCGAGCTGACCGAAGTCGCGCTTGAGCCCCAGGGCGACGCGGTGATCGCCTATCCCGATACCGGGGCATGGCGCGAAGTGGCGCGCGACGATCATCCCGCCGACGATGCCGGGCGCCCCGCGTACAGCTTCGTCACGCTGACAAGGACATAGACATGCGCCGCTGGCTGACCGCTATCCTGCTCGTCGTCGCACTCGCCGCCATCGCCTTTTTCTTGGCTGCCCCCGGCGTCATCGAGCGCGGCACCAACCAGATCGACGGCAAGCCGCTCCCCACGGTGAGCGAACGCGCCAAGGCACTCCACGCGACGCTGACGATCGTCGACCTGCACAGCGACACGTTACTGTGGAAACGGAGCATCCTCGACCGCGCCGACCGCGGCCATATGGACCTGCCCCGGCTCGAGGACGGCAATGTCGCGCTGCAAGTCCTGGCCAGCACCACCAAATCGCCCAAGGGCCAGAATTACGATGCGAACAGCGGCGACACCGACAATATCACCAGCCTGGTGATCGCGCAGTTGCAGCCGGTGCGGACATGGACCTCGCTGCTCGAACGCTCGCTGTGGCATGCGACAAAGCTGCACCGCGCCGCCGCGGCGTCGGACGGCAAGCTGCGCGCGGTCGCCACCGCCGCCGATCTCGATGCGCTGCTCGCGGCACGGCGCGGCAAGCCGCTCGCCACCGGCGCGATGCTCAGCATCGAGGGGTTGCATCCGCTCGAAGGCCGGCTCGCCAACCTCGACAAACTCTACGCCGCGGGGTTCCGCATGGCGGGGCTCACCCATTTCTTCGACAACGACCTCGCCGGATCGATGCATGGGCTCAAGAAAGGCGGGCTCACGCCGTTCGGACGCCAAGTCGTCACCGCGATGGAGGCGAAGGGCATGGTCGTCGACATCGCGCATTGCTCGAACGCCTGCGTCGCCGACATCCTCAATATGGCGCGCCGCCCGGTGGTATCGAGCCATGGCGGGGTGCAGGCGACGTGCAAGGTCAACCGCAACCTGTCGGACGAGCAGATTCGCGGCGTCGCGGCGACCGGCGGCCTCGTCGGTATCGGCTATTGGGACGCCGCGATCTGCGACACATCGCCCGCCAGCATCGCCAAGGCGATGAAGCATGTCCGCGACCTTGTCGGCATCCAGCATGTCGCGCTCGGCAGCGATTATGACGGCGCCACCACGGTGCGCTTCGACACGTCGAAACTGGCGCAGGTGACGCAGGCGCTGATCGACGCGGGGTTCAGCGACGACGAAATCCGCGCCGCGATGGGCGGCAACGCGGTTCGCGTGCTCAGTGCCGGCCTCGTCCCGCTAACGCCTCCGGCGCCATGATCCGCCTCGACGGCCACACGCACATCGAGGGCCCGCTGCGCGGCGGGGTCATCGCGCTTGGCAATTTCGACGGCTTCCATGCCGGGCATCAGGCGGTCGTCGGCCGAGCCGTGCGCCATGCGCGCGACGAGGATCGCCCCGCGATCGTCGCCACCTTCGACCCGCATCCGGTGCGCTTCTTCAAGCCCGACGTGCCGCCCTTTCGCCTCACCACGCTCGACCAAAGGCAGGAATTGTTCGCCGCCGCGGGCGCCGACGCGATGCTCGTCCTGCCCTTCGACGCCGCGCTCGCGGGGACGAGCGCCGAGGATTTCATCACCGACCTGCTGCTGGGTCGCTACGGCGCCGCCGGGGTCGTGACCGGCAGCGATTTCGTGTTCGGCAAGGGCCGCGGCGGCGATGTCGTGACGCTGGCCGACCACGCCCGCCGCCGCGGCTTCTTCACCGAAATGGTCGCCCCGGTCGACGACGCCGAGGAGGTGATCTCATCGAGCCGCATCCGCGAGGCGCTGCAAGCGGGCGACTGCGCCACCGCCGCGCGCCTGCTCACCCGCCCCTTCACCGTGCGCGGGCGGGTCGAACATGGCGACAAGAACGGCCGCCTGCTTGGCTTTCCCACCGCCAATATCGACATGGGCAATTACCTGCGCCCGCGCTACGGCATCTATGCGGTGACCGGAAAACTCCCCGACGGCCGCATCCTGAAAGGCGCCGCCAACCTCGGCATCCGCCCCAGCTTCGACCCGCCGAAGGAGCTGCTCGAACCGCATTTCTTCGATTTTGCCGAGGATCTGTACGGACAGGACATCGACGTCGCCTTCCACGCCTTCATCCGGCCCGAGGCGAAATATGACAGCATGGACGCGCTGATGGCGCAGATTGCCAAGGATTGCGATGCGGCCAATGGACTGCTCGCCGATCTATAATTTCATCGTCACCCCGGACTTGATCCGGGGTCCATGCGGCGCCGCAGGAATGGACCCCGGATCAAGTCCGGGGTGACGAGATGGGGGAATGATGACGAACGATCCGGATTGGGCATCAGCCCTCGAACCCCCGCCCAAAAAGCCGCTGCGCCGCGGCACCAAGATCGCGCTGTGGCTGTTCGCCGCCTTCGTCGCCTGGGCGGTGCTCAGCAACGCCAGCTGGCTCGCCCCCTCGCCCGATGGCAAACCCAAACTCATCGCGCACCGCGGCGTCTATCACCTCTATGACAAGCGCGCCGCGGTCGGCCGCGACACCTGCACCGCCGCCTTCGCCTATCCGCCGACGCATGAGATATTCGAAAACACGCCCGAATCGATGACATGGGCGGTCGGCCTTGGCGCCAACATGGTCGAGATCGACGTCGCGCCCACCAAGGACGGCCGCATGGTCCTCTTCCACGATTGGACCGTCGACTGCCGCACTGACGGCAAGGGCGCCACCCGCGACCTGACCTTGGCCGAGCTCAAGGCGCTCGACATCGGCTATGGTTACACCGCCGACGGCGGCCAGACCTTCCCGCTGCGCGGCAAGGGCGTCGGCAAGCTGCCGACCGTCGAGGAAGGCCTCGCGGCGCTGCCCGTCCACCCGATCCTGTTCAACTTCAAATCGAAAAACCCGCGCGAGGCCGACCAGCTGTTCGCGATCCTCAAAGCCGCGGGCCGCGACAGCCAACAACGCGGCGACGCCTTCTACGGCGCCGAACGTCCGGTCAAACGGATGCGCGAACTGCTGCCGAATAACTGGTCGTTCGACTTACGGCGCGAGGCGCTGGCCTGCTCAAAAGACTATGTGATGTACGGCTGGACCGGCATCGTCCCCGACAGCTGCCGAAACGGCGTGCTTGCGATCCCGATCAACTATCAATGGGCGTATTGGGGCTGGCCCGACCGCCTGATCGCGCGCATGGACCGCGTCGGCGCGCGCGTCATCGTCTTCGGCCCCTATGAACGCGGCAAGTCGAACGAAGGCCTGACCACCCCCCAGCAACTCGCCAAAATCCCCGCCAGCTTCAACGGCTATATCTGGGTCGAAGACATTCGTGCGGTGGGGCCAGCGCTAAGGTCGCGGCAGAAATAGCCAAACCCTCTCCCCTTGGGGGAGAGGGATGCGCAAGCTTGGCAGCTTGCTGCCTAGCTGAAGCTGGGTGAGGGCATGGACGCTTGCGTCAGCACACCCTCACCCGCTGCGACTAGCGAGCAAGCTCGCAAGTCTCACTGCCCTCTCCCCCAAGGGGAGAGGGAAACCCGAGGTTTGCTCCCACGCAAATCTGCGCTAAGCGCCGCCCCCATGACCGACACGCCCGCACCCGAGCAACGCGACTATCGCGACACCGTCTTCCTGCCCAAGACCGACTTCCCGATGAAGGCCGGCCTGCCGCAGAAGGAGCCGCTGATTCTCGCCAAATGGCTCGAGGGCAATCTCGAAGGCCAGATCCGCGCCGCGCGCGCCGGGCGCGACCAGTTCATCCTCCACGACGGCCCGCCCTACGCCAATGGCGACATGCACATCGGCCATGCGCTCAACCATATCCTGAAGGACATGGTCGTCCGCACCCAGACGCTGAAAGGCAAGGACGCGCCTTACGTCCCCGGCTGGGACTGCCACGGCCTGCCGATCGAGTGGAAGGTCGAGGAGCAGTATCGCAAGAAAAAGCTCAACAAGGATGAAGTGCCGGTCGAGGAATTCCGCGCCGAATGCCGCGCCTATGCGCAGCATTGGGTCGACACCCAGCGCGAGCAGCTGAAGCGTCTCGGCATCGGCGGCGACTGGGACCATCCGTACCTCACGATGGATTATGAGGCCGAGGCCACCATCGTCCGCGAGCTGCTCAAATTCGCCGCCAACGACATGCTCTATCGCGGCGCCAAGCCGGTGATGTGGTCGCCGGTCGAAAAAACCGCGCTCGCCGAAGCCGAGATCGAATATGAAGATATCGTCTCGACCCAGATCGACGTGCCTTTCAAGATCGTCGGCGGGCCGGATGGTCGGTTCGACGGTGTCCATGCGGTGATCTGGACAACGACCCCTTGGACTATTCCGGTCAATCAGGCGATCGCCTACGGTCCTGACGTTGACTATGTCGTTTTGCACCTGAACGCTTGGCAGGGTGGTGAAAACAGTGGGAGCGGCGAACCGGCTCCAACCCATCTTCTTATCGCTCGCGATTTGGTTGAAGCGGTGAGCAAGCGATATAGGATCGATTCCTATTCAATCGATTGGGAGGGCAAAGGCTCGGAATTGGCAGGTGTGTCAGCCCGCCATCCGATGCACGCGCTCGGCGGCTTTTTCGCGCGCCCGCGCCCCTTCCTCGCGGGCGATTTCGTCACCACCGACAGCGGCACCGGGCTCGTCCATATGTCGCCCGACCATGGCGAGGATGATTTCGACCTGTGCAAGGCGAACGGCATCGACCCCGTGTTCGCGGTCGAGGACGACGGCAAATATCGCGAAGACTGGGGCTGGCTCGGCGGTCAGGGGTCGGTAATCAATCCCAAGTTCAACGCCCCCGACGGCCCCATCTGCACCGACCTCCGCGAAGCCGGCGGACTGCTCGCCGCCAGCGCCGATTACAAGCACAGCTATCCGCACAGCTGGCGCTCGAAGGCGAAGGTCATCTATCGCTGCACCCCACAATGGTTCGTGCCGATGGACCGGGTGATGACGCATATCGAGCCCAAGGCGCCGCGCGAGCAGCGCTGGGAAAGCGAAGGCGGCGCGATCAACCCCGCCGAGGAAGGCCTGTGCGCCGCGCCGACGCTGCGGCAGGCGGCGATGCACGCGATCGACCGCACCCGCTTCGTCCCCGAAAAGGGCCGCAACCGCATCGGCAGCATGGTCAAGGATCGCCCCGACTGGGTGCTCAGCCGCCAGCGCGCCTGGGGCGTGCCGATCACTTTGTTCGTCGACCGCAAGACCGGCCAATATCTCAACGACCCCATCGTCAACGACCGCATCGTCGCGGCGGTGAAGGCGGGCGGCGTCGACGCCTGGAGCGACGCACGCGCGCAAGAATATCTCGGTGACGCCTATGACGCCGCCGATTACGAGCGCATCGTCGACATTCTCGACGTCTGGTTCGATTCGGGCTGCACCCACGCCTTCGTCCTCGAAAGCGGCCGCTGGCCCGCGCTCGTCCGCCACGACGGCGGCACCCACAGCGCCGACCTCTATCTCGAAGGCAGCGACCAGCATCGCGGCTGGTTCCAGTCGTCCTTGCTCGAAAGCTGCGGCACCCGCGGCCAGGCGCCGTACAAGGCGGTGCTGACCCACGGCTTCACGATGGACAGCAAGGGCCTCAAACAGTCGAAGTCGGTCGGCAACACCACCGATCCCGTGAAGGTGATGCAAACCAACGGCGCCGACATCATCCGCCTGTGGGCGCTGAGCGTCGATTTTACCGAGGATCACCGCATCGGTGATGAAATCCTGAAAGGCGTCGCCGACCAGTATCGCAAGCTGCGCAACACCTTCCGCTACCTGCTGGGCGCGCTCGAAGGATTTAGCGAAGAGGAACGCGTTGCGGACGTCGCGGCGATGCCCGAGCTCGAACGCTATATGCTGTCGCTGCTCGCCGACCTCGACGCCAAACTGGCGCAGGCTGTCGATGATTTCGACTTCAACAGCTACACGCGCCTGCTCGCCGATTTCTGCAACGAAGACCTGTCGGCCTTCTATTTCGACATCCGCAAGGACAGCCTCTACTGCGACCTCGGCCCCGCCGAGCCGTTAGGGACAGCGAAGCGCCGTGCATACCGCACCGTGCTCGACACACTGTTCCACGCGCTGGTGCGCTATGCCGCCCCGGTGCTGGTGTTCACCAGCGAAGAAGTGTGGGGGACGCGCGATCCCGATGCGGGCAGCGTGCATCTGCTAGAGTGGCCCGAGCTTCCGGCATTCGAGCGCAACAAGGCACTTGTGATCCGCAATACAGAACTGCGCGCGCTGCGTGGACAAGTTACGGAAGCGATTGAACCCTTGCGCCGCGATAAGCAGGTTCGATCAAGCCTTGAGGCCGAAATCACGATGAGCGATCTCGACGTCATTCTTCAAGACTTGGACCGCAATCATCTCGCGGAAACATTCATCTCGGGGACCGTGCATCTGGTTCCGGGCCATGAAGGCATCACGATCACCCCCACCACCGACCACAAATGCGGCCGCTGCTGGCGCCACCTTCCCGAAGTTACCGAGGACGGCAACTTGTGCAATCGTTGTGACACGGTATTGAACCCGGCATGACAAGCTCTCGTTCGCCGCACCTGCGTTTCGGCCTGTTGATCGCGGCCTTCGCCTTCCTGCTCGATCAGGTCACCAAGTGGGTGCTCATCACCCCGCTGTCGCTCGAAGCGAAGCGCGAGATCGAGCTGATCGACATCTTCAACCTGACCTGGGCCGAAAATTGCGGCATTTCGCTGTCGATGTTCGCCAATTGCACCGACACGACGCGCTGGACGCTGGTGGCGGTCACCGCACTGGTTGCGGGCGCGGTCGGCATCTGGATGACGCGCGAACAGGCCAAGGGCGACGTCATTGCGCTCGCGATGATCCTCGGCGGCGCGCTGGGCAATATCGTCGACCGGGTGCGCTATGGCTATGTCGTCGATTTTGCCGACCTGCATTTCGGCGATTTCCGACCTTTCATGATCTTTAACGTCGCCGATGCGTGCATCACGCTCGGGGTGCTTTTGCTGGTTGCGCGCGCGCTGCTCTTCGGCGAAAAGGCGGCCAGCACGGACGGGTCGCCGTCCACCGATTAACGGGGCGCATAGGAGTTTTTACAGTGAACCGGACCACCGCCATCCTGGCCGCCTCGATTCTGGCCACCACCCTGTCGGCCTGCGGGTCGAACAATCTGTTCAACCGCGACCGCCCCGATGAATTTGCGGTGTCGCGTCAGGCGCCGCTCGTCGTGCCGCCCGATTTCGCGCTGACCCCGCCCGCTCCCGGCACCGCGCGTCCCGGTGGCGAAACGACCGCGGAGCAGACGCTGCGCGCGCTGTTCGGCGGCCCCTCGGCCCGCAGCCCCAACGAAGCGGCGGTGATCAGCAGCGCCGACGGCGCCCGCGCCGACCCCGGCATCCGCAGCCAGGTCGGCAGCCCTGACACGCAGGTCGTCGACAAGGGCCTGGTCACCCGCGACATCCTCGCCGCCCCCGAAGGCGACGGCCGCGACGCGCAGGCGGCGATCCCGGGGGCGTAAGGCAACCCGTCATCTTGCAAAATTGGCAAATTCGCTATACATGTATAGCGAAGGAGCGCTGCCATGTTAGCCATTCGCCTCGACAAGGAACTCGAAGAACGGCTATCCACCGCGGCCAAGCGGTCGGGCCGGACCAAGACCGCGCTCGCGCGCAAGGCGATCGAGGAATATATCGAAGACCTCGAAGATATTGCGCTGCTCGAAGAGGCGCTCACGAATTATGATCCCAGCAAGAATATTTCGATGGAGCAGATGAGGCGGGAACTTGGCCTGGAAGCTTGAGGTCTCGGACCAAGCACGCAAACAGCTTCGCAAGATCGACACGAAGCAAGCAGACCGCATCACTCAGACCATGACCGATGTGGCGCAGTTGGATAACCCACGCCAACGCGGACATGCGCTGGCTGGCGACTATGGCGGGCATTGGCGCTACCGCATCGGCGACTATCGTGTGATCGCGAAAATAGAGGACGGCCGAATGGTCATCATCGTAGTCACCATTGGTCACCGCCGCGAAGTGTATCGATGAGCGACCCACCGCCGAAACTCTTGGAGGCGATCGGACTTGTTGCCGTTCGGTGGGCCGGCCTTGAAACCATCATCGAAATCAGTTGCGCCTATCTACTCAAATATCAGGCATCGCAGAGCGCGGCACACCCCACGCCGACTGCATTCAGTCAACGCGTGAAATTCCTTCGGCGATCGCTAGGCGAGCCACTTTTTGTCCATCTTAGACCGGAATTTTATGCCGCTTTAGACGAAACACTCGCACTGTCTCGGAAGCGAAATGACATAATGCATGGAGCTTTCATCAAATGGCATGGCGAGACAGGGGGCGATCAGATTATCATCCGGGCCGCTTCGACCGGCCATATAGCCGACGCGAATAACCTATCCGTTGAAACGCTTCAAAATCTGGCATTGGAAATGCAGTCAATGTTCGGAAAGCATTTCAATCTGCAAGATCGACTCAAAGCTCTGATTCGAGGGTTTGAAGGGGGAGCCGACATTGGAAGACGAGCATCATTTGGCGGCCGACAATAAAATTGTCGCAGATTTTGAGACCTTAGCAACGCAGTTCTTCGATGTTGTAATGAATCCGATTGCCGGAATGTTTTGCACCTTGCTGTCGCTTCAGGTTTCCAAGGGCCTTATCACGAAAAATGAAGCGAAGGCCGTCATTGCATCTTCGGTTGATCTGCTCAATCAGCGCCCCTACTCGGATCAAACAATGAATATTGGGCGAGATATGCTGATCCGAATGATCGGCGCAATCGACGGCATACCGGATAAACCGGCAAGCTAAGCCCGGGCGCCCGCTTCCTCAACGCCCGCGCTATTATGCCGCAGCGCCTTCAGCACGCAATCGACGATCTGCGGCGCGTTCAGCCCCGCGGCGTCATATTGCACCTCGGGCTTGTCCTGATCCTGAAACGCATCGGGCAGGCGCAGCGTGCGCAGCTTCAGCCCGGCGTCGATCAGCCCCTCGTCGCTCGCCAGGGTCAGCACATGCGCGCCGAGCCCGCCGACGCTGCCTTCCTCGACCGTCACGCACACTTCATGGCTCGCCAGCGTCCTGCGGATCAGTTCCTCGTCGAGCGGCTTGGCGAAACGCAGGTCGATGACGCTCGTCGACAGCCCGCGCGCTTCCAGCGTGTCGGCGGCCTTCAGTGCTTCGGCCAATCGCGTGCCGAGCGAGAAGATCGCTACCGTCTTGCCGCTGCGGACGACGCGCCCTTTGCCGATCTCCAGCTTCTCGGGAACCTCGGGCAGCGCCACCCCGGTGCCGTTGCCGCGCGGATAGCGGAAGGCGATCGGCCCCGCGTCATATTCGGCGGCGGTATAGGTCATATGGACCAGCTCGGCCTCGTCGGCCGCCGCCATCACCACCATATTGGGCAGCGTCGCCAGATAGGTCACATCGAACGACCCCGCATGGGTCGATCCGTCGGCGCCGACCAGCCCGGCGCGGTCGATCGCAAAGCGCACCGGCAGATTCTGGATCGCCACATCATGGACGACCTGATCATAAGCGCGCTGAAGGAAGGTCGAATAGATTGCGCAGAACGGCCGCATCCCCTGCGCCGCCAATCCCGCGGCAAAGGTTACCGCATGCTGCTCGGCAATCCCGACGTCGAAGCTGCGCGTCGGATGCGCATCCGCGAATTTGTCGACCCCGGTCCCCGACGGCATCGCCGCGGTGATCGCGACGATGCGCGGATCGTTGTCGGCGAGCTTGGCCAGCGTTTCGCCGAAGACATTCTGATATGCGGGCGGTCCCGGCGGCGATTTTGCCTGCTGCCCGGTGATGACGTCGAATTTCTGGACGCCATGATATTTGTCGGCGGCGGCCTCGGCGGGGGCATAGCCCTTGCCCTTCATCGTCACCGCATGGATCAGCACCGGGCCATGGTCGCTGTCGCGGACATTTTCCAGCACCGGGATCAGATGGTCGAGATTATGGCCGTCGATCGGCCCGACATAATAAAAGCCGAGTTCCTCGAACAACGTCCCGCCCATCGCCATGCCGCGCGCATATTCGTCGGTCTTTTTCGCCGCCTTGTGCAGCGGCTCGGGCAATTTGCGCGCAAAGCGCCGCGCGATTTCGCGCAGCTCGACGAACGGCCGCGACGACACCAGCTTGGCCAGATAGGCGCTCAACCCGCCCACCGGCGGCGCGATCGACATGTCATTGTCGTTGAGGATGACGATCAGCCGGTTGCCCGCCGCAGCGGCATTGTTCATCGCCTCATAGGCCATGCCGGCCGACATCGACCCGTCGCCGATCACCGCGATCGCGCGGCCGGGCTGGGCTTTCAGCTTGTTGGCGATCGCAAAGCCCAGCGCCGCGCTGATCGAGGTCGAGCTGTGCGCGGCGCCGAACGGATCATATTCGCTCTCGCTGCGCTTGGTGAAGCCCGACAGGCCGCCGCCGGTGCGTAGGGTGCGAATCCGGTCGCGGCGCCCGGTGATGATCTTGTGCGGATAGCATTGGTGGCCGACGTCCCACACGATCTTGTCGCGCGGGGTGTCGAACACATAATGGAGCGCGGTGGTCAGCTCGACGACGCCCAGCCCTGACCCCAGATGCCCGCCGGTGGTGCCGACCGCCGAAATCATCTCGGCGCGCAGTTCGTCGGCGAACTGGCGGAGGTCTTCGGGCTTCAGCTTGCGGAGGTCGGCGGGGACATCCACCGTGTCGAGCAGCGGCGTTGACGGACGATCGGTCATGCCGCCGTCATAATGGTAACCGCCGATACTGTCGAACGAAAAGGGGTTGGGCGCAGTCAGCGCGGCCGCGCCGGGTTCCGAATATCCTCGGCGAGCTGCCAGCATCCGCCGCCCGGCCGAAAGGTCAACGAACCACCCGGCCCGGTTTTTTCGATCAAGGTTCCCGCCCCGTCGCCCTCGCCGGGCTCAAAGCGCCCGGGCACCCAATCGACGCGCTGGATGCCGCCGTCGCGGGTGCTGAAATCGACCTGGACATAAACCAGCTGGCGCGGGTCGCCGCCGGTCGTCTCGAACAACCGCTCCGACGCGCGCGTGACATAGCTGTAATCCATCATCACGATTGGAAAATCGCTGGCGTCCCTAGACCCATAAAGCGTGCGCACCGCCTGGCTGTTGGCGAACGGCCACAGAAACGCCGGGAAATCGCCGCTGCGGCACGCGCTCGCGGCTTCATCCAGAAAAAAGCGATCGCTGTCGCTCAGCGTCTCGGCAGCCGCAGCGCCCACCGGCGCCAGCGCCATCAGCGTCGCCGCCAGCGCCCAGCGCATCCGCCCATCACCCTTCGTCATCGCATTTCATCTCCTCATGGGACGCGGCATTGCCGGGCGCGGCGTTTTTCGCCGCGCCGACCTGCGCATAAAGGCCGCGCACCATCAGGTCTGTGAACACGATCATAACCCCGATCATTCCGATCAGCAGCGCCACCGCGGCGACCGGGAACGGCCCGAAACTGTCGATCACCCCGCGCCGCAGCGCCACCGCGAGCGCCGCCGCGATAGCCATCAACGCATAACCGATCAGGCGCGGGGTGCGGTTCATGCGCGTGACAGCATGGCTGGGGCAGGGTCGAACGCGGCGCGCGGGGAACCAACGATGCTGCGGTGCGATAGGGAAACGGCGACGGCGCGGTGATGCATGAAAGGCACGATGCGACCAAAACCATGTTTCGGCAAGACGAAGCCTTTGCAATATCTCGACCTTCGCCTACACCCCCGGCAAGAGGGGCAAGAATATAGGATGTTTATGCCCGATTTGACGCCGCTGTTGCGTATCGCCCGCCCGGCGCTCCCGCTCCTCGCCCCGCTCGCTCTCGCCGGTCTCGCCGCGACGCCTGCGGCGGCGGCAGAGGCGCCGCTGGCCGATGCGCTGGGGGACTATGGCGACACCGCGCCGATGCCGGTCGGCGAACAACCGGCACGCTATATCCAGGACAGCGGCGACATCGACGACAATATCCTGCTCCCGGCGGCGCGCGACGATGATGACGATAGCGAACGCAAATGGTCGCGCGACTATATCGCGGTCGCCGGCGGGGTGCTCAGCTCACCCGATTATAACGGCTCGGACGATCGCCGCATCCTGCCCGCCTTTTACGTGCGCGGGCGGTATGAGGGCTATTCTTTCTCGACCCGCGGCACCAATTTCCAGGTCGACCTGATCCGCCACCGCCGCGGCCAGAAAACCGACTTCAAATTCGGCCCGATCATCAGCCTGCGCGCCGACCGCACCGGCAGCGTCAAGGATCCGCAGGTCGAGGCGCTCGGCAAGCGCAAGCTCGCGGTCGAGGCGGGGTTTTTCACCGGTGTGACCCACACCGGGGTGATCACCAGCGATTATGACCAGATCGGCTTTCGCCTCGTCGCGCTCAAGGACATTTCGGGCCGCCATGGCAGCTGGGCGGCGTCGCCGACGATCGATTATGGCACCCCCCTGTCGAAACGCGCGTTCATCGGGGTGTCGGCGTCGGTCAATTTCTACGGCAAGGGCTTTGGCCGCTATTATTACGATATCGACCCGGTCGGCAGCGCCGCGAGCGGCCTGCCCGTTTACACCGGCGCGGGGGCCAAGGCGACAGCGGGCAAATATACGCTGGGGATGGCGGGCGCTTATGCCTTGTCGGGCGACCTTCGCAAGGGGTTCGTGATGATCGGCGGCGCCCAATATGGCCGCCTGCTGTCGCGCTACGCCGATTCGCCGGTCGTGAAGGACGTCGGCAGCGCCGACCAATGGCTGCTTGGCGGCGGGTTGGCGTATCAGTTCTGAGCGGGTTCGGTTGACCTCTTAGCTTGTTATCACTTCGTCATTCCCGCGAAAGCGGGAACCCAGCGAGCCAGCGTTGCAACTGGATTCCCGCTTTCGCGGGAATGACGAAGTCATAGGGCAGGCTCCCCGAAAAGCCCCCTCACCCCAGCCCCGCCGTCCGCGCCCGCGCCTGCATCGCCTCGACAAACAACCGCACCGCGGGCAGCCCGGCGCGCGACGGCTCGAACAGCAGATGGACCGGCAGCGCGGGCGGCTGCTCGTCGGCGAGCAGCGCGATCAACCGCCCGGCATCGAGCGCATCGGCCAGCTGGTAACTCAGCAAATTGGCGATCCCCAACCCCGCCTCGGCCGCCGCCAGCGCCCCATCGACGGTGTTGAGCACCAGCCGCGGCCGCGGGTCGAGCCGCCAGCGCCCGCTCGCCAGCTGCCATTCGCCCGCCGCGCGCGGCCCCATCGTGCCGATCAGCGCGTGCCCCGCCAGCTCGGCGATCGCCTGCGGCGCGCCGCGGCGCGCCAGATAGGCGGGGCTCGCGACCAGCATCTGGCGCACCCAGCCGATCCGCACCGCCTTCAGCCCCGAATCGGCGAGCGGGCCGATCCGCACTGCGACGTCGATCCCTTCCTCGACGATGCGGACATTGCGGTCGATCAGCATCAGCCGCGCCGCCAGCGCGCCATGCTGCGCCATCAGGTCGGCAACCACGGGCAGCACGTGCAGCCGCCCGAACATCACCGGTGCGGTCACATACAGCTGGCCGCGCGGCTGCGCCGCCGCCCCGCGCAGCTCGCGCTCGGCGCCCGCCAGGTCGGTCAGAATGCGCCGCGCCTGCTCCAGAAACGCCGCCCCCGCATCGGTCAGCGCGACCGCGCGCGTCGAGCGGTGAAAAAGCACCGTCCCCAACCGCGCCTCAAGCGCCGCGATGCCGCGCGTCACCGCGGGCGGCGAACTGTTCAGCTTGCGCGCCGCCGCCGCGAACCCGCCCTCGCCCGCGACCGCAACGAACATTTCCAGGGTCAGCAAGCGGTCCATTGATTATTCCATATACCGGAACAGAGTTGTTCAATCTTCGCTTGTTATCACGTCTGTTGCAATAATCTAAATCCGGTCCGGCGAACGAAGGCATGTCCCCTCGGCCTTTGTTCGCTTCGGTTGCGGAAGGTCCGTCATGGCGCAAAATTACCGGCACACCTTGTTCAGCGAACCCGTCAAAGCGCTGCAGGAGCGCCACGGTTCACGCGCCGCCTATCTCAAGCTCGACGCCGGCGCCGACGGCACTCCCGATGCGCTGACCGCCAAGGAACTGGACTATATCGCGCTCCGCGACAGCTTCTACATGGCCAGCGTCACCGCCGATGGCTGGCCCTATATGCAGCACCGCGGCGGCCCCGCGGGTTTCCTCCGTCCCATCGACGGCAACCGCATCGGCTTCGCCGACTATCGCGGCAACCGGCAATATATCAGCACCGCCAACCTCGCGGGCAACGACCGCGTCTCGCTGTTCCTGATGGACTATCCGAACAAGGACCGGCTGAAGCTGGTCGGTCATGCGCACAGCATCGAGCTCGCCGATGATCCCGCACTGGTGACCTCGCTGATGCCCGCGGGCTATCGCGCTACCCCCGAACGCGCCTTCCTGATCGACGTGATCGGGTGGGAGTGGAATTGTTCGCAGCATATCACCCCGCGCTTCACCGAAGCCGAAATCGCCGCCGCGATCAAACCGATGGCGGCCGAACTTACCCAGCTCCGCGCCGAACTCGCGGCGCTGCGCGCCCCTTCATCAGGAGAATGACGATGATCCAGCTTCACGGTACCCCGCGGTCGGGCAACACCCACAAGGTCCGCATGGCGCTGACCTTCCTCGGCCTGCCGTGGAACGAGCAGCCGACCGACGCTGCGGCGCGGAAATCGGACGCCTTTCGCGCCCTGACCCCGATGGCACAGATTCCCTTCTTCATCGACGGTGATTTTCACCTGCGCGACAGCCAGGCGATCCTCGCCTATCTGGCGGCGCGCCACCGCCCCGGCGACTGGGACGGCTACACCGCCGAGGAGCGCGGCGAGATTGGCGTCTGGCTGTCGCACGCCGCCAATGAAATCGCCAATGGTCCGGCGACGCTGCGCCTTGCACGCCAGTTCGATATCCTGATCGCCGAAGCGCACGCGCAGGCGGTCACCGCGCGGTTCCTGCCCGTCATCGAGGCGCATCTGGCGCAGCGCCGCTGGCTCGTCGGCGACCGGCTGACCATCGCCGACCTCGCCGTCAGCCCCTATCTGGCGCTGGCGGGCGAGGCCGACATCGACCTTGCCGACTGGCCGGCAATCGGCGAATGGACAGACCGGATCGCGGCGCTGCCCGGCTTTCCGGCAATGCCGGGCTGGCCCGCCGCCAAAGGAGCCGACTGATGCCTTATGTGAACATCAAGATTACCCGCGAGGGCGCGACGCCCGCACAAAAGGCCGAACTGATCGGCGGGGTCACCGAATTGCTCCAGCGCATCCTCGGCAAGAACCCCGCGACCACGGTGGTCACGATCGACGAGGTCGAGCTCGACAATTGGGGCATCGGCGGCCTGCCGGTCACCGAATTTCGCGCTGCCCAAGCCGCAAAAGCCCCGCCGCAATGACCAGCAGCAACGCCCCGACGTTCGCGATCATCATGCTGCTGACCGGCATCGGCATCCCGATCCTTGCCGCGCTCAACGGCGGGCTCGGTGCGCGGCTCGGCAGCCCGCTGGCGGCGTCGATGATCCTGTTCGGCGTCGCCTTCCTGATCGCCACCACCGGCGCGCTGGCGACCGGGTCGGTCGGCCAGATCCGCTTTTCGTCCGACATCCCGTTTCATTTCTACTTCGGCGGGCTGTTCGTTGCGTTCTACGTGATCGCGGTGACCTTCATCGCGCCCAAATTCGGGGTCGGCAACGCGATCTTTTTCGTCCTCGTCGGCCAGCTCATCAGCGCCGCGGTGATCGACCATTTCGCACTGTTCGGCGCCGCGCGCTTTCCGATCGACGCCAAGCGCTTCGCGGGCATCGCGCTGATGGTCGCCGGGGTGTATCTGGCGCGGCGGACGGGCTGAAAGCCATTTTCCGGCGGTTGGCGACCCACAATTTCGTCATCCCGGACTTGATCCGGGATCCATCCGCCCTCGCAGCTTAGGGCGATGCAAGGGATCATGGACCCCGGATCAAGCCTGTCCTGAGCTTGTCGAAGGGTCCGGGGTGGCGAAGACATGTGAGCAATTCCTCACCCTAAAGCCACCCCGCCGCTCACATATGCGCGGTAACGGCGGGCGGGTTCCACCAATTATTCCCCGCGCCGTCCATATGCTGAACCGGCAGCGCCGCCATCGCGGCGTGATCCAGATCGTCGAGGCACGCGATCGCCACCGACACATAGGCGCCGCCGATCTCCTCGACATAGCCATGGCCATAGGGCGCCACGCCGCACTTCGTGCAGAACAGGTGATGCACGCTCGACGATCCGAACTGATAGTCGGACAGCGCGGCGGGGTCGGTCAGCAGGCGAAAGGCGTCGGGCTTGATCTGCGCGCTCCAGCCGCGCTTCTTGGTACAGATCGAGCAATTGCACTTGCCCGTCCCGGCTTCCAGATCAATGTCAGCTTCGAATTTGACCGCGCCGCAATGGCACGAACCATGATGGGTCTTGAGCATCGAAAATCCTCCGGTCTGGCGCGCCGCCCACCGGCGCCGCTCACCCGGCGGGATTAGCCCGCCCCCCTGACAGATCCTGTCAGGAGGATGCGTCATAGCCGCTGTGCCGCCAGAAATCGGCCATCAGCACCGCCCGCCGCCGCCCAAAGCCGGTGTCGCCGATCCGCGCCGCGCCGATCCGATCGATGCGAAAACTGCGGAAATCCTGGCGCAGCAGGCACCACGCGGCGATCACCTGCTTCTCTTCATAATAGGCAAGCGCCGCGGGCCAGATCGCGCGTTCGGTGACCGTCCCCCGTTCGTCGGCATAGGCGATGTGCAGCACTTTTTCGGCGCGCATCGCCTCGCGCACCGTCGCCAGCAGCGGCGCGTTGGTTTCGCGCCAGCGGCTGCTCACCGGCCACAGCCCCGCTTCGTCGATCCGCCGCTTGAGCTCGTCGGGGCTCGCCGCCGCGATCTTCGCCAGCGCCAGCCCCGCAGCGCGCGACAGCGACCCGTCCTGCCGCCCCTCGACCCAGCGCGCGCCGAGCACCAGCGCCTCCAGCTCGTCGGCGGTGAACATCAACGGCGGCAGGAAAAATCCCGGGCGCAGCACATAACCGACCCCCGCCTCGCCGTCGATCGGCGCGCCCAGCGCGATCAGCGCCTGGATGTCGCGGTACAGCGTGCGCACCGACACGCGCTGCTCGTCGGCCAATATCTCGGCGGTCACCGGCCGCCGGCGGCGGCGCAGGCTGTCGATGATCGCAAAGAGCCGCCCCGTCTTGTCCATGCCATCCTCTCGCCTGCCGCGTCGTCGGACCGGCATAAGGCGGGATCAGCGGCGGCGAAAGGTCCAGCGCATCGACTTTGACCCGTCGATCAGCGAAATCGTCGCAGTCATCGCGTCGCCGTCGCGGGCATAGTGGATGCGCTGCGGATAATCATGCGCCGCATTCTCGAACGTCGCGCTTGTCGCGTCGCGCTCGACCAGCGGGAACACGACCGGCGCACCACCCCCCGGCTGCGCAACATAAGCGGGGACGCCGTCGGCACCCGCCTGCACCCGCAAAAACTCGAACTCGCGCAAGCTGTCGCCGCGCCCCGACCGGCTGTGCCCCAGCATCACTCCGCCGCGCGGCGGCGTCCAGCTTTCCTCGGTCCAGCGATCGTCCGCCTCGCGCACCCATTGCCCCGCCAGCCAGCCAAGATCGTCGACCTTCGCCGCCGGACTGGCTGCGACCAGCAACATCCCCATCCCCGCTGCGATCCATGCCTTCATCGGTGCCTCTCCCAACCTTGCCACGCTGGCGTCCCCGCTGTGCCGGTCGCCGCGCCCGCTGTCTTGCACCGACGCGACAATCATCGTCTAACCGATCCGATGGACTATCGCGAAACTTTGCCGCCGCCGCATCTCGCCGGGCTGGTCAAGACCCGCTGGACGCTGACCGGCGATGGCGCGGCAGATCGGTGGGCCGAACAACAGGCAACCCCCGACGGCTGTATCGAGATCATTCACCGCACCCGCGGGCGCTCGCGCTGGGACGGCGAGCAGCCCGCCAGCTTTGTCGTCGGACTGGTCGACCGCCCACAGCCGTTCGCGATCAGCGGCGACGCGGCGTTTGCGGCGCTGCGGCTCTGGCCTTGGGCGTGGCGTCTGATCAGCGACATTCCGCTTAGCGCGCTCCACGGACGCTGGCGGGCCTTGCCCGGCGCCGATTTCGCCGCGATCGAAACCCGCCTGTCCGCCGCGACCGAAATGAGGCGGATCGGCACCGCGCTCATCGCCGCACCGAGCGTCGCGGCGATGAGCGCCGCCACCGGCATGGGTCCGCGCGCGCTGCAACGCTGGTTCGCGCGCCACGTCGGGATGGCGCCGCGCCGCTACCTGCAACTGCTGCGTTTTCAGGGCGCGTTCGAAACCCTGCCCGGCGAAGCCAGCCTGGCCGACCATGCCGCGGCGCAGGGCTTTGCCGACCAGGCGCATATGGCGCGCACCTTTCGCACCCTCGCGGGCGTCCCTGCCGGGACCGCGCGCCGCCGCGCGCGCGGCCCATTCCTGACCTAAAACCCTGACCTAGAAGCGCCCGACGACCTGCACCCCATAAAGCCGCGGTTCGGCGGGGATGAAGGTCGGGATGCCGAACGCGCCGCCGGTGTTGCCCGCGTCGAGCAGATAATCCTCATCGCCCGCGTTGCGGATGAACCCGGCGATCTCGAACCGCTCGTCGGCAAAGCTCACCCCGGCGCGCGCATTGACCAACGTCACCGCATCCTGGCTGATCGCCTCGCGGTTCGGCACTTCAAAGAAGATCTTGCTGCGATAGGTGACCGTCGGGGTCGCGAACAGCCGCATCCCGCCGCCCAGATCGGCATTGATCGTAAAGCCCGCTGCCGCCTGCCATTCGGGCTGAAGGCGGAAGCGGTTGCCCGCGAACACGCCGTTGGCGGCCTTGTCGTCGATGCCGCCGTCGATATAGCCGACGTTGCCGAACAGCCGGAACCAGTCGGCCACCGCAAAGCTCGCCTCGGCCTCGACCCCCAGATTGCTCGCGGTCCCCGCGCTCTGCGTGATCGTCGTGCCATTGGGCTGGGTCACCGACACCTGAAAATTGTCATAGGTCTGGTAATAGACCCCCAGCGAGCCCGCGAACGCCCCGCGCGACGCTTTCAACCCGACCTCGTAATTCCACACATTCTCTTCAGCGATCTGGCTGCGGTTCGGCACCGGACCGGTCGGCGTGCTGCGCGCGCCCAGATTGACGGTGGGCGACCGGCGCCCCTTCGACACGGTGGCGAACGCATTGAAGCCGTCGCCGAACCGATAGAGGATGTTGAAGCGCGGCAAAAACGCCTGAAAACTATCCTCGCTATAATAGGTCTGGCCGCCGGTATCGACCTGCCCCGGGATCAGCGACGCGCCGCCGGTGATCACCGACCGCGGCACCACCGCGAAAAAGCCCGAGCGGCGCTTTTCGATCAGCGCGCGCACCCCGGCGGTCACTTCCAGCGCCGCGCTGGCGATCCACGTCCCGTCGGCGAACACTGAATAGCTCTGATTCTTGCCGATATTGCCAAAGGTCGAACTGTAGGGGATCGCGGTCGCCGCGCCGCGGGTCAGGATCGCGGTCGCCGCCGCCGCCGCGACGCTGCCGTCGGGGGCGATGCACGGCAGGTTCGGCACCAGCCGCGCCGCGCATTGCAGGAAAATGCCCTCTTCGCTGGAGAAAGGCACGACCTGCGAGCCATCCTCGACAAAGCCGTTCCACCCGAACGAACCGCGAAACGCGTCGCTGTTGTACGAAAAGCGCGTCTCGTGATTATATTGCCACCCCTTAGCATCCTCGGCGAATTCCAGATACCAGGCGGCGCTGCCGTCGGCGTCGAAAATCTCGAGCGAATCGAAATCGCGATAGCTGTTGATCATCGTGATCGTCCAATCGTCGGCGACCTCCCAACCCAGCGTCAGATTGGCGTCGTAAACGTCGCGGCGCAGCCCCAGCTTCGCGAGCCCCAGCACCGCCTGCGACACCGGCGAACCGCCCAGCGCCGCATCGCCGAACGGGTTCGCCGGCCCCGACGCGGTCGGATAGGTGCCCGAAATGAACGGCGTGCCGCTGTGGCGCTGGCGGTCATAGGTCAGGATCAGGTCGGCGGTGAAAATCTCGGTCGGGGTCAGCCGCAACGAGCCGCGCACGCCCAGCTGATCCTGCGCGTAGAGATCCTCCTGCCCCGCGGCGAGGTTACGCACATAACCATCGCGCTTTTTCCATTCGGCGGCGACGCGCCCGGCAATCTTGTCCGACCCCAGGTTGATGAACCCGGCCAGCGTCATCGCGTCATAATTGCCGTAACTGGCGCTGACTTCGCCCGAAACGCCCGGTTTGGGCCGCGCCGAAATGATGCTGATTGCGCCGACTGCCGACGCGGTACCGAACAGCGTCGCCTGCGGCCCCTTGATCACCTCGATCCGGTCGACGTCGTAAATCGCCTGATACGACCCGCGCGAGCGCGAGATATCGGTGCCGTTATAATAGAGCGTCACGCGCGCCGCCTGCTGCGCCGACCCGCTGTCCGACGTGATGCCGCGGATGACCACCCCCGGATTGTTGGCGCTCTGTTCCTGGATGTTGAGCCCGGGGACATAGTTCGACAGCTCGTCGAGGTCGCCGACCCCCAGATTGCGCAGCTGCGCGCCGCTGGTCGCCGAAATGGTGATCGGCACGTCGATCGACCGCTGCTCGATCTTTTGCGCGGTGACAACGATGTCGCCGCCAGATGCCGCCGTATCGTCGGCGACGGGCGCCGTATCGGCCTGCGCGAGCGCGGGGGTGGCGGAGGCGGCGAGCAGCAACAGGGTAAGCGCACGAACGGAGCGAGCCATGAGAGAGACCTTTTTTGTTTTGGGTTTTGTTCGGAAACGAAACGGCGGACGTCGCCTGCCCTTTGGCGCCTCACGGCGTCGTTTCCGCGTCGGCGCGGCGACACAGCGATGACGGTTGCGCGCGCGATTGTGACAGCGCGGGCGCGACGTCGGCGCGGCGCGGCTGCACTAGTACACCAACCGATTGTGCGGGGCGCGAAGCCGCTGATATATCATCGCCATGATCGCGCGTCTTGTTCTTGGCCTCGTCGCCGTTTTCGCCTTTGCCTTGTTCATGCTGTCGCAGCCGGCCGCTGCCGCCTATCCCTGCCCCGGTGGCCCCGGCCCGGGCGAAGTACAGGTCGGCGTGACGGGGGGCAGCCACGGCGTGGCCGCGATCCCGGTGTGCGATCGCGCCCAGGGCGGCGGCGACAGCGACGGCGGCGGCGTCTATTATATCTATGGCTCGATCGCCTGGCACCCCGACGCCGACGATGTCTGGATGATCGGCAGCTACGACGCGCCCTATATCGCCGAGCGCGAGGCACTGGCGGCGTGCAACGGCGCGATGGGCGGCGGCTGCAGCTCGATCGGCGAATGGCATAATTCGTCGATGGCGATCATCCGCGATCGCTCCGGCGTGCTGTGGAACGCCTGGACCGGCAACGGCGGCGCGGCGCGCAAACGCACGCTCGCCGAATGCAGCGCCAAACAACATGTCCCCTGCGAAGTCCTCGCCACCTTTTCGTCGGGCAAGCGTCGCCATGCGCCCGATCTTGCCACCGCGCGCAAGCTCTACGCCGTCGGCGCGTGGGTCGAGGGGACCGAGGGTTTTGACAGCCGTCTCTATATCGCCAGCGGCCAGCGTGATCCCCGCGTCGCCGAACGTCTGGCGCTCGAAGCATGCGCCAAGGCAACCGCGCGGCGCTGCGAAATTCTCGCCTTCGCCGGCAACGGCTTTATCCAGACCTATCGCCTCGGCACCAATGACCAGAGCGCGACGGTCGAAACCAGCGCCAAGCGCGCCGCCCAGGCGGCAAAGGTGAACTGCAAGAAGCGCGCGCAAGTGTGCACGCTGCAACGCGCCTATGACAGCCGCACCCCCGGCGAATTCGTCCACGACTTCATGGGCGCCGCGGCGAAATAGCCGCGCTGCGCCGATGGACAGCGCGCGCGCCGCCGCCTATAGTCTGCGCATCCCCGGGGAGCCGCGTCTGTAATGGCCGGTTGAGAGCGGAATAGACCGCGACCCGTTGAACCTGATCCGGCTAATACCGGCGGAGGGAGGGTCGGCTTTCACCGCGTGGGAACCGTCTTCGCTCCGACATTTTGGAGCGACGACAATGGCCGACATCGATTCCCGCCTCGACAAGGGCGCCGCGACCCCCATCGGCGTCACCACCGGCCCGATCCGCGGCAGCCGCAAGATCCACGTCGCGACCCAGACCGGCAGCGGCATCCGCGTCGCGATGCGCGAGATCGACCTCGACCCGCATTCGGGCGAGCCCCCCGTCCGCGTCTATGACACCAGCGGCCCCTACACCGACGTCAATGCGACGATCGACATCAACGCCGGCCTCCCCGAAATCCGCAGCCAGTGGATCCGCGGCCGCGGCGACGTCGTCGATGTCACCCAGCGCGAGGTTCGCCCCGAGGATAACGGCCAGCTCGGCCCCGACCGCAGCGGCGGCGTCCCCGCCTTCCCCAACGTCCGCCGCACCGTCCTGCGCGCCAAGCCGGGCCAGAACGTCAGCCAGATGCACTACGCCCGCCGCGGCATCATCACCCCCGAAATGGAATATGTCGCCGAGCGCGAAAATCTCGGCCGCGCGCGCCTGTCCGAATATAAGCGCGACGGCGAAAGCTTCGGCGCCAGCATCCCCGACTATGTCACCCCCGAATTTGTTCGTGATGAAGTGGCAAGGGGCCGCGCGATCATCCCCAGCAACATCAACCACCCCGAGAGCGAGCCGATGGCGATCGGCCGCAATTTCCTCGTCAAGATCAACGCCAATATCGGCAACAGCGCGGTCGCCAGCGACGTCGCGGCCGAGGTCGACAAGATGGTCTGGTCGATCCGCTGGGGCGCCGACACCGTCATGGACCTGTCGACCGGGCGCAACATCCACGACACGCGCGAATGGATCATCCGCAACTCGCCCGTCCCGATCGGCACCGTCCCCATCTATCAGGCGCTGGAGAAAGTCGGCGGCGTCGCCGAGGATCTGACCTGGGAAATCTTCGCCGACACGCTGATCGAGCAGGCCGAACAGGGCGTCGATTATTTCACCATCCACGCCGGGGTCCGCCTGCCTTACGTCCCCCTCGCCGCAAAGCGCATGACCGGCATCGTGTCGCGCGGCGGCAGCATCATGGCGAAATGGTGCCTCGCGCATCACAAGGAAAGCTTCCTCTACGAACGCTTCGACGAGATTACCGAGATCATGAAGGCCTATGACGTCGCCTACAGCCTCGGCGACGGCCTGCGCCCCGGCAGCATCTATGACGCGAACGACGAGGCGCAGTTCGCCGAGCTCTACACGCTGGGCGAGCTCACCAAGCGCGCCTGGGCACAGGATGTTCAGGTGATGATCGAGGGTCCGGGCCACGTCCCGATGCACAAGATCAAGGAGAATATGGAAAAGCAGCTGGAGGCGTGCGGCGAGGCGCCCTTCTACACGCTCGGGCCGCTCACCACCGACATCGCGCCCGGCTACGACCATATCACCAGCGGCATCGGCGCCGCGCAGATCGGCTGGTACGGCACCGCGATGCTTTGCTACGTCACGCCCAAGGAGCATCTCGGCCTCCCCGACCGCGACGATGTGAAGGTCGGCGTCGTCACTTACAAGCTCGCCGCCCACGCCGCCGACCTCGCCAAGGGCCACCCCGCGGCGCAGGTCCGCGACGACGCGCTATCGAAAGCCCGCTTCGAATTCCGCTGGCGCGACCAGTTCAACCTGTCGCTCGACCCCGACACGGCGGAGCAATATCACGACCAGACCTTGCCAGCGGAAGGCGCCAAGACCGCGCATTTCTGCAGCATGTGCGGGCCTAAGTTCTGTTCGATGAAGATCAGCCAGGAGGTGCGGGAGTTCGCGGCGAACAACCCCAACAGTATCTTGGGCAGCGGCGACACCCTCGCCCCCGCCGAAGCGCAAAAGGGGATGGAAGAGATGAGCGAGCTGTTCAGGGAAACCGGCAGCGAGCTGTATATGGGCGCTGGCGGCCGCGAGCATGATTGACGAAACAGGAGGGGCGGATGTTCTGGCGCAAAAAGAAGAAGCAGAAATTCTTCTTCAAGGCGAACGATGACGTCCTCTCCTTCTGCCAGTGCGAGAATGCGCCGGCGATGTCCGAAGCGCAACTCGATTGCCCATGGTGCGGCTGCGGCTGGATGATCGCCTGCTCCAAATGCACCAAGTCGTTCGTCTTCGCCGAGGTGCGCGAAACCGACATTCCGCTCATCGAACTCGGCCGCCGCGAAGCCGCGGCGAGAGGCCTCAAGACGGTGACCGAACGAGACATTGCGGAATGGGCCGAAGGCATGGCCGAAACACTGGATAAGTTCGAGGTCGGCGACATCGTCGTTTATCTCGACGGCGCCTACTGGACGGTCGACTCGACCGATGTGCAGTTCGACGGCTATTATGCGTCGCACAAGTTCGACCGGCTACCGCATGCCGAAGCGCTAGACGATCAGCCCCGCTTGCGTCAGATATTGGGCGAAAAGCAATATTGGTTCGACCGCAAGCGACCCGATCGGGAGTAGCCCTTTGTCGTGGATTCCGAAAATCCTGAAGGGCGGCCGAAAGCCCACCGCTCTGGAGCTCTTGTCTTCGGCGCAGTGGCGCTGCGGGAGCTGCGATGAGGCGCACCAAGGCATGTTCGCGCTGGCCTCCTTCGCCCCCGATCCCTGGCCCGGCGCCGAAAGATATGAGCCCAACGGCGCCATCCGCCTCGAAGGCGACTTCTTGTCCGAAGATTTCTGCGTCCTCGACGGCAAATATTTCATGGTCCGTGCCTGCCTCGAAATACCCGTCCTCGGAACCCACGAGGTACTCAGTTTCGGGGTCTGGTCGACGCTGTCGCGCGACAATTTCGACAAATATCTGGTCGGTTTCGACGACGGCGACTATCCGGACATGGGTCCCTGGTCGGGCTGGCTCTGCAACAGGATCGAACATTACATCGGCAACGACCCGCTCGCCATCTGGCTCGTCCCGCAAGCCGGCCGGCAGCGTCCACGGCTCTATGTGCAGGACGACAATCATCCCTTGGCGATCGACCAGGACAACGGCATTTCGCCCGAGCGGGTGCTGGAGATTTATGGCCACTATGGCCATCGGCCATCGGAGTAGCGTTGATCGATCCACCCACATTTGGTGAAATGAATTTCCTCGGCAGGGCTAACCCGGCCCAATGCTGCCATCATTTGCCGCTACCCGGTTGACCTGCCGGGCCGATCGGCAGATGTTCAAATAAGAAGGAGGCCATCATGAGCGAAGACTTGCAAAAGCTGATCGATGCCTCGCGCGGACGCCCGATGTCGGATGCCGAAAAAGAGGCGCAACGGCGGAGCTTTGCCTATGGCAATGCCCACATCGAAAATGATCGCGTGACGCGCGAGATGGTCGATGAAGCCGCCGAAAAAATCGGCAAATCGCACTGATCGATGAGCGACGGGGACCGCCACAGCATCGCTGAACAACCGTCGCTCATCGACGACCCGATCGAGGAAGCGAAGCGCGAATCGGAAAACGCCGTCGCGCAATTCGACCGGGTGCTCGACCTGATTGACGAAGTCGTGCGCGACACTCGCCCGTTCCGGTTGCGCACGTCAATGATCCTCGACCTGCATCGCATCGCGCTCGACGGATTGTCCAGCCATGCCGGCAATTTCCGGCCCGCCAATGTATCGATCGGGCAGAGCAAGCATACGCCGCCACCCGCGCATCTCGTGCCATCGTTGATCGAGGAGATGTGCGATTTCGTAATGGACAATTTCGCCGAGGCGAAGGCGCTCCATCTCTGCGCCTATGTCATGTGGCGCCTGAACTGGATCCACCCGTTCACCGACGGCAACGGTCGGACATCCCGCGCGCTCGCCTATTTCGTCCTCTGCGCCAAAGTCGGCTATCGCCTGCCCGGCCACCAGACGCTTCCCGAGCAGATTGCTGCGGACAAGGCCCCGTACTACGAGGCCTTGGAACAGGCCGACGAGCATTGGCTTGCCGATCAGCTGGATTTGACGGCGCTGGAAAAACTCCTCGATGCCTGCCTCGCGACGCAGCTCCTGTCAGCCTACGATGACGCTAACAATCCAGAGGCCGGAATGCCGAGGGACAAGAAGCTACATTGATCGAGGGTTTGGGGGTTGTTGCACCTGTCACCGTAATTCATGCCGAGGCGCTGGACGATCCGCCGCGCCTGCGCCAGATATTGGGCGACAAGAAATATTGGTTCGACCGCGAGCGCCCGGATAGGGAGTTAGGCTAAGGGATCGTTGCACCCGTCACGGAATTTTAGAGCTGCCAGTTTTAGCCTCTTCGGATTCTCTTGGATTTGACTCCTACTGCGGATTCCGAGGTCATCACGCGCAGTGTTCCGATTTGATCGTGCGCAGCATTCCGACGTGATCTCGCGCAGCATTCCGATTTGAAGCTGCGCACCATTCCGATTTGATCAT
>NZ_SCOT01000021.1 GCF_005502465.1 Sphingopyxis sp. L1A2A
CCCCCCAACCGTCCCCTCACTGCACCCGCGTAACCTTCACGCCGTCTGCCGCCAACATTGCCGGCACCCCATCGGCCCCCACCAGATGTCCCGCGCCGACCGCCAACAGCACCGTTCCCGGCCGCGCCAGCCGCTTTTCCACCCATATGGTCCAGCGCCGGTTGCGGTCGGTGATGATCGCCCGGCGCGCGGCCGGCACCGCATCGATGTCCTCGTTGATCATCACCTCCAGCGCCGCGACGTCGCCGCGGCGCCATGCGGCGGTCAGCGCGGCGACCTCGGCAACCGCGTCATCCGCCCCCTCGGCGGCGCGGGTCAGCAGCGCGCGCTGGGTCGGCGCGTCGAGCGTTTCAAACAGCATCAGCTGCTCGCGGGCGGTTTCCAGCCCGGCAATCGGCTTGCCCGCCGCCTCGAACGCCTCGGTCAGGCCGGTCTCCACGCCGTCGGCCGACGACAATTGCGCGTCCTGCGCGACGCGCTGGCCCATCAGCACCATCACCGCCCAATCGTCCAGCTTGTCACCGCCAAAGGCACTGCCGCTGTCCTCGAGGGCGCGATAGCCCGCCAACGCTTTGCCCCGCAGCCGCGCTTCGATCGCAAGCGGCACGTCGCGCGGTGCCAGCTTCTGAAATTCGGTGCCCGCCGCCGCCAGCTGGGCGGGCGACAATTCCATCACCAGCTCGTCGGCCGACCCGATCGCCGCGGCGACCTTGCCATCATCCCAATCGGTCCCGCGCGGCAGCGCGTGCATCGTCCCCAGAATATAGATATGCGTATCGTCATCGGCGACCAGCCACATCGCCGGGCGCGCCGGCGGCCCTGTGTCGGGCGTGCCGCACCCTGCCAGCAGCAGCAAAAGGGCCGCCGCAACGCGGCGACCCCAATGTCCGCAAAGATGCGTGTCTGGCGTCAATATTTGACCCGCGTCGCGGTCAGCCCGCGCGTCTTCAGATAATCCTGCACGCTCTTTTCGCCCGCCAGATGCCCCGCACCGACCGCGATAAACACCGTGCCGGGCTTGTCCATCCGCGTCTTGATCTGGTCGGCCCAGCGCTGGTTGCGGTCATAGAGCAGCATCGTGGCGAGTTCGGGGGTCGCCGCCATGCTTTCGTTCATCGCGACCGCCAGCCCGTCGGGATCGCCGTTCGCCCACAGCGTTACCATCTTGTCGAGCATTGGCCCCAGCTTGTCGATGTCCTTGACCACTGCGTTAAGGAAGGTGACCTGCTGCGTTTCGGGCAGCTTGTCGAAAAAGCCGAGCTGTTCTTCGAGCGTTTCGAGGCCCGAAACCGGCTTGCTGTCGGCCTTGGCAAATTTGGTCAACAGTTTCTCGGCGCCCTGCTCGGGATCATAGCCGAGTTTGGTCAGCGGCAGCACCGACAATGTCATCGCGGGAAACCAGGGTTCAAAGCTGTCAAAGGCGTTGGCCGGCACCCCGACGCTGACCATCGCCGCCTGATAGGCTTTGAGCTCTTCAGCGGTCAGGCGCGACGGGATGGTCTTGCCGGTCGTGTCCATGGCGAGTGGCATCATCGTCTTGGCAACCGCCGACTGATCTTCGGGCATGACGATTTCCAGCATCATCTCGTCCGATTTGTCGAACGCGGTCTTCACCGCCTCGTCGAACCAGCTGAGGCCGGGTTTCAGCACATGGACGGTGCCGAACAGATAGATCGTCGTGTCGGCGTCCTTGACGACCCACAGCGCCGGGTCGGCGTCGGTCAGCGCGGCCGCCGGGGCGGCCGCAGCGACGGGTTCGGCGGCCGACGCGACATTGCTGCCGGGCAGCACCGCACATTGGGCAAAGGGGATGACGGCGCAGGTGGACGCGAGCATCTTGAACCAGGTCTTCATGGGAGAATATCCTTTCTTATTTGGCCGTTATGGCCGGAGGCGAGGGAGAAGGGGAGAGCAAATTGGGTCAGCGAAACTTGAACCAGAAATAGATGATCGCGTTGGCGATCAGCGACAGGGCGAACAGCGGCATGGCCTCGACCGGGGGAGCAAGATCGGCGCGCCACAGCACCCACCAGACGGGGCAGGGAAAGACGAAGGCGTAAAAGCCCGCGAGCCCGCCGAGATGATAGGCCTGGCGCTCATGGTCATCGATCGTGCGATGATACAGGATCAGCGCGATCGTCAATCCGATCACCCACATCACGGATAAGCCAACGGCGACCATGGGAGTCATCGCGGCGTTGCTGAACAGGCCCTCGGTTCCCGCGGTCCCGGACTGCATCACCATCGCCGCGACAAATCCGAGCGCGCCGGACAAGGTCAGGCTGATCCAGTACAGACGCTTGCGCGGCGACCAGCCGCGGAACCAGTCGGCGTGACGGCGGACATAATATGCCAGCGCCAGACCGCCGAGCAGGATCGCGACAACCGGCCCGAACCAAGGTGCCAGCATCGGATCGCCACGTTCGGCCAAAGTTTCGTTATACCCGGCAAAACCGCCCGCCAGCATCGCGGTGGCGATACCGATCGCGACCGGCCAGATCATGTTTGGCGCGCGGCGCTCCTTTGGCTCATTCACCATCGTCATGTCCTTCATGGCCATCGTCGAAAATCTCCTCGATCGGCATCGCGAACAGCCGCGCCAGCTTGAACGCGAGCGGCAGCGACGGGTCGTATTTCCCCGTCTCGATCGCGTTCACCGCCTGCCGCGATACGTCGAGCCGGTCGGCCAGTTCGGCCTGGCTCCAGTTCCGCATCGCGCGCAGCACCTTCAGCTGGTTGTTCATCATCGATCCTGTTGTCAGGCGACACTGACCGTATGTCAGGTATACATGACTAAATGACATGATTCGCTGACTGTGTCAACAAGACCTGACATATGGCGCTTCACACGGCAGTTTCGCCACCATCGACGTCCCCGTCGCCCTTGACCCTGCGACCCTGCTGCGCCAAGGGCGGCGACACTTGTTGCACGTGCGAAAGAGCGGATAGTGGCGGACGCGGCAGAAAAGAAATCCCTCAGCTTTCAGGACATGATCCTGACGCTGCACGCTTATTGGGGCGCGCGCGGCTGCGCGATCCTGCAACCCTATGACATGCGCGTCGGGGCCGGGACATTCCACCCTGCGACCACCTTGCGGTCGCTTGGCCCCGAGCCGTGGAACGTCGCCTATGTCCAGCCGAGCCGCCGTCCGACCGACGGCCGCTATGGCGAGAACCCGAACCGGCTCCAGCATTATTATCAATATCAGGTGATCCTGAAGCCGTCGCCCGCCGACCTGCAGGAACAATATCTGGGTAGCCTCGCCGCGATCGGCATCGACCCGCTGCTCCACGACATCCGCTTTGTCGAGGACGATTGGGAATCGCCGACGCTCGGCGCGTGGGGCTTGGGTTGGGAAGTCTGGTGCGACGGGATGGAAGTCACCCAGTTCACTTACTTTCAGCAGATGGGCGGCTTCGACTGCAAGCCCGTCGCGGGCGAGCTGACCTACGGGCTCGAACGCCTCGCCATGTATATCCAGAATGTCGACAATGTGTACGACCTGCGTTTTTCGGACGCGGTCGGCGAGGTGCCGGGGGTCAGCTATGGCGATGTGTTCCTCGAGAACGAAAAGCAGTTCTCGAAATGGAATTTCGAGGTCGCCGACACCGACTCCTTGTTTGCAGGGTTCAAGGCAGCCGAGGCCGAGTGCCAGCGCGCCATCGCCGCAAATGTCCCGCTCGCGGCCTATGACCAGGCGATCGAGGCGAGCCACCTCTTCAACCTGTTGCAGGCGCGCGGCGTGATCAGCGTGCAGGAGCGCGCCAATTACATGGCGCGCGTCCGCGACCTCGCCAAGGGCAGCTGCAAGGCATGGATTGACAGCCAGTCGGCCGCGTGGACCGCCAAATATCCGGGGTGGACGCTGTGACCGACTTCCTTCTCGAACTGCGCAGCGAGGAAATCCCGGCGCGGATGCAGGCCGGTGCGCGCGCCGAACTCGACAAATTGTTCCGCGCCCAGCTCGCCGCCGCGGGCCTCGATGTCGGCGACCTCACCATCTGGTCGACCCCGCGCCGCCTCGCGCTGATCGCCAAAGGCCTGCCCGAGGCGACCGCGGCGGTCAGCGAAGAACTGAAAGGCCCGCGCAGCAGCGCGCCGCCGCAGGCGCTCGAAGGCTTCCTGCGCAAGACCGGCCTGACGCAGGATCAGCTCGAAGACCGCGACGGCGTCTATTTTGCGGTGATCGACAAGCCCGGCCGCGCCACCGCCGCGGTGCTCGCCGAGGCGATCCCCGCGATCATCCGCGCCTTTGCCTGGCCCAAGTCGATGCGCTGGGGCAAGGACAGCGCGAGCAGCGAAAGCCTGCGCTGGGTGCGCCCGTTTTCGGGCATCGTCGCGATCTTTGGTGACGAGCTGATTCCGTGTGAAGTTAGCGGGATTTCCGCGGGCTATGCCACGCGCGGCCACCGCTTCCACTGCCCGGGCGAAATCACCATCGGCTCGGCATCGGACTATGCCGAAAAGCTGCGCGCGTGCCATGTCATCGTCGACCATGAGGAACGGCAGAATATCATCCGCGACGGCGCCGCGAATGTTGCCGCCGACGCAGGACTGACGCTCGTCGCCGACGAGGGGCTGGTGATCGAGAATGCCGGGCTGACCGAATGGCCGGTCCCCTTGCTCGGCCGCTTCGACGAAGCGTTTCTGGCAGTACCGCCCGAGGTCATCCAGCTGACCGCGCGGGTGAACCAGAAATATTTCGTCGTAAACGACGCGGCGGGCAAGCTCGCGAACGGCTTCGTCTGCACCGCGAATATCGATGCGGTCGACGGCGGGGCGGAGATCGTCGCGGGGAACCGCAAGGTGCTCGCGGCGCGGTTGTCGGATGCGCGCTTCTTTTGGGAGCAGGATCGCAAGACCACGCTGCAGGATCACGCGAAGAAGCTGGACCGGATCACGTTCCACGAAAAGCTGGGCACGGTTGCGGACAAGGTCGAGCGGGTTGCGAAGCTGGCGCGCTGGTTGGTCGAGGAAGGCATCGTCACAGACCGCTCCCCGGCGAACGCCGGGGCCCAGAGCGGCACAGAGCAAACGGCAGCGTCAGGCAGCCCTGGGCCCCGGCTTTCGCCGGGGAGCACGCAAGAGTTGGCCGACCAGGCCGAACTCGCGGCGCGCCTGTGCAAGGCCGATCTCGTCACCGAAATGGTCGGCGAATTCCCTGAACTGCAAGGCCTGATGGGCGGCTACTACGCCCGCGCCGAAGGCTTAGGCGATGCGGTCGCCGACGGGATCCGCGACCATTACAAGCCGGTCGGGCAGGGCGATGACGTGCCGACCGCGCCGGTTACGGTGGCTGTGGCGCTGGCGGATAAGCTGGATACCATTTTCCAGTTTTTCCGCATCGACGAGGCCCCGACCGGATCCAAAGACCCCTTCGCACTGAGGCGTGCGGCGCTTGGCGTCGTAGCGATTTCTCTTCAATCGAATCTCCGATGGTCGATTATGCTGACTGGCGCAGCCGCTCTTACGGGCTCCATTTTTAGAGAATGGCACACGGAAAAAACGCAGCCGTTTATTGAGATGCTTGAGGCGCTCACGCCTTTGATCAACAGCGGCAATGCTCAGGAGTTGATGGGTGCTGTTGGCGCTGTTCTGAAAACGATGCCGAAGCTTAATGCGCCGAACCCCGAGGTATTGGTTGAAACAGTGATTGCGGGAGCGAAGGTTCGCGACTTCTTTCTTGATCGGATGGAGGTGATGTTGCGCGGCGACGGCATTCGTCCCGACTTCGTTCGAGCTTCGGTCATCATTGATGGTGATAAAGGCAAAGAAGATGATCTGGTTCGCCTGCTGGCGCGCGTGAAGGCGTTGCAGGCGTTTATGGCGAGCGATGACGGGGCAAATTTGCTGGCGGGGTATAAGCGCGCGGCGAATATTTTGAAGCAGGCGGATATTTCCGTCGCCCCCGCGCAGGCGGGGGCCGCTGGCAGCAGTGTGCCCAACGTGGCGGCCCCCGCCTTCGCGGGGGCGACGGTTGTGGATCAGGCGCTGCTCGCGGCCCTCGACGCCGCCGAACCCGCTGCCTCCGCCGCGGTCGCCGAGGAGCGTTTCACCGACGCCATGGCCGCGCTAGCATCGCTGCGCGCGCCGATCGATGCGTTTTTCGATGGCGTGATGGTCAACGATCCCGACGAGGCGGTGCGCACCTATCGGCTCGGACTGCTCGCCCGATTTACCGGCGCGGTGCATGGCGTGGCAGATTTCTCAAAGGTCGAGGGGTAAGCCGACCTTCCATTCCCGTTTGTGTCGAGCGAAGTCGAGACACGCTCTTGTTTGCCCGCGGCGTCAAGGTGTCTCGACTTCGCTCGACACGAACGGGGTAGGGGTGGTTCGCTTATAACGAACGAAGTAAATCTGAATCGACGATAGCCGATCTCCACCCTATCCAGCCGCAACCTCCTCCCCGGGGCAGCAGGAGCATAAAATGACGAAGATGGTGCATTTGTTCGGCGGCGCGGCCACGACGGCCGAGCGTTCGAAGGAATTGCTGGGCGGCAAGGGGTCGAACCTTGCCGAAATGGCGTCGATCGGCTTGCCGGTGCCCCCGGGCTTTACGATCACCACCGACGTCTGCACCGCTTATTATGCCCATGGCGAACAATTCCCCGCGGGGTTGATCGAACAGGTCACCAGCGGCATCGCGCATATCGAAGGGATCACGGGGAAAAAATTCGGCGATCCCGCCGACCCGCTGCTCGTGTCGGTGCGTTCGGGCGCGCGCGTGTCGATGCCGGGGATGATGGACACCGTCCTCAACCTGGGGCTCAACGACAAAACCGTCGTCGGCCTGTCCGAAGCGTCGGGCGACCCGCGTTTCGCTTGGGATAGCTATCGCCGCTTTGTCCAGATGTACGCCGACGTCGTCATGGGGCTCGACCATGCCGAGTTCGAGGAAGCCCTCGAAATCGCCAAGGAAGACCGCGGCTTTTACCTCGATACCGAAATGTCGGCCGAAGACTGGCAGGCGCTGGTCAAGGACTATCAGGCGATCGTCGAGCGCGAAACCGGCGCGCCGTTCCCGCAGGAACCGAACGACCAACTCTGGGGCGCGGTCGGCGCCGTGTTCGCTAGCTGGGAAAGCGACCGTGCGAAAGTCTATCGCCGGATCAATTCGATCCCCGGCGAGTGGGGGACCGCGGTCAGCGTTCAGGCGATGGTGTTCGGCAATATGGGTGACACATCGGCCACCGGCGTCGCGTTCACCCGCGATCCCGCGACCGGCGAGCGTGCCTGGTACGGCGAATGGCTGATCAACGCCCAGGGCGAAGACGTCGTCGCGGGCATCCGTACCCCGCAATATCTGACCAAAGCGGCGCGCGAGCGGGCGGGGGCCAAGCCGCTGTCGATGGAAGAGGCGATGCCGGAGACCTTTGGCGAGTTGGGCCGCGTCTTCGACACGCTCGAAACCCATTACCGCGACATGCAGGATATCGAGTTCACCGTCGAACGCGGCACGCTCTGGATGCTGCAAACCCGGTCGGGCAAGCGCACCGCAAAGGCGGCGCTGAAGATCGCGGTCGACATGGCGGCCGAGGGGCTGATCACCGAGGAAGAGGCTGTGGGTCGCGTTGATCCCGGCGCGCTCGACCAGCTGCTCCACCCGACGCTCGACCCCGATGCCCCGCGCGACGTGCTGACCAAGGGGCTGCCCGCCAGCCCCGGCGCCGCGTCGGGCAAGATCATGTTCACCGCCGATGCGGCTGAAAAAGCCGCCGAAATGGGTGAAGCGGTGATCCTGGTCCGCGTCGAAACGTCGCCCGAGGACATCCACGGCATGCACGCCGCCAAAGGCATCCTGACCGCGCGCGGCGGCATGACCAGCCACGCGGCGGTCGTCGCACGCGGCATGGGGCGTCCGTGCGTCTCGGGCGCCGGCGGACTGTCGATCGACGGCAATGCCCGCGTGCTGCGCGTTGCGGGGCGCGAACTGCGCGAGGGCGACATCATCACCCTCGACGGATCGACCGGCGAAGTGATGGCGGGCGAGGTCAAGACGCTGCTGCCCGAACTGGTCGGCGATTTCGGTACGTTGATGGTGTGGGCCGACAAGGTCCGCCGCATGAAGGTGCGCGCCAACGCCGAAACCCCCCAGGACGCCCAGGTCGCGCGCGATTTCGGCGCCGAGGGCATCGGCCTCTGCCGCACCGAACATATGTTCTTCGACGCAGCGCGGATCACTGCGGTGCGCGAGATGATCCTGGCCGAGAATGAGGCGGGTCGCCGCGTCGCGCTCGCCAAATTGCTTCCCGAACAGCGGGCGGATTTCGCAGGGATTTTCGAGGTGATGGCGGGGCTGCCGGTCACCATCCGCCTCCTCGACCCGCCGCTCCACGAATTCCTGCCGACGCGCGAAGAGGATTTCGCTGACGTCGCCGCGGCCGCGGGCGTCGGGATCGAGGCCTTGAAGGCGCGCGCCAACGAACTCCACGAATTCAACCCGATGCTCGGCCATCGCGGCTGCCGTCTCGGCGTGACCTACCCCGAAATATACGAAATGCAGGCCCGCGCGATTTTCGAGGCGGCGTGTGACGTTGCCGCCGCCACCGGCGCAGCGCCGATCCCCGAGGTGATGATACCCTTGGTGGCGACGCGCCGCGAATTCGACTTGATGAAGGCCGTCGTCGATGCCCAGGCCAAGGCGGTGTTCGCCGAAAAGGGCCGCGAGATCGCCTATCTCGTCGGCACGATGATCGAACTGCCGCGCGCCGCGCTGATGGCGGGCGAGATTGCCGAGACGGCGGAGTTCTTCAGCTTCGGCACCAACGACCTCACCCAGACGACGATCGGGATCAGCCGCGACGATGCGGGGCGTTTCCTGACCCAATATGTCGACAAGGGCATCTTCCTCACCGACCCGTTCGTCAGCCTGGATGTCGAGGGCGTCGGGCAGTTGATCGAGATCGCCGCCGACCGCGGCCGCAAGACGCGCCCGGACGTCAAACTGGGCATTTGCGGTGAACATGGCGGCGACGCGCCGAGCATCCATTTCTGCGAACAAACCGGCCTCGACTATGTCAGCGCATCGCCGTACCGTGTGCCGATCGCACGGCTGGCGGCAGCACAGGCGGCGTTGAAACGGGGATGAATCCACCGTAGCCCTGAGCCTGTCGAAGGGCGCTTCACTGCGAGGCGCCCTTCGACAGGCTCAGGGCTACGGTCGGGGATGGGGCAGAAACATGAAAAGCTGGCACCGCTACGCGATCACCATGGTGGGTGGGATAGCGGTCGGGCTTGGCGCCGCCTGGTGGTTCACCGGCGGCGGGCTCACGGACGGCGCAATCGTCAACGGTCCGTGGACGACCTCGCTCGGTTTCGGCACCAAGGCGACCGACCCGATCACCCGCGCCGCGGTCGCGCGCGCCGGCCTGCTCGCGCTGCCCGCAAAGGAAACCGTCTATTGGTCGGCGAAGACCGACGCCGCCGGGGCGCCGCTCGACGGCAATTGCCGTTACGGCCTGTCGGGCAAGCCGCTCGACGCGCGCTGGTGGAGCGTCACCATTTATGACGAAGCGGGCTATCTGGTCGCCAACCCCGCGAACATCTGGTCGGTCAATGGCGCCAATGTTACGCTCGACGGCAAGGGTGAATGGCGCGTCACCATCGCGCCGACGACGCCTGCCGACGGCGCATGGTTGCCGGGCACCAAGGGGCAGCCCTTTCACCTGACCTTGCGGATGTATAATCCCGGGCCGGGGTTCCGCGCCGATCCGGTCAAGGCGGTGCTGCCGCAAATCGTGCAGGAGGGCTGCTGAGATGCGCAACTGGCTCGGCCCGCTCGCCCTTGGCCTCGTCCTGGCTGCAGCAACCGCCTGGGCCGCGATCGCCTATATACCCTATGGCCTGATGAACGTCGCGATCGACCGGCTGGGGCAGGGCGGGGTCAACACCATGTCGCATGGCAATCTCGCCACCCCGGCGCGCCAGCCGGTCGTGCGCCCCAGCCCCGATCTCGCTTATTCCAGTTGCCCCTATGACCTGGCGGCGGGACCGCTCGCCATCGACGTCACTCCGGTGCCCGGGCGCTATAGCTCGCTCAGCATTTTCGACGCGGCAACCGATGTGATTTTTGTCCGCAACGATGTCGAGGCGGCGGGTAAGCCGTTCCGAATCATCCTCGCACGCGAAGGGCAGGCCGTGCCCGCGGGCGCCCAGATTGTCCGCGCCAACCATGATCGCGGCATCGCGCTGATCCGCTTGCTGCTGAAAGACCCCGCAGAAATCGGCAAGCTCGATACGGTACGCCGCCAATCATCCTGCGCCACGGTCACAAAGCTGAAATAGGGGCTTGCGCCCCCGCACGACGCCCCTTAAAGGCGCCTCTCCACGCACCCGTAGCTCAGCTGGATAGAGCATCAGACTACGAATCTGAGGGTCGGGCGTTCGAATCGCTCCGGGTGCACCATTTCCCCAAATCCGAAAATCGAACCATCGCGCAGCGCATAGCTATGCGCTGTTGCATCGCCTTGGGCCATGCGACATTCCCGCGGTCGAGCAAGCCGCAACCGACCGGCGAGGGAGAGATATGAGCGAAACTATCGTCACGGTCGACATCGGCGGCACCCACGCGCGTTTTGCGATGGCCGAGATTGCGGGCGGGCGCGTGCTGTCGCTCGGCGAAGCAACCACTTTGCACACCAAGGATCATGCGAGCTTTCAGACCGCGTGGGAGGACTTCGCCGAGCGTCAGGGCGGTTTGCCGCGCGCGGTCGCGATTGCGATTGCCGGGCCGACGCGCGGCGAAATCATCCGCTTCACCAACAATCCGTGGATCATCCGCCCGGCGCTGATCGGCGAGAAGCTGGGCGTCGATCGCCATGTGCTGGTCAATGATTTCGAGGCGGTCGGTCATGCGGTCGCGCAGGCCGACGACAGCTATTTCGAACGGCTGACCGGCCCCGACGAACCGTTGCCGACGACGGGCACGATCAGCGTCATCGGACCCGGCACCGGCCTGGGCGTCGCGCATATCTGGCGCGACGACGCGGGCTACCGGGTGCAGGCGACCGAGGGCGGGCATATCGACTTTGCGCCGCTCGACAGCATCGAGGATGCGATCCTTGCGCGGCTGCGCAAACGGCACCGGCGGGTATCGGTCGAACGGATCGTTTCGGGGCCGGGCATCGTTGATATTTACGAAACGCTGGCGGGCCTCGAAGGCCGCGCGGTGACCCCGCTCGACGACAAGGCGATCTGGACCGCCGCGCTCGGCGGTCAGGACAGCCTCGCCGCCGCGGCGGTCGATCGTTTCTGTCTGTCGCTGGGCAGCGTGGCGGGCGATCTGGCGCTGGCACAGGGCGCGAGCGGGGTCGTCATCGCGGGAGGACTCGGCCTCAGGATCCGCGACAGTCTGGTGCGTTCGGGCTTTCCCGAGCGCTTTATCGAAAAGGGGCGGTTCGAGGGTTTCATGGCGGCGCTGCCGGTGAAGCTGATCACCCACCCGCAGCCCGGCCTGTTCGGCGCCGCGGCGGCGTTCGCGCGGCAATACGCCTGAGCGACCGTTGAACTATCGGACCGTAGTCCTGAGCCTGTCGAAGGGCGCTTCGCGGTGAAGCGCCCTTCGACAGGCTCAGGACTACGGTGACGACAGGCTTTGGCAGCCCGAGATTCCGCTGGCGTCGGCGCGCGAAAATCGGCAGCTAAGGATCATGTCCGCGCGCCCCGTCCTTGGCATCATCGCCTGCAACCGCACCGTCGGGGTCGAGACGGCGCAGGCGGTGATGAACCGTTATGCGACCGCGGCGATGCGCCATGCCGATTGCGCAGCGCTGATTATTCCCTCCCTCCCGGACTTTATGCGCGCGGACGAGGTTGTCGGGCGGCTTGACGGAGTGCTGCTGACCGGGACGCCGTCGAATGTCGAACCCGTCCTTTATGGCGATGCCGGGGCGGGTGACGGGCCGTTCGATCCCGACCGCGACCGCATGATGATCGAGCTGATCGACGCGGTGATCGCGGCGCAGCGGCCGCTATTTGGTATCTGCCGCGGGTTTCAGGAGATCAACGTGGCGCTGGGTGGCACGCTGCGCCGCGATACGTCGGCGAGCGCCGAGCTGCTGCATCACCACGCGCCCGACGGCGTCAGCTTCGATGGCATGTTCGATCACCGCCACCATGTCGATCTGGTCGAGGGCGGGATGCTCGCATCGGCCTATGGCGCCGCGTCGCTCGACGTGAATTCGGTCCATTATCAGGGTATCGGCAAACTCGCCGACGGGTTGGTGGTCGAGGCATGGGCGCCCGACGGGCTGGTCGAGGCGTATAGCGCGCGCCCGAACGGCGCGCCGCTGCTCGCGGTGCAATGGCATCCCGAATGGGCGACCGACGGGAATGATGACAGTCAGACCTATTTCCGTCTGCTGGGCCGTGCGCTAAGGGGTGAATTATGAACTGCCGCGTCACCCGCTATGATCGCTATCTGGCGCGGATCAGCTTCTCGCCCTGAATCCATAAGACTGGTCTCATTCCGCTCGTGTCGAGCGAAGTCGAGACGCCCATCGTCGCAGCGCAAGGCCGAGAAGCATCTCGACTTCGCGCGATACGAACGGTTTTCAGGAATCAGGAGTTTTCATATGCCCCGTAATCACGACATCGCCGAACTGCGCCGCCTTGACGTCGCGCATCATCTTCCCGCGCAGGCCGACTGGGCCGAGATCGAAAAGCTCGGCGGCAGCCGCATCATCACCCATGCCGAGGGCTGCTATATCCACGACGGCGACGGCCATCGCATCCTCGACGGCATGGCGGGGCTGTGGTGCGTCAACGTCGGCTATGGCCGCGAGGAATTGGTCGAGGCGGCGGCGGCGCAGATGCGCGAGCTGCCCTTTTACAACACCTTCTTCAAGACCGCGACGCCGCCGACGGTGATGCTCGCCGCGAAGATCGCGAGCCTCACCGGCAATCGGCTGCCGCACGTGTTTTTCAATGCCTCGGGCAGCGAGGCGAACGACACGGTGTTCCGCATGGTGCGCCATTATTGGAAGCTGAAGGGCGAACCGAACCGGACCGTCTTTATCAGCCGCTGGAACGCCTATCATGGCTCGACCGTCGCAGGGGTTTCGCTGGGCGGGATGAAGGCGATGCACGCGCAGGGCGACCTGCCGATCGCCGGGGTCGAACATGTCCGCCAGCCGTACGCCTTTAACGAAGGCCAGGGGATGACCGAGGAGGAATTCTGCGACGCCTGTGTCCAGGCGATCGAGGACAAGATTCTGGAAGTCGGCCCCGAAAATTGCGCCGCTTTCATCGGCGAGCCGGTGCAGGGGGCGGGCGGCGTCATCATCCCGCCCAAGGGCTATTGGCCCAAGGTCGAGGCGGTGGCGCGCAAATATGGCCTGCTGGTCGTCGCCGACGAAGTGATCTGCGGTTTCGGGCGTACCGGCAAGATGTGGGGGCATGAGACAATGGGCTTCACCCCCGACCTGATGCCGATGGCGAAGGGGCTGTCGTCGGGCTATTTGCCAATCTCGGCCACCGCGGTCGCAGCGCATGTCGTCGAGGTGCTCAAGACCGGCGGCGATTTTGTCCATGGTTTCACCTATTCGGGCCATCCGGTGGCGGCGGCGGTCGCGCTCAAGAATATCGAGATTATCGAGCGCGAGGGGCTGGTCGAGCGCACCGGCAGCGTCACCGGCCCACATCTGGCGAAGGCACTTGCGACGCTGAACGATCATCCACTCGTCGGCGAAGCGCGCTCGATCGGGCTGCTGGGTGCGGTCGAGATCGTCGCCGACAAGGAAACGCGCGCGCGGTTTGGCGGGGCGGAAGGAACCGCAGGGCCGATGGCGCGCGATGCTTGCATCGCTAATGGCCTGATGGTGCGCGGCATCCGCGATAGTCTGGTGATGTGCCCGCCGCTGATCATTTCGACGGAGCAGATCGACGAGATGGTTGCCATCATCCGCAAATCACTCGATGAGGTGCTGCCGAAACTCCGCGCGATCTAGCACGATCCCAAATTCCGTTCGTGTCGAGCGAAGTCGAGACACGTGAAGTCGAGCGCAAACTCAACGTGTCTCGACTTCGCTCGACTCGAACGGCTAGAGGGATGATGAACGCCCTCACGGAATAGAAGAAAGACCAACACCCTATGCCCTCCGGCCTTTTTGCCCTGCTCGACGACGTCGCCACGATCGCCAAGGTGGCGGCGGCGAGCATCGACGATATTGGCGCCGCGGCGTCGAAAGCGGGGGTGAAGGCCGCGGGGGTGGTGGTCGACGATGCCGCGGTGACACCGCGCTATGTCACAGGGTTTCAGCCCAACCGCGAACTGCCGATCATCTGGCGCATCGCCAAGGGATCGTTCTTTAACAAGCTGGTGCTGATCCTGCCGGCGCTGCTGTTGCTTTCGGCGGTCGCGCAATGGGCGATCACACCGCTGCTGATGATCGGCGGCGCATATCTGTGCTTCGAGGGCGCCGAGAAGGTCTGGCATTCGCTGCACAAGGACAAGACGCCGCTGGCTGAGGCAGCGGAAATCGTCGCCGACAAAGACCATGAAGAAACGATGGTAAAGGGCGCGATCCGCACCGATTTCATTCTGTCGGGCGAGATCATGGTGATCGCGCTCAACGAAGTAATCGACGAAGCCTTTGCAATGCGCGCAGCGACTTTGATCGTGGTCGCGATCGCGATCACGATTGCAGTCTATGGCGCGGTCGGGCTGATCGTGAAAATGGACGACATCGGCCTGCATATGGCGAAAGCGGGCAACAGCGCCCGCCGCGCGATCGGACGTGGGCTGGTTGCCTTCATGCCCAAGCTGCTCGGTGCGCTGGCACTGGTTGGAACCGCAGCAATGCTGTGGGTGGGTGGCCAGATCATCCTGCACGCCCTCGACGAATATCATATCGGCAATCTGGGCCATGGCTTGCACGATTTTGCCCATGCGGTGGCAAGCAATCTGCCCGCCGCGGGGCTGTGGGAATGGCTGATCAATGCCGGCGGCGCGGGGGTGTTCGGGCTGGTGCTGGGCGGTGCGATTGTCGCGGCGCTGCATCTGGTGCCGGGGAAGAAGAAAGCAGCGCATTGACCTCGCCACTTCGTCACCCCGGATTTGATCCAGGGTCCATGACTTCGGCGCTGTGATGGGTCCCGGATCAAGTCCGGGATGACGAAGACGGACAGTAAGGATTATCCGAGAAGAACCACCGGACTATCCGCGCGCCAGTGCATGCTGACCTTGTCGTCCCAGGTGAAATCCTCCTGGTCGTGGCGCGACAAATTGGGGCGTGAGACGCGGATGCGGGTGCCGGACTCCAGTTCGATCTCGAACAGGGTGATGTCGCCGAGATAGCTCATGCCTTTGATCTTGCCGCGCGCGAAATTATAGCCGTCGGGGGCGTCCTGCGCCGCCGCCTTGACCGCCTTGCCTTCGCCGGGGACGTGAAGATAGATTTTCTCGGGGCGCAGCGCGATCCACACGTCGGCGCCGTGCGGGCCGGTGACGCCGTGGTTCAGATACACTTTGCCCAGCCCGGGGCAGTCGACCGCGGCCTTGTCGGGATCGTCGAGGGTCAGCTTGCCCTCGAAAATATTCACCGATCCGACAAAATCGGCGACGAAGCGGTTGGCGGGATATTCGTAGAGGTCCGAGGGGGTCGCGAGTTGCGCCACCTCGCCCTTGTTGATCACCCCGATGCGGCACGCCATTGACAGCGCCTCGTCCTGGTCGTGGGTGACGGTGACGAAGGTGATGCCGACCTTTTCCTGCAATTCCGACAGCTCGAACTGCATTTGGGCGCGCAGTTTCGCGTCGAGAGCCGACAGCGGCTCGTCGAGGAGGAGCACTTTCGGGCGCATGACAAGGCTACGCGCGAGCGCGACGCGCTGGCGCTGACCGCCCGACATCTGGTCGGGCATGCGCTCACCAAAGCCGCCGAGCTTGACCAGATCAAGCGCCTCGGCGACGCGGTCCCTGATCTCGCCGCCCTTCACCCCGGCGATTTTCAGGCCGTAAGCGACATTGTCGGCGACGCTCATGTGCGGGAACACCGCATAGCTTTGGAACACCATGTTCACCGGGCGCTTGTTCGGCGGGATGCCCGCCATGTCCTGCCCGTCGATCAATATCCGGCCCTCGGTCGGCAACTCGAAGCCCGCGATCATCCGCAGCAAGGTGGTCTTGCCGCAGCCCGACGGGCCGAGCAGCACGAAGAATTCGCCGGCGTTGATGTCGAGGCTGACATTGTCGACCGCCGTCACCTTGCCAAAGCGTTTCGAGACATTCTGGATCTGGATGATCGGTTTGGCGGTTTCGGTCATGGTCAGTGGGTTTCCGCAATGGCCTTCACGCCCTGGGCCTTCAACGCGATGAAGGTCAGGACGACGGTCAGGATGATGAGCAGGGTCGACGCCGCGTTGACTTCGGGCGTTACCGAAAAGCGGACCATCGAATAGACCTTGACCGGAAAGGTGATCGTGTCGGGGCCGCTGGTGAAATAGGTGATGACGAAATCGTCAAGGCTGAGCGTGAAGGACAGCAGCGCGCCCGCGACGAGTGCGGGTTTGATGTGCGGGATCAGCACGTCGCGGAACACCTGACCTTCGCTGGCGCCAAGGTCCTTGGCCGCTTCCTCCTGCTCGCGGTTGAACGTCGCGAGCCGCGAGCGGACAACCATCGTCACAAAGGGAAAGCAGAAGGTGATATGCGCGATGGTGATCGCGCCGAGGTTGAACGGCCAGACCAGATCGGTCGGCCAGCCCACCGCGGCAAAAAACATCAGGAAGGCGACGCCGAGGCAGATTTCGGGAACGATGATCGGCAGCGAGATCGTGCCGTCGATCGCGCCTTTCCAAGGGAAACGAAAGCGCCACAGCATCACCGCCGCCAGCGTCCCGAGCACCAGGCTGGCCAGCGTCGCCAGCGCCGCGATGGTCAGCGAGTTGACCAGCGCCTCGACCAGCTGGTCGTTGCCCAGCGCCTTTTCATAATATTTGGTGGTGAAGCCGCGCCACACGACGTTGCGCTTGCTGTCGTTGAAGCTGAAAATCATCAGCACGATCAGCGGCGCGTAGAGGAAGACCATTACCGCGCCGACCCACAGGCGCATCCAGAGTTTGCGGCTATATTCGAGCGGCGCGACCGGCGTGCGGGCGAAGAGGGCCATCAGCGGACCTCCGGCACTTTTTTGCGCATCGATTGCAGCGCGATCAGGATGAACATTGCGTAGATCAGCAGGAACGAGAGCGCCGCGCCGAACGGCCAGTCATTGGCCTTCTTGAACTGGCGCTCGATGACGTTGGCGATCATCTGGCTGTCGGTGCCGCCCATCAGATCGGGGGTAAGGTAGGCGCCGAGCGCGGGGATCAGGGTGATCATCACGCCCGCGATGATACCGGGCGCTGCCAGCGGCACCACGATGCGCATGATGGTGCGGAAATGCCCGGCGCCAAGGTCGAGGCTCGCCTCGATCAGGCTGCGGTCGAGCCGGTCGAGTGCGGCGTAGAGCGGCAGCACCATGAAGGGCAGATGGACATAGACGAGCCCGAACACGACCGCGAAATTGTTGAACAGCAGCTGCACCGGCTCCCACGTCGGCAGTGGTTGCAGCCCGACGAGCGTCTTGATCCAGCTCGTCCCTTCCCACAGCGCGCCCATCCCCTTGTTCGCAAAGCCCTGCGTGCCGAGCAGCATCATCAGCGCATAGGTGCGGATGAGGAGGTTGGTCCAGAAGGGCAGCATGATGCCAAGCAGCAGCCACGGCCGCCATTTCTCGCTGGCAAAGGTGATCGCCATCGCAACCGGAAAACCAATGATCAGGCAGATCAGGGTGACGAGCGCCGCGACCGCGAAGCTCTTGCCGAAAATCGTCAGATACAGCCACTCGGTGGCGCGCTTGTAGTTTTCGAGCGTGCCCGAAAATTCGATGTCGGTCAGGCCGCGATTCTCGCCAAAGCTGTAGAGCCAGACGATGGCCATCGGCACGAGGAAGAAGACGACCACCCAGAACAGGGTCGGCAGCGACACCGCCGCGAAGGTCCGTTTGCTTGTCTTCCAATCCTGCTCGGCCACCCCCCAAGCCCTTCGTGATCACGCCGCCCGCACCCGCGTAAACGCTTCTTCGTACAGCGGCTGCAAGGTCGGGTTGAACTTGGCATATTCGCATTTGGCCAGCACGTCGGCGGGCGGATAGATGACCGGGTTGTTCTTGTAACTGTCGGGCATCAGCGCCTTGGCCGCGGCATTGGGGGTCGGGTAGAGGATCGTTTCGGTGATCTTCTTGCCGACTTCGCCGTCAAGCAGATAGTTGATGAAGGCGTGGGCGTTCTTCGGGTGCGGCGCGCCCTTCGGAATGCACAAATTGTCCGAATTGAGCTGACTGCCTTCTTTCGGCACGACGAAATCGATATCGTCATCCTCGGTCATCGCCTGCGCGATGTCGCCATTATATTCGAGCACCAGGTCGACATCGCCCTTGAGCAGCAGATCCTGTCCGTCATCGACGTGGAAATTTTTTACATTGGGCTTTTGCTTGATCATCATCGCCTCGATCGTCGCGATGTCGGCGGGGGTCAGTGCGTTGACCGATTTGCCCAGATATTTGCCGTAAAGGCGGAACATGTCGCCAGCCTCCGACAGCAACGCGATGCGGCCGGCATATTCGGGGCTGTCGAACAGGACTTTCCAGCTGTCGGGCTTCGCCTTCACCTTCGACTTGCGATAGCCGATGCCGAGCGCGAGCCAGGTGTAGGGCATCGAAAATTTGCGGCCCTGGTCATAATCGACGTCGATAAAGGTCGGGTCGATATTCTTCATATTCGGGATTTGGGTATGGTCGAGCGTCTGCAGCATGCCCGCCTGCGCCATGCGTTCGACAAAGTCGTTCGAGGGGACGATTACGTCGTAACCGGGATTGCCGGCCTTGAACTTGGCGAACAGCACGTCGTTGCTGTCGAACAGGTCCATCTTCACTTCGACGCCGCTGGCTTCCTTGAAATCGTCGAGCGTCGTCTCGCCGATATAGGTGTCCCAGTTGTAGAAGTTGAGCTTGCCCTCTTCGCCATTGGCGAGCTTTTTGCCTTCGCCCTTGCTGCATGCGGCAAGACCGCCAAAGCTGATCCCGATCGCCGCGACCCCCATCGCCTGCAAGAGCGAGCGACGCCCGCGGGTTTGCTTGATCAGTTCGTTCAGATCCATGACGGCCTCCCTTTTGTGACGTCAAGCTGACTCAATAAAGTCCGCTTGGAAAGAGGTTATTTTGCACCGCAGCACGAATCTTTGAAAGATTCATGCGTTGCGAAGGTACCAGTCGTAATCGAGCGTGGGTACGACGCCGAAATAGCGGTCCTGTTCGACGCGTTTGACGATGCTGAACATGTCGATGAAGCGGGTTCCCAGATAGTCGCGCATCAGCGCCGAGCCGTGGAAGCGATCGACCGCGGCGAACCAGTTCGACGGCGGCTTGTCGTCGCCGCTGTTGTCGCGGTCATAGCCGTTGCCGACGGCCGCGGCGCCGGGGTCGGTCTTGTTTGCCATGCCATGATGCATCCCGGCGAGCACCGCGGCCACGGCGAGATAGGGATTGGCGTCGGCACCGCAGGCGCGATGCTCGACATGGCGGCTTGGCGGTGGGCCGGCGGGGATACGGAACGACACGGTGCGGTTGTTGACGCCCCAGGTCGGTGCGACCGGGGCGTAGCTGTTCGCTTTGAAGCGACGATAGCTGTTGGCGTGCGGGGCAAAAAGCGCGAAGGCGTCGCCGACGGTGCCGATCATGCCGCCGATCGCATGGCGCAGCGCCGGGGTGCCCGCGGGATCGTCGCTGGCAAAGATGTTGGTGCCCGAACCATCGTTGACCGAGACATGGATGTGCATGCCGCTGCCCGCCTGCTCGGCGAAGGGTTTGGCCATGAAAGTTGCTTCCAGGCCGTGCTGCTGCGCGACCGCCTTGACCAGCCGTTTGTACATAATTGCATCGTCGCAGGCGCGCAGGGCGTCGGGTTTGTGGCGCAGGGTCAGCTCGAACTGACCCGGCGCGAATTCGGAGATTGCGCTTTCGAGCGGAATGTCCTGCGCATCGGTTGCCGCGTAAAGCGCGTCGAAGAAGGGCCGGAAATCGTCGAGCTCGCGCAGGCCGTAGACCTCGACATTGCGCGGCGTGTCGCGGCTGTAGCCGGGGCGGGCGGGGCGCACGGTGCCGTCGCGGGCGCGGCGCGGATCGACGAGATAGAATTCCAGCTCGACCGCGAGCACCGGGGTCAGCCCATCGGCGACAAAACGATCGATCACGCCGCCCAGCACATGGCGTGGATCGAGGTCGTGCGGGGTGCCGTCGAGCTCGTAGAAATCGACCAGGAACTGCGCGGCATGGTCGCCGCCCCACGGGGTGCGGACAAGGGTGCCGGGGATCGGCTTCATCGACCGGTCGGCGTCGCCATCCTCCCACACCAGGCCGGTTTCGACCGTGTCCTGCCCGGTGATGTCGACGACGGTGATCGATCCGGGGAACATCCGCCCGCTTTCGTAAACCGCTATCACCTCATGCTGGCGCAGCCGCTTGCCGCGCGGCACGCCGCCCATGTCGGTATAGATCATCTCGATCGAATCGACCTCGGGATTGGCCTTGAAAAAGGCCTCGGCCTCCGATCGCGGCGCCACAATGCCTGATGATTTCGACATCGCCCCTCTACTCCTTCAACGCTTTTGAGCAGTCGGCGAAACCGCCCACCAGCCGGTCGATCTGGTCGTCGCCGGTAACCGGGCTCACCAACATCATATTGTGAAAGGGCGCCAGCAAAATCCCGCGGTTGGCGAGGAACAGGTGGATCGCCGCCTCCAGTTCGGGCTGCATTGCCGCTTTTGCCTCGCCGCCGTTGCGCGGCGAGGTGGGGCAGGTGAGGAATTCGACCCGCGCGCCGACCTGAGCGACGTGCCAGTCGAGATCGGCGGCGGCGATTTCCTGCTCCAGCCCGGCCACCAGCCGCGCGGCGCCGCGCAGCATATGGTCATAGGCGGCGGGGGTGATAACCTCGCCCAGCATCGCATCCATCGCGGTGATCGCGAGCGCGTTGGCCGAGAGCGTGGTGCCGATGCCGCTATGTCCGGGCGGGCGCGCTGCGTTCAGCGTCGCCATGCGTTCGGCCACCTCGGCGCTGAAGCCGTAGACGGCGCAGGGGACGCCGCCGCCGATCGACTTGCCGACGACCATAAGATCGGGTGTCGGCCCATGCGCGACGCCATGGCCGCCATAGCCCGAGGAGATAGTGTGCGTTTCGTCGAAGACGAGCAAGGTGCCGGTCTCGTCGCAAAGCGTGCGGAGCGTTTGCAAGAAGCCCGGCGCATCGCGCACCATTCCGACATTGGTCATCACCGGCTCGACGAGGACGCAGGCGATATCGCCGCGGCGCAGCGCGTCGGCGAGGGCGGCTTCGTCGTTGAATTCAATCACCGTCGTGGTGTCGCGCAGATCGTGAAGCTGGCCGATCAGGCTGCCGCGCATGACGGGCTGGCCGTTCTTCAGGTCGACGAAGACGTCGTCGACCGCGCCATGATAGGCGCCGTTGAAGATCAGCACTTTCGCCCGCCCGCTGATCCCGCGGGACCAACGGATGACCGCGCGATTGGCTTCGCTCGCGGTGGTTGTGACCTGCCACTGGGGCAGGCCGAACATCGCGGCGAGCTTGGCCGACAGCGCCGCGCCGCGCGGCGTCGGCAACATGTAGCTCAGCCCTTCGCTCGCCTGCTGCGTCAGCGCGGCGGCGAGCGCAGGTGGCGAATGGCCGAACAGGCTGGCAGTGTCGCCCAGGCAGAAATCGTCATAGGTCTGGCCGTCGATACTGATCAGCGTCGCGTTCTTTGCCGACGCGGCGACGATCGGCACCGGGCTGGGCCAGTCGCGCATCCAGTGGAACGGCACCGACTGGAACCAGCCGCTTGCCGCGGCCTGATGGGCAAAGGCATGGCGATTGGCGGCGCGAAAGCGGTCGGCCTCTCGCGCCGCGACGCGCGCTATGGCGCCATCGGATATCACCCGAGCCGGTCCTTCATCGCATAATAGAGCAGCCCGAGCGTCGCGAGCGGTTGGCGGAGCCATTTGCCGCCGGGGAAGGGGCGACTGGGCAGGCCCGCCAGCACATCGAACCGCTCGGCGGTCCCCGCCATCGCCTCGGCGATCAGCTCGCCTGCCAGTGTCGTGACCAGCGCGCCATGCCCCGAAAAGCCGTGCGCGAAAAAGACGTTCCCGCGCCGCCCGATATGCGGCAGCCGTTTCATCGTCACCGCGACCGCACCACCCCAGCCATAGTCGATCGGCGCGTCGGCGATCTGCGGGAACACCTCGGCCATGAACGGCCGCACGAACGCCGCAATATCGCGCGGCGGGGTCTGCGAATAACGCTCGCCGCCGCCGAAGATGAGCCGCTTGTCGGCCGACAGGCGGAAATAGTTGAGCACGAACCGGCTGTCGGCAACGGCCGCATCGCTGGGCAGCAGCGCGTCGGCATTGGGCAGCGGCGCGGTTGCGATATTATAGTTCATGATCGGCACGGTGTAGCGGCCGAGATCAGGTTCGAGGTCGCCGATCCAGCTGTCGGTGGCGTCGATGAAATATCGTGTCTCTATCGTCGACTCGCCGAGAAACAACTCGCCGCCAGTGCGGTCGAGGATCCAGTTAGCACGCTGTCCCTCAAGAATCCGGACGCCCGCCGCTTCGGCTGCTTTGGCCAAGCCGATTGCGTAGTTGAGCGGATGGAAATGTCCACCTTGCAGATCGTGGATGCCACCATGGTAAAGCGGGCTTTCGATATGAGCGCCCATTTCGGCTTTTGTGATTACATCGGTTTCATAGCTGCGGCGTTTGGCGAGGTAATCGGCTTCGCGGCGCATCGCATCGAAATCTTTTGGCGTCCACGCAGCCTCCAGATGTCCAACCTTGAGGTCGCACGCGATGCCATGTTTTTCGATCCGCGCTTTCACCCGGTTCTGGCGCCAGCACAGGTCAAACAGTGCGTCGGAGCGCTCGCGTCCGAATTCGGCCTCCAGTTCGGAAACCGACCAGCGAAGGCCAGGGATCAATTGCCCGCCATTTCGCCCCGATGCGCCAAATCCAACATGCTCGGCTTCAACCAAAATGACTGAAAAGCCGCGCTCAGCGCAAGCAAGCGCTGCCGATAATCCCGTAAAACCCCCACCGATAACGGCCACATCGCAAGCATGGTCGCCTACGATATCGGGGTGTGCGGGCCACTCATGCGCGGTCGCGGCATAATAGCTGTTGGCAAGCGGATCGATCATGGCCGGGCTGCGGGTCAGACCCGCATCAACAGATGTTCGCGTTCCCAGCTCGACACCACCGACTGGTAGTTGAACAGCTCATAATCCTTCACCGCAAAGAAGATTTCAAAGAAATCATCGCCGAGCAGGTTGCGGACTTTTTTGCATGAGCTGAACCGGTCGAGCGCCGCCTCCAACGTCCGCGGCAACGTGCGGGCGCGGTTGTACGCGCTGCCGGTGATCGACTTGGCCGGGACCATGCGGTCGACGACGCCGATATAGCCGCAGATCAGCGACGCGGCGATCGCCAGATAGGGGTTGCTGTCGGCACCCGGCAGACGGTTTTCGACGCGGCGGTTGGCGCGTTCGGAGATCGGGACGCGGAATCCGCATGACCTGTTGTCCTCGCCCCACTGGACGTTGATCGGCGCCGCGCTGTCGGGGCGCATGCGGCGGAAGCTGTTGACGTTGGGGGCCCACAGCGGCGCGATCTGCGGCATATAGCGCACCAGACCCGCAATATAGCTGCGGAACATCGCACTGTCGCGGCCGTTGGCGGTCGAGAACAGGTTCTTGCCGGTCGTCGCATCGACAACCGACTGGTGGATGTGCATCGCGCTGCCCGGCTGGCCCGCCATCGGATTGGCCATGAAAGTCGCATAGACGTCGTGCTGCTTGGCGACGTTGCGCACGACGCGCTTGAACAGGAACACTTCGTCGGCGAGCCGCAAGGGGTCGCCATGCTCGAAATTGACCTCGAGCTGCGCGGCACCCATTTCGTGGATCATCGTGTCGATATCGAGCCCCATCAGCTCGCAATCGTCATAGATATGATCGATGATATCCTCATATTCGTTCATCGCCTCCAGCCCGTAGGGCTGGCTGGCGGACTCGCTGCGCCCCGACTGACCGGTCGGCGGGGTCAGCGGAAAGTCGGGATCGACATTCTGCGACACCAGGTAAAATTCGACCTCGGGCGCGATGACCGGGCGCCAGCCCTTTTCCGCATAGAGCGCGAGCACCTTTTTCAGGATGGTGCGCGGCGCGATGTCGACCTCGCTGCCGTCGCGGTTGAGCACGTCGGCAATGACAAAAGCGGTCGGCGATTTGAACCCGGGCGCGACGCAGATGGTGTCGGGGTCGGCGATCAAAATCTTGTCGGGATCCTTGTCCCAGATGTCGTCGATGTCTTCGGGATAATGGCCGTCGATCGTGCAGATGAACACGCTGCCCGGGATGCGCAGCGACTTGTCCTTGACCGAAGTGAGGAACTTCTTGGCGGGCAGCACCTTGCCGCGCTGGACCCCGTTGATGTCGGGTACGATACATTCGACTTCGTCGATTTTATGGTCGCTGATCCATTGATCCAGATTGACTGACATGAGCCCCCGATTGGGCCAAGGAGCTGGCCCTGCTGTGTCCGCACAGCCTATCGTGAAGTCGCGCCCAGCGCCAGAGGGGCAGTTATCGGCCATTTTCGGCGTTGCCAGTGTCGAGCGCGGCGGCCACTATGCGCCGGTTCGACTGACCGGGAGAGTGGTAGTGAAGGGCGAGAATGATCCGCTGGCAGCCTTCTGGATGCCGTTTACCGCCAACCGCGCGTATAAGGCGACCCCGCGCCAGCTGGTATCGGCGAGCGGCATGTTTTATCAAAGCGGTGATGGCCGGACGATCCTCGACAGCACGTCGGGGCTGTGGTGCAGCAATGCGGGTCATTGCCGCGACGAAATCACCGAAGCCATCGCGAACGCCGCAGCGACGCTCGATTTTGCGCCGACCTTTCAGCTGGGCCATCCGCTGCCGTTTGAACTGGCGCGGCGGCTGGCGGCACTGATGCCCGACGGGCTCGACCGGATATTCTTTACCAACAGCGGTTCCGAATCGGTTGATACGGCGCTGAAAATCGCGCTCGCGATCCAGCGCGCAAAGGGGCAGGGGACGCGGACCCGACTGATCGGGCGCGAGCGCGGCTATCACGGCACCGGCTTTGGCGGAATCAGCGTCGGCGGCCTCGTCAACAACCGCCGCGCCTTTGGCGGCGGCCTGCCCGGTGTCGATCACCTGCGTCACACGCACGACATCGCGCGCAACGCCTTCACGCGCGGCTTTCCGCAGCATGGCGCCGAGCTCGCCGACGATCTCCAGCGCCTCGTCGACCTCCACGGCGCCGAGACCATCGCGGCGGTGATCGTCGAGCCGATGGCCGGATCGACCGGGGTGCTGGTGCCGCCGGTCGGCTATCTGCAGCGGCTGCGCGAGATTTGCGACCGGCACGGGATCATTATGATCTTCGACGAGGTCATCACCGCATTCGGCCGCGTCGGCGGTGCCACCGCGGCGGGGCGGTGGGGCGTCACCCCCGACATCATCACGATGGCAAAAGGGCTGACCAATGCCGCGGTGCCGATGGGCGCCGTCGCGGTGAAGCGCGAACTGCACGACGCGGTGCTGGACAGCGTCGATGCGGGCATCGAACTGTTCCACGGCTACACTTATTCGGGGCATCCGCTGGCGAGTGCCGCGGGGCTGGCGACGCTGGATCTATATGCCCGCGACGGTCTGTTCGACCGGGCGATCGAACTCGGCGGCTATTGGGAGGATGCGGCGCACAGCCTGAACGGGCGGCGGCATGTCATCGACATTCGCACCATCGGGCTGGTCGCCGGGATCGAACTGGAGCCCCGCGTCGGCGCCCCGACGGCGCGGGCGATGGAACTGTTCCACGCTGCCTTCGACAACGGCCTGCTGGTTCGCGCAACCGGCGACATCATCGCGCTGTCGCCGCCGCTGATTGTCGAAAAGGTACAGATTGACGCGATGTTCGGCATGATTGCCGACTTGCTCGACCGCATCGACTGACGGGACGCCCGTCAGTCGGCGGTTGCGTTGGCCTCGACCTTGGCGGCGGTGATTGCGGCCTGCCGCGCGCGGGTCGCTTCGGTCTGGATCAGCCGTTCGGCCATCGTCCGCCACGCCTGTTCGGCGCGCAAATTGCGGTCGCGGACCTGCGACAAGGTGCTCGCCGCCGCATCGACCGCGCATTTATCCGCCTGTGTCAGGTAAAAATCACTGGTGTTCGACATGGCGGATATCCTCGGGTCTATGGTGGGTCGGGGGTGGTGAGAGAGCTCAGTCGATCATCTGGGCGATCAGACGGCGCAGTTCGCGGCGCGTCAGCGTGGGCGATCGCCGGATGGTCTTTTCGGCCGGCGCGTCGATCGCGGCAAAGGGGCGAAGCAGAGAAGGGAAAGCATTCAAAGTAAAGTTCATATTATCCTGTAATCATTATATATATTTGGCTGGATCTGGAAATCAGCGGCGGTTGCCCTTGCGGGGCCCGCCACCGGCCGGACCGGCGCCGCGATCGCGATATACGATGCGGCCTTTGGTCAGGTCATAGGGCGTCATTTCGACGCGAACGGCATCGCCAACGACCGACCGGATACGAAAGCGTCGCATCCGGCCAGCCGTGTAAGCGATGATGCGATGATCATTCTCCAACACGACGCCGAAGCGCCCGTCGGGAAGAATCTCATCGATCTGGCCGTCGAGGGTCAGCAGTTCCTCTTTGGCCAAAGATCAGGCCTGCTGAATGTTGACGGCGGCGACTTTGCCGCGCTGGTCGGTCTCGACGTCATAGGAAACGCGCTGATCCTTGTTCAGCGTCGTCATCCCGGCGCGCTCGAGGGCGGTGATATGGACGAAATTGTCGCCCGAACCATCCTCGTTGGCGATGAAGCCATAACCTTTGTCGGTGTTGAAGAATTTAACGGTGCCGGTGGGCATGGGTCGTTCCTTTCACGGAAGCGGAGTTACCATCGGCCGATGCCGATGGCGCCAGGTGGCGTGAGGAAGGAAGTGACTGCCGTTGCGGCAACAAAATCCGTCGAAAGCGACGATAGCCCGCACAAGATGGGGCCTGGGGGGCGAAAAGTCAAGGATCGGCCGGGATTCGCGCCGCCGGTCGCTTCCGATCAGCCGTCGGCAAGCAGCGGAAAAGTCACCGAAACGCGCGTTCCCTTGCCGACTTCGCTGTCGATGTCGAGCTGGCCCTGATGGCGCTCGCCGATGTGTTTGACGATCGCCAGGCCCAGCCCGGTGCCGCCGACCGAACGGCTGCGCGCCTCGTCGACGCGGTAGAAACGTTCGGTCAGCCGGGGCAGGTGGTCGGGCGCAATGCCGTCGCCCGCGTCGCTGACGGACAGCCGGACGCGCCGCCCTTCACGGACCAGCTCGACCGTCACCGGGGTTCCGCCATGGCCATATTTCATCGCGTTCGAAATGATATTGTGGGTCAGCTGGCTCAGCTGTGCGGCGTCGCCCAGCATCGGCTGCGGCCCGTCGCCCAACCTCGCCACCACGTCCTTGGCGCGGGCGGGCTCGCTATCGCTCAGCTGGGCGATCGTGGTCCGGACGATCGCGGCCAGATCGACGGCGGTTGTCGGTCGGCGAAACCGGTCGGCCTCGACGCGCGAGATCGACAGCAGGTCGATGACCAGTTGCTGCATCCGCCTCGCCTCGCGTTCGATGATCGACAGAAACCGGTCGCGGGTCGGCGCGTCGGCCTCGCCATTCATTTCCTGCAGCGTTTCGACATAGCCAAGGATCGCGGCGAGCGGGGTACGCAGTTCGTGGCTGGCGTTGGCGACGAAATCGGACCGCATCCGGTCGGCGGCATCGATGGCGGACCGGTCTGACAGAAAGATGATATATTCGCTGCCCGACAAAGCGGCGATCCGCATCGTCCAGCGCTGGCCGGGCCGGGGAAAATCGATCAGGTTCACTGTGTCCAGCGGGGCTTCGGCGTCGATGCGCGACAGCCATTCGGTCGCGGCGGGGTGACGGATCGCGGTTCGCACGTCGGCGCCGACGATATGCCGTCCCAACAGGCGGACGGCGGCGTCATTGGCGATCGTGACGATATTGTCCGCGGTGCCCAGCAGCGGCTCTTTTTCCTGATCGACCCAATGGGCGAAATCGGGATGGCGGAGCAGCGAAACGGGTGGGACTTTGGCCGGTGGCTGCGCGGTGGACTGCGCGTCGGGTGCCGCGGGCGGCAGCGCGCTGTATACGGTGACAGCGGCGACGAACCCGGCGATCGTCATGATCGCGATGGCCAATGGATCGCCGCCGGTCAACGCGGCAAAGATAGCCGCGATGACAACCATCGTCAGGGCAATGACGAAGCTGGACAGGCGATCGAACATCGCCTGCGCGCCTCGCACGAAGCGAGGGGCGGGGCAAGGCTGTTTGCGGAGGTTAACCCTTGCCCTGGGGATGTCCCAAACCGGGATGTGATCGCTTCCCGCAGGTGTTTTGCTTTTCCTTGCGTCGTCATTGGGTTATGCGCCGACCATGAGCGAGAACGAAATTCCGAACGAAAATCCCGTCGAAGCGGGCGACGTCATTCCGTCGCGGCGCCGGATGCTGGCGCTCGGCGCGGTCGGCGTCTCGGCGGCGCTGACGATCCGCCCCGCGTTCGCGCAGACCGCGGTGTCGGTGATGAACTGCCAGATTCCGGTGCCAGGCCCGGGCGGCGCCGGAAAATTTATCGACACCCAGGGCAAGCTGGTGCCGCCGGGGACCAAGGGCGCCTTTCCTGGCGCGCTGCGGCCGTTCACCGGCGAGGAAGTGAAACGCGCCTTCCGCGGCCAGACCCTGCCCGGGACGACCTATAATCAGTCGCAGGCGTATCTGCAGTATATCCGGCGCTTGCAGGCGGGGCAGAGCGGCTTTACCTGTTTCGCATCGATCACGACGTCGCGCTGATTTTCGCTCCTATTCTGGCGATGTCGGTTCAGCCGCGTCGTCAGCCAAAGGAGTTTCCGTGAAACTAGCTTCGCTCAAACAGGGCCGCGATGGCCGTCTTGTCGTCGTTTCGGACGATCTTGCCTGGTATGCCGACGCCGGTCAGATCGTCCCGACGTTGCAGGCGGCGCTCGACAATTGGGCTTATGCCGCGCCGCGCCTTGCCGCGCTGGCCGAAGACCTCAATCACGATGCCATCCCGAAGGAGCGTTTTCACGAGCGCGACGCCGCGTCGCCGTTGCCCCGCGCCTACCAATGGGCCGACGGCAGCGCCTATGTGAACCATGTGGCGCTGGTCCGGCAGGCGCGCGGCGCCGAAATGCCTGACAGCTTCTGGCATGACCCGTTGATGTACCAAGGGGGCAGCGATGCGTTTCTTGGGCCGCGGGATCCGATCCCGCTCGGCGACCCGGCGTGGGGATGTGACATGGAGGCCGAGGTGGTGGTGGTGACCGGCGACGTTCCCGCGGGCACCGACGCGATTGCGGCGCGCGGCTATATCCGGCTCGTCGGTCTGACCAACGATGTGTCGCTGCGCGGCCTGATCCCCGCCGAACTCGCAAAAGGCTTCGGCTTTTTCCAGTCGAAACCGTCGAGCGCGATGTCGCCGGTTTTCGTGACCCCCGACGCGCTCGGCGCGCGCTGGCAGGACGGCAAGCTGCATGGCACGCTGTGCGTCGATCTCAATGGCCAGCCGCTGGGCCGCGCCGATGCCGGGGTCGATATGACGTTCGATTTCGGGGCGCTGATTGCCCATGCAGCCAAGACGCGCGACCTGGGCGCGGGCACGATCATCGGTTCGGGTACGGTGTCGAACCGCGATGCCGACGGCGGCCCGGGCAAACCGATTGCTGCTGGCGGCCTGGGCTACAGCTGCCTGGCGGAAGTGCGAACGGTCGAAACGATCGAGCAGGGCGAGGCGAAGACACCCTTCATGCAAAAGGGCGATACGGTCCGTATCTGGATGGACGACGAGCGCCACCACAGCATCTTTGGCGCGATCGAGCAGCAGGTGATGTAAAACGAAAAGGGGCGGGATGACCCCGCCCCTTTGGCTATCGGGCTCCGGTCCGGCGATCAGCCAAAGCTGCCGCCCGACATGGCGTCGCTCAGCGAACAGGCGGCCGGACCCAGGATCACGACGAACAGCACCGGCAGAATGAACAGGATCAGCGGCACGGTCATGATGGCGGGCAGGCGCGCGGCCTTTTCTTCGGCGCGCATCATGCGTTCGTTGCGGAATTCGGCCGACAGCACACGCAGCGCACTGGCCAGCGGCGTCCCGTATTTCTCGGTCTGGATCATGGTCGTAACCACGCCCTTCACCGATTCCAGGTTGACGCGATAGGCCAGGTTTTCAAACGCCTGACGACGTTCGGTCAAAAAGCCGAGTTCGATCGAGGTCAGCGCAAATTCCTCGCCCAGTTCGGGATAGGCGCGGCCCAGTTCCTTCGACACGCGCGAAAAGGCGGTATCGACGGTCAGGCCCGCTTCGGCACAGATGACCAGCAAATCGAGCGCGTCGGGAAGCCCTTTGCGGATCGCGTCGGTGCGCTTGGACCGCTTGTTCTGCACGAACAGGTCGGGCGCCTTGTAGCCGAGGATCAGCGCCGCCATCGTCGCCCCCGACCGCTTGAACGGCGTCAGATCGGGCCACATCTCCAGCCCATAGATCAGGAAGGCGGCAATGCCGCCAAACACGATCGGCAGAACCAGGCGGCCAAAAATCACCGCGACGGCCAGATCCTTGGACCGGATCCCCGCCTGCGCCAGCTTTTGCTGAACCTCCTTGACCTGACCTTCCTGCAGCACCTGGAGCTTGCCCAGGAACGTCCGCATCTTGTCGGCATGCTGGTTCTTGCGCACCAGTTTGGCGCGGCGTTTGGCGGTCGATGCGGTGATGCCCGCCTTCAATTGCTCGCGGCGTTCGTTGAGCGCCTTGACGCGCTTGGTCATCGGATTGCGCACCGTCAGCGCGCCATAGATGGCGAACAGAACGGCAAAAACCCCGACCGCGGCCAGCATCGTGCCGGCCCAGATGACATCGACGCCCATCAGCGTCGGGCCCGCCTGAGCGCCGGTAAAGGTGGTGAGAAGGAGGCTGCTATTCACTGGTTCTGCCCCTTCAGATTTCGAAGCTGATCATTTTGGCCATGATCCCGGCGCCGATGCTCATCCAGATCAGCCCGCCGATCCCGGCGATCATCAGGCGCTGTTCGATGAAGAAGCCCGCGAGATACGAAGGGTTCATCGACCACACGACGCCGAACACGAAAAAGGGCAGGGCGCCGACGATATAGGCCGACGCTTTGGCTTCCGACGACATCGCGCGGATCTTCAGCTTCATCTGCGCGCGCTTGCGTAGCACGTCGGACAGGTTCGCCAGCGTTTCCGCCAGATTGCCCCCGGTTTCGCGCTGAATTTGGATGGTGATGCAGAAAAACTGAAATTCCGCCGTACCGAGCATCGTCGCCGATTCCTGCAGCGCGGCTTCCATCGTGTTGCCGATGCGGATACGTTCGACGACGCCCTTGAATTCCTCGCCGACCGGACCCGGCAGCTCCTGGCTCACGACCTGAAAGGTTTCGGTGACCGGCAGGCCCGACCGCAGGCCACGGACCAGCAGGTCGATCGCATCGGGAAAGCGGGTGTTAAACTTCGCGACCCTTTTTTTGATTGCACGGCCGACGACGAAATACGGAATGCCGAGGCTGAGGAACAAACCGATCATCCCCGCCATCAAGATCGGCGCGCGCAGCACGAGCAGGCCGCCGGTGACGACCACGAACAGGGCCATCGATGCGAACATATACTGCGTCAGCGTCCATCCCTTGCCGGTCCGGCGGATCCGCTTTTCCATTTCTTCGCGGCGCGGCATCAGGCTGGTCAGGGTCGAACTGCCCTTGCCGCCCGATTGGATCGTTTTGCGCATCTGCGCCGCGACCACCGCTTCGGTCGATGCGGCGTGGCGATCCTTGACCATCGCCAGCCGCCGCGTCTTTGCCTTGCCGGCCGAAGGTCCGCCAAGCAGGATCACGAGGACGGCAAAGGCCAGAAAGGCCCCCGCGACGATAAGGATGACTGGCAGATTCATGTCGGCTGATGTCCGCTTCTATCGCTAATGGCAGTGATGACCCGTCGATCGGGCTATCATGCCTGCTGTTTCGTGCCCTTTTTCGTCATCAGCCCAAGTTTGCCGAGCAACGAGCCGCCCGACTTGCCCTTGGCCGCGACGGCCTGCGCTTCTTCGGCTTCGACATCGGCGCCATCGAGGATCAGGCGCGTCAGATTGCTCCACACCTGCGCCGCTTTCGTTCCCTTGCAGACCTCAGCATAGGATTTGCCGAGTTTCGCCGACTGGCTGACCAGTTTCGGGTCGAACGGAATGACGACATCGATCTGGCGTTCGATCGACGATTCAAATTCCTTGCGCGACAATTCGCCGACGGCGTTCTGGAACTTGTTGGCGACCAGCACGACGCGGGCGCCGGGAACATTTTGCTTGAACCACGACAGCAGCCGGATCGTGTCGCGCGCCGCGGCGAGCGTCACATCGCTGACCAGCAGGATCGTTCCCGCTTCCGACACCAAATGCGGGAAGGGGATCAGGACCTGGCGCGGGATGTCGACGATCGTCATCTCGAACGCCCCGCGCAGTTCTTCCTCCAGTTGGAAAAACGCCGAACCATCCGTCATCACTGGCTGATGAATCGGCGCTTCGGCCGACAGCAGGCTGAGTTTGTCCGACGCGCGCACCATCGCCCGTTCGATGAACAGGCCGTCGATACGGCTGGGATTGTCGATCGCGTCGATCAGGCCGCGGCCGGGTTCCAGGTCGAGCGTCAGGGCGCCGGTGCCGAAATGCACGTCGAGGTCGAGCAGCGCGGTCTGGCGGCCCGCCTGTTCGCTCATCGCCCAGGCCAGCGAGGTCGATACCAGCGATGCGCCAACCCCGCCGCGCACGCCGACCACCGCCATCATATGATGCGGTTTGTCGTCCTGCATATCGGCATGTTTCGGCGCCGTCAGCATCGCCTGCGCCATGGTCAGCGATTCGCGGACCTGTTCCAGCGACAGGGGCTTGAGCAGATAGTCCTGGATCCCGCTCGACAGCAGATCGCGGTACAGGCGGACATCGTTGACCTGGCCCGCCGCAATCACGACCGTGCCGGGCTCGCACACTTCGGCCAGCGCGTTGATGTCGTTGATCGGATCGCCCGATTCGGACATGTCGACGAACAGGATGTTGGGGCTTGCCGATACCGACAGCGATTGCACCGCATTGCGCAGGCCGCCCTTGTTACATTTTTCGATCGGCCAGCCCATGTCGTTGGCCGCGGCGCGGATCAGCTCCAGCGTGTCGTCGTCGCACACAAAGGCGCTGAACGGATCACGCAACCCCGCAGATTTGAACGGCGCGTTCACTGGCCACCTCCTTCGCTGGTCTTTTCGCCGCGCAATTCGCCGGCACCCGTTGGCGGCTTTTCGCGGAAGGTTTTGATCGCCCGCGTTGCCATCGAGGGATCGTTGCCCTCGTTGCGCGCGCCCTTGATCAGATCATTGGGATCGGCGACCATCGCCGCCAGGTTGCTGTTGCTTGCGCAGCCGTAGTTCGACGAAGTTGAATTCGCCAGATTGATCGCCGATTTGCTGTCCCAGTTGGGGCAACCCGGTACCGAAGCCGACGCGCGGGTCACGATGACCCGCAGGTGACCCTGCGGCACCGCCCCGGTAGTCACCGGAACATCGTTGGTGACCAGCAAGCCGCGCCGCCCGACCATCGATCGCACCGTCGCCTGCGCCGACGTGGCGCCGTAAACCGACGGGTCTTCGATCGAAATGCGATCGCCGTAACGAACGCCCATGGCGTCGAACCAGCCTTGCAGGCGGCCCTGCTCGCCGGGCGGCAGTTCACCGTTCGCGGCGGCGACGTCGAATTGATAGATGGCGTTGCGCACGACCGGTTGATGCACCGAATCCAGGCTGCTGTTGCTGTACGCGGCGCCCGTACATCCGGCGAGCGACGTGGCCAGGGCCAGAACCGTCCAAGTTGCGATTTTTTTCATCACTTTGCTCCTGAAATCCCGCGCGTCACTTGATGCTGAAGCCAGGCGACGCGTCGCCGGTGCCCCGCGGCCGATCGGCATCGCCGATGCTCGTGTCGAGCCGCGGTTTCGGCCGGTCGCCGCCGGTCACACCGTTGCTTTCCTGATTGAGCAACAACCGCGACAGGTCGTTGGCGTTTTGATACGCGTCGGTCGGCAGCTTGATGTCGTTCGCCGACACCGGCTGGACCAGATAGGGCGTCACCACGATGACCAGTTCGGTTTCACCGCGGCGAAAGCTGTCCGATTTGAACAACATGCCGAGCAGCGGCACGTCGCCGAGGCCGGGCATTTTGTCGATCGCGCCGATCGAGCGGTTGTTCATCAGGCCGGCGATCATGAAACTTTCGCCCGAACCAAGCTCGACCGTCGTTTCGGCGCGGCGGATCGTCAGCGCGGGGATTTGGAAACCTTCCATCTCGATCGCACCCTCGGTCGACAACTCCGACACTTCGGGGCGGACGCGCAGGCTGATGCGGCCGTTCGAAAGCACCGTCGGCGTATACGCCAGGCTGACGCCATATTTGCGATATTCGATCGTCGTACCGGCGAGGTTGCCGGGGATCGGGACCGGAAATTCGCCGCCCGCCAGGAAGTCGGCGGTTTCGCCGGAAATCGCGGTCAGGTTCGGCTGCGCCAGCGTTACGACCATACCTGACCGTTCGCCGATATCGAGCGAAGCGATCAGGTCGAGCCCGAACAGGCGACCGGCGCCCGCAAGGCTGCGCCGACCTGCGGCGTTGGCGATCCCATAGCTTGTGCTCATCACCGATCGGTTGACCGGCTGGCCGGTAATCGGATCATAAGGCCGCGGAACCGGGCTGCCCGGGAACACTGCGGTCGGATAGGGAACATCGGTGATCGTCCCGGCGTTGCGACCGCCGAATATTCCGCCAAGGAAACCGTTGCCCAGCGCCCCGTCGTTGTCGCGGGTCAAAAGATTGCCGCTGATTTCCTTGACCAGCGTGCGGTTGACCTCGGCAATGCGGACCTGCAGATTGACTTGCAGCGGCGTTGCGGTGCGCAGACGCGACAGCACCTTGGTGCCTTCGCCGACAAAGGCCTGAACCAGACGTTCGGCCTCGGCGGCGTCGTCGGGCGACTGGACCGTACCGGTCAGCAGCACAAAGCCGTTCATCGTGTTGGCCGAAATGCTGGCTTCGGGCATGGCGAGCGACAACATCTGGTCGATCGTCTCGATATTGTTGCCGACGCGGGCAACGGTCGAAAACACGACGCGGCCGCTGGCATCGGTGGCATAAATGCTGGTTTCACCCGGCTTTTTGCCAAAGATGTACAGCTGACGGCCCGAACGAACCTGGACGTCGGCGACTTCGTCATTGGCGACGAAGACGTCGGTCATCGCGGCGGGCAGGCTGATCAGGCGGCCGCGGCCGACCGACAGGTCGATGCTGCTGCTCGCATTCTGGGTTGCCTGCGCGGCGACCGGTAGCGACGGCGCGGACGCCAGCGCCGCTGCCACCAGGCCGATGGCCAGGGTGCGGGCGAGGGCCGCTGCCTTGAAATTGGCTTTGCTGTTCATCTTACTTACCCCCCACCGGAACGACGGTCATCTTGTCGCCGCGCGTGACCCGGACGACCGGGCCACTCGATGCCGGCCCATAATTGCCCCCCGACGGAGCCGACGGCGCGTTGCTCACCATCGGCTGCGCGCTGCCGCCGCCGCCGACGCGACCGCGCACCGGGATCCAGAAACGCGACACGTCGCCGCCAGTCGTTGCCGTCTTGGCCGTCACCGGCCGAGCCTGTGCCTGCGCCAGCATGCGGCGCTCGGCTGCGGTGCCGCCCTTTTCGGGAACGTTGATTTCGCCCGATGCGATCGCCGATTCCAGTTCGCCGGTGCTTTCGGCGAGCGGGCGCAGCGCCAGCGACAATTTGCCCATGCTCTGCGCAACAGCGATCCGTTCAGCGAGTTCGGGCGTCGCCTCCAGCGTCACCGAGCCAAAGGTGCGAACCGGGGTTTTACCGGTTTCGTCCTCGGCGTCGTAACGCTGGTCGGTGGCGAGCACGCGAACGTTGCGGACGATCGTTTCGGCCGTGAAAAGCTGCTCATCGGGATAGGAGCTGCCTTCCTTGATGGCGATGGTCTGGGCCAGCAGCACGTCGACGCGGTCACCCGGGAAGACGAAACCGGCGACGCCCTGTTCCTGGCTGACCTTAACCGTCACGGCACGCATGCCGGGGCCAAGCGCCGCAGCGAGGAAGCCGCGATCGTCGGGATGGACCAGCGCGCCCTGGGTCAGTGGCTGACCCGCGGTGATCGGATAGCGCACGACGGTGCCGACCAACGTGTTGACGTCGGTCTTTTCCTTCATGAAATACGCCTTTTCGACCAGTTCTTTCGGCCAGGGCTGGAACCGGAAGCTGTCGGGGCCGATAATCGTCCCCACCGGCAGCTGCCGCGTTGCGACCAGGATCATCGGACCGGTAATGTCGGGCGCCGCAGCGGCCCGAGCTTCCGGAGCCGAAGCGCCGCGCATCATCTGGTTGACCCCGAACGCTGCGCCGATCGCAATGACCAGCGCGCCGACGATCAGCATAATCTTTCGCGTATCCATGACGATTTTTCGCCTCCTAACACCAGCCGGACACGGCGGTGCTTGCCCTCAGGTTCAACCGATAGCCTGAAACTGGTTAAGATATTGTTGGTGAAGCGCCCAAAGCCCCGCCGCGGCGATGGCTACCCCATAGGGAACCTCCACCACTTTGTCGGACCGCCGCAATTTCATATGGATAAGCATCATAGCGGACAGGATGCCGCCCCCCACCGCCATCACCATGAGCATGGGCAGGAACAGCGGGAGCGGGATCCACAGCATGACGGCGCCGATCATCTTCACATCACCGCCGCCCATCGCACCGATCGCGAACAACCCGGCAAAGACCAGAAAGACGGCAAAGGCGGCACCGAACTGAATCGGCACGTCGGGCCACAGCGCAAGACCGCTCGCGATCCAGAACGGAATGGCGAGCAGCGCCATTGCGGCGTTGAGTTCGTTGGAAATGCTTCGCGACCGCAGGTCACTGATCGCCGCGGCGATCATCAACAGACCAAGTACGGCCATCAGGCCAAGGGAAATCGTGCCGCTGTCCATCGGCCGTCTCCTACGCAACATGGCTTACCAAAGGGTAACCATGTCCGTGCTGGGTTCGGTCCCGGGTTTGAGCGACGGCGCCGCTTGCAATCCGTGGGCCAATGGATATGCGGCGGGGCATGACCGACGCGCCGCCTTCCGCCATCGACGTGCTGATCGTCGGCGCGGGTATTGCCGGCGCCAGCCTGGCTGCGGCGCTGGCGCCCTGGCGCCGCGTGATGGTGATCGAGGCGGAAGCTACGCCGGGCTATCACGCCACCGGCCGCTCGGCGGCGTTTTGGCACGAAACCTATGGCGGGGCGCGGGTGCAGCCGCTGTCGGTCGCATCCTTTGCGACCCTCAACCGCCCGGAACCCGAATTTTCCGACCAGGGCTTCCTGTCGCCGCGCGCCGCGCTGACGATCGGCCATCGCTCCGAAGTCGCGGCGGTCGATGCCTTCGCTGCCGAATTCACCGCGAAGGGCGTCGAGGTGGTACGGATGGCGGGCGCCGACATTGCCGAGAAGATCCCGGGCGTTCGTCCTGACTGGTGCGAAGCCGCCTATGAGGCGGCATGCAGCGACATCGATGTGGGGGCGCTTCACGCGGCCTATCTGCGCGCCGCCAGACGCGCCGGTGCGGTCATCGCCACCCGGGCGCCGTTCGAAAGTGCGCGCCGTATCGGCGATGAATGGCAGGTGCAGGTCGGCGGGCAGACGATCCGTGCCGCCTTGATCGTCAATGCTGCCGGCGCCTGGGCGGACCGCGTTGCCGCCGCGTGCGGGGTCGCACCGGTCGGCATCCAGCCCTATCGCCGCACCGTCATCCAGCTACGCCTTGGGGTGCCGGTGCCCGCCAATCTGCCGCTCGTCATTCACGTCGGCGGCGAATTTTACTTCAAGGGCGAAAGCGAAGGTCGTGTCTGGCTCAGCCCGCACGACGAAACCCCGGTGGACCCGCACGACGCGGCGCCGGAGGAGATCGACGTCGCGATCGCGATCGACCGGATGCAATCGGTCGTCGACTGGCCGATCGCCGCGGTCGAGCGCAAATGGGCCGGGCTGCGAAGTTTCGCGCCCGACCGTATCCCGGTCTTTGGTGCCGATCCGCATCAGTCCGGGTTTGTGTGGTGCGCGGGGCAGGGTGGCTTTGGTATCCAGACTGCACCCGCGATCGCGGCGCTGCTCGCCGCCGATCTGGGCGCACCGCCGCCGGTGGGGGCTATCGCGGCGGTCGACCCCGCGCCCTTTGCCGCGGCCCGCTTCGCCTGATATCATTCAACGACTTGCGCGCCGCCGTCGCCGGTTTACGATGGCGGCGTCGCGCCACCCCCGACGCGGCGAAGACCAGTGGAGGATGGCATGGCCCATTATTTCGAGATCAAGAAGAACAAGGCCGGCGAGTTCGTGGCTTACTTCAAATATAACAGCGAAAGCATCTTCTGGACCGAAGGCTATTCGAGCAAGGCGTCGGCAAAGAACGCGATCGAGTCGATCCTGAAAAACGGCCCCGGCGCCGAAGTCCGCGAAGCCGAATAAGCTCCAGCGCGCGGGCGTTCAGCGCGCCCGCGCCACTTCCAGCGCGGCATCGCTCGCCAGCTGATCGGCGATTTCATTGTCGCCATGCCCGGCGTGGCCCTTGACCCACAGCCACTCAATGTCGTGCCGCTTGGCTTCGGCGAGCAGTCGCTGCCACAGATCGGCGTTGGCGACGGGCTTTTTCGCCGCCGTCTTCCAGCCGTTCTTTTGCCAGCCAAAGATCCATTTGGTGATGCCGTCGCGCACATAGACGCTGTCGGTGGACAATTCGACGTTGCAGCGGCGCTTCAGCGCCGCCAGCGCCTCGATCGCCGCCATCAATTCCATGCGATTGTTCGTCGTGTCGGGCTCACCCCCCGACAGTTTTTTCACCACATCGCCCCAACGCAGCACCGCGCCCCAGCCACCCGGACCGGGGTTGCCCTTGCACGCCCCGTCGGTGGCGACGATCACCGTCTTGGTTGGTTCGTCACTCATGCGGCGGCAAACAGGTCGGCGGCGTCGTCGGCGCGGTAGCGCAGCAGGCGCGCCAGGAACGGCGCGGGATCCTTGCGCGTCACCAGCGCGTCGGCAGGCGTGTGGACCCAGTCATGCGCCCGGGTCAGCAGGAAACGCAGCGCCGCGCCGCGCGCGAGCAGTGGCAACGCCGCACGCTCCGCCTCGGTCAACGCGACCTTTATTCCATAGCCGCGCATCATCGCGTGCGCGAGCGCGGGGTCGCAGTGGCTGCCATCGGCGGAAAAGGTCCACGCCGCATGGGTGATGACCAGATCATAAGCGCGAAAATCGCTGGCGGCGAAATAGAAGTCGATCAGGCCGGTGACCCGATCGCCGAGCGTCAGGACGTTATCGGGAAACAGATCGGCGTGGATAACATGCGAGGGCAAATCGGTCGGCCAATGCGCGTCCAGATAAGCGAGTTCGTCATCGACGATCGCTTGCAATCCGGGGCGTACCGCGTCGAGATCGCCGGTCGCTGCTGCGACAGCCCGCCAGTAGCGCTGCCCCATGCTGTTTTCGCGCGCACCGCCATATCCCTCGAGCGCCCGGTGCATCGCACCGAGCGCGGCGCCCGCCGCCTCGCATTGGGCCGGTGTCGGATGGGTCAGCGAGATGCCGGGCAGAAACTGGATGATACAGGCGGCGCGTCCGGCAATGCGTTGGACCGCGATGCCATCCCGGTCGCGGATCATCGCGGGAACGGGACACGCGCTGGCGGCCAGATGCGCCAGAAGGTCGACGAAAAACGGCAGGTCGCCTTCGCTCACCCGCTTTTCATACAGCGTCAGGATAAAGCGTCCGCCGGTGGTTTCGAGCAGGAAATTGCTGTTCTCGACCCCTTCGGCAATACCCTTGCACGACTGGACCGTGCCGATGTCGTAGCGGGCGACGAGCGCGGCGAGGTCGTCGGGGTCGACGTGGGTGTAGACCGCCATCAGGCCGCTGACGTTTCAAGCCCGCGCGGCAGCTTAAACACCATATTTTCCTCGGCGGTGACGACGACATTTTCGACGATCCGCCGGTGCGCAGCGACCGCGTCGATCACTTCGCGGACGAGCGTTTCGGGCGCACTCGCGCCGGCGGTGATCCCCAGGGTTGTGATGTCCAAAAGCCAGTCGGGATCGATGTCGATGCCGCGCTGGACCAGATGCGCCGGGGTTCCCATCCGCTCGGCCACCTCGACCAGCCGCAGGCTGTTGGAACTGTTGGGCGCGCCGATGACGATCATGCGGTCGCAATCGGCCGCGATCGCCTTGACCGCATCCTGCCGGTTCGACGTCGCGTAGCAAATATCTTCGCCGCGTGGACCCGATATGGCCGGGAAACGGTGCTGCAGCGCGGTGATGATGTCGCGCGTGTCATCGACCGACAAAGTGGTCTGGGTCAGAAAGGCCAGCAGATCGGGATCGGGCGGCGACAGCGCCGCGACATCGTCAACCGATTCGACCAGCGTCATCGCGCCTTCGGGCAACTGGCCCAGCGTTCCGATGACCTCGGGATGGCCGGCATGCCCGACAAAGACAATATGGCGCCCCGCTTCGTGCGCGCGTTCGGCCTGGCGATGGACTTTCGATACCAGCGGGCAGGTGGCGTCGATATAGTCCAGCCCGCGCATCTCGGCCTTTGCGGGCACCGCTTTGGGGACGCCATGGGCGCTGAATACGACGGGTACGCCATCGGGAACCTGGTCGAGCGATTCGACAAAAATTGCCCCCTGCGCCTTCAGCGTATCGACGACATAGCGATTGTGGACGATTTCGTGCCGCACATAAACCGGGGCGCCAAAGCGTTCGATCGCCAGCTCGACGATGCGGATAGCCCGGTCGACACCGGCGCAAAACCCGCGCGGTGCGGCGATCAAAACCCGAAGTTCTGCCGTTTCGCCGTCATTCGGGCGCGTCGTCGGATGGGGTGCATTCATGATGTGGGCGCTCTAGCGCAGCAGGCCATATAGCGTAAAGCCGCTTCGCACCGTTGCGCCGCGTTCATCGCACCGATAAGAAGCGGCGCGCATGAAGCGGGATCAACCGTCCCGACGCACCTGAGCCTGGTTCGCGCACCTGTTTGGAAAGCCTGATTATCATGATGCCCATTTCGTTCCCGTCGCGTAAATTTCTGACCGTGCTGTGCGGCACGGCAGCCATGGCGACGGTGGCGGGCTGCGCGAAAGACAATGAAATCGACGTCGCGGGCGGCGTCGGCATCACCGCAACGCGCAGCGCGTGTCCGGCGGTCGCCGTGCCGTTGCATACGGGCGACGTCACCGTGTTCGACCCCGCGACCAGCCGCGACGCGCGTGCCATCGACATCGTGGCGGCGATCACCAACGTGACGCCGCAGTGCAACGACGCCAGCGAAAAAGTGTATCAGCTCGCCAGTTTCGACGTCGTCGCAACGCGCCGCGACGCGGGGCCGGCGCGCACCGTCACGCTGCCCTATTATGCCACCGTCTTGCAGGGCGGGACCGCTGTCGTCGCCAAGCGGCTGGGCAATGTCGTGGTGACCTTTGCCGAGGGTCAGGTTCGCGGCACCGGCCGGGCGCAGGCGTCGGCTTACGTCGACCGCGCCGCCGCGACGCTGCCTGCCGACATTCAGGAACGCATTACGCGCAAGCGCAAGGCGGGCGATCAGGACGCCGCGATCGATCCGCTCAGCCAGCCCGACGTGCGCGCCGCGGTACAGCGCGCCAGCTTTGAATTGCTGATCGGCTTTCAGCTGACGCAGGAACAGCTCGAATACAACGTCCGACGATAAGGACCGCGGCGGCGCGTTGGCGCCGTTCGCCTGATATGGCCCCGCGCGCCGATCGGGCGACGCGGGGCTTTTCGCGCCCGCCCAGCTACGATAGGGCGCGCGCAAGACTTTTCCTGATTGAAGATAGGCCAAGCCCGTGACCCTGTTCAGCCGTTTTTCCGACCATATCGGTGCTGCGCTCGATGCGCTTGCCGCCCGGGGCGGGTTGCCCGCCGGGCTCGACCGCGCCGCGATCAGCGTCGAACCGCCGCGCGATCCGGCGCATGGCGACGTCGCGACCAATGCTGCGATGGTGCTGGCGAAGCCCGCCGGGATGAACCCGCGCGCGCTCGCAGAGCTGCTGGTCACCGAACTCGGCGCGCTTGACGAAGTGACCGAAGCGACCGTCGCGGGACCGGGCTTTATCAACCTGCGCCTGGTCGATGGCAGCTGGCGCGACGAACTGGCGCTGATCCACCGCGAAGCCGGCGACTACGGCCGCTCGACCCTGGGGCAGGGGCTGCGCGTCAATGTCGAATATGTGTCGGCGAACCCGACCGGCCCGATGCACGTCGGCCATTGTCGCGGCGCGGTGGTCGGCGATGCGCTGGCGGCGCTGCTCGAATTTGCCGGGCATGACGTAACGCGCGAATATTATGTCAACGATGCGGGCGGCCAAGTCGATGTTCTCGCTCGCTCGGTCCATCTGCGCTACCGCGAGGCGCTCGGCGAGGCCATTGGCGCGATCCCCGAGGGGCTTTATCCCGGCGACTATCTGATCCCCGTCGCGGGCAAGCTGGCGACCGAATATGGCGACCGCTTCGTCGGCGCGCCCGAAAGCGCGTGGCTTGGGCTGTTCCGCGCCGAAGCGGTCAGCGCGATGATGGACATGATCCGCGCCGACCTCGCCAAGCTGGGTATCCATCACGACCTGTTTTCGTCCGAAGCCGAATTGCAGGCGGCGGGGAAGCCTGCCGATGCCGAGAAATGGCTGCGCGATCATGATCTTGTTTATGATGGCGTCCTCGAAGCGCCAAAGGGCGAAACCCCCGAGGATTGGGAGCCGGTCGAGCTGCCGCTGTTTCGTTCGACCAGGTTCGGCGACGACCAGGACCGCCCGATCAAGAAATCGGACGGCAGCTGGACCTATTTCGGCGCCGATCTCGCTTATCATTTCCAGAAAAGTCAGAACGCCGACGAACTGATCGACATTTGGGGCGCCGACCACGCCGGGACGGTCAAGCGGATCAAGGCAGCGGTGGCGGCGCTGACCGACGGCAAAAAGAAATTCGACGTCAAACTGGTCCAGATGGTCCGCCTGCTCAAAAATGGCGAGCCGTTCAAAATGTCGAAGCGCGCGGGCAATTTTGTCACCCTTGCCGACATCGTCAACGAGGTCGGCAAGGACGCGGTGCGGTTCACCATGCTGACGCGGAAAGCCGACGCACAGATGGATTTCGACTTTGCCAAGGTGGTCGAAGCATCGCGCGACAATCCGGTCTTTTATGTCCAATATGCCCACGCCCGGATTTCGTCGCTGAAGCGCAAGCTGGCTGACGCCGGGGTTGCGTCCGCCGCGCCCAATGCCGCACGCCTCGACGATTATGAGCTCGGCCTCGTCAAGCTGCTCGCGCAGTTCCCGCGGATCGTCGACGCGGCGGCGTCGGCACGCGAACCCCACCGCATCGCTTTCTATCTGGGCGACGTCGCCGCCGCGTTCCACGCCTGGTGGAACCTCGGTAACGATCGCCCCGACGCCCGTGTCATTTTGGCAAATGACCCCGAATTGACTGCGACGCGCCTTTATTTGGCCGACGGAATCGGGCAGGTTATCCGCAACGGGCTGCACCTGATGGGGGTAGAGGCGCTCGAGGAGATGAACTGATGGCCGAGGACAAGAACACCGACCAGGGCGAAGCGGGGCTGGGGCTGGAAAGCGAAGATCGCCTGCCATGGCTCGAAGCCGCCGATGGGGTCGAAGAAGATGGCGAGGTTTCGCCCGCGCGCCTGCTTGTCATGGTGCTCGGCGGGTTGCTGCTGATCGGCGCGGTGCTGGGCGGCCTGTGGTGGGTCCAGAATGGCGGCGCGCGCGGCAAGGGCGAGCTGATCGCGGCGCAGGACGGCAATTACAAGGTCGCGCCGAAGAATGACGGCGCCAAGAGCTTTGAAGGCGAGGGCGATGCCAGCTTCTCGGCCAGCGAAGGTGCCGAGCCTGCTGGCAAGGTCGATCCGACGCGGATGCCCGAAGAGCCTGCGGTGACCCCGCAGGAGCGCGAGGCGGCGACCGCCAAGCTGGCGGCGGACAAGGCCGCGGCGGCAAAGGCCAAGGCCAAGCCCGCACCGGCCCCCACTGCGGCAAAGGCGCCGCCGAAGCCCGCCGCAAAGACGCCCGACGCGGCGCCCAAGGCTGCACCGGCTGCGGCTGCGGCAGGGTCAGCCATGATCCAGCTCGGTGCGTTCAGCAGCGACGCCGCCGCGGCCAAGGCGTGGGCGAACCTGTCAAAGCGATTTGCCTATCTGGCCGACCTGAACAAGTCGGTATCGCCAGCAAAAGTCGGCGATAGCACCGTCTATCGCCTGCGCGTGGCGGCGGGAACGGCGGCTAACGCTACGAATTTGTGCGGAAAATTGCGCGTTGCAGGTGAAAATTGCGTCATCGTTCGCTGATTCGGCCCGTCTGGCCGCAGACTCAGTTGGTACAATCCCGCCGCTATGGCATGTTGCATGGCGTGGCAGCCGCATGGGGGGGCGGCGGCCGATGGAGTTTGTGATACGATGATACCCGCTATTTTCGGCATGTCGGGACTGACCCTCACTGGCGACGAGCGCGCATTCTTTCGCGACAGCGATCCTGCGGGCTATATCTTGTTCGGGCGCAATATCGAAAACCGCGAACAGCTGCGGCGGTTGACCGACGAACTGCGCGCGCTCGACGGGCGCGCCAACGTGCCGATCCTGATCGATCAGGAGGGCGGCCGTGTCGCCCGGATGAGGTCGCCCGAATGGCCCCTGTTCCCGAGCGGCGCGACCTTCGATGCGCTCTATGACCGGGCGCCGGCGAGCGCGATCGAAGCGGCGCGATTGAATGCGATGGCCCTCGCCGCGATGCTGGCCGAGGTCGGGATCAACGTCGATTGCCTGCCGCTGCTCGACGTGCGCCAGCCCGGCGCCAGCGACGTCATCGGCGACCGCGCGCTGGGCAGCGAGCCGATGCGCGTCGCCGCGCTCGGCCGCGCGATCCTCAGCGGGCTGCAGGACGGCGGCGTCGTCGGCATCGTCAAACATATCCCCGGCCACGGCCGGGCGCTGCTCGATACGCACGAAGCACTGCCGGTGGTCACCGCGCCCGACCGCGATTTGCAGACCGATCTCGCGCCCTTTGCCGCGTTGCGCGACGCGGCGATGGCGATGACCTGCCATGTCATTTTCGAAGCGTGGGATCCCGACCGGCCCGCGACCTTGTCGCCGATCATCATCGACAGCGTGATCCGTCAGCGGATCGGTTTTCACGGGCTGCTGATGTCGGACGATCTCGACATGAAGGCCCTGTCGGGTGATGTGCCGTCGCGCGCTGCCGATGCGGTGGCCGCTGGCTGCGATATCGCGCTCAATTGCTGGGGCAAGATGGACGACATGGTCGGCATTGCGAACCGGCTCGACCCGATCAGCACCGTGTCGCGCGCGCGCCTTGAGGGCGCGATGGATCGCATAGCGGGGGCTGGCGACAAGCGCGCCTTTGCCACGCTGGTCGACCAGCGTGACGCGCTGCTTGCGGTCGCATAAGCTAGGCGATGGACGAACTGGCGCTCGATTTCGAACTCGCACCCGCGGCGCCAGAGCGCGACGATGCGCTGCAACTGTCGCTCGAAAGCTGGGAAGGACCGCTCGACCTGCTGCTCGCCTTGGCGCGCAGCCAGAAGGTTGACCTCAAGCAGATTTCGATCCTCGCGCTGGTCGAGCAATATCTGACCTTCATCGCCGAAGCGCGCGAACTGAAGCTCGAGGTGGCGGCCGATTATCTGGTGATGGCGGCGTGGCTCGCCTATCTCAAATCGGCGCTGCTGCTCCCCAAGGATCCGCTGGAGGATCCGTCGCCCGATGAACTCGCGCTGCGTCTGCAATTGCGCTTGCAGCGGCTGGCGGCGATGCGCGAAGCGGCGGCGCGGCTGCTCGCACGCGACCGTATTGGCCGCGACGTGTTCTTGCGCACGAAGCCCGAAGGGCTGCGCGATGTGAAACTGCGCCGCTGGGACGCCAGCCTTTACGACCTGCTGTCGGCCTATGGCCAGGTCAAGCTGCGCAGCGAGCCCGTCGTCCACATGGTGTCGCGGCGCCCGGTGATCACCCTCGACGCCGCGCTGCACCATTTGCAGCGGATGATCGGGATCAAGCTCGACTGGGCCGAGCTCGCCGATTTCCTGCCACCCGACTATCACGGCCCGCTACGCCGCTCGGCGATCGCGTCGAGCTTTGTCGCCGCGCTCGAACTGGCGCGGCAGGGGCGCATCGACCTGAAACAGGAAGCGGCATTCGAACCCCTCTATCTGAAGGCAGCCCCCATGGGACAACAACCCGCATGATCGACGATCTGGAACGCGCGATCGAAGCGATGCTGTTCGCCAGCGACGCACCGCTCGACCCGCGCCAGGTTGCGGGGCGGCTGGGCGACGAAATGACGCCGGGGCAAGTGCGGACGATTATCGAGGCGATTGCTGCGCGCCACGCGGGCAGCGGCATCGAACTGGTCGAACGCGGCGGCCATTGGCATTTCCAGACCCCCGCCGACCTCGCGCACATGCTCCGCCGCGAACGCGACGATCCGCGCAAGCTGTCGCGCGCCGCTGCCGAGGTGCTGGCGATCGTCGCCTATCACGAGCCGGTCAGCCGCGCCGAGATCGAGGCGATCCGCGGCGTCCAGACGTCGAAGGGAACGCTCGACGTGCTGATGGAGGCCGAGTGGATCGCTCCGGCGGGGCGCCGCGAGGTTCCGGGGCGACCGCTGATATACAAGACGACCGACGCATTTTTGCAGCATTTCGGCCTTAGCAGCCGCAAGGATTTGCCGGGCATCGACGATCTGCGCGCGGCGGGCCTGCTCGATCCGGTCGACCTCGCTTTTGACGACGCGATGGGCGAGCTGGACCTAGTAAAAGACGGTGAAGAGGCCTAGATAAGCGCCTCAAGGAGATTATGACATGGGTAGCTTCAGCATCTGGCATTGGCTGATCGTCGGCATCCTCGTCCTGTTGCTGTTCGGCAAGGGCCGGTTTTCCGATATGATGGGCGATGTCGCGAAAGGCATCAAAAGTTTCAAGAAAGGCATGGCGGAAGACGACACGCCGCCGACCGCCCCGAAGCATATCGAAGGCCAGCGTGCGCCCGATGGTGCCCCGATGTCGACGCCGACCGCCGAGCACGACAAGCTCTGATCCTGTCCGGCGCGCGGGGGAAGTTTTAGGTCATGTTCGACGTTGCGCCCACCGAGCTGTTGCTCGTCATTGTGGTGGCTCTGGTGGTTATCGGCCCCAAGGATTTGCCAAAGGCGATGCGTTTCGTCGGTAAATGGATGGGCAAGGCGCGCGGCATGGCGCGCCATTTCCGCTCCGGGCTCGACACCATGATGCGCGAGGCCGAACTGGAAGAGCTTGAAAAGCAATGGCGCGAACAAAATGACGCGATCATGCGCGAATTTCCGCGCATCGACGATATCAACGCGCCGCCGTCCGGGCCCGCGCCTGCCGTCGGCGCGCCCGCCAAGTCCGACGAGCAGGCCGCGGATACCGATAGCGCGGATCAGGCCGCAGCAGCGACGCCGCCCGAAACGCATGCCGTGCCGCCGCGCGACGGACCACTGCCATGACCGCCGAAGCGCCGATCACCGCCAGTGACGACGATGGCGCCGGCGGCAAGATGCCGCTGCTCGATCATCTGATCGAACTGCGTTCGCGGTTGCTGAAATCGCTGGTCGCGATCGGGCTCGCTTTTGGCGTCTGCCTGTATTTTGCCGAACCGATTTTCAGCATCCTGGTCCAGCCGCTCGTCGCGGCGGGGCAGGGCAAGATCATCTATACCCAGCTGTTCGAGGCGTTCTTTGTCCAGATCAAGGTCGCATTGTTCGCATCGATGATGATCGCGTTCCCGGTGATCGCGAACCAGCTGTGGAAATTCGTCGCACCCGGCCTGTATCGCAAGGAAAAACGGGCGCTGCTGCCGTTTATTTTGGCCACCCCCATCCTGTTCACAGCGGGGGCGTGCCTCGCCTATTTCGTTACCATACCTGTCGCGCTGAAATTCCTGCTCGGCTTTCAGGGTGATATGGGCGGTATCGAGCAGGAGGCGCTGCCGTCGGTCGCCAATTACCTCAGCTTCATCATGCAGTTCATCATGGCCTTCGGTGTCTGTTTCCTGCTGCCGATTTTGCTGATGCTGCTTGAACGGTCGGGCATCGTCACGCGCGATCAGCTGGTCGGGGCGCGCCGGTACATGATCGTTGCGGCTTTCGCGATCGCGGCCGTCGCGACACCGCCCGACATCCTCAGCCAGTTCCTGCTCGCGATCCCGCTGATCCTGCTTTACGAGCTGTCGCTGTTCGCGATCTGGTTTACCCAGCGCCGACGCAAAACAGGCGCCGAAAAGGCGCCTGTCGAGCCTCTCGAAGAGGCTTAGGGTAAGTGATTTAAGCCCGTCAGTCGATGGCGTCGCTGCCAGCCTGGCCAACCGATTCGATATCGCGACCGGCACCCTTGACGGTGTTGCAGCCGGTAACGGCGACACTTGCCAAAACGGCGAGAATGATTGCGCGGAAACTCGTCATTTTTTCAAACCTCTCTGGATGGGGATGCAAAATGGCCCGGCGCGCTTTCGAGGGG